>NZ_PDCP01000083.1 GCF_002553505.1 Mycolicibacterium agri | reverse complement strand
ACAACCGCACCGGCGAGTCGGGCGGACGGGGCCAAAACAGACCGTCCTACCGGGGCCAAATCAACCTGTCACAGCCAGCCGCCGTTGCCGTCACTCATCGTGCTCTCCTCTCCTTCAGCGCGGCCAGCGCGCCTCGCAAGTCCGGTTGATAGGCCATGTCGAGTAGGTACTTTCCGGGGTTCATGATGTTGTTCGGGTCCAGGGCGCGTTTGATGTCGGCCATCACCTCATAGCCGCGCCCCAATTCCTCTGGCACCAAATCGACTTCGCCCTCGCGGCAGGAGCCGTGGCATGCGCTGATCGACCCGCCGTGGCGCAGCGCCGCGGCGGCGATGTCGCGTTTGGCGTCCACCCACAGCGTCCACGCCGCATCGTCGAGTTGCTGTTCCCAGATGCCGACGTCGATCTCGGTCAGGTAGTCGACCCCGGTGTTGGCCGAGGTGTAGGCGAACATGCCCCAGTCGTCGAAAATGTCGGTCTTGCGCCGTAATTCGGCGACGATGGCGTGCCATTGGCGAGTGACGGCGGGCAGCTCGGTGTAATTGATCGCGGCGTCTTCGCAGTGCCAGCTCATCGGGACGACCTGTCCGGTCTTGGTTCGACCGTGCAGCGGCGTGGCGTAGCGGTCGTGCCGGGCCGCCCAGTCGCCTTGCGATATTTCGTCGCCCAGGTAGCGGGCGTTGTGCTCCTTGGCGATTCGGAAGAGCCGACGCCCCGCGGGGCGCACCTCGTCCTCGTAGCCGTACAGCGCCGTGCACACCAGGGCGCGCACGTCGGCGGGCTGCGGGATGTAGGCCTCGTCGTCTCGGCGGAGGTAGGCGACCTTCCACTCGTCGAACAACACCGCGCCGGCGAACGTGGCCACCCCCGCATGCGCCAGCGCCTGCACGCAGCGGTAGGCGTCGTCGTAGTTGTCGAACGCCCAGAACGGCGTCAGCTCGGCCTCCGGTTTCGGATAGAGCTTGAGCGTGGCCTTGGTGGCGATGCCCAACGTGCCCTGATGGCCCATGAACAGATGCTTGAGCTGGTAGCCCGACGACGACTTGGACACCTTGCGCCCGATCCCGTCGCCGACGTGCATCACCTCGCCGGTGGGCAACACGTGGTCGAAGGACAGCACCAGGTCGCGGGTGTGGCCGTAGCGTGCACCGATCAGCGACCATCCCGACGTGCCGATGCGGCCGCCGACAAGCGAACACGGATACGACGCCGGGTCGTCGGGGTAGATCAAGTCGTGCTTGCCGAGCTCCTCGTTGAGCTTGAGCATGTTGATGCCGGTGCCGACGGTGGCGGTGCGGTTGTCCAGATCGATCT
The DNA here is from genome assembly GCF_002553505.1 of Mycolicibacterium agri. Taxonomy (GTDB): domain Bacteria; phylum Actinomycetota; class Actinomycetes; order Mycobacteriales; family Mycobacteriaceae; genus Mycobacterium; species Mycobacterium agri. The sequence continues at coordinate 21,170 of NZ_PDCP01000083.1, read as the reverse complement.
CATGGATCTTGTTGAGCCGCTTGACGTCCACCACGATGCCGCCGCGCAGCGGGACCGCGCCGTCGGTGAGCCCTGTACCGCCGTCGCGGGGCACGACCGGGATCTTGAACTCGTTGGCGACGCCGACCACCTTGGCGACGTCCTCGGTGGATTCCGGCAACACGGCCAGGTCGGGCACCCGTTCGGCCCAGCGGTGCACTGGGAACGGCGCGGGCACCCTGGCGCGGTTGTAGAGGTCGGTCTTGGCCGTCAGTACCTGGTCGTAGCGCAGCACCGTGCGCAACCGGTCGATCACCCGGGCGAGGTGCTCGTCGTGCAGGCTGGGCATCGTCGTGGTCATGACGCACCCCGGCTTCCGCCGACGGTGATGCCGAGCGATTCGGCGAGCAGTTCGTGGATGTCGACGACGTCGATGTCGGTGTCCTGGCCTGCCGCCGACAGCGGCCGCTCCGACCACGGGCACGCGCTGACCAAGGTGTCGACCTGCAGCTCGGCGGCCTTGTCGAGCCGGTTGCGGCTGATCGCGGCGGTGAGCTCGGGCTTTTCGATGGCAAGCCCGCCGCCGGCGCCCGAGCAATAGGACCACTGCGTGACCCGGTCGACGTCGTTGAACGTCAGACCCGGTATGGCGCGCAGTATTTCGCGGGGCTCCTGCCAGATGCCCTTGCGCTTGTTGAGTCGACACGGGTCGTGGTAGGTGATGGTCCGCTCGATCGGCACCGTCGGCGTGAGCCTGCCGTCGCGGATCATCTCGGCGAGCAGTTCCACCACCAGCACGACCTCGATGTCGTATTCGGCGCCGAAGTACTTCGGGTAGTCCTCGGTGAAGCTGATGTAGTCGTGCGGGTCGAGCACGAGCACGCGCTTGGTCCCGGTGGAACGCCAGTTGTCCAGGTTGTGCCGGGCGAAGCGGCGGGCCTGCTCCTCGTAGCCCATCTCGGCGGCCGGCCCGCCGCAGCACCACTGTTCGCCCATCAGGCCGAATTCGTAGCCGACCGACTGCAGGATCTGCGCGACCGCGCGCGGCACCGAGGTGCGGTAGAACGCGGCTTCGCAGTCGACGAACAGGATCGTCTCGCCGCCGATCGGGATGTCTAGGCCCTCGGCCCAGTTACGCACGTTGTCCTGGCTGATGTCCTCCTCGCCGAGGACGGGCTCGTGGGTCTTGTCGTTGGTGCGCGCGTTCCACGTCTGCCACCGCGGCTGGTGAATGCCCTTGTCGACGGCCAGCGCCCGCACCGCCTTGACCACATCGACCGTGCGGGTCCGGAACCGGTAGAAGTCACCGGTGAAAAGCGTGTTCGGGCAACGGAGTTCGCACGCCCCGCATTGAGTGCAGTTGACGTAGTCCGACGCGATGTCGGCCACTTCGAGCTCGCCCTTTTCCATCGCGACGACGTTGGCGTGAAACGCCGTCGGGGTCCACGACTCGTTGCGGCTGACCTGCATCACCGGGCAGACCTCCCGGCAGAACTTGTGCCCGGACGAGAAGCAGTTGTACGAGGCGTTGCGCCACTGCTCGACGAACTCGCGGGTCTGCGGGTCGGGCAGGTCGATCTGCGTCGGGCCAGCGATCGTTTCGGCGAACTCGGCCATCTCGGGTTCGCTGGACCGGGTCCCGGGCGTGAACGGACGGGTCAGCGCGTCCCCGCTGGCGCGGGGATCCACCTGGGTCACGGGATATACCTCCCCAACTGTGATCTGCAACACCGGTAAACACAAAACATATGGGTTTATAGTTTTAAGTGCAAGGGGGTTCACATCGGGGCTGGTCGTGTAAAACTCGTGTGGCAGATGGGGTGACGCGGCCGCGGGGAGGTGATCGTGCGTCTACTGGCCAGCGACGCGCGGCAGGCGGTTTTCGCACCGCTGTCGGAGCGCCCGGGCCGGACCGAGGCGGTGGTGCGCCGGCTGGGCAGCGCCATCGCGATGGGCATCATCGTCGACGGCGAGCAGTTGCCTGCCGAGGCTCAGCTCGCGGCGTCCCTGAACGTCTCGACCGTCACGCTGCGCGAGGCGCTGTCGGATCTGCGCGCCCGCGGCCTGGTGGAAACGCGACGCGGACGAGGCGGCGGCAGCTTTGTGCGGGTCTCCCATGACGCGTTGGCCGACCTGTCGCGTGGCCGCCTGCGCGATCTGGCCAGCACCGACCTGCGCGAGCTGGGCGACATGCGGGCCGCGGTCTCCGGCGCCGCCGCGCGGCTGGCCGCCGAGCGCGCGACGACGGCCGAGGTGAACCGACTGCGCGAGGTCACGACACGGCTTGAGGCCGCGACCGACGAACCCGAGCAGCGCCGCATCGAGGGCCGCTACTACATCGACGTGGCCGCGATCGCCCAGTCGGTGCGGCTCACCAGGATGGAGATCGACCTGCAAGCCGAACTCAGCCAACTGTTGTGGAGCAGCCACCGCTCCCCCGACGAACTCGCCGACGCCGTGGCCAGCCACCGGCGCGTCATCGATGCGATCGCGAAACGCGACGGCGCGCTCGCCCGCGAGCTCACCGAAACCCATATCGCAGCGACCACCACCCGGCTCATCGAGCTGCACATGCGGCTAACGCGGGAATCTCTCGGCGGCGCCGAGCGGGAGCCGGTAGCATCGACGCCCACCGGCTGGCAAGCCGATGGGACGTCCACAAACGACCATGCCCCAGCCCTCGAGGATGGTTGATGAACAGCCCAATCGTGACGTCCTCACGTTCGGTGGACCGCGAATTGGCGGAGCACGCCGCGCGGATCATCACCGACGTCGTCGAACGCGTCTTCGCGTCGGCGGCGGCCATCCGTGACGTTGCGGTGCAACAGCATCGGGCCGCCGTCGCCCGGGGAGAGCCGATGTGCGAGCGCGACATCGAGCCGATCCGAGACCTGTCGCGCACGCTGCTCGCGCGCACCGAAATCGAAGCAGGCATGGGCATGATCATGGCGCCGGGGCTGCTGCCCGCCGAGCCTCTGCGGCTGGAATGGTGGCAGCGCGACCCGAACCGGCCCTCACCGGTATGGCTTGACGTGGATCTCAATCCCGCCAGCGTCGACTTCTACGACTACGTGGCCGCCGAGTGGTTCGCCGTGCCCCGCACGACCGGCCGCAGGCACGTGACGGGACCGTATGTGGACGTGTACGGCACCGACGGATACCAGCTCACCTTGACGATGCCGGTCATCGACGATGGCGAATTCCTCGGCGTGACAGGAGCCGACGTCCCTGTCGCGCGGTTCGAGACCCACATCCTGCGCAGGCTCGGTTCGCTCTGCACCGATCTGGTGGTGGTCAACTCCGAAAACCGCGTCGTGCTGTCGAGTTCGCCTCGGTGGCTGGCCGGTTCGCTGATGACGCCCGACCACGCGCAGGCGCCGCGACCGGCGTTGGCGCTTGAGCTCGCAGAGCCGTCCTGGCAGCTTCTCGTGGTCTGAGTTGTTGCCGTCTATTTGGCGGCGGCGGTGTCCATGATGTCGATGGCCATCGTGGCCGCCTCCTGCGAGACGCCGTAACCGCACGCCCAGGTTTCAACGGTGATGTTCGAGGCGACCGCCAGGGCGTGCTGACAACCCCACCCGTCGGCGTCCTCCTGGATGGTCATCTGGGTGATCATCCCGGCGCCGCTGTCGACGTCGTCGAACTCCCACAGCGAGCTGGTGTTCTCGGTGTCCACCGCGAGTGAAGTGCCCGCGCACTTCTGCCACGTCGATCTCGACTTCTCGAAGAACCGCTTGGCATTTCGCTCATTCGGATACACCACGACGGTCTGTTCCACCCAGTGGTCGTTGTCGGCCTCCGGTTCGCGGGCGACGACGTCGCGCACCGCCGTCCATCCGCTGCCCTTGTACACCGCCTCCTCCGCGCCGAACATCGCGCCGAGGCAGTCCGGGTCGGACACCTTGTCTTCGGAGTCGGTCATGTCGTCGATGTCGCTGGTGACCTCGAGGTCGGTGGTGCCCATGATGGCGTTGACCCGGTCGATCGGAATGATCACCTTGTCGATGTCGGACTCCGCCAGCCGGGGCACGTTCGTCGGGACAGTCTTCGCGTCGCGCACCGCGTCGCCGGAGACCGTGGTGACGCACCCGCTGAGCATCAGGGTTGCGGCGAGCACTCCGCCGACTGCGCCAAGAGCCCTCGCCCACACGACCATCCCGCCATTGTGGCCGACGTTCGGTTCGGCCATGGGCCTGGCCCGCGCCATGAGCACAGAAAAGCGATGTGACACCGGCGTTGGAGCCTCAGCAGTGGCCCCGCGGCTCTAAAGCTACTTCTTCGGCTTGTCGCCTGCGGCGTCGGTCGACAGCGCCGCGACGAACGCCTCCTGCGGAACGTCGACGCGGCCGATCGTCTTCATCCGCTTCTTGCCTTCCTTCTGCTTCTCCAGCAGCTTGCGCTTGCGGGTGATGTCGCCGCCGTAGCACTTCGACAACACGTCCTTGCGGATCGCGCGGATGTTCTCGCGGGCAATGATTTTCGAGCCAATCGCTGCCTGCACCGGCACCTCGAACTGCTGGCGCGGGATGAGCTCCTTGAGCTTCGTGGTCATCTTGTGCCCGTAGGCGGCCGCGGCGTCGCGGTGCACGATCGCACTGAACGCGTCGACGGGTTCGCCCTGCAGCAGGATGTCGACCTTGACCAGGTCGGCCTCCTGCTCGCCTGCCTCCTCGTAGTCCAGGCTGGCGTAGCCGCGGGTGCGCGACTTCAGCGAGTCGAAGAAGTCGAAGATGATCTCGCCCAACGGCATCGTGTAGCGCAGTTCGACCCGCTCCGGTGACAGGTAGTCCATGCCGCCGAGTTCGCCGCGGCGCGACTGGCACAGCTCCATGATGCTGCCGATGAATTCGCTCGGCGCGATGATCGTCGTCTTGACCACCGGCTCGAAAACCGTGCGCACCTTGCCTTCCGGCCAGTCCGACGGGTTGGTGACGATGACCTCGGTGCCGTCGTCCTTGATGACGCGGTACACCACGTTCGGCGCCGTGGAGATCAGGTCGAGGTCGAACTCGCGCTCCAGCCGCTCCCGGGTGATCTCCATGTGCAGCAGCCCGAGAAAGCCGCTGCGGAAACCGAATCCGAGCGCGACCGAGGTCTCCGGTTCGTACGTCAGGGCGGCGTCGTTGAGTTTCAGCTTCTCCAGCGCGTCGCGCAGGTTCGGATAGTCCGAGCCGTCAACGGGATACAGCCCGGAGTACACCATCGGCTTGGGCTCGCGGTATCCGGTCAGCGGCTCGGTGGCGCCGTTGCGGGCGGTGGTCACGGTGTCGCCCACCTTCGACTGGCGCACGTCCTTCACGCCGGTGATGAGGTAGCCGACCTCGCCGACGCCGAGGCCAGCGGCGGGCTTCGGTTCGGGCGAGACGATGCCGACCTCGAGCAGCTCGTGGGTGGCGCCGCTGGACATCATCTTGATCCGTTCGCGCGGCAGGATCTTGCCGTCGACGACACGGACATAGGTGACCACGCCGCGGTAGATGTCGTAGACCGAGTCGAAGATCATCGCCCGGGTGGGGGCGTCGGGGTCACCCTGCGGCGGCGGCACCTCGCGCACGACGTGGTCGAGCAGATCGGCCACGCCCTCCCCCGTCTTGCCGGAGACCCGCAGCACGTCGGAGGGCTCGCAGCCGATGATGTGGGCGAGTTCGGCGGCGTAGCGGTCGGGGTCGGCGGCGGGCAGGTCGATCTTGTTCAGCACCGGGATGATGTGCAGGTCGCGGTCCAGCGCCAGATACAGGTTCGCCAGCGTCTGCGCCTCGATGCCCTGGGCGGCGTCGACCAGCAGCACCGCGCCCTCGCACGCCTCCAACGCCCGCGACACCTCGTAGGTGAAGTCGACGTGGCCCGGGGTGTCGATCAAGTGCAGCACGTGGTCGACACCGTCGACCCGCCACGGCAGCCGGACATTCTGCGCCTTGATGGTGATGCCGCGCTCACGCTCGATGTCCATCCGGTCGAGGTACTGCGCACGCATCGTGCGTTCATCGACCACGCCGGTGAGCTGCAGCATCCGGTCGGCCAGCGTCGACTTGCCGTGGTCGATGTGGGCGATGATGCAGAAGTTCCGAATCTGCGCCGGCGCGGTGAAGGTCTGGTCGGCGAAACTGCTTATGGGAATCTCCTGGTCAGGGTCTACACAGCCGGTGTGCCATGCCCATCTAGGGTATCGAGCAACAGGCCCGGCGACCCAATCGCGAGACTTCCGCTTCACATATGCTGCGTACATGGCGTCGCAGTGGAAGACGTTCCAGCGGATGGCGGAGAACGCCGCCAAGAACCTGGTGTTCAACGAGGCGCCCAAGTTGATCCGCCAGTTGCAGCGGCCCGAGAAACTGCCACGCAACATCGGCCTGGGCATCAAGGCCGGGATCGACGTCCTCGCCGGGACCGCCGCCGAGGAGTCGCGGCCGGCCATCGCCGCCGGTCGCCCGGTCACCAAGCACAGCGTTCCGACCGCGCACCGGGCCCGCAAGGTGGTGTATGCACCTGACCTCGATGGCCGCGCCGATCCAGGCGAGGTGGTGTGGACCTGGGTGGCCTACGAAGACGACCCGACCCAGGGCAAGGACCGGCCGGTGCTGGTGGTGGGCCGTGACCGGCAGACCCTGCTCGGCCTGATGATGTCCAGCCAGGAACACCGCGCCGACGACCGCAACTGGGTCGGCATCGGCCCAGGGCCGTGGGACTACGAAGCGCGGGCGAGCTGGGTGCGGCTGGATCGGGTGCTCGACGTACCCGAAGAGGGCATTCGCCGGGAGGGCGCGATCCTGAACCGCGAGACGTTCGAGATCGTCGCCGCGCGGTTGCGCGCCGAGTACTCCTGGAGCTGATTTACCTCGCCACCCGCCACATCGGCCACATCTTGGGCCCGTCCGGGAGCGCGATTTCGCCGATCTGCTCGAAACCGAACCGCATGTAGTACGGCAGGAGCTCCTCCTTGGTGGCCTCGAGGTAGGCCGGCACGCGCTCGCCGTCGCAGCGGTCGAGGCGCGAGCGCATGAGAGCCTGCCCGAAGCCGGCGCCGCGCACCGTGGGGTCGCTGCCGATCACCATCAGATACCAGTGCGGCTCGTGCGGGTGCGCCTCCTCCATGGCGCGGTTGAGGACCTGGTATCGCTCGGCGCACGACCGCAGGTAGAACACCATCGTCGGCATCATCCGCAGCTCTTCCCACCGCGACGACCTGCGCTGGCCGGGCGGATCCCACAGCGTCGCGGCCCCGATCGTGCCGTCTCGGGTGGCCACCTCCGAACCGCCGCGGGAGTAGAAGTGGTGCCTGGTCATCGCGGCGAACATCGGCGGCAGCGCGCGGGCCCGCAGCTTGTCGTCGGGCACCATGTAGCGCATCACCGGGTCGTCATAGAAGGCGCGCGCCAGTACCTTGGCGAGCGGGCCGACGTCGGCCTTCTTGATCGGCCTGGTTTCGATGTCAGCCACGCGTGATGTAGTCCTGCAGCGCCCGCTGCTCGCGCTCCAACTCCTCCATGCGGACCTTGACGATGTCGCCGATGCTGACGATGCCGACCAGCCGGTTGTTGTCCAGCACCGGAATGTGGCGGACCCGCTTGTTCGTCATCAGGGCGCTGAGATGATCGACGGTGTCGTCGGGCGTACAGGTCGCCACGAACTTCGTCATGATCTCCGCCACCGGGCGTCGAAGCAGGTCGGCCCCGCACTCGTGCAGTTTGCGGACAACGTCGCGCTCCGAGACGATGCCCACCAGACCATCGGTCGATACCATCACCATGGCGCCGATGTTGTGCAGGGCGAGTTCATTGAGCAGCCCCGACACCGACGTCTCCGGGGTGATCGTCGCCACCGCGTTTCCCTTGTTCCGCAACACGTCCGCGATCCGCATCATCGCCTCCATCGTGACCGGGATCACACCAGGTTAGGTCGAACTTGATCGCCGGGAAAGCATCTTCGTGGAACAGGCGTGGCGCTGACTCGGTTGGGACAGCGTGAAACCGCAGTCAGCCGACACCGACGCAGAAGGAATGCAAGCATGACTAAGCAACCCGTTGACGTGCCCACCGTGGTCCTCGGCGACGAATTGCGGGTCAGCGCAATCGGTTTCGGGGCAATGGCCTTGGCACCGGTCTACGGCGACGTGGACGACGATGAATCGTTGGCCACGCTGAACCGCTGCATCGACCTCGGCGTGACCTTCATCGACACCGCCAATGTCTACGGAGGCGGCGACAACGAGCGGTTGATCGCGCGGCTTCTGGCCGACCGGCGCGACGAGGTCACGGTGGCAACCAAGTTCGGCATCACGAGCAACCCCGCCGACCGGGCGGCCGGCCGGCTGGCGGTGCACGGCGACCGCGCCTATGTGCACCGCTGCATCGACGAGAGCCTGGCCCGGTTGCAGACCGACGTCGTCGACCTCTATTACATGCATCGCCGCGACCCGTCCGTGCCGATCGAGGAGACGGTCGGAGCGATGGCCGAATTGGTGACCGCCGGGAAGGTTCGCCACCTCGGACTCTCGGAGGTGACCGCCGACGAGCTGCGCGCCGCGGTCGCGGTGCATCCGATCGCCGCCGTGCAAAGCGAGTGGTCGATCTGGAGCCGCGACGTCGAACGCAAGGTCGTGCCGACCGCGGCTGAGTTGGGCGTCGGTTTCGTCCCGTATTCGCCGCTGGGCCGGGGCTTTCTGGCCGGCGCCGTGCGATCGGCCGCCGATCTGTCCTCACCGAACGACTTCCGCAAGACCATGCCGCGCTTCGCCGAGGGCTCGCTCGAGGCCAATCTCGCGATCGTGGACACCGTGACACGGGTCGCCGAGGAGGCGGGCGCGACGCCGGCGCAGGTCGCGCTGGCGTGGATGCGCTACCGCGCCGACGAACTCGGCGTGGTGTCGGTGCCGATCCCCGGCACGCGGCGGGCCGCGCGGGTCGAGGAGAACATCGGCTCGCTGTCGGTGACGTTGAGCCCCGAGCAACTTGCCGCACTCGATGCCGTGGCAGCGACGGTGTCGGGCACCAGGTATCGCGACACCAGCTGGATTTCGGCGGGCCGCGAATAGCCGCGCAAGGTCACGCGTCGAGCACGTTCGCCTCGATATGACTCACTTCCTGCCGTCCGTCGGGTAGGTATGGAGCCATGATTGAGGTCACGCTTCTCGGCACCGGCAGTCCCATCGTCGACCCCAACCGCGCCGGGCCGTCCACTCTGGTGCGCGCCGGAGACCAGACGTTCCTGGTGGACTGCGGCCGCGGGGTGCTGATGCGGGCGGCGGCGGTGGGCGTCGGCGCGGCCAACATCTCCGCGCTGTTGTTGACCCACCTGCACAGTGACCACATCACGGATCTGTCCGACATCATCACCACCCGGTGGGTCACCACCTTCACCCGCAGTCCGCTGAAGGTGATCGGCCCGCCGGGGACGTCGGCCGTCGTCGACGCCACGCTCGACGCACTCGCTCTCGACATCAGCTACCGGGTCGGGCATCATCCCGACCTCACCGAAGGCCCGACCGTCGAGGTGGAGGAGGTGACCGAGGGTGTGGTGTGGGCCAGCGACGGTGTGCAGATCACGGTCGGGCAGACCGATCACCGACCGGTCACGCCGACGATCGGATTCCGCGTCGAGTTCGACGGCGCGTCGGTGGTGCTGGCCGGCGACACCGTTCCGTGCGCAAGCCTGGACGCGCTGGCCGCCGGGGCGGGCGCGCTCGTGCACACCGTGATCCGCAAGGACTTGGTCGAAGCGCTTCCGGTGCAACGGATCCGCGACATCTGCGACTACCACTCATCGGTCGAGCAGGCCGCCGACACCGCCGAGCGCGCGGGTGTCGGGATCCTCATCCTCACGCACTATGTGCCGGGCATCGCGCCGGGTCAGGAGGAGGAGTGGCGCGCGCTGGCGGCGAAGACGTTCGGTCGGCAGATCGAGCTCGGCAACGACCTGCACCGGGTGGAGGTGCACCCCGGCGTCTGCGCCACCAACGGTTAGCCGAGTACGCGGGTCGCGTTTCTGTTCTGCCTGCTTAGCGGGAGCAGCGCGCCCGCGGCGATCAGCCAGACCAACGCCGCCAGGCGTGCGATGGGCAGCAGGAAACCCAGCGTCGGCCACACCAGCACGAAGGTCGTCAGCTCCGACACCACGGCGATGGCTAAACCCGCCACCGCCAGCGGCCGCGGCAGCAGCCCGAGAATGACGCTTGGCACGGCCATCCCGGCGACCAGCAGCCCGAGCGTGACGACGTGCGCGGGTCCGCCGGTGAGGAAGACCAGGTAGTACAGCGCGCGAACGAGGGCGCCGTCGGTGACGACCTCCGGCCGGGACAGCGTCCAGGCCACGAGCCCGGAGAGGCCGAGGTTGGCTGCGGCCAGGATGCCGCCTGCCAGTGCGATCGTGGCGCCCGGCGCAACGACACCGAGCTGCCGCAGCCGCGCGCTGGCCGTGGCCGCGTAGATCGCCAGCGGAACTGACGACGCGAAGGTCGCGACGGCGATCACGTGCGCGGCAGCCGGTTCGGTCAGCACGTAGGCCTGGATAGCGGAGTCCGCGCCGTACGGAAGCGGCATGACCCCGCCGATGGCGATCGCGATGGCCACCCCCGCGAGCAGTAGAAGCAACGAGATCGTCCCGAGTAGGGGCAAGGGCGGGCCGCCCTGTCGTGGTCGGTGTTGTGGCCGACCCGACCGCGTGGTTGTCTCTTGCAATGAATCATTCATGACGTGAACGATATGACGGGATATGGCCTTCTGCAAGGAGATGAATAGTTCGAATCTGAAATCATTTTTGTTTGGTATGGTCTTCGCTGTGAGTGCAGCCAATCAGGATCCCGGTGACAGCGTGGCGTTCCTGCTGTCCCAGCTCGGTCACCGCGCGACGATCCTGTTCGCCGAGGAGATGGCCACCGTCGATCTGACGCCGCCGCACGCGGGCATTTTGCGGGCGATCGCGGAGAATCCGGGCGCGAGTCAGCAGGCCATCGCCCGGCAGCTGGGCCTGCTGCCGAGCCGCGTCGTGGCTTTCGTGGACGAACTCGAGGACCGCGGATACGTCGAACGCCGGCGCAATCCCGAAGACCGGCGCCTGCACGCCCTGCACCTGACCGCCTCCGGCAAGAAGCTGATGGGCAAGATCGCGACGCTGGCCCGCCAACACGACCGCCGGGTCACCGCGGGCCTGGATCCGTCGCAGCGGGACACCCTGCGCGAGCTGTTGACGATCCTGGCCCGCGAGAACGGCTTGACGCCGCACGTGCACCCCGGCTTCCGGACGTTGGGCCGCGGCGCGAATTCGCGTTCTACGCCAGCCGGGTGATCTCGACGACGACGTCGAGATCGGTCGACCCCTCCCCCGAATAGATGCCCTTGAGCGGGGAGACGTCCGAATAGTCCCGTCCCACACCGACACTGACGTACTGCTCGGTGATGTGGCTGTCGTTGGTCGGGTCGTAGTACCACCAGCCGCCCGACCAGGCCTGCACCCAGGCGTGGCTCTGACCGTCGATGGTGTCAGAGATGGACGCGTCGCGCTTCGGGTGCAGGTACCCCGACACGTAGCGGCCGGGAATGCCCATGGAGCGCAGGAGGATCAGCATGAGGTGGGCGAAGTCCTGGCATACCCCCTTGCCCTCGCGCAGCGCGTCGAGTCCCGAGGAGTGCACGCCGGTGGTGCCCGGCACGTAGTCGAGCTCGCTGTGCACCCAATGGGCCGCGGCGATAACCGCGTCGAACGGGTCGTTCTCCTTGGCGATCCGTTGGCCCACCCGCGCAATGCGTCTGCTCTCCGGGGTGTAGTGCGTCGGGCTGAGCACCTCGTAGAACCGGTCGATCAGGGCTTCGGACCGCAGGTCGTCCCAGGTGGCCTTCTCGTCGGGCAGCTCACCCTTTTCCGTTTCGACGACCGACGACGACGTCACCTCCAACTCGGTGTGGGGTGCGTGCAGGTCGAAGGCCGTCACCGCGGTGCCCCAGTAGTCGATGTAGCGGTAAGACCGCGTCGCGGGAACGGTCTCGACGCGGTTGAGGATGACGTTCTGCCGGGAATCCGACCGCGGCGTCAGGCGAGCCTCGTTGAACGAGGCGGTGACCGGAGACTTGTAGGCGTAGCCCGTCGAGTGCACGACTCGCATGCGCCACATCTAGATCTCGCCTTCCTCGATGACCAGCGCGTCGTAGCGCCCGACGTCAGTCCACGCCACCCACGGCGCGGCATGAAAGTACTCCAGCGCCAACGCTTCTCCGACGTCGCTGCAGGTCTTCTGCAGGCGGGCGAGGCGTTGTTCGAGCGAATCGAGCAGCTCGCCGGGGCGCAGAAACTCCAACTCGCTGCGGGCCCGGCCCAGAAGCCGTTGCGCCTCCGCGGTGGCGCCGACGCGGTTGTGGGCGCGGTGGTGCAGTTCATCGAGGCTGTGTTCGGCCAGCTTGAGCGAGAAGAACACCGACCGCGGGAAGAGCCGGTCCAGCAGCATGAATTCGACGACGCGTCCGGCGTCGAGCACGCCGCGATAGGTGCGCAGGTAGGTGTCGTGTGCGCCCGCCGAGCGCAGCACCGTCACCCACGCCGGCGACGACGCGCTGTCGCCGACGCGCGACAACAGCAGGCGCACCGTCATGTCGACACGTTCGATGGCGCGGCCCAGCAATAGGAATCGGTAACCGTCGTCGCGGGACAGCGTCGAGTCCGCCAGCCCGGCGAACATCGCGGCACGGCCCTCGATGTAGGACAGGAATTCGGCAGGGCCGAGGCGTTTGGCGGCACGGACCCGCTCCGGCAGCGTGTTGTAGGTGGTGTTCAGGCACTCCCACATCTCGGTTGACGTGACTTCGCGTGCGCCCCTAGCGTTTTCGCGGGCCGCCGATATCGAGTCGAAAATCGACCAGCCGCCGGGGTTGTCGCGGCGGAAGGCGACGAGGTCGGTCAGCGACCAGACGTCGAGTTCGTGGTCGGGTTGTTGAATCCCCAGCACGCGCAGCAGGGTTCGGGAGGCGTGATCGGGGTCGACGCTGGAGTCCTCGAGCAGCTGATGGACGGTGACGTCGAGGATGCGGGCGGTGTCGTCGGCGCGTTCGACGTAGCGTCCGATCCAGTAGAGGGATTCGGCGTTGCGCGCCAACATCAGGGCATCACCGCCTGCTGCTGTTGTTGCTGCTGTTGCTGCTGGCTCTGCGTCGGGTTGGGCGTGAGTTGTTGCTGCTGTTGGGATTGCGTCGGTGATTCGCCGTTGCGGTCGGCCTTCGACGTCTTGGGCAGCTTGCGCACCACCTCGCCGCCGGCCAGTTCGCGGTCGGCCGCGGAGGTGCGCGAGGCAAGCACCCAGGTGTCCTTCGATCCGCCTCCCTGACTGGAGTTCACCACCAGCGAGCCCTCCGTCAGCGCGACGCGCGTCAACCCACCGGGCAGCACCCACACCTCGTCGCCGTCGTTGACCGCGAAGGGCCGCAGATCGACGTGGCGCGGGACGAGCTTGTCGCCGACCTGGGTGGGCACCGTCGACAGCTGCACGACCGGCTGGGCGATCCAACCGCGCGGGTCGCTGCGGATCTTCTTGGCGATCGCGGCGAGTTCTTTCTGCGAGGCGTCCGGACCGAACACGATGCCGTATCCGCCTGATCCCTCAACGGGTTTGATGACGAGCTCGTCGAGGCGGTCGAGCACCTCCTCGCGTTCGTCGTCGAGCCAGCAGCGGTAGCTGTCGACGTTGGCGAGCAGCGGCTTCTCGCCGAGGTAGTACTCGATGATCGTGGGCACGTAGGTGTAGACGAGTTTGTCGTCGCCGACGCCGTTGCCGACAGCGCTGGAGATGACGACGTTGCCTGCGCGCGCGGCGTTGAGCACGCCCGCCACACCCAGCACCGAGTGCGGGTTGAACTGCAGGGGGTCGAGGAAGGTGTCGTCGATGCGCCGGTAGATGACGTCGACCTGACGCTCGCCTTCGGTGGTGCGCATGTAGACGGTGTTGTCGCGGCAGAACAGGTCGCGGCCTTCGACGAGTTCGACGCCCATCTGCCGGGCCAGCAGAGAATGCTCGAAGTAGGCGGAGTTGTAGACGCCAGGCGTCAGCACCACGACCGTCGGGTCGGCCGCGTTCGATGCCGCCGCGTTGCGCAGGGCGCGCAGCAGATGCGACGAGTAGTCGCCGACGGCGCGCACCCGGTGGGTGGCGAACAGATTCGGGAAGACGCGCGCCATCGTGCGCCGGTTCTCCATGACGTAGGAGACGCCCGACGGTGAGCGCAGGTTGTCCTCCAGCACCCGGAAGTTGCCCTGCTCGTCGCGCACCAGGTCGATGCCGGCGACGTGGATGCGCACTCCGTTGGGCGGGACGATGCCGGCGGCTTCGCGGTGGAAGTGCTCGCATGAGGTGACGAGCCGGCGCGGGATGACGCCGTCGCGCAGGATGTGCTGCTCGCCATAGATGTCGTCGAGGTACATCTCGAGGGCCATCACCCGCTGCCGGATGCCCTTCTCGAGCCGGGACCATTCGGCCGCCGAGATGACGCGCGGCACGAGGTCCAGTGGGAACGGCCGCTCCTGGCCGGAGAGCGAGAACGTGATGCCCTGGTTGATGAAGGCGCGGCCGAGGGCCTCGTTGCGGGCGGCCAGCTCAGAGGCGTCCGACGGCGCGAGTTCTTCGTAGATGCCCTTGTACGGGCCGCGGACGTTGCCCTGCGCGTCGAACATTTCGTCGTACGCCTTGGCGTAACTGCCCAGGTCGTTGTATCCGTCGAAAATGCCCTTGAAGCTCGGAGCGGAGCGGCGGCCGTTCTTACGCGCGGCCTTGGCCGCCGCCGACGATGTCCCGGAAGAAAGGGTGCGAACGCTCACCGTTGCCATGGTGCCGTAACCGGACTATTTCCGCAGGCCAGCGGCCTCTTTAAGTTGACCACTTTGGGCATTTACCCGCCGCGCTGGTACTCTGAACCCTCGCTGCCCGCATACCGGGCGCCAGACTTTTACACCCCTACCGAGATTTACGAAGGAACTAGCGCGTGGCCAACATCAAGTCGCAGATGAAGCGCAACCGGACCAATGAGCGCCGGCGTCTGCGCAACCAGTCGGTGAAGTCGTCGCTGCGCACCGCCATCCGTAAATTCCGTGAGGCGGCGCAGTCCGGCGACAAGGAGACGGCCGCCGAGCTGCTGACGGCGACCAGCCGCAAGCTCGACAAGGCCGCCAGCAAGGGCGTCATCCACAAGAACCAGGCGGCGAACAAGAAGTCCGCGCTGACGCGGGTCTACAACAAGATCTCGGCCTAAGGCGCTTAGTCGCTTTAGTCGTCGGCGTTAGTCCTCGACCTCAGTCTTCGGCGAGTTCGGCGACCTTGCGCACCGCCGATTCCAGCGCATAGTCGGCGTCTGCCGCCGCGCCCTTCACATCCGCATTGAGCGTCGCCACCACCTGGACGGCCTTGGCGACCGTGTCCCGCGACCAGCGTCGCGCCTGCTTCTGCGCCTTCTTCACCCGCCACGGCGGCATGCCGAGTTCGGACGCGAGCCGGAACGGGTCACCCGACAGCGGCCCGACCCGCGCGATCGTGTGCACCGCCTCGGCGAGCGCGTCGGCCAGCACCACATGCGGCTCGCCGGACATCATCGCCCAGCGCAGCGCCTCGGCGGCGCCTGCGACGTCTCCGACCACGGCCTTGTCGGCGATGTCGAAGCCCTTCACCTCGGCCCTGCCGCTGTAGTAGCGGCGCACGGCGGCCGCATCGACCGCGCCGCCGGTGTCGGCGACCAGCTGCGAGCAGACCGACGCCAGCTCGCGGATGTCGGAGCCCACCGCATCCAGCACGGCGGTGACCGTGTCGTCGGAGACCTTGACCTTCAGCGAGCGGAACTCGCCGCGGACGAAGTCGGCGCGTTCGGAGGCCTTGGTGATGCGGGCGCAGTTGTGCACCGCGGCGCCGAGGCGTTGCAGCTGCCCCGCCAGCGCCTTGGCCCGGCCGCCGCCGGAATGCACGACGACGAGCATGGTGCCGTCGGGTAGGTCGGCGGCCGCCGTTTCGATGAGCGCGACGGCTTCCTTGCCCGCTTCGGCGGCGGACTCCAACACGACAAGTCGTTGTTCGGCGAACAACGACGGGCTCAGCAGCTCGGCGAGTTCGGACGTGCTGACCTCACCGGCGCGCATCCGGTTGACCGGAACGTCGTCGGTGCCGGCCTTTTTGCGGGCGGCGCGCAGCACCTGCGCGATGGCGCGTTCGACCAGAAGTTCCTCGTCGCCGAGAACCAGGTGCAGTGCGGGCACCGATTCGCTCATGCTCCGATCGTGTCATGCCGCGCCGACAGTCGTTGCAGCCTGGTTCGACACCGTCCACGCCACCAGACACACCGCCAGCGCGGCCACCCCGACGCGGCCCCAGCGCCACCGCGTCAGCACGACGGTCGCGATACCGCCGACGGCCACCATGACCGCGCCCAGCGGGCCCGACGGCACCGGCACCACCGCGCCGGGAACGCCTGCCGCCCACCGCGAAACCCCCGACAGCCACCACAGTTCGGGGCCGGTGAAGCGGATCAGCAGTTGGCCGCCTGCGGGCCAGACGGACGACAACGCCGCGGCAGCGGTCCCGATGATGGTGATAGGCGCGATCACCACGGCCGCGGCGAGGTTCGCCGCGACGGCCACCACACTGAACATCCCCGAGATCGCGGCCACCAGCGGCGCCGTCACGAGTTGAGCGGCAGCGGCGACGCTCACCGCGTCAGCCAGCGGCTTGGGCCAGCCTCGCGCCACCAACCGTCGCGACCACACCGGGGCGATGACGACCAACGCCGCCGTCGCCGAAACCGACAGCGCGAACCCGACATCGACGGCCAGTTCGGGCGCGCCGACCATCAATGCGATCACCGTGGCCGACAACGCCGGAATCGCTTGTCTGCGACGGTGCGACACGACCGCCAGCAACGTGATGGCCGCCATCACGGCCGCGCGCAACACGCTGGCCGACGGTTGCACGACGATCACGAAGGCCACCAACGCCACTGCGGCGAGCGCGACCGCGGCCCGCGGGCCGACCACGCCGGCCGTCAGCAGGACCGCCCCGCAGACGATCGTCACGTTCGCACCCGACACCGCCGTCAGATGCGTCAGCCCTGAGGCGCGGAACTCCTCGATCGTCCGCGCCGACAGCGCAGAGGTGTCGCCTAGGACAAGGGCGGGAAGCATGGCCGCTTGATCGGCAGGCAGCGCAGCGCGCGCCGCAGTAGCGAAGTCACTGCGCACTCGCTGCCCCGCGCGTTGAATGGGCGAGGCCTCACCGAGTTTCGGTTCCCCGGTCGCCGACAGCACCGCGACGGTCAGATCGCGACGCATCGGCCTCGAGACGCGTGCCTTGAAAGCCGCTGGCTGGCCTGCGGACAACTCACCGAATCCGGCCGACGCGAAAACCACCACACGGCCGGACATCTCGACGGCATCGACGGCCTGAAGCGTGCCGCGGAACATCAGCCTGCCACCGCCGACCACTCGCGGCGTCTCGGCCGGTGTCGCGATGACCGTGACCGTCGAACCGAAGCGTTCGGTCAGCGGGTGGTGGCTGGCGTGTTCGACGCGAAGCAGCACCGCAGCGCCGAACGCCAACCCGGTCACGGCGATTGCGATCGTCGCCGCCAGCGTCGCCCGCACGCCGGCTTGGAATCCGGCAGCCCTGCTCCCCCACCATGCCACCGCCGTTGCGGCGCCAACGGACACCACCAGCGCGGCGACGACACCCGCGGTCGTCCACAGGATGCCCGCCGCGGTGACCGTCCAGCTGGTCAACGCCGCCGGCACCAGACGCAGATCCAGGCGGGCCTCGTGGCCGTCGACGATGCTCACACATGGACCTGCGCTCGCAGCTTCTCCAGGCGCGCCGGGCCGATGCCGTCGACGTCGGCGAGCTGGTCGACGCTGGTGAACGGACCGTTCGCGTCGCGCCAGGCGATGATCGCGGCGGCGGTCACCGGACCGACACCGGGTAGGGTGTCGAGCTCTTCGGCGGTCGCTTTGTTCAGGTCGACGGATCCCGTTGGCGTAGGCGCACTTCCGGCGGTTGTCGGACCGGCTGTCCCTGCGGTCGTCGGACCGGCTGTCGCCGCGGCCGTCCCGGACTCGGAGGCGACCGAGCTGCCCATCGTGGTGGGTTGGCCAGGCGCTGCGGCGATGCCGACGATGATCTGCTCGCCGTCGGCGACCCGGCGGGCCATGTTCAACCCGATCAGGTCGGCGCCGTCCTGAGCCCCGCCGGCGGCGGCGAGCGCGTCGGCGATCCGCGCGCCGGGCGACAAAGTGACAAGCCCCGGCTTGTGCACCAAGCCCACGACACTCACCACGACCGGGCCCTCTGGTGCGGCTGCGGCCGGGGTGGGCTGGGCCGACGAAACCATCTCAACCTCGGGCAGTTTCGCCGACACCACGGGTGGGGTCTTGTCCCGCATCAGTGTGAACACCGTGACCAGCACGGCCACCACGCCGACCACCGCGAGCGCGATGGCGCCCGCGCGGCCGGGATCGGCGCGGATGGCGGCCAACCAGCCGGGCGATTCGCCGGTTTTGGCGTCGGGCAGCCACCGCGACAACGCGGCGTCAGCGTTGGCGTCGTCATTGTCGGTGTTGGGCTCGACGTGGGCCTCGCCGAGCCTGCGCTGAAGGCGCTCCGCGGCCAGTTCGGTTGCCATGTGCCCGACGGTAAGCGGCGTCGGCGACCGATTCGGCCGGGCGAGGCCGTCGGACAGGTCGGTTGTGGATGAACTCGCGACTGTGGATAACTGCTCCGTCGCCGAGACTTCGCTAGTTGCGGGGATTTCGCAGTTCCGGCGTCAGCTAGTCTCGCGGGCGCCATCGCATGGACGAGGCCCTCCCCGGAAGTTGACCGCAATCGGGGAGGGCCTCTGTGGAGGTTGGCCTATGTCGCCGTGTTCAGTTGTGTGCTCACTGGGCCAGGTACAAGTGGCCGACGCCGTGGTGGTGGCGCCAACCCGGCATGACGGTGTGCGCGGGCGTGGCGTGCGTGTCCGGCGTCGCGACGATTTCCGAACCGGTGCTGGTCTGGGTGGTGGTCGTCGAGGCGTTGGCCATGCCGGCCAGTCCGAGTGCGGCGGCGCCGATCACGCCTGCTGAAGCGACCGGGATGGCGATGAAGCGGGCGAATTTGGTGTTCATGACGAATCTCCTTGTATCAGTTGGTCTTTGGTGCTTCCTGCCGGTGGCTTCCGGCGTTGATCTAACAATGCCTCAGCCCGCAGCAGAGCAGTGTCGACCGAGCGGCCCTCACACCGGATGAATCGCGTGTCCCCCGATCGGAGGACGTGCGTTAGGGCCGCAGCAGGCTCCAGCTCCCGCCCAACGTGAAGAACTTGCGCGTTTTCGGCCAATTTCTCGCCGAGACTTCACGTTCGGCGCCATAGGCATGGGGCGACTGGGCGCCTGGGCGAACGGGGCCTGCGTTGAGGCCGCGGCAGCCTTCAACTCCCGCCGAGCGTGAAGCATTTGCGAGTTTTCGGCCAATTTCTCGCGGAAACTTCACGTTGGGCACAAGAGGGGTATGCGGCCGCTGGGCGCGTAGGGCGCGGGTGCGGCCGCCGTGAAACTGCGCTAGCGGCCCCAGCCGTCGGCGCGCCAGCACACCCAGTCGATCTCGACCAGGGCGCCGACCGCGAGACCGGTGGTGCCCACGCAGGTGCGACTCGGCAGCCGGTCGGGGAACCAGCGCGCGTAGGCGTCGTTGAAGGCGTCGTAGTCGTCCCAGTTGAGTAGGAATGCGCGCACCGCGACCACGTCGGCCAGTTCGCCGCCGCACAGTTCGGTGA
Organism: Mycolicibacterium agri; assembly: GCF_002553505.1. GTDB lineage: Bacteria > Actinomycetota > Actinomycetes > Mycobacteriales > Mycobacteriaceae > Mycobacterium > Mycobacterium agri. The sequence goes on along the minus strand of NZ_PDCP01000083.1, from coordinate 1,437 downwards.
CGCGCAGCAGATTGCGCAGAACCTGATCGGTCTGGGTCGCGACGTCCTCGCCGACCACGGTGCCTGTCACGTCGGTCGGCATTTGCCCGGTGACGTAGAGCGTCTGGCCTGCCGCGGTGGCGTGCGCAAACGGCGCGACCGAAGGTGGCACGCCGTCGTGGGGCGTGAAGGTGAATGCGCGGATGCCGCCGGTGCTCATCAACCGATCATGGCATCCAATTAAGGTCTGGTGCATGAGCACACCCAACCGGCCCATTCGAGTGATCCAGTGGACGACGGGAAACATCGGAAAGCGTTCGCTGCACGCCGTCATCGGCAGGCCCGACATGGAACTGGTCGGCGTGTACGCCCACGGCGCGGAGAAGGTCGGCATGGATGCCGCCGAACTGGCCGGGTGGCCGGAGCCGACCGGTGTCACGGCCACCGACGACATCGACGCGTTGCTTGCGCTCAAGCCGGACGCCTGCTGCTATAACCCGTTGTGGCCCAACGTCGACGAGCTGGTGCGGCTGCTGGAGGCCGGCGTCAACGTGTGCTCCAGCGCGGCGTGGATCACCGGCGGCAAGCAATCGCCGGAAGATCTTGATCGCATCCGAAAGGCTTGCGAGAAAGGCCATTCCACGATCTTCGGCGGCGGCGCCCACCCGGGCATGTCGAACATGGTGGGCATGGTGCTCAGCGGGGCGTGCGAGCGGGTCGACGAAATCAGGATCACCGAATCCGTGGACTGCTCCACCTATGAATCCGCGGAAACCCAGAAGGCGATGGGCTTTTCGCAGGACCCCGACACTCCCGGGCTCGCCGAGAGCGTGCGACGGGAAAGCGAGGTGTTCGCCGAGTCGGCGGCGATGATGGCCGACGCGATCGGCGCCAAGCTCGACCGGATGACGTTCGACGTCACGTTCACCGCCGCCACCGACGACAGCGATCTGGGTTTCATGCAGATACCGAAGGGCACTATCGGCGGCGTCTTCGGTTATCACCGCGGCTGGGTCGGCGACAAGAACGTCGTCAGCGTCGGATTCAACTGGATCATGGGTTCTCACACCACACCGCCGAAACCGCTGGAGCACGGTCACGTGATCCAGGTTTTCGGACTGCCCAATATGCGCACGGTGCTGCACTGCCTGCCGCCGAAGGACTGGACCGAGCCCGGCTTCATGGGCCTCGGCATGATCTACACCGCCCTACCGGTGACCAATGCCGTTCCCGCGGTAGTCGCCGCGCCACCGGGCATCGTGACGCTCAAGGACCTGCCGCCGGTCACCGGCCGTGTAGCGCTCTAGCGCGACACAGTTCAACCCAGACCGAGTGGGCCTGGGCTGAACGCGCCGGATCGGAGCGTTGTCGGGTTGCCTACTTCTTGGGCTCCTCTTTCTTGGGCTCCTCTTTCTTGGGCTCCTCTTTCTTGGGCTCCTCTTTCTTGGGCTCCTCTTT
>NZ_PDCP01000082.1 GCF_002553505.1 Mycolicibacterium agri | reverse complement strand
CCCTGCGCATAGGGCAACGCCGCGATCATGTCGCGCATGATCACATCCGGGGCCTCAAACCCAAACGGCGCCGGATTGCCGATATTGAGCTTCAAAATCCGATGACCCTCAGCCTCCAACCGCGCCGCATGCTCATGCACCGGCCCACGGATCTCGTAGAGGACGTCCTGCAGCTTCGAAGACTGCGTGAACGTGCGTTGCCGCGGGTGGTGGCCCGTCGCATGCCACGGCACCTGGTGGGTAGTCACGTCGCCCATCGTCTCATTGATGGCAAATGGAATTTGCCGATCGGTACCTGCTCGTAATGAACGCCAACGTCAGCGCTTGCCGGGCGGACGTGCGCCCTTCGCGATGCCGAGGCCCTTCACCGGTGGCTGCGGCTTGTCGCCGTTGCCCTCATCGGAAGGCTCGGAAGGCTCAGCGGCGGCTGAGGATTCGCCGTCGCTCGCCGATTCCGGTTGCGGGGCAGCCGGTTTCGCGGCGGGTTTGGCAGCCTTCTTCGTTCCCGGTCGACGCGCGCCCGGAGCGATGCCCAAGCCCTTCACCTCGGGTTCGGGCTTGGCTTCCACACCCAGATCGGAGTCGGCGGTCTCGGCCTTGGCGCCGGGCAAAGCCTTGTCGGGGTCGACATTCGGCGGCTGCGTGACGGTGGCTTCACCCTCGTTCGGCGACGGCTTCGCCGGGGCCTTCTTGGCGCCGGGACGACGTGCGCCCGCGGCGATGCCCAACCCCTTGACCTGCGTCTCGGGCTTGGCCGGTGCCTCTGCCTCGGCCGACGTCTCGGCTTTGGCCTCGGCGGGCGCGGCGGCGGTCTTCTTCGCACCGGGCCGCTTGGCGCCTGCGGCGATGCCCAAGCCCTTGGCGGGTGCGGCCTGCTTTTCCGCCGGCTTCTCCGCGGGTTCCGCTGCGGGCGCCGCGGTCTTCTTCGCGCCGGGACGCTTGGCGCCGCCGGCAATGCCGAGCCCGGTGACCGGTTTGGTCTCGGTGGCCGCCGCGGGCTTGGCTTCCGCGGGTGCCGCCTGCTGCGTCTTCTCCGCGGTCGCGGGTGCGGCCTCAGCTCTGGCCGGTGCCGCGGCCGCCTGCTTCTCGGCGCGCTCGGCGGCTTCCTTTGCGGCCGTGCCCTTTTCAGGCAGGGTGACGGTGCTCTTGTCGAGCGAGCCCAGTAGCAGCTGCGCCACGTCGAGGACTTCGGCCTTCTCCTTGCCCATCGCCTCGGCGCGGTCGTCGACGCCGTCGGTCATCATCACGCGGCAGAACGGGCAGCCGGTCGCGATCTTCGAGGCGCCGGTGTCCAGCGCCTCCTCGACGCGTTCGTGGTTCACCCGCTTGCCGATGTGCTCTTCCATCCACATGCGGGCACCGCCTGCGCCGCAGCACAATCCGCGGTCGGCATGCCGCGGCATCTCGGTGAGCTTGGCTCCCGAGGCGCCGACGAGCTCGCGCGGCGCGGTGTATTCCTTGTTGTGCCTGCCGAGGTAGCACGGGTCGTGGTAGGTCACGTCCTGGCTCACCGGGCTGACCGGGATCAGCTTCTTGTCGCGGACCAGCCGGTTCAGCAGCTGGGTGTGGTGCAGCACTGTGTAGTTGCCGCCCACCTGCGGGTACTCGCGGCCCAGCGTGTTGAAGCAGTGCGGGCAGGTGACGACGATCTTGCGGTCCACCCGCTCGACACCCTCGAACAGGTCGTTGAGCGTCTCCACGTTCTGGGCGGCGAGCTGCTGGAAGAGGAACTCGTTGCCGGAGCGCCGCGCCGAGTCACCGTTGCAGGTCTCACCCTCACCGAGCACGAGGTACTTCACCCCGGCGATGGCTAGGAGTTCGGCGACGGCCTTGGTGGTCTTCTTGGCGCGGTCCTCGAAGGCGCCCGCGCAGCCGACCCAGAACAGATACTCGTAGCCCTCGAAGCTGTCGACGTCCTTGCCGAACACCGGCACGTCGAAGTCGACCTCGTCGATCCAGTTCGTGCGGTCCTTGGCGTTCTGACCCCACGGATTGCCTTTGGTCTCAAGGTTTTTGAAGAGCACAGCGAGCTCACCGGGGAACTCGGACTCCATCATCACCTGGTAGCGGCGCATGTCGACGATGTGGTCGATGTGCTCGATGTCCACCGGGCACTGCTCGACACATGCCCCGCACGTGGTGCACGACCACAGCACGTCGGGATCGATGACGCCGCCCTCTTCGGCGGTGCCGACGAGCGGCCGCCTGGCCTGCTCAGGGCCCGAGCCGAGGATGCGCTCGAAGCCGGACTCCGGGACGTGGTCGTGGCTGTGCTTCTCGCTCTTCTTCTCCCCGCGCAGCTCCTCGCCGACGCCGCCCTCTGGCGTGTTCTCCAGCGGCGTTTCCTTGTCGCCGAGGATGTAGGGCGCCTTCGCGAACAGGTGGTCGCGAAGGTTCATGATGACGAGCTTGGGGGACAACGGCTTACCGGTGTTCCACGCCGGGCACTGCGACTGGCAGCGGCCGCACTCGGTACAGGTGGTGAAGTCGAGGTAGGCCTTCCAGGTGAAGTCCTCGATCTTGCCGCGCCCGAGCACCGCGTCCTCGGGCGGATCCTCGAAGTTGATCGGTTCGCCCTTGTATTCGACGGGCAGCAGTGGACCCAGGGCGTCCGGCAACCGTTTGAAGGTGACGTTCAGCGGTGCCAGGCCGATGTGCAGGTGCTTGGAGTGCAGCACGATCAGCAGGAACACCAGCATCACGCCGATGTGGCCGAGCAGCGCGATGGTCTCGATCCACTCGTTGGCGGTGTGCCCGAACGGGCGCATCACCCAGCCCATGAACTGCGAGAAGAACGCGCCGTTGCCGTAGGGCAGCGTCTGGGTGTTCACCGCGGCGCCGCGCACCAGGGCGTACGTCCAGATGACGTTGAAGATCATGAACAGGATCAGCCAGGCGCCGCCGGTGTGCGACCCGTAGAAGCGGGACTCGCGGCCGACCTTCTTGGGTTCCCGCATCACGCGGATGATCGCGAAAGTGATGATGCCGATCAGCACCGCGACGGCGAAAAAGTCCTGCAGGAAGCCCAGCAGGTTCCACCTGCCGATGAACGGGATGTGGAAGTCGGGGTCGAACAGCAGGCCATAGGCCTCGAGGTAGACCGATGCCAGGATGAAGAAGCCCCACATCGTGAAGAAGTGGGCCAGGCCGGGAATCGACCATTTCAGCAGCCGGGTTTGCCCGAAGACCTCTTTGATCTGAGTGGCGATGCGTGTGCCGAGGTTGTCCTTGCGGCCGTGCTCGTCGCCCGTCTTCTGGCCCGATCGGATCAGTTTCGTTAGCCACAAAACGCGCTTAGCCGCGAACACCAGAACCAGCGCGGTCATGCCGAGCCCGACGACGAGCCTGATCAGCGTCTGGGTTTCCACCCCATGCCTCCCAAAGTTCAAGTTACCCGAGGGTAACTTATTTGAAGTTACTCGTCGGTAACTTATGCTCGATGCCAGCTCATGGTTGCATCTCGCGGGGAGACGTCGCTACACAGGTTGCCCTAACCAACGTCGACGGGTTCGGCCGCCGCAACTCGGCCGTTAGGTCACGGAGTCTTTGCCGCGTCGCCGGTGACCGCGCCGGCGTCGGTGCCCGTTGCGGAATCGGTGCCGGTTCCGGTGCCCATTTCGCCACCGCCGGTACCGGTATCGGTGCCACCGCCGCCTCCGGTGCCGGGGTCGATCGGTGGTGTGCCCGTGCCACCACCGCCGGTGCCCGGGTCGATGGGCGGAGTGCTCGTACCGCCGTCTCCGGGGCCCGGATCGATCGGCGGGGTACCCGTGCCGGGATCCGGGGTGCCTGGGGTCTCGGGTGCGGGGTTCTGTGGCGCGGGGTTCTGTGGTGCGGGGTTCTCCGGCGTTGGCGCGGGAGCCGGGGCCGGTGCGGCGGGTGCCGGGTGCGCAGGCGCCGGGGCGGCAGGCTGCTGTCGCAGCACGACACGCGGCTGCGGGCGCGATACCACCGTCGTGACGACCGGCGCGGGCGCCGGGGCTGGGGCTTCGGCCGCTGGAGCGTTCGCGGCGGGCGCAGGTGGGGGCGCGATGCTGGACTCGGTGCCTGCCGGAACGGTTTGCGAGTCCCGGGTCAGTGTCGTCAGCCCGAACACCACCGCGGCGACGACGGCGGCCGCGGCCGACAGGGCGAAAACCACGACCGCACCGCGGCGCTTCGGCGGCGGCGCTTCCTCCCACTGGTTGTCGGCGAAGTGCACCTGCGGCCGGCTCTCCACGTCGATGTCGCCGGGAACGTGCTCGGCGAAATGGATCGCGTCGAAGGGATCGTCCTCGACCTCCGACCACGCCAGCGCGCCGACGGTGGGCGACGGCTCGTCGGTATCGAATGCGACCGCAGCGGCGGTGGCGGTCATCGGGGCGGCGGGGCTGATCGCGGTCGCGGTGTCGACATAACGACTGCGGTCGGCGATCAGTGCGGCGCCCTCCGCGGCGGTGAGCTGCGGCTGGGGCGTGGTCACCACCGAGGTGCGGAGGTGTTCGGACAGTCGTTGGGTGATCAGCGGGATGCGCGCCCCGCCGCCGATCGTCGCGACGGCCGAGATGTCGGCCAGCGAGACACGATTGCGATCCAGCGAGTCGCCCAGCGCGGCGAGGAACTCGTCCAACGGCCCGGCGATCGACTGCTCGAGCTCGGTGCGGGTCACTCGGACGGTGGTGTCGACCCCGGGCAGGTCGACGATGACGGCGGTGGCGGTCTCGTCGGACAGCCGCTCCTTGGCGCGCCGGCACTCGTCGCGCAGCCGGCGCAGCGAGCCGACCATCGCGGTGCCCGATGGGTCGGCATCGGTGGCCTCGAAGATTTCCGCAACGACCTTGGTCAACATCGCCTGGTCGATCTGGTCGCCCGAGAAGTCGGCGATGCGGACGGTGTCACCGATGGGGGCGTCCTGCGCGTCCGCGTCAAGCAAGGTGATGCTGGTGCCGCTGCCGCCGAAGTCGCACACCGCGATCACCCCGGACGACGGCAGGCCTGGATTGGCCCGCAGCGCAGTAACCGCGGCGGCGGCGTCCGTGGTCAGCGCGGCGCGCGCCAGGCCGGGCTTGCGGCTCAGCGCCGCGCGCAGGGCTTCGACCATCGGTGCGCGCCAGTGCGCGGGCACTGTCACCCCAACCTGTGACACCGGTGCGGTGTTGGCGGTGCTGCGGGCCAGGCCGTCGAGCGCCTCGACCAGCAGGACCTCGGGGCGGTGCCGGTTGCCGTCCTCGGTCACCATCGGGACCGGGTCGCCGACGCGGTCGACGAATCCGGTGAGCACCAGCCCGCGGTCAACGGTCACCGTCGCGGGACGAACGACAGGTCGCTGTCCGCTGCCTGCGCCGGCGAGGTTCGTCGCCCCTACGGTCAGGCCGAGCGAATTCGCCGCGCCGCCATGCGGATTCGACATGTCACACCTCTGAGTCGGATTCGTCACAAACTGGTTGGATCGACCGTAGGCGCCACGATGCCGTCGCGGATCGGTGCTGTACCCGGTGCCCCGGCGAGCCCCATGGGGGATTTCGGTTAGGGGATTTGGGGCGGTTAGGGGATCTTGGGTTCTACTTGGTGTTCTGCGAGTCCGTCTGGTTCGGCATGGACAGCATGGCCCGCAGCATCGACAGCATTTCCGAACGGGACTCGGCGCCGAGCCGACGGCGGATGCGTGCCACGTGGTGCTCGACAGTCTTGGCCGAGATGAACAGCTGGGCGCCGATGTCGCGATACGGCATGCCCAGCAGCAGCAGTTCGGCCACCTCGCGCTCGCGCTCGGAGAGCCGCGAGGATGGCCGCGACGAGCCGGCCGACGTTGCGGTCGCGGGCGCCGACTCGACGCCGGCGTCGTCGTCGACCGCGACGGTGAGCTTGAGGTCGCGCGCCAGTTGCAGCATCGCGCTCGACACCCGCCCGTCCGGGGTCTGCAGGGCCGCCTGCCCCGCCAGCCGGGTGGCGTCCCATGTCAGGCCGAACTGCGACAGCAGCCGGGCGGCGGCGGTGACCTCGTCGGCGTCGACATGGTTGGCCAGCACCCGCAACCAGGTCCGGCCCGCGGCGGCGAGCGCCTTGGCGAACGCGCTCTGCCCCGCCGCCGCGGTGAGGGCATGGCCGTGCGGGGCGACCGCCTCGGGGGAGTTGGCCAGGATTCCGGCGTGCACGCCGGCCCAGTGCAGTGGCACCGACCACAGCACCGGGTCACCCAACCCCTTCAGCAGGGCGAACGCCTCGTCGAGGGTGTGCTGCAACCGGTCCACCAGCCGCATCCGCGCGGCCGCGACCCACAATTCGCCCAGCGGCAGCAGCGAGAACAGGTCCACCGAATATTCGGCGAGCACCTCCATCGCGGCATACCAGTGCTTCTGCACGGCGCCGCCGTCACCGCTGCGCCGTGCGATCGCGGTGTTGAGCGCCGCCGCCCACAGCGCATCGCGGCGGTGCAATGACGCGTCGGCGACAGCGGCGGAGTCGGCCGTCGCCGACGCGAGCTGCCCGTCCTGCATCCGCACCCACCCCAGCAGCAGCCGGTGCCGGTACGCCGAGAACACGTCGTCCTCGGCGCCGGCCCGCACCGCGCGGCCGATGACGCTGCGCGCGCGCACGGGGTCACCGCCGTGCAGCGCCGCCAGCGTGACGAGCGCGGCGGGACTGTCGGGTGCGACGCCCGGCGGGTGCTGTTCGGACGTGATGGCCTGGCCGAGGCGGGCCACCGCGACGGGGAACGGCTGGTCGAGCGACAGCAGCAAGCCCGCCGCCAAGCTCTGCGCCGCGCGCGCCGTAGACGTTGGGGGACCAGCACTTTCGGTGCTCAAGGCAGCCCGTGCGGCCTCCGCGTCGCCCGCGGCGATCGACACGATCGCATTGGCGGCGCCGACGAAGGCGTCCGGATAGGGCCCCAGCCAACGGAACAGCTCGGCGGCCTGTGCGGCGCTGCCGTCGTGCGCGGCGATGCTCGCCGCGATGCGGACGGCCGCGGCGCGTTCGGCGGGGTCGTCGGAGGCCAGCAGGTCATCGGTCAACCGGCTCGCGGTCGTGCAGTCACCCGTCAGCGCCAGTGCGTCGGCCAGTCGGGTGCTGACGGCGGTCGCGCCCGCCGCCGCGGCGGCCCGGTAGAGCCTGGCCGCCTTGGCGGGCTGACTCCTGCTGTGTGCGGCGAGGTCAGCCAGCGCGTTGGCGAGTCGATCGTCGCGCAGACCGTGGTCGGCCATCCGTAACGCCAGATCCGCTGTCAGCGTGGTCAATTCGATCTGCGAGCACAGCAGCGCGATCTCGACGTCGTGGTGACGCAACGCCCCGATGATCTGGGCGACGGCGAGATGCACCGACGTCAAGAAGCTTTCGTTGTGCGACGGCTCGATGAGGCCGCTGGCGCGGGCACGGTCGACCAACCGCTGCGCCTGCCCGGGTTCGAATCGCAATGCGGCAGCGACGTCGTCGGGCCCGAGGTCCGGGCTCAACGACAACACCAGCATCGTGTCGAGCACCGGTTCGTCGAGCCGGCGCAGACGCTCGATCAACGCGAACCGCGCCGCATCGGCCACGGCGTTGGCTATCCCGTCGCCACTCGGCGATGCCACCGCCGCGATCGCAGGCCGCAGCAGAAACGGCAGGCCGGCAGTCGAAACCATCAGTGCCCGAACGACTTCGGCCGGTGGCTGGATGCCGGTGACGACGCGCACCTCGTCGGCCACCTCGGCGCCGCTGAGCGCGCCGAGGGCGATCACCGGGTTCTCCCGCCCCAGTGCGGTGGACAGCACCCGCAGCGCGGGCGCTTGGGTGAGTGGTTCGGCGGCGATCATCACCGTCGACGTGGAGTCGGACACCCTTGCGACGAGTTGTTCGAGTTCCTCGTCGGCGAGCAGATGCGCGTCGTCGATGACGACGGCTGCGGCCGGATCGTCGCCTGGACGCGGGGCGCGGGTCAGCACCGGCACCGCCGCCGAGCGCAACGCCGTGCGTGCCGCGGCCAGAACCGAACTCTTGCCGGTGCCGATGCCACCGGACACCAGGTACCTGACCGGTTCGGCGGGCGCGGCGATCAGCGTCGAAACAGCCTCGCGGGCGGCCGGCGGAATGTCGGTCAATGCATCTGGCGCGGGCCCGGCCATCGCAGTCGCTCCGCTACGCCCCGTCAGTGTCCGGGTCGGGCTCCGGCTCCGGTTCCGGTTCCGGTTCCGGCGCAGGCGGAGACGTCGTCGTGGTGGTCGTGGTTGTGGTGGTGGTCGTTGTCGTGGTGGTCGTGGTCGTCGTCGTGGTTGTGGTGGTCGTGGTTGTCGTGGTGGTCGGCGACGTCGTCGTGGTCGTGGGGCTTGTCGTGGTCGGTGGCGGCGGAGGTGGCGTGATGATCGTCGTGCTCGGCTCTCCGTTTGACCCGGTGACCGTAATGGTCTGCGGCGCAACTGAAGTCGGTGGCGGCTCCATGGAGTACGTCGTGCTGGTCTCCGTGACCGGCCCCAGCACGCCGCTGTTGCTGGTGAGCGTGATCGCCAGGCCGCCGATCGCGAGCAGCGCTGCGGCCGCGGCCGCACCGAACAAGATCGGCGGCCGCTTGTACCACGGCAGCGGCGCAGGCTCGGCCGGATACTCTGCTTCCGCCTCGGGGGTGAACGCCATCGGCGGGCGGACGTCGGTCGGACCGGAGTAGACGTCGGCGGCGTAGTCGGCCCCGGTGTAGGGCACCGGTTCGGCCGTCCCCGCGTCGTCCTCGGACCACGCCAACGCGCGGAACGTCGCGGATTGCGCGCCGTCGGCGGCGGATTCGGTCGCCGCGAGGCCCGCCGCGCCGGCCGCCCAAGCCGCAGGCGCGATACCGGTGGGGACGTCCGCAGCCGGTGACAACCCCGTCGCCGCCTCGGCCGACAAGCTTTGATCGGCCAGCAACGCCGCGCCGGCGGCCACGTTCAGCTGCGACTGCGGTGTGGTGACGACGGGGACGCGGAACTGCTCGGAAAGGCGTTGGGTGACAAGCGGAATTCCTGCGCCGCCGCCGACAGTGGCCACGGCGACGACGCTGGCCGGCGAAATGTTGTTGCGCTGCAACGTCTCCGAGATAGCCGCCAACAAGCCGGCAAGCGGGCCCGCGATCAGGCCGTCGAGCTCGTTGCGTGTCAAACGGACATCGGACCGGAAACCCGGCAAGTCGACCGGCACGGAGGTGGATGAGTCGGCAGACAGCCGCTCCTTGGCCTGCCTGCACTCGTCGCGCAGTCGTGCCAGTGAACCGACCGCGGCGGTGCTACCCGGGTCCGCGTCGTTGGCGGCGGCGACGCCGGCGAGCACATGGTTGAGCACCGCCTGGTCGATCATGTCGCCGGAAAACTCTGGGTAACGGACGGTTTCGCCGATCGGCGCGAGGTTGGCATTCGCGTCGGCCAGCGTGATGCTGGTGCCACTGCCGCCCAGATCGACAAGCACCACCACGCCGTTGGTGGGCAGACCCGGCGCCGCCTGCAGCGCGGTCAGGGCCGCGACCGAGTCGGGCACCAGTGCCGCTGGCACGCCGTGCGGCGCCAGCGTCGGATGGGCGCGCAGCGCGCCGCGCAGTGCACCCGTCAACGCGGGGCCCCAGTGCGCAGGCACCGCGATCGCGACGGGCTCGCCGCCGCCCACCGCCCGCGCCATCGCTTCGAGTGCTTGGGCGAGAACAACTTCGCCGCGGTGCGAGCTGCCGTCCTCGGCGACAAGCGGAACCGGGTCCCCGACGCGTTCGACGAAGCCGGTCAACACCACACCCGGCTGATTCAGCGCGGGGTTTCCGCCAGGAACACCCACCTCGGGTGCCCGGTCGGGAAACAGCGTGAGCACCGCGCGCCGCATCACAGGCGGGTGGCCGATGCGCGCAGCGACCAGGTTGGTCATCCCTACGGACAACCCGAGCGGATCACTCATGCAAGCTCCTGTAGACGGCCGTCCATCACGATAGCGTCAGAAGGGGTCGACAACCGGCAGATCCCCCTAGTGGCGCGCAAACCCCTAACGGGTGGTCCCCTAACACCCCTTATATAAGGGCGGGTTTCACACCGATCACGGCTGACCTGCGTCTCGATAGCATCGGTGCTGTCAATAAAAGGCAGTAAAGGCCCTCGCGGACAGGACGATCGTGCAATGAAAGAAGGTGTGTCATGGCAAACCCGCTACTCGACTTTGTGATGTCGTTGGTGCGGGACCCTGACGCCGCCGCGCGTTACGCCGCCGACCCCTCCGGAGCCATTCAGGAGGCCAATCTGGGCGACGTCACCAGCACGGACGTGAACGCCTTGATCCCCGTGGTGTCGGAGTCGCTGTCGATGGGCACCCCGACGGCCGGAGCGGACGCCCTGGCAGGCGACCCCAATGTGTGGACCAGCGGCGCGGCCACCGCGGCGTTCGACGCGTTCGGCGAGGATCTTTCGGTTCCGACGGTCGACGACGGGCACACCATCGCCTCGAACGTCATCGACCAACCCGACGAGTCGTTGCACGCCGGTCTCGACGTGCTGGCCGAAGCCGGCGTTCCGACCGTCGCCGACTTCGAGGATCCATCCACGCAGTTGGCGAGCGGCATCGTCGACGACGCGCCCCTGGTGGGCGAGGCAGCCGACACCGACTGGCACGACGTCGTCGACGACGGCCCCCAACCCGACGCCGGCGATTCCGGACTCGACCTCTTCGACTGACGACCACCTACCCTCTGACAACGGCGCGGCCCACCACGGCCGCGCCGTTTTTCGTCTGCACGGGCCTTATTGACGTGCGCAAACGACTCTTCCCCTAGCCATCCCCTAATCCCCTATTGGGGAGCCCCCAGCCATCCCGGCATGGGCCCGTGTAGGGATGGGAGCCGACCCCGTTTCCGGGGGGTCGGCGGCTCCATAACGTGGTGGACAGATCGCCGGACGGCCCGGTGACGACCACAAACAACACTCACCCGAAAGGCACTCCAATGACGAACCCCATCTCGATGCTCTTCGACTGGCTGCTCAGCCTGACCCGCCCCGGCGCCGACCCCAATGACGTTCGCGCCTTCGTCGCCAACCCGACGCAGGCCGCGTCGCAGGCGATGGGCACCGCGGTGACCCAGGCGCAGCTGACGCAGGCCGCATCCGCGGTGGTCGCGCCTGCAGCGGTCTACGGCCACAGCGACCCGGTCCAGGCGCTGCAGCACACGGTCGCCGACAATCACGGCCTGACCTTCGCGCCGCAGCGGGTGTTCGCCCCTGAGACGAACACCGACCTGGCCAGCCACAACGACATCGGCAGCCCGCGGGCCGGCGAAGACGTCCAGCAGGGCGTCGGCAACGTCAACCTGGATTTCGACTTCAGCCGTGACATCAACGCCTCCGACGGCGCCGTGGTCAACACCGGCACCATCGGCGGCAACGTGGACACCACCAATGTCGAGGGCGACGGCAACATCGTCGGCGACGACAACGACGGCGCCAACACCGGTGACGTGACCGCCGGACAGGGCTCCAATGTCCAGGCCGGCGGCAAGAACAACGACCTCAACGACACCGGCGACGACGTCAACACCACCGCGGGCGGCGACGTCGCGACCAACACCGGCAGCGGGCAGAACACCCAGGTCGGTGACATCGACACCAGCGGCGGCAACGCGGCAGGTGGCGACGGTGGCCATGGCGGCGGCGGCCTGATCGGCATCGGCAACGACGGTGGCGACGGTGGGGCCGCGGCCGGTGGCTCCGGCGGCGGCGTGATCATCGCCCCGACGCAGAACACCAACAGCAACAACCAGTCGGCCGGCGACGACATCAACAATGTCGACGTCTCCGGATCCTCCGCGCCCGTCTCGGTCGGCAACGAGGACAACGACTGGGCCGGCGGCGATCAGACCAACGTCGGCGGCAGCGTCGGCGGCGATGTGGACGCCAGCCACGACGACAACTCGACGCACCAGCAGACCGACATCCACCAGGGCGTGGACGTCGACCTGTTCTGATCGAGCCACAACCACATAGCGCAGCTGGCGGGGATCGTTCGGCGGTCCCCGCCAGTTGGCGCGTCTACCGTTAGGGGCACCATGACGCAACCCAATGACCCCCGCAAGGTGAAGGTCATCCTCGAGCTGATCGACCACACCAAGAAGATCGCCGAGGGCAACGACCGTGCGGACCTCGCCGAACGGCTCGCACGGGCCCGGGTGCGCATTGCCGATCCGCAGATCCGCGTCGTCATCGCCGGCCACCTCAAGCAGGGCAAGAGCCAGTTGCTGAACTCGCTGCTGAATGTGCCGGTCGCCCGCGTCGGCGACGACGAGTCGACCGTGCTGACCACCGTGGTGTCCTACGCGGAGCAGGTGTCGGCCCAACTTGTGGTGGCCTCACCGAACGGCGGCGAGCCCGAAGTCATTGAAATCCCACCCGCCGACCTCAAGAACGATCTGCGGCACGCCCCGCCGGCCGGCGGCCGCGAGGTGCTGCGGGTCGAGGTCACCGCCAACAGCCCACTGCTCAAACACGGCCTGGCGTTCGTCGACACCCCCGGGGTCGGTGGGCACGGCCAGCCGCATCTGTCGGCCACGCTCGGCGTGCTGCCCGACGCCGACGCGATGCTGATGATCAGCGACACCAGCCAGGAGTTCACCGAGCCGGAGATGACGTTCATCCGGCAGGCGTACGAAATCTGCCCGGTGGCAGCGATTGTCGCGACGAAAACCGATCTCTACCCGCATTGGCGCGAGATCGTCGAGGCCAACAAGGCCCACCTGCAGCGGGCCGGGCTGTCGCTGCCGGTGATACCGGCGTCGTCGTTGTTGCGCAGCCACGCATTGCAGATGAGCGACAAGGAACTCAATGAGGAGTCCAACTTCCCTGCGATCATCAAGTTCCTCAGCGACAAGGTGCTGTCCAGGGAGAACGACCGGATCCGCGATCAGGTTCTGGCCGAAATCCGCTCGGCGGCAGAGCATTTGAAGATGGCGCTGGAATCCGAGCTGTCGGCGCTGAACGATCCGGAGACCCGGGAACGGCTCAAGGAAGACCTGGAGCGACGCAAGGAGGAGGCGCAGGAGGCGCTGCAGCACACCGCGCTGTGGCAGCAGGTGCTCAACGACGGCATCGCCGATCTGACCTCAGACGTCGACCACGATCTGCGGGCCCGGTTCCGCGCCATCACCCAGCACACCGAGAAGGTCATCGACGAGTGTGACCCCACCAATCACTGGGCCGAAATCGGTGCCGAACTGGAGAACGCGGTCGCGACGGCGGTGGGCGACAACTTCGTCTGGGCCTATCAGCGCGCCGAGGCGCTCGCCGAGGAGGTCGGCAGGACGTTCGTCGAGGCAGGCCTCGAGGCGGTCAAGATGCCGCAGATCGACGCGCGGGAGATGGGCGCGGGCTTCGAGGGGCTCAAGTCGCTGGCCAAGCTGGAAGCCAAGCCGATCAAGGCCGGTCACAAGGTGGTCACCGGCATGCGCGGCTCCTACGGGGGTGTGCTGATGTTCGGCATGCTGACCTCGTTCGCCGGCTTGGGCATGTTCAACCCGCTGTCGCTGGGCGCCGGACTTCTGTTGGGCCGCAAGGCATACAAGGAAGACATGGAAAACCGGATGCTGCGGGTGCGCAACGAGGCGAAGATGAACGTGCGCCGCTTCGTCGACGACGTCGCATTCGTCGTCGGGAAGGAATCACGCGACCGGCTCAAGGGCATCCAGCGCCAGATTCGCGATCACTACCGCGGCATCGCGAACCAGACCACCCGCTCGCTCAACGAGTCGCTGCAGGCGATGCTGACGGCGGCAAAAATCGAGGAGAACGAGCGCAACAACCGCATCAACGAACTCGAGCGTCAGCTCAACATCCTCGGTCAGGTGATCGACAACGCGAACAAGCTGGCCGTGCCCACGTCCGAACCGCAGCCCGCGGGAAGGCCCTGACAAGGCGAGTCGGTGGCTCTCATGTCCGGTGCATAAGCTGATTAACCGGATATGAGCACGAGCGATCAGGTGCGCGCAATCCTCGGTGGCACCATTCAGGCCTACCGAGCCGATCCTGCGTACCGCCATCGCCCCGACGTGCACAACGAATTGGAGCGCATCGGCCGTCGGCTCAACGAGCCCATCCGCATCGCGTTGGCGGGCACCCTGAAGGCAGGCAAGTCGACGTTGGTGAATGCCCTTGTGGGCGAAGACATTGCGCCCACCGACGCCACCGAGGCCACCCGCATCGTGACCTGGTTCCGGCACGGCCCGACCCCGAAAGTCACGGCAAACCACCGTGGGGGCCGACGCTCGAACGTCCCGATCGCCCGCAACGGCGGGCTGACGTTCGACCTGGCCAGCCTGGATCCCGACGACATCGTCGACCTCGAGGTCGAATGGCCGGCCGCGGAGCTGATCGACGCCACGATCATCGACACCCCAGGCACGTCCTCGCTGTCGCGCGACGTCTCGCAGCGAACGCTGCAGCTGCTGGTGCCCGAGGACGGGGTGCCGCGCGTCGACGCCGTCGTGTTCCTGCTGCGCACCCTGAACGCGGCCGACATCGCGCTGCTCAAACAGATCGGCGAGCTGGTCGGCGGCTCCGCCGGCGCGCTCGGAGTCATCGGTGTCGCCTCGCGCGCGGACGAAATCGGCGCGGGCCGCATCGACGCGATGTTGTCGGCGCGCGACGTGGCTCAGCGATTCACCGCCGAGCTGGAGAAGACCGGCATCTGCCAGGCAGTCGTACCGGTTTCGGGTCTGCTCGCACTGACCGCGCGGACGCTGAGGCAAAGCGAGTTCGTCGCGCTGCAGAAGCTCGCAGGCGTGGATGCGGGCGAGCTGGCCAAGGCCATGCTGTCGGTGGACCGCTTCGTGCGCGAAGACAGCGAACTGCCGGTCGACGCCGCCACCCGCGCCGCCCTGCTGGAGCGGTTCGGCATGTTCGGTCTGCGGATCTCCATCGCGGTGCTGCGCACCGGTGTCACCGACTCCGTCGCACTCGCCGACGAGCTGTTGGAACGCAGCGGGCTCGTCGCGTTGCGCGAGGTCATCGATCAGCAGTTCGCGCAGCGGTCCGATCTGCTCAAGGCGCACACCGCGCTGCTGTCGCTGCGGCAGTTCGTGCAGGCCAACCCGATCTATGCGACGCCCTACATCATCGCCGACATCGACCCGCTGCTGGCCGACACCCACGCCTTCGAAGAGCTGCGGCTGCTCAGCCAATTGCGTTCGCGTCCAACAACATTGAATGAGGACGAGATGGCGTCGCTGCGGCGGATCATCGGCGGCTCGGGCACCGACGCGGCCAGTCGGCTCGGGCTGACACCGGAAAACCCCTACGACGGGCCCCGCGCCGCGTTCGCCGCCGCGCAGCGCTGGCGGCGGCGGGCCGAGCATCCGTTGAACGACCCGTTCACCACCCGCGCATGCCGGGCCGCGGTGCGCAGCGCCGAAGCGCTGGTCGCCGAGTACGCCGCGCGCGGCCGCCGCTGACGCCTATCCGCCGGGCAGGATGTCGGGCAGCTCGGGGATCTGCGGACCGGGCGGGTTGTTCTCCGGCGGCGTGACCGTCTCGGTGACGGTGCTCGTGCTGACCGACGTGGTCGGCTCGGTCGTCGTCGTGGTGGTTTCCGGCGGCGGCGCCGTCTCGGTGATGGTCGGCGGCGGCGGTGTCTCGGTGACGGTCTGAGGCGGAACAACCGCGGGCGGGGTCGTCTCGGCCGTGGTGGTGGTCGTCGTCGTGGTGGTGGTCGTCGTCGTGGTGGTGGTCGTCGTGTCGGTGTGCTCCGACGAATCCGACACCAGATTGATGATCAGCCACGCGATCAGCACCAGCAGCAGCGCGAGGAGCGCGCCGAATCCGATCAGCGCCGCGGGCTTGCGGTACCACGGCACGGGCGGTTCGGGTGGCTGACCCGGACCCTGCCCGTAGCCTCCGTAGCCTCCGGAGCCCGGGTAGTCGCCGCCGCCGTAGTTGGCCGCGTAGGCGGTGGGCTCGCTGTCGGAGTAATAGTTCGGGTCGTCGGGAGGTCCGTTTCGCGCCACGGGCACCGATAGTAGGCGCAGCGCGGGGTCAGCCCGCTTGCTGGGGCAGCAGGGTGCGGGTCACGTTGGTGCGCGGCCGGTTGCGGGTGGTGCGCGTCGGCCCGTCGTCGTCATCTCGACGCTGACGGGTCCGGGACGGCGATTCGGCGCCGGTGTCGGCGTCGCTGGTCTCGGTGTCGCTGGTTTCGGTGCCGCTGGTTTCCGAGCCCGGGGTGGTCGGCGTCAGCGGGGGATTGATCTCGGTGGTGGAGATCGGAGCGGTGCTGGTGATGGTCGGTGTCGTGGTCGGAGTCGACGGGGCCGCCGATCCTGGCTCCGAGAATGTCGGCTCGACGAATTCGATCGGCGCCACGGGCGGATCCTGCTTCGTCACATAGACCACCGCCCCGACCAGGGCGACGATGACGGCCAGACCGATCGCGCTGGCGCCGAGCACCGCGCCCGTCGAGTTGTGCCAGGGCTGCGGCGGCTCGTCGTCGTACTCGTCGAACTCGTCGACGTCGTCGAGATCGGGCCGGGCCACGGCCACCGATGGTATTACGACGACCTGCGCCAACGCCTTCCTAGCGGAACTGAGGCACCACGTCGGCGGCGAAGAATTCCAGGTGGTCGAGGTCGGACATGTCCAGAAGCTGCAGGTAGACCCGTTGCACGCCGGCTTCGGCGAATGCGGCCAGCTTGTCGACGATCTCGTTTGGTGTGCCCACCACGGGTGAGCTTTCCCGCAGCTCGCCCACCTCGCGGCCGATCGCCGCGGCGCGCGCCGCCACCTGGGCGTCGTCGCGGCCTGCACACACCACGAACGCCGCCGAGAAGGTCAGTGCGCCCGGCGCGCGGCCCGCGTCGGCCAGCGCTTCCCGCACCCGGCCGTAGATGTTCTTCACGTTGTCCAGCGACATGAACGGCGCGTTGAACTCGGCGGCGTACTTCGCCGCCAGCGCCGGGGTGCGCTTGGCGCCTGCCCCGCCGATGATGATCGGCGGATGCGGCCGCTGCGCCGGCTTGGGCAGCGCGGGCGAGTCCGTCACCGTGTAGTGCTTGCCGGTGTAGTCGAACGTCTGGCCCTGCGGTGTGGTCCACAGCCCGGTGAGGATGTCGAGCTGCTCGCCGAGCCGCTCGAACCGCTCGCCCAGCGGCGGGAACGGTATGGCATAGGCCTTGTGTTCGGCTTCGAACCAGCCCGCGCCGAGGCCCAATTCGACACGGCCGCCACTCATTTCGTCGACCTGGGCGACCGAGATCGCCAACGGCCCCGGATAGCGGAACGTCGCCGAGGTGACCATGGTGCCGAGCCGGATCGACGCCGTCTCGCGGGCGATGCCTGCCAGCGTCACCCACGAGTCGGTGGGGCCGGGTAGCCCGTCGCCGCTCATCGCCAGGTAGTGGTCGGATCGGAAGAACGCCGAATAGCCGGATGCCTCCGCGGCTTTGGCGACGGCGAGCTGGTCGGCGTAGGTGGCGCCTTGCTGGGGTTCAACGAATGCGCGAAAGTCCACGGGCCAAGCCTATGCGGTCTCTGCAGCGCCGAAACCGAGGGGAGTTCACAGCTTCGCGCGTAGCATCACCTGCGGGAACAAGCTCCGACCCCACGGTGCTGCCCGGCCGGGCTCGTAGAGCACGCGCGTTCGACGCGGAGTGCGGCGATGGTGACAACTGAACACTTCTCGCGGCTGGTGCATCAGATCTACGACGCCGCGGTGGAATCGAACAACTGGACCGTCGCGCTCGAAGACCTCGCTTCCGCAGTCGGAGCGACGGGTTGTGCCCTGCTGATCAGCGGCGGCGCGCACAGCGAGATCACCATGAAGTCTGTCGGGGCCGACCCCGCGAGCATGACGGCCTACAACGACTACTACGGCGCTTTGGATCCATCTCCGTCCGCCTTCGACCGCATGCCGACCGGACTGGTTCTCCCGAGCGAACGTCTCCACGACCGCGACCGGCTGATGCGAAGCGAATTCTGGAACGACTGGGCGGATCCGAACGACTACGGCGACGGCGTCTACGCCGCGTTGAGTCGCAGTGAGGCAGGCACGTCGTGGCTGTGCGTGGCGGCGAAGCTCGGACAGGAGCCGTTCGGCACAGAGGAGCGAGTGTCGTTGGTGCGGGCGCTTGTTCCGCACATGCAACATGCTCTCAGGATTGGCGCACGGCTCGCCGACGCCGATCATCGTTATCGCGATCTGGTGGCGGCGCTCGATGCGGTGTCGGACGGCATCGCCATCGTCGGTCGTGACGGTCGCATACTTCATCTCAACCCTGCGGCCGAATCGATGGTCGCCGCCCGTGACGGATTATGCGTCGTCTCAGGGCTTCTCAGGGCGTCGGTGGCTCATGCCGATCATGCGTTGGGGCGGGCCGTGCAGCGGGCACTGGCCGGCCATGGACCCGACACCGCGACGGGCGATTGCGTGTCGATTCCACGGTCCTTCGGCCAACGTCCCTATGTCGTACGTGTCGTTCCGACAAGCGCTGAGGCCCATGGAATGGCCGCTCCGAGCGCCTTGATCGTCATCGTCGACCCCGAGCACGAGCCGGTCCCCGACTCCGCGGCGCTGCGACGGCTCTACGGGTTGACCAAAACCGAAGCGGAGGTGGCGCTGCGCGTACTGGACGGAACCGGTGTCGCCCCGATCGCCGAACAACTGTCGATTTCGGTGTCCACCGTTCGGACGCATCTCAAGCACGTGTTCCATAAGACCGGTACTCATCGCCAGGCCGAATTGGTCCGTCTGCTGCTGCGCGAGCTCGCCGCTACTCGTCGGAAGTAGTTCAAATCTCCTCTGTTTGGGGGAGGACGCCGGCCCGTAAGGCTGCTGTGCTGTGAGACATGTCCACCACGAAGTGGCTGGTCGCCGCGTCGGCTCTGGCCTTTGCTTCGGTAGGCGCTGCATTCATAGATATGACGCCTGCGCACGGACAGCCGTGCAAGCAGTACGGCTTCGACGGGCCTGTGACGATTCTCGAGGATTTCACCGGTTGGGTGGTGACGTTTACCTCGAAGGGAACAGTCGCCAGCGGGCAAGCCACCGCCACCAACGACAAGACTGGCGAGCCAACGAGGACGGGGACCGTGACGGGCGGGTTCACCTCGCCTACCGACCTCAGGGTGACAATCCAATATCCCGAGGGAACTCAGATCTATGTGGGTTCGATATTCAGCGACGGTTCGACGCAGGGTTATACCGCGCAGGAGCCGTTCCAGGGCAAGACATGGCGCACCGCGAAACTCCTCAGTTGCGTCGACCCGGTAGCAGCGCCGCCACCTGGGTCGGCCCAGCAGCAACCACCGCCGCAGCAAGCTCCGCCCCCTGAGCAGGCGCCGAAGAATGCGATATCGGTGAACTTCTCCGAAACGACCGGCGGGCTCACGGTCAATGTCAACAACTCTTCGAACGTGGCGGGCGATTGCACTTACGATGCGACAGCGCCGAATTCGTTGATACCGCCGACGCACAGGGACTTCACCGTCGGGGCGAAGGCCGGGACCAGTTTCCAGATATCGGGTATCCGCACGGGAACGCAGTACAACACCGTGACCGTGTGCCGCGGAAATTTCCAGGGCCAGGATGTGGAGATCGGCCGCGTCGAGATAGCGAAGACGTTCTGACTCAGAAGCTTTCGACCTTCTCGATGCTGACGAACATGCCGTGGCCGGTGCGCTGGTTGGTGAACCGGGTGCCAGCCTCAGTGGCGTCGATGGTCCAGCCGACGGCCTCATAGGTGCGGTAGTCGAGTGTGACGGCCGGGATGTCGCCGAGATTGCCCACGATGAAACTCATCTCGCCGTCGGCCGTCACCTCAACTCCGTTGGCGCGGATGCCGTCCTGCATCGGGGTGTTCGTGAACGGCGCCTCGCACCCGACCGACTGCGCGCTGATCTGGCAGCGGGTCAGGCCGGACTTCGTCTCGATGAAGACATAGCCGGACTCGGCGGGCGGCAGCACCTCGGCGCCAGGCGGTGACACCGAACCCGACGGCGGCTTGCTCGTGCTCGGCGGGGCGGCGGTCGGCCTGCCGGGGGTCGGCCTCGACGTCGGGAAGCTGGGCTCGGTCGGCTCCTGCGGGCTGGCGGTCGGCCTGCCCTCGATGCTGCTCTGGCAACCCACGAGCAGTGCGCTCGCCGCGAGCACACAGGCAAGAAGCATGCGGCCGTTCATCTCGGCCAACGCTACGCAGCCGAGCGCAAGATTCCGGGTTACTCGTCGGCTTCGGCGTTGCGGCGCCACTCGGAGACCTTGCGGCCCACCGAATCGACCACGCTGGACGCGGCCTGGCCCACGCCGCCGACGATTCCGGTCAGCCCGTCGCGGATGCCGCGGATGAGCGGGTCCTGCGACTGGTCGAACCCGTCCTTGTAGTGCTTGGCCGCGGCGCTGAAGTCCTCACCGAGACTTGTCTTGTCGTCGTCGCCGCGCCGCGGATAGTCGCCCGCCATCACCGCGCCGTAACCGCCGGAGTCCACCCACTGCGTCAGCGCGGCGGCCCGCAGCACGGAGAAGGGGTGCGACTCCAGTTCGAGGTTGAGCAGCTTCAGCACGCCGTCGCGCATATCGCCGGCGCGCTCGTAGTCGCGGGCCTGCGCCAGGAATGCCTGGGAGTCGAGCTTGTCGAGGCGGTGTCCGCCCGCGAGCTTCATCTCGACGCGGATCGCGGTGTCGAGATCCTGCGCGCACAGCAGGCCTGCGCGGTCGCCCGAGAGTTCGGATTTGCGTTGCCATTCGAGCAGGGCGGCGACGATGGCCCGCAGCGCCCAGCCGCCCAGCGGGATGAAGCCGAAGGTGTTCGCGAGCCGCAGCAGGTGCATGAGCATCGTGCGGTACACCGCGTGCCCCGACAGCGCATGCCCGAGCTCATGGCCGACCACGAAGCGCAACTCGTCGTGCGTCATCAGGTCGTACATGCCGGAGGTGATGACGATGAACGGGGTGTCCATGCCGATGCACAAGGCGTTCACCGTCGGCGACTGCACCACGTAGAGTTCCGGCTTGTCCTTCGCGTCGAGCACCTGCACGCATTCGTCGAGCAGCGCGTCGACGTCGGCGAACTGCCGAGGCCCGACGCGCGCGGCGCTGGCCAGCAATATCAGCCGGTGCTGGCGTTCCCTCAGCATGGCCGCGATCACCTTCAGCACCTGGTCGAAGCCCTTCAGCCGACGAAGCGCGGCCAGGGCGACGCGGTCGGCGGGGTGCTCCCACGTCCGCGAGCTGATGTCGGGGAATGTCGTCCGTGTGGTCGAGATGTCTGCGGCCATCGCCTCGTCGCCCCCTCCCGGGTCGGAAAATCCCAGCCTAATGGCGCCGAGATCGACGCAATGGCGCGTTCTTCTCGCGCGAACCCTCCCGTTTGTCGGTTTGGGCGTAAGGGTCAGTGCGTGTAACTGCGGGTGGGCGCGCGCAATGCTGCGATCGCGGCTATCAGGTTGAGGAAGAAGAGGATGGTTACCGGCCAAATGGCTGATGACTTCTGGGCGAGTACTCCCAATGCGGCGCCGAGCAGCGACGTTTCCATAGCGACTACAACGGCTGCGAAGCCGAACAGCGTCGTGCGCTGGTAATCGGCTGCATAGATGTTCACCCACGATATTCCCGCGGTGAGGATCGCTTGGTTCGCCACGGCTGCGAGCAGGAAAACGATTCCGTGCACCCATACCTGTGACCAGCCATGGAGGGCCTGGGCGCTGATGCAGATCAGTGCCGCGGTCGCGCCGATCAGTGCGCTGAGCACCAGCATGCCCCGTACGCCGAATCTTGTGCGGTAGACCCAGCGCCACAGGAAGGAGCCGAGAATCAGACCGATGCTGGCAAAGACGACCAGCACATGCAGACTGCCGGCCTTGCCTCCATGCTGTGCCGACGCGTGCAAACTGTAAAACGTTGTGCCAAGGCTGATGGGAACGAACAACAGTGACGTGATGGCGTAGCGGCGGAACCATTGGTCGGCCCGCACCGCGGCCATACCTTCGCGGTAAGTGTCGCGGAAACGACGCGCCGCCGTCTGCGGTGGGGAGTGGACCGGTCCAACGAATACGGCGGCCACCCCCGCGACTGCCAGTCCCACCGCGCCCAGCCACAACAGATCCACATGACGAGTAAGCGCACCATCACGACGAGTTGCCATGGGCAGGAGTAGAAGCGTCGTGACGATGGCGAGTATGGATCCGAAGGCGCCTTGATTGAGGACCAGATCTGCCCGCCAGATCTCGGACAGTTTGCTCGAGACCACCTCGGAGAGGGCGACCTTCGATATCCCCCTGGTAATTCCCGCTATCAATGATGTCGTCAAGAACACCGAGGCGATGAGCAGCGCGGTCTGGGCGGCGATGGCGTTGCAGACGATCGTTGCCGACATCGTCAAGGCGGTGGCGGCGAGGACGAGGTGCTTACGGCGACGAGACAGGTTCAGGATGAACGACGAGATCGAGTTACCGAAGATCGCCCCGACACTGAATGCGGGATACAGAAGCCCCGCGGCCCAATAGATTCCCTGTTGTGCGCATATGAACGGCAGGACTGCTGACACATTGGTGAGCTGCACGCCGGCGGTGTAGAAGGTTCCATGCGCCAGCAGCGTGCGGTACCGGCTTGCGCGCTTATGAAGTTGCGCTGCGGCAGCCATTATCTGTGACGAATCTGCGCATTCTCACCAATACGACGTCGCGCGAAGAAGCCGAGTTCGATTTCGACCGTAGTTCGTACGGCATGGTCATCCCGTTGTTGATCATCACTGATGGGCGTCCAACGTCCTGCGGAAGGGCACAGAGCAGCGTTGCGCCGGTGTAATTTTCGGCTGCGACAGAATTCTGGCAGGGCTCATGTGTCCTCGGTCGGCACGGTTGCAAGCAGTTCTTGCACGACCGGCGTACGAACCCCAGGTAATCCTGATCGGCATGGAAACGCCTTCCCCGCCTGACGTTTGGCTGGAACTGCGACTCTATCGCAACAAAGGCATCAGCGCAGGTGCGGGGCTGTCCAGTTCGTAACGGAAGGACGCCACTTGGAGGAACAAGTTGGCGGCGTCGGCCGCTCTGACATCCAGACGTGACGCAATCCGCTGTCACCGACCAGGATTGACACTGCGAGCCGCCTAGCTGTACTGGGACAGGACGTTGGTAGCAGGCGTGTTGGCTTGATGTGAGGAGAACCTCCGGGTGGGGTGTGGCTTGTCT
>NZ_PDCP01000081.1 GCF_002553505.1 Mycolicibacterium agri | reverse complement strand
GGGCAATGCTCCGCGACCACGCCGTCTACCAGCCCACAACTACTGCTGCGGCCGCTTGACAACGTCATTGAGAATCTCCTCTGTAGTGAAACCTGCGCCAGCTTGCGCGACCGCTCCATCTGATGCGCTGGCCTCCGCCAGCGCGGCCTTGAACGCCGTCCACCCCAGCAACGCACATTTGATCCGCGCCGGGTACTTGGCCACCCCGGCGAAAGCAATGCCGTCGCCGAGCACATCCTCATCGCCTTCGATGGTGCCGCGGGACGAGATCATCTCGTTGAACGCCGCGACCGTCTTCAACGCGTCACCGACGTTCTGGCCGATCACCAAATCGGTGAGCACGGAGGTCGAAGCCTGGCTGATCGAGCAGCCCTGCCCGTCGTAGGACACGTCAGCCACGTGCTCGCCGTCGTCGGACAGCGACACACGCAGCGTGACCTCGTCGCCGCACGTGGGGTTGACGTGATGCACCTCGGCGCCGAACGGCTCACGCAGCCCGCGGTGGTGCGGGTGCTTGTAGTGATCGAGGATCACTTCCTGATACATCTGCTCCATACGCACGGCGAAACCTCAGTCCCTGCCGAAGAATTCGACGGCGCGCTTGACGCCTGCCACCAACCGGTCCACCTCGTCGGCCGTGTTGTACAGCGCGAATGAGGCTCTCGCCGTCGCCGCGATGCCGAACTTGCGGTGCAGCGGCCACGCGCAGTGGTGCCCGACGCGCACGGCCACACCGTCGTCGTCGAGGATCTGGCCGACGTCGTGCGCGTGGACGCCGTCGACGACGAAGCTGACCGGCGACCCGCGGCCGACCAGCGATGTCGGCCCCACGATCCGGACACCGGGGACGGTGGACAAGCCTTCCAGTGCGGCGGCGACCAACTCGGCCTCGTGCGCCTCGACGGCCTCCATTCCGATGGCGCTGAGATAGCGTGCGGCCGCAGCCAGGCCGACGACTTGCGACGTCATCGGCGTGCCTGCCTCGAACCGTTGCGGCGCAGGCGCATAGGTGGTCTCCGCCATGGTGACCGTCTCGATCATCGAACCGCCGGTGATGAACGGTGGCATCGCGTCCAGAAGCTCGCCGCGGCCGTAGAGCACACCGATGCCGTTGGGACCCAACATCTTATGGCCCGAGAACGCGGCGTAGTCGACGCCGAGCGCGTGGAAGTCGACGGGCTGGTGCGGCACCGACTGGCAGGCGTCGAGCACCGTCAGCGCGCCGACGGCCTGCGCCCGCCGCACGAACTGCTCGACCGGTGCCACCGCGCCGGTGACGTTGGAGTGATGACTGAACGCCACCACCTTGACGCTGCGGTCCAGTTCCAGCGAGTCGAGGTCGATGCGGCCCTCGTGGTCCACCGAATACCACTTCAGCGTCGCGCCCGTGCGGCGCGCCAACTCCTGCCACGGCACCAGGTTGGCGTGGTGCTCCAGCTCGGTGGTGACGATGACGTCGCCGGGGCCGACCGCGCGGTCGAAGCGCTTGTCGCCCAACACGTATGCGACGAGGTTGATGGCCTCGGTGGCGTTCTTGGTGAACACCAACTCGTTCGGGTCGGCGCCGACGAACGCGGCGATGTCGGCGCGACCCTGCTCGTATGCGTCGGTGGACTCCTCCATCAGCTGGTGCGCGCCGCGGTGCACGGCGCCGTTGGAGGTGACGAGGAAGTCGCGTTCGGCGTCGAGGACCTGAACCGGCCGCTGCGAGGTCGCTCCCGAATCCAGATACGCCAACTGGCTTCCGCCGCGCATCACGCGTTTGAGGATCGGGAAGTCGGCCCGGATCCTCGCGATGTCAAAAGTGCTGGCGGATGCGGTCATCAGAGATGCTCCCGTGAGTCCAGTCAGGACGACGCGGCGGCCGCCTGCTGGGTGAACCGGACGTAACCGTTTTCCTCCAGCTCGTCGGCAAGCTCGGGTCCACCGGACTCGGCGATGCGGCCACCGACGAAGACGTGCACGAACTGCGGCTGGATGTAGCGCAGGATGCGGGTGTAGTGCGTGATCAACAGGACACCCCCGTTGGTCTCCTGCGCGTATCGATTCACGCCGTCACTGACGACACGCAGCGCGTCGACGTCCAGCCCGGAGTCGGTCTCGTCGAGGATCGCGATCTTGGGCTTGAGAAGCGACAGCTGAAGGATCTCGTGGCGCTTCTTCTCGCCGCCGGAAAAGCCTTCGTTGACACTGCGTTCGGAGAACGACGGGTCGATGTCGAGGTCGTCCATCGCGGCCTTGACCTCCTTGACCCAGTGCCGCAGCTTCGGCGCCTCACCGCGCACGGCGGTGGCCGCGGTGCGCAGGAAGTTCGACATCGACACACCGGGCACCTCGACCGGGTACTGCATGGCCAAGAACAGGCCGGCGCGGGCCCGCTCGTCGACGGTCATCTCCAGCACGTCCTGGCCGTCGAGGGTGATCGAGCCCGAGGTCACCGTGTACTTCGGGTGGCCGGCGATCGCATACGACAGCGTCGACTTGCCGGAGCCGTTGGGCCCCATCAGCGCATGCGTCTCCCCCGACTTCACCGTGAGATCGACGCCCTTGAGGATCGGGATCTCGTCGGTCGCGTCGGTGGCCGCGACGCTGACGTGCAGGTCTTTGATTTCCAGTGTGGTCATTCGTGGCTTCCTTGCAGGGTCTCGGTGAGCGCGAGCTCGTGTTCGATGGCGTCGGTCAACCGCTCGCGAACGGCGGGCACCGTGATTTTCTGGATGATTTCGCCGAAGAAACCGCGCACGATCAGCCGCCGCGCCTGATCTTCGGGGATGCCGCGCGCCTGCAGATAGAACAGCTGTTCGTCGTCGAATCGCCCCGTGGCGCTTGCGTGGCCGGCGCCGGCGATCTCACCGGTTTCGATTTCGAGGTTGGGCACCGAGTCGGCGCGGGCGCCGTCGGTCAGCACCAAATTGCGGTTCGTCTCGAAGGTGTCGGTTCCAGTGGCCGCGGCACGGATCAGCACGTCGCCGACCCACACGGTGTGGGTGTCGGGTCTCGACGAGTCCGGATCGCCTTGTAGCGCACCCTTGTACGTGACATGCGAGCGGCAGTGCGGCTCGGCGTGGTCGACCAGCAGCCGGGATTCGAAGTGCTGCCCGTCGTCGGCGAAGTACAGGCCGAGCAGCTCGGCGTCGCCGCCCGGTGCGCCGAAGCGCACCCGCCCCGTCATCCGCACGACGTCGCCGCCGAGGGTGACCGCGACGTGACGCAGCACGGCGTCCTTACCGAGTGCCGCGTGATGCATGCTGACGTTCACCGTGTCGTCGGCCCAGTCCGCGATCGACACCACCTTGAGCGTGGCGGCGTCGCCGACGACGAATTCGATGTTGTCGGCGTAGGTTCCGCTGCCGCGCTGGTCGATGATCACGACGGCCTCGCCGAGTTCACCGACCCGCACCTGCAGGTGTCCGTAGGCAGTGGCTCCTTCGCCGGGGCCGGTCACGACGATCTCGATCGGATCCTCGCACACCACGCCTTTGCCGACGGTGACGATCGTGGCGTTGTCGAACGACGAGAACGCTTGCGCGGCAACGCGATCAGCGGGGGCACCGGCTTCGCCGAGACGCTCGTCGCCGCGCTGCACCGTCTCGACGGTGACACCCTCGCACGCCGACACCTCGATGGTGGCGGATCCGGTCGCGGCCGCGGAGCCGTCGTGCAGGCCGCGCAGCCGCTTGAGCGGCGTGAACCGCCAGATCTCGTCGCGGCCACCGGGCACCTCGAAGGCGTTGACGTCGAACGAGGTGAAGATCTCGCCCTTGTTGAGCGCCGAGCCCGCGGTCGTACCTTCGACGGCCGTTGTCAGGTTCTCTGCCCTACTCAATCCCGTCGCTTCGCTCGCCCCGCTCACCCGACCGCGCCTTCCATCTGCAGCTCGATCAGGCGGTTGAGCTCCAGCGCGTACTCCATCGGCAGTTCCTTGGCGATCGGCTCGACGAAGCCGCGCACCACCATCGCCATCGCCTCGTCCTCGGTGAGGCCGCGGCTCATCAGATAGAACAGCTGATCCTCGCTGACCTTGGACACGGTGGCCTCGTGGCCCATCGTCACGTCGTCCTCGCGGATGTCGACGTAGGGGTAGGTGTCGGAGCGGCTGATCGTATCGACCAGCAGCGCATCGCATTTGACGCTGGAGCGCGATCCGTGCGCACCCTTGTTGACCTGGACCAGGCCGCGGTAGGACGCGCGGCCGCCACCGCGGGCCACCGACTTGGAGACGATGTTGCTGCTCGTATTGGGCGCCAGGTGCAGCATCTTGGCGCCGGTGTCCTGATGCTGGCCCTCGCCCGCGAACGCCACCGACAGCACCTCGCCCTTGGCGTGCTCGCCGGTCATCCACACGGCGGGGTACTTCATCGTGACCTTCGAGCCGATGTTGCCGTCGACCCACTCCATGGTGGCCCCGGCCTCGGCGCGGGCGCGCTTGGTGACCAGGTTGTAGACGTTGTTCGACCAGTTCTGAATGGTCGTGTAGCGGCAACGGCCACCGGGCTTGACGATGATCTCGACCACCGCGGAGTGCAGCGAGTCGCTCTTGTAGATCGGCGCGGTGCAGCCCTCGACGTAGTGCACGTAGGCGCCCTCGTCGACGATGATCAGCGTCCGCTCGAACTGGCCCATGTTCTCGGTGTTGATCCGGAAGTAGGCCTGCAGCGGGATGTCGACGTGCACGCCCGGCGGCACGTAGATGAACGAACCGCCCGACCACACCGCGGTGTTGAGCGCGGAGAACTTGTTGTCGCCCGCCGGGATCACCGTGCCGAAGTACTGCTTGAAGATCTCCGGATGCTCGCGCAGGCCGGTGTCGGTGTCGAGGAAGATGACGCCCTGGCTCTCCAGGTCCTCGCGGATCTGGTGGTAGACCACCTCGGACTCGTACTGCGCGGCCACGCCTGCGACAAGGCGCTGCTTCTCCGCCTCGGGGATGCCCAGCCTGTCGTAGGTGTTGCGGATGTCTTCGGGCAGGTCATCCCAGGACGCGGCCTGCTTCTCCGTCGAGCGCACGAAGTACTTGATGTTGTCGAAGTCGATGCCCTCGAGGTTGGAGCCCCACTTCGGCATCGGCTTCTTCTCGAACGTGCGAAGCGCCTTGAGCCGGATGTTGAGCATCCATTCGGGCTCGTTCTTCTTCGCGGAGATGTCGCGCACCACCGCTTCCGACAGACCGCGCTGCGCGGCGGCGCCTGCCTCGTCCGGGTCCGCCCAGC
Organism: Mycolicibacterium agri; assembly: GCF_002553505.1. Lineage (GTDB taxonomy): Bacteria > Actinomycetota > Actinomycetes > Mycobacteriales > Mycobacteriaceae > Mycobacterium > Mycobacterium agri. The sequence continues at coordinate 18,008 of NZ_PDCP01000081.1, read as the reverse complement.
CATAGCCGTAGCGACCCAGCGACTCGATGGTCTGTTCCTGGGTCAAGACTTCTGGCGTGGTCGTCATGTGGACGCTCCTTGTGTGGTCGTGGTGGCTTCGGCGCGGGCTGTGCGCCGAAGTGTGGGCTGGTCCTGGCTGCCCGGTACGTGCAGTGGGACGTGCGTCGTGCACGCGCAGTCGCCGTTGACGATCGTGGCGAGCCGCTGCACGTGGGTGCCGAGCACCTCGGCGAACGCTTCCCGTTCGGCCTCGCACAACTCCGGGAACTCCTCGGCGACGTGCGACACCGGGCAGTGATGCTGGCAGAGCTCGATGCCGTGGATCGGGCCGCTCACCTCGGTTGTGGTGGCAGCGTAACCGGCGTTGGTCAACGCGTTCGCCATGCGACCGACAGTTGCTTCAACGTCGTCAGGGCCCTCGGTTACTCCCGCCAGGATGCTGTCGATCCGGCGCCGGGCGAAGGTCTTGACGGCGTCGTCGCCGCCGATCTCACGCAGCTGACGCATGGCCGCCGCGGCGAGGTCGTCGTAGGCGTGGCCCAGCTTGGCGCGCCCCGCAGCGGTCAACCGGTAGCGTCGCGCCGGCCTGCCGCGGCCGTTGTGCTGCCAGGACGCCGCCGCGCTCGACTGCGCGTCGCCGGCCTCGATCAAAGCATCCAGATGCCTGCGCACACCCGCGGCGGAGATGCCGAGCCGCTCGCCGATCTCACCTGCTGTGATCGGTCCGGCCTCCAGCAACAGCTGGACGATGGCGCCACGCGTGTGGCGATCATTGCCAGCGGCATCCGGACCGAATTTCACAACACCATTGTGACGGAATTAAGAAACCCGGTAAAGCAAGGTGATCCTTATCTCCCAGGTGCTCCCACATACCTCCGCGAAACGGCATCCACGCAGGCCCTTACTCGCACTTTCGCTGCCCAGATTCCGTTTCGCGAGGTGGCTTCGCGAGAGAATCGGACGCGTGAGCCTACAAAACCGACGCATTGTCCTAGCCGAGCGACCGTCCGGCATGGTCGACGAGCAGACCACGCGACTGGAAACCGAGCAGGTGCCTTTTTCCGACCTGAAGGACGGCCAAGCCCTGGTCAAAGTCGGTTATCTGTCCATCGACCCGACGATCCGCACCTGGATGGACGATGTCCCCGGGTACCTGCCGCCCATCCAGCTCGGCGAGGTGATCCGCAGCGGCGGCGTCGGCGAGATCGTCGAGAGCCGCACCGACGCCTACCGGCCGGGTCAGCTGGTGTTCGGCATGACCGGCTGGCAGGAGTACGTGGTCATCGACGGCTCAGAATCAGCCATGCAGGTGTTGCCCGAGGGGGTCTCCCCGACCGCGGCCATCGGCATCCTGGGCGTCACGGGCATGACCGCCTACTTCGGCCTGATCGACGTCGGCGGGGTCAAGGAAGGCGACGTGGTCATCGTCTCCGGCGCGGCGGGCGCGACAGGCTCCACGGTGGGCCAGATCGCCAAGATCAAGGGCGCGAAGAAGGTCGTCGGCATCGCCGGCGGCGCCGAGAAATGCGGCTACATCGTCGACGAGCTGGGCTTCGACGAGGCGATCGACTACAAGAGCGACAACGTCGCCAGGCGTCTGCGCGAGGCCTGCCCGGACGGCATCGACCTGTACTTCGACAACGTCGGCGGCTCGATCCTCAACGACTGCCTGGCCAACCTGGCGATGCGCGGCCGCGTCGTGCTGTGCGGGGCGATCTCGACCTACAACAGCGACGAGCCGCCACCAGGCCCGAGCAACTACCTGAACCTGCTGCTTCAGCGTGGCCGCATGGAGGGCTTCATCATCCTGGACTACCTCGACCGCTTCCCCGAGGCGCAACTCGAGATGGCGGGCTGGATCGCCGAGGGCAAGATCAAGTCGTCTGAGCACATCGTCGACGGCCTCGAGAACGCTCCCGACGCGCTGAACTTGTTGTTCACCGGCGGCAACACCGGCAAGGTGATCGTCAAGCTCTGATGGTTACGCTGCACTGATGGCTGCGCGCCTATGGTCTCTCTCCACCTCGATTGCCGGCTGGCATGGGGATGAACGGACCGTCGGTTCGCCCCTCAACGACGCCGAACTGATCGCGGTACGCCGCACGCGCCTGTTCGGGGCTACCGGCACGGTGGTGATGGCGATCGGCGCGCTCGGCGTCGGCGCCCGGCCCGTCGTGCAGGATCCGACGTTCGGCGTACGGCTGCTCAACCTGCCGTCGCGCATCCAGACCGTCTCGCTGACGATGACCACCACCGGCGCGGTGATGATGGCGCTGGCGTGGCTGATGCTGGGCCGCTTCGCGCTGGGTGAGCGGCGGATGAGCCGCAGCCAGTTGGACCGCACCCTCTTGTTGTGGGTGCTGCCGTTGCTCATCGCGCCGCCGATGTACAGCCGCGACGTGTACTCCTATCTGGCGCAGAGCGAGATCGCGATCAACGGCCTCGACCCGTACAAGGTCGGGCCCGCGACCGGCCTCGGCCTCGAGCACGTGTTCACGCTGTCGGTGCCGACCATGTGGCGCGAGACACCCGCGCCGTACGGTCCGCTGTTTTTATGGATAGGCCAAGGGGTTTCGGCGCTCACCGGCGAGAACATCGTCTTCGCGGTGCTGTGCCACCGAATACTGGTGTTGCTCGGCGTCGCGCTGATCGTGTGGGCCGTTCCGCGGCTCGCGCGGCGCTGCGGTGTCGCCGAGGTGAGCGCGTTGTGGCTGGGGGCGGCCAACCCGCTGCTGATCATGCATCTGGTGGCGGGCATCCACAACGAGGCGCTGATGCTGGGTCTGATGCTGGCGGGCACCGAGTTCGCGTTGCGCGGCGTGTACGCCAACGGGCCCCTGCTGCCGAAGCCGTTCGTGTGGCCGAGATCTCGCGACGACTGGGCGCGCTGGTGGCCGATGGCGATGCTGCTGCTCGGCGTCGTGCTGATCACCATGTCGTCACAGGTCAAGCTGCCGGGCCTGCTGGCGCTGGGCTTCGTCGCGATGGCGCTGGCGTGCCGGTGGGGCGGCACGGTCAAGGCGTTCTTCATCGCAGGCGGATCGTTGACCGCGGTGTCGATCGCGGTGATGGCGGTGATCGGCTGGGCCAGCGGGCTGGGCTTCGGCTGGCTGTTCACGCTGGGCACCGCCAACGTCGTCCGCAGCTGGATGTCGCTGCCGACGCTGTTGGCGCTCGGGACCGGCCAGGTGGGCATCCTGCTGGGGCTGGGCGATCACACCACCGCGGTGCTCGGCCTGACCCGCGGCATCGGCGTGTTCATCATCTCGATCGTCGTGACGTGGCTGCTTCTCGCGGTGCTGCGGGGGCGGCTGCACCCGATCGGCGGACTCGGTGTCGCGCTCGGCATGACGGTTCTGCTCTTCCCCGTGGTGCAGCCGTGGTACCTGCTGTGGGCGGTGATCCCGTTGGCGGCGTGGGCCACTCGGCGTTCGTTCCGCACCACCGCGATCGTGGTGACCTTCGTCGTCGGGGTCTTCGGCCCGACCGCCAACGGCGACCGGTTCACGGTCTTTCAGATCCTGCTCGCGACCGCGGCGAGCACGGTGGTCGTCGCGGCGCTCATCGCGATCACCTATTACCAACTGCCGTGGCGGAAGCTGCCGGATCCCGGCCCCCAGACCGACGTCGCACCCCTACCGCGGCCGGTGCGGGTGGAGCCTTCGCTACCGTGCCCCCGGGCCGCGACGGCCGACGCTTACGCTGAATCACCGTGACCTCCGGTTCCGACACGCCCGTGCGCCTGCGTGGGGTGTGCAAGCGGTACGGGTCGACGACCGCGGTCAAGGATCTGGACCTTGAGGTGCACTCCGCCGAGGTGTTGGCGCTGCTTGGCCCCAACGGCGCAGGCAAGACCACGACGGTGGAGATGTGCGAGGGCTTCATCAAGCCGGACGCGGGCAGCATCGAGATCCTCGGCCTCAACCCGTTCACCGACAACGCCCGCGTGCGCGAGCGCATCGGGGTCATGTTGCAGGGCGGCGGCGCGTACCCGGCCGCGCAGGCCGGCGAGATGCTCAAACTCGTTGCGGCCTACAGCGCCAACCCGCTGGACCCGCAGTGGCTGATGGAGACCCTCGGGCTGACCGAGGCGGCCAAGACCACGTATCGGCGGCTGTCAGGTGGACAACAGCAGCGGCTGGCGCTGGCGTGCGCGGTCGTCGGCCGCCCCGAACTGGTCTTCCTCGACGAGCCGACCGCGGGCATGGACGCACACGCGCGAATCGTGGTGTGGGAGCTGATCGATGCGCTGCGCAGCGACGGCGTCACCGTGGTGCTGACCACCCACCAGCTGACCGAGGCCGAGGAACTCGCCGACCGGTTGGTGATCATCGATCACGGCGTGGCCGTCGCCAGCGGGACCCCTGCCGAACTGATGCGCAGCGGCGCGGAGAACCAGCTGCGGTTCAAGGCCCCGCGAATGTTGGATCTGTCGCTTCTGATCTCGGCGCTGCCGGAAAGCTACAAGGCCACCGAGACCTCACCCGGCGAGTATCTGGTGGAGGGGCATATCGACCCGCAGGTGCTGGCGACGGTGACGGCGTGGTGTGCCCGGCTCAACGTGTTGGCCACCGACATGCGGGTGGAGCAGCGCAGCCTGGAAGACGTGTTTCTGGATCTGACCGGGCGGGAGTTGAGGCCGTAGATGAGCACGACGAATCGCTTCGCGCCAGGGACGTTTCGTCCCGATCCCCGACCTGCGTCGGTGCCGAAAATGCTCACCGCGCAGTTCGGTCTCGAACTGAAGTTGTTGTTGCGCAACGGCGAACAACTGCTGCTGACGCTGTTCATTCCCATCACACTGCTGATCGGGTTGACGCTTCTGCCGTTCGGGGAGTTCGGGCCCAATCGGGCGGCGACGTTCGTGCCGGCGATCATGGCGCTGGCGGTGATCTCCACGGCGTTCACCGGGCAGGCGATCGCCGTGGCGTTCGACCGCCGCTACGGCGCGCTCAAGCGGATCGGCGCGACCGCGCTGCCGGTGTGGGGCATCATCGCGGGCAAATCGCTCGCCGTGGTCGCGGTGGTGTTTCTGCAGTCGATCGTGTTGGGCGCCATCGGCATTGCGCTGGGCTGGCGACCCCACATCGGCGGGCTGGTGCTCGGGGCGGTGATCATCGCGCTGGGAACGGCCGGTTTCGCGGCGATGGGCTTGCTGCTCGGCGGCACGCTGCGCGCCGAGATCGTGCTGGCCGTCGCCAACCTGCTGTGGTTCGTGTTCGCCGGGCTCGGCGCGCTGACGCTGGAGGGTCAGGTCGTGCCGGAAGCCGTGCGGTGGGCCGCGCGGCTAACCCCGTCGGGCGCCTTGACCGAGGCGCTGACGCAGGCGATGTCGCTGTCGGTCGACTGGTTCGGTGTGGCCGTGCTCGCGGTGTGGGGTGGGGTCTCAGCACTGTGCGCACTGCGCTGGTTCCGGTTCACCTGAGGCCAGCTGCGGCAGCAGGTACTCGAGCTGGCCCACTTCCTCGATGTTGTGTTTCACCCATGCCCGCAGCTTGTCTTCTGGAAAGCGGTGCGCGACAAGCCTATTGACCGGTGACATCAGCGCCGAGCGGGCGCCGAGGTCCAACACGGTGACGTAATGCGCGCCGTCGGCGCCTGCCGACCAGGTGTGTTCGAGTTGGACGACGACAACGCCGGCTACGCGCTTGACCAGCCGAATGCCCGTCTCGTCGAGTTTCTCGACGCGGGCGATTTCGTCGATCCGCTATTCCGGCCTGCCGCCGAACGCCTCGACATCCGGAAGCGCGCCCCCTCGGCCGCGCCGCCGGACGGCGCCGAGCGTGCCAGTTCCCACGCGACGTGGTCGATCGGGTGCCAGGCCAGGTAGCGGTCGATGATCTGGTCGCCGTAGCGAATCGTGCCGCCCAGATGGGTGAACCAGTCGAGCAGCATCGCGGGCGTGACGCCGCGCAGCGGCGCGTGATCGATCGTCAGCCGGCGCCGGTGGTGCGGCGCGTCGGCGAAGCGGACGGCGGCCGTCTCGAGCGGGCGGAGCGGATCGAGCGCGGCGACGTGCGGCCCGACGTGCCCGTCGAGATCGCCAGGGAACTCGGCCAGAGCGTGCTGTGGCACCGGCTTCTGGTGACCGGCAATCCCATCACCGACGACCTCATCGTGGCGCTCGTCGACGACGTGCTGGTGCCGTTCGTCTCACTGCGGGGGTGAGTTGTAGCTGGCCCACCTGCGCTACTACGGCCTGTAGTTGCGATCCTCTACGATCGGGCCGTGCCCCTCGGACGGTTTTTGCTGCGGCTGGTGGACGTGCTGCCACTGCCCAGCTTGCGAACGCAGCGCCTCATCGCTGCCGCGGTCGTCCTGACGCAAGCGGGCATCGCCGTGACGGGGGCGATCGTCCGGGTCACCGCATCCGGCCTCGGCTGCCCCACCTGGCCGCAGTGCTTTCCGGGCAGCTTCACCCCCGTGCCGCACGCCGAAGTGCCCGGCATCCACCAGGCGGTCGAATTCGGCAACCGGATGATCACCTTCCTGGTGGTGGTGACCGCCGCGCTCGCGGTGCTGGCCGTCACCCGCGCCCGCCGACGTCGCGAGGTTCTCGTCTATGCGTGGCTGATGCCCGCGTCCACCGTCATGCAGGCGGTGATCGGCGGCATCACGGTGTTGACCGGGCTGCTCTGGTGGACGGTCGCGATCCACCTGCTCGTCTCGATGGCCATGGTGTGGCTCGCCGTGCTGCTGTTCGTGAAGATCGGCCAGCCCGATGACGGTGTGCCGACACCGCGCGTACCGAAACCGTTGCGGCAGTTGACGATTCTGACCGCGGTGGTGCTTGCCGCCCAGCTCGTCAGCGGCACGCTGGTCACCGGCGCGGGCCCGCACGCGGGCGACAAAAGCACCGAACGCATCGTTCCGCGGCTCGAGGTGGAGGTCACCACGCTGGTGCATGTGCACACCTCGCTGCTGGTGGCCTACCTCTCACTGCTCGTCGCGCTCGCCTTCGCGCTGGCGGCGGTGCGTGCGCCGCGACCGGTGTTCCTGCGCCTTGGCGTACTTCTGGTGTTCGTGCTGGCGCAGGGCCTGGTCGGCGCGGTGCAGTTCTACACCGGTGTGCCCGCCGCGCTGGTGGCGATTCACGTTGCGGGCGCGGCCGCGTGCACCGCGGCCACCTCGGCGCTATGGGCGTCGATGCGAGAACGGGCCAAGCCCGAGCCGGTCAAGGGCTGACTGCACGCCGATCGCGAACTTGCGCTGCGCCAGGTCGCGGGTCGCGCGGTCCAGCTGGCGCCAGCCCAGTGACGGCTCCACAAGTTCCAGTTCGAGCAGTACCGGGCGGTCGGGGCCGCCGATCAGGTCGACGCGCGCGTACAGCAGATCGGTGGCATTGATGTTCAGCCGTGCGGCCGCCGCCTCGAGCGCGGCGTGCCCGACGTCCCACAGCTCGAAGTCGGGTTCGGCGGGTGTGAGCGTCTCCTCGGCGTAGGTGCCGGAGGGGTCGAACACCGGGCGCTGGCCGGCGGGCGGCAGGATGGCGGCCTTGGTGAAGGCATGCGACTGCTCGCCGACCAGGAATACCAGCGCCGTCTCGCCGTCCTCCACCCTTGCGTCGTACGGCTGGATGAGCACGGTTTTTCCGGCGTCCTGCAGCGCAGCGGCATGCTCGCGCGCGGCCTGCGCGTCGGTAAAGCGTTGCGCGCCGACCGATCCGGCTCCGATCGACGGCTTGACCACCACCTCGCCCTTCGGCACGCGGACCCGCTCGCCGGGCGCGAAGAAACTGCTCGGCACCGTCGGCACACCGGCGTCGGCCAGGTCGGCGAGATAACGCTTGTCGGTGTTCCACCCGACGACCGCAGGCGGATTCAGCAGATTGCGGACCCTGGTGGTCCAGGCCAGAAACTCGTCGAGGCGGTCGATGTAGTCCCAGGTCGCCCGCAGGATGACGAGGTCGGCCGACAGCGTCTCCTGGTCGTCCCACGACAGCCAGCGGGCGTGCAGTCCGCGCTCGCGCAGGGCCCCGACGAGTTCGGCATCGTCGCCATCGCCCTCCGGCAGCGCTGGGCAGCCGGCGAGCACGATGCGAGGATGGCGGATGTCCGGCCGCGCAAGTTTCATGACGTAGGGATGATAGTCACCATGCAAGCCATTGAAGTCGCAGAAACCGGTGGGCCCGAGGTCCTGACCTACGTCGAGAGGCCGACGCCCTCCCCCGGGCCGGGTGAAGTCCTGATCAAGGCTGAGGCGATCGGCATCAACTTCATCGACACGTATTTCCGGTCGGGGCTGTATCCGCGCCCCACGCCGTTCATCCCGGGTCTGGAGGTGTGCGGCACGGTCGAGGCCGTCGGCGACGATGTGGCAGCACTCTCGGCGGGCGACCGGGTGGTCACCGCGCAGGCCAACGGTTCATATGCCGAATTCTGCACGGCGCCGGCGGATTTCTGCGCCTATGTACCCGAAGGCGTGAGCCCTGACGTGGCGGCCGCGTCGCTGCTGAAGGGGATGACGGCGCACTACCTGTTGAAGTCGGTGTACGCGGTGCAGCAGGGCGACAGCATCCTGGTGCACGCCGGTGCGGGCGGAGTCGGCCTGATCCTGACCCAGTGGGCCACCAGCATGGCCGCCCGGGTGATCACGACGGTGTCGACGCCGGAGAAGGCGGAACTGTCCCGGCAAGCGGGGGCGGCCGAGGTGCTCGACTACCCCGAGGATCCCGAGGAGTTCGGCGCCAAGATCAAGCAACTGACCGACGGCGGTGTCGCGGCGGTCTACGACGGCGTTGGCGCCGCCACGTTCGACGCGAGCCTGGCCAGCCTGGCGGTGCGGGGCATGCTCGCGCTGTTCGGCGCGTCCAGCGGGCCGGTCCCGCCGTTCGACCCGCAGCGGCTCAACGCGGCCGGTTCGGTGTTTCTGACCAGACCCACGCTCGCGCACTACACGCGTTCATCCGACGAATTCTCCTGGCGCGCAGGTGAATTGCTGGACGCGATCGCCGCGGGAACCATCAACGTCATGGTCAGTGAACGCTATCCGCTTGAGCACGCCGAGAAGGCCCACCGCGATCTGCAGGACCGCAAGACGGTCGGCTCGGTCGTGCTGGTGCCCTAGACCGGTTCGGCCCGGGGGAACGTCCATGACCCGTCGAGGATCTGCCGACGGGGCCGGTACAGCCGGACGGTGTAGTTCCAGCCTTCGGTGATGGGCAGACAGTTCGGTTTGTCGCCGTCGCAGCCGCCGAACAGGATGGTGGTGTTGCCGTCCGTGCCTTGTCGCGCGGTGACGTTGTTGACCGAATAGGCGTTCTGCGGGTTCGGCGAGAAGTAGCCGTCCTTGTTGTAGACGGTGACGGACCAGAATCCGTCCACCGGGACCTCGCCGACGGTCAGCCGGTGCACGGTGACGCCGTCGTTGCGAGGTGGCACGACGGTGAGATACAGCGCGTCCCGTTCCGGGTTGCCACCCCAGGCGTTGGCCGACCCGATCAGATGGCGGATCGGATCGACGTCCTCCCGCGTGCCGAACATCCGCTTGGTGTCCGGCAGAGCGCCTGCCAACGTCACCAGCGCATCGCGAACCGTCTTCTGGCTCACCGGATCCCAGTTGGGCACCTCGAACGACCCGGTGTCGTCCTGCTGCACCGTTATGGCGTCCTGCAGCGCGTGTACCGCGGAGAGATCGGCGGGATCGTTGGGGTCGACGAGGATGCGCACAGGGGTGGCGACGTAGCGGGTGCCGATCCGGTCGCGGGTCAGGGTGTGTTGACCCGCACCGTAGGCCACCTGGTGGGTGTAGTGGTCCTCGTCGATCACCTGCATCGACAGGAACCGGTCACCCGGGCCGGGCAGGGTGATCGTCACAGGGCCCGCATCGAGGTCGAACACCGCCGCCGAGTACAGCGTGTCCCGGTTGGACCGGATGACCAGCTGGTGGTCGATGGGTGCCAGTTCGCGGATGTGAAAGAACTTGGCGAACCCGCCGTTGTTGACGATGTTGCCGAAATAGAGGTCGCTTTCGGCGTGGACGAAATTGTCCGTGCTGACCGCTACAGGAACGCTCACACCGAGAACAGAGTCGGCAGGTTCAACGCGGAGTCGATGGCCAGCGCGCAGAACACCACGGCCAGGTAGTTGTTCGACTGCAAAAACAGCCGCAGCGGCTTGACCGGCTCGCCGCGGCGCACGCCGGCGTAGAGCTGGTGTGCCATCGCCAGGAACCACGTGCCCGCCACCAGCGCCACCGACGCGTACAGCCAGCCGGTGGCCAATGCCAGCGCCAGGGTCGTCAGCACCGTCAGCCACGTGTAGACGAGGATCTGCTTGGTCACCTGCCGCTCGGTGGCCACCGCGGGCAGCATCGGCACGCCGGCCGCGCGGTAGTCCTCCTTGTAGCGCATCGCCAGCGCCCAGGTGTGCGGCGGCGTCCAGAAGAAGATGATCGCGAACATCACCAGCGCAGGCCATTGGATGGTGCCGGTGACCGCCGACCAGCCGATCATCACCGGCATGCAGCCGGCCGCGCCGCCCCACACCACGTTCTGCGACGTGCGCCGCTTCAGCAGCAGCGTGTAGACCAGCACGTAGAACGCGATCGTCGCGCCCGCCAGATGCGCGGACAGCATGTTCGTCGTCCACCACAGCCAGAAGAACGACGCGACCGACAGCGCCAACCCGAAGATCAGCGCATGGCTGCGCGGCACGCTGTCGCGCGCCAGCGGCCGCCGCTCGGTGCGCTTCATCTTCTTGTCGATGTCGGCGTCGGCCACGCAGTTCAGCGTGTTGGCGCCCGCAGCGGCCAGCAGGCCACCCACCAACGTGTTGAAGATCAACAGCGGATTCACAGTGCCGCGGTCGGCCAGCAGCATCGCCGGGATCGTCGTCACCAGCAAAAGCTCGATGACCCGCGGTTTCGTCAATGCGACGTAGCCGACGAGGGTCGCGCTCAGCTGCCGCCGGAGCCGCTCGACCAGCGACCGATCGTGCAGCGCGGCGCGCTCCCGAGTGGTCACCAAATAACTCCTTGAATCCGCGGCAGCCGCGTCCTTCTACTACAGACGATGGTAGACCGCAGGGCGGCAGAACTCCTAGCTGGGTGGCGTGCACGAAAGATCAGCCCGCGATGTGCGACGCAGCCTGCGACGATTGCCGCCGTCGCACTAGGGTAGACACGGACCAGGCTCGCCGACCCAAGGAGTCAACTGGTGACAACCGTCGAAGAAATCTCGGCCCTTACTCGCCCCAACCACCCCGACGACTGGACCGACCTCGACACCGCCGCGGTCGACACCGTGCGTGTGCTGGCGGCGGATGCCGTGCACAAGGTGGGCAACGGTCACCCCGGTACGGCGATGAGCCTGGCGCCGCTGGCGTACACGCTGTTTCAGCGGGTGATGCGCCATGACCCCAACGACGTGCACTGGCTGGGCCGCGACCGTTTCGTGCTGTCGGCCGGTCACAGCAGCCTGACTCTCTACATTCAGCTCTACCTCGGCGGTTTCGGGCTCGAGCTGTCCGACCTCGAGGCGCTGCGCACCTGGAAGAGCAAGACGCCCGGCCACCCGGAGTTCCGCCACACCAAAGGCGTGGAGATCACCACCGGACCGCTCGGCCAGGGCCTGGCCTCGGCGGTCGGCATGGCGATGGCGTCCCGCTACGAGCGCGGCCTGTTCGACCCCGACGCCGCGCCGGGCACCAGCCCGTTCGACCACCACATCTACGTCATCGCCTCTGACGGCGACATCGAAGAGGGCGTCACCTCGGAGGCCTCCTCGATCGCGGGCACCCAGCAGCTGGGCAACCTGATCGTGTTCTACGACCACAACCAGATCTCGATCGAGGACGACACCAACATCGCCCTGAGCGAGGACACCGCCGCCCGCTACCGCGCCTACGGCTGGCACGTGCAGGAGGTCGAAGGCGGCGAGAACGTCGCCGGCATCCTCGAGGCCATCGAACAGGCCAAGGCCGTCACCGACAAGCCGTCGTTCATCGCGCTGCGCACCGTCATCGGCTATCCGGCGCCGAACCTGATGAACACCGGGAAAGCCCACGGCGCCGACCTGGGTGCCGAAGAGGTTGCCGCCGTCAAGAAGATCCTCGGCTTCGACCCCGAGAAGTCGTTCGAGGTCCGCGACGAGGTCCTCGCCCACACCCGCAAGCTGGTCGACCGTGGCAAGGAAGCACACGCCAAGTGGCAGACCGACTTCGACGCGTGGGCCGAACGCGAGCCGGAACGCAAGAAGCTGCTCGACCGGCTGCTGGCGCAGGAACTGCCCGAGGGCTGGGACGCCAACCTGACCCGCTGGGAACCCGGCTCCAAGCCGGTGGCCACCCGCGCCGCGTTCGGCCAAGTGCTCAACGACGTCGCGCCCCACCTGCCCGAGCTGTGGGGCGGCTCCGCCGACCTGGCGGGCAGCAACAACACCACCATCAAGGGCGTGAACTCCTTTGGTCCTCCGTCGATTTCGACCAAGGAGTTCACCGCCGACTGGTACGGCCGGGTGCTGCACTTCGGTGTGCGCGAGCACGCGATGGGCGCCATCCTGTCCGGCATCGTGCTGCACGGGCCGACCCGCGCGTTCGGCGGCACCTTCCTGCAGTTCTCCGACTACATGCGGCCGGCGGTCCGGCTCGCGTCGTTGATGGACATCGACACCATCTACGTCTGGACCCACGATTCGATCGGTCTCGGCGAGGACGGCCCCACACACCAGCCCATCGAGCATCTGGCGGCGCTGCGGGCCATCCCGAACCTCTCGATCGTCCGCCCGGGCGACCCCAACGAGACGGCCTACGCCTGGCGCAGCATCCTGGCCCGCGGCAATGGCAGCGGACCGGTCGGGTTCATCCTGACCCGCCAGGCCATTCCGGTGCTCGAAGGCACCGACCCCGACGGTGTCGCCCGCGGCGGCTACGTGCTCGGCGGGACTCCTGAGGAGGATCCCGACGTCGTCCTGATCGCCACCGGCTCCGAGCTTCAACTCGCGGTTGAGGCGCAGAAGATCCTGGCGGACAAGGACATCACCGCCACCGTGGTGTCGATGCCATGCGTTGAATGGTTCGAATCCCAGCCCGTCGAGTACCGCGACAGCGTGCTGCCGCCGTCGGTTTCGGCACGCGTCGCCGTCGAAGCGGCCGTCGCGCAGAGCTGGTACAAGCTCGTCGGCGACACCGGAGAGATCGTCTCGATCGAGCACTACGGCGAATCGGCCGACTACAAGACCCTGTTCCGCGAGTTCGGGTTCACACCCGAAGCCGTCGTGGCCGCCGCGGAGCGATCACTCGACAACTGAGAAAGGCAAGACAGATGACCGAGACCAATGCCAACCTCGCCGCGCTGTCTGCGGCAGGCGTGTCCGTCTGGCTGGATGACCTATCGCGCGACCGGTTGAACACCGGCAACCTCCAGCAGCTGATCGACACCCGCAGCGTCGTCGGGGTGACCACCAACCCGACGATCTTCCAGACCGCGATGTCGAAGGGCAGTGCGTACGACGCCCAGCTGCGGGAGCTGGCCGAGCGCGGTGCCGACGTGGACGCCGCGATCCGCACCGTCACCACCGACGACGTGCGTAACGCGTGCGACGTGCTGCGGCCGCAGTGGGAAGCCTCCGACGGCGTCGACGGCCGGGTGTCCATCGAGGTAGACCCGCGGCTGGCCAACGACACCGACAAGACGATCCTGCAGGCCATCGAGCTGTGGAAGATCGTCGACCGGCCGAACCTGTTGATCAAGATCCCGGCCACCATGGAAGGCCTGCCCGCGATCACTTCCGTCATCGCCGAGGGCATTTCGGTGAACGTCACGCTGATCTTCTCGGTCGAGCGGCACCGCATGGTGATGGACGCCTACCTCGCCGGGCTGGAGAAGGCCAAGGAGGCCGGCCACGACCTGTCCAAGATCCATTCGGTCGCATCGTTCTTCGTGTCTCGCGTCGACACCGAGATCGACAAGCGGCTGGACAAGATCGGCACCGACGAAGCGTTGGCCCTGCGCGGTCAGGCCGGTGTCGCCAACGCCCGGCTCGCCTACGCCGCCTACGAGGAGGTGTTCGTCGGCGGAAAGCGCTTTGAGGCCCTCAAGGCCGACGGCGCCCGGGTGCAGCGTCCGCTGTGGGCCTCCACCGGCGTGAAGAACCCGGACTACTCCGACACCCTGTATGTCACCGAGTTGGTGGCACCGAACACGGTGAACACCATGCCGGAGAAGACCATCGAGGCCGTCGCCGATCACGGCGTGATCCGCGGCGACACCGTCACCGGCACCGCGGGCGCGGCGCAGGAGGTCTTCGACAAGCTGGCCGCGGTCGGCATCGACCTGCCCGACGTCTTCCGGGTGCTCGAAGACGAAGGCGTGCAGAAGTTCAAAGCTTCGTGGCTCGAATTGATCGAAGAGACCAAGGCGCAGCTCGACGCCGCGAAGAAATGAGCCCGCAGAACACTTCTGTCGAGATCACCGCCGCCCCCGCCGGCTGGCGAAACCCGTTGCGGGACAAGCGTGACAAGCGCATGCCCCGCATCCCGGGCCCGTGCGGGGTGGTGATCTTCGGCGTCACCGGGGATCTGGCGCGCAAGAAGTTGATGCCAGCAATCTACGACCTGGCGAACCGGGGGCTGCTGCCCGCCAACTTCGCGCTGGTCGGATTCGCCCGAAGAGACTGGGCCGACGAGGATTTCGGCAAGCTGGTCTGCGAGGCGGTGCGCCAGCACGCCCGCACGCCGTATCGCCAGGAGGTGTGGGACCGGCTCGCCGAGGGAATCCGGTTCGTACAGGGCACCTTCGACGACGAGAAGTCGTTCGGGCGGCTGGCCGAGACGCTGGAGAAGCTCGACGCCGAGCGCGGGACCGGCGGCAACCATGCGTTCTACCTGTCGATTCCGCCTAAGGCGTTCCAGACGGTGTGCGAGCAGCTGCAGAAGACCGGGCTGGCCCGGCCGCAGCAGGACCGCTGGAGCCGGGTGGTGATCGAGAAGCCGTTCGGCCACGACCTGCAGAGCGCCCAGGAGCTCAACGCCGTCGTCAACAGCGTGTTTCCCGAGGAGTCGGTCTTCCGTATCGACCACTATCTCGGCAAGGAGACCGTGCAGAACATCTTGGCGCTGCGCTTCGCCAACGAACTGTACGAGCCGGTGTGGAACAACAATTACGTCGACCACGTGCAGATCACGATGGCCGAGGACATCGGGCTCGGCGGACGCGCCGGCTACTACGACGGTGTCGGCGCGGCACGCGACGTGATCCAGAACCACCTGCTGCAGTTGATGGCGCTGACCGCCATGGAGGAGCCGGTCAACTTCAGCCCGCACGAATTGCAGGCCGAGAAGATCAAGGTGTTGTCGGCGACCCAGCCCATGCTGCCGCTGGACCAGACCACCGCGCGCGGCCAGTACACCGCGGGCTGGCAGGGCAGCGAGAAGGTCCCGGGGCTGCTGGAGGAGGAGGGCTTCTCGAAGGACTCGATTACCGAGACCTTCGCCGCCATCGCGCTCGAGGTGGACACCAGGCGCTGGGCTGGTGTGCCGTTCTTCCTGCGCACCGGAAAGCGGTTGGGCCGCAGGGTCACCGAGATCGCTCTGGTGTTCAAGCGAGCGCCGCACCTGCCGTTCGACACGACGATGACCGAGGAACTCGGCAAGAACGCGTTGGTGCTGCGGGTACAACCCGACGAGGGCATCACGCTGCGGTTCGGCTCCAAGGTGCCCGGCAGCCAGATGGAGGTCCGCGACGTCAACATGGACTTCTCCTACAGTTCGGCGTTCGCCGAGGACTCGCCCGAGGCCTACGAACGGCTGATCCTGGACATGCTGCTCGGCGAACCGTCGCTGTTCCCGGTCAACCGCGAGGTCGAATTGTCGTGGGAGATCCTCGATCCGGTCCTGGAGCACTGGGCTGAGCACGGCAAGCCCGACCCGTACGAATCGGGCACGTGGGGCCCGGATTCGGCGTTCGACATGATCCACCGCATGGGTCGGGAATGGAGGCGGCCGTGATCATCAATTTGCCCGGCACCACGACCAACGACATCAACAAGAAGATCATCAGCCTGCGCGAAGAGGGCGGCGCGATCACGATGGGCCGGGTGCTGACGCTGGTCATCGCGCTCGACACCGACGAGGCTCTCGAGGAGTCGATCGAGGCGGCGAATTTCGCCAGTCGTGAGCACCCCTGCCGGGTGATCGCGGTGCTGCCCGTCGACCGCGACGCCGCCGAACCGCGCCTGGACGCCGAAATCCGTGTCGGCGCCGACGCGGGCGCGGGCGAGGTCGTGGTGTTGCGGCTCTCCGGTGAGATCGCCGACCACGCCAGCAGCGTCGTGCTGCCCTTCCTGCTGCCCGACACCCCGGTGGTGGCGTGGTGGCCGGTCGGCGCTCCCGCGGTGCCCGCCAAGGATCCGTTGGGGCAGTTGGCAATTCGGCGGATCACCGATGCGACCAACACCGCCGACCCGTTGGCGGCGATCAAGAGCAGGCTGAAGGGCTACACCGCGGGAGACACCGATCTCGCGTGGAGCCGCATCACGTACTGGCGTGCGCTGCTGGCGTCGGCGCTCGACCAACCCCCGTTCGAGCCGATCGACTCGGCGCTGGTGTCCGGCCTGAAAACCGAGCCGGCGCTGGACATCCTGGCGGGCTGGCTGGCCAGCCGGATCGACGGCAAGGTGCAGCGGGTGGTGGGCGACCTGAAGGTCGAACTGCACCGGCCCAGTGAGACGGTGACGTTGAGCCGTCCGCAGACAGGGGTGACCGCCACCCTGACCCGCACGAGCAGGCCGGAGGCCTTGATTCCGTTGGCGCGCAGGGACACCAGGGAATGTCTGGCCGAGGATCTGCGCCGCCTGGACGCCGACGAGATCTACTTCCAGGCGCTCGCCGGGATCGACAAAGTGGAGTACGTGTGAGCACAGCCAGCACCATCGTCGAGAAGTATGCGGACAAGGCGACGCTCGTCGCCGCGGCGGGTGACCGCCTCATCGGCGCCATCAACGACGCCATCTCCTCGAGGGGCCAGGCGCTGGTCGTGCTGACCGGCGGCGGCACCGGAATCGGCTTGCTCGAACATGTTCGGGAAAGCGGCGCGGCGATCGACTGGTCGAAGGTGCGGGTGTTCTGGGGCGATGAACGCTACGTGCCCACCGACGACGACGAGCGCAACGAGAAGCAGGCCCGCGAAGCGCTGCTCGACCACGTCGACATCCCCGCGGCCAACATCCACGCGATGCCCGCCAGCGACGGCGACTTCGGCGACGACCTCGACGCGGCCGCGCTGGCCTACGAGCACGTGCTGGCCGCCAATGCCGAAGATGGGCAACCTGTACCGGATTTCGATGTCCACCTGCTCGGCATGGGCGGCGAGGGCCACATCAACTCGCTGTTCCCGCACAGCGCCGCGGTGCGGGAGACCAGTCGGCAGGTGGTCGGTGTGGCCGACTCCCCCAAGCCGCCGCCACGGCGAATCACCTTGACGCTGCCCGCGGTTACGCGTTCGCGGCAGGTGTGGCTGGTGGTGTCGGGCGCGGAGAAGGCCGATGCGGTGGCCGCCGCGGTCGGGGGTGCCGACCCCGACGACGTGCCCGCCGCGGGGGCCAAGGGCCGCGAGTCGACGGTGTGGCTGCTCGACGAGGACGCCGCGAGCAAGCTCTAGTCGTTCCTGTCTGCCAACCCCTCGGCGTATCCCGCGATGTAATCGGCTGTCGCGTGGGTGACATCGGCGCCCGTCGCGAGGGCTGCCCTCGGATCGCATTGACACTGTGTGTGCTGCATGCCGATCAGACGCTGATGCGGCGGCAACGGTTGGCGATTTCAGGCAGTGGATGCAACAGCGGGTGGTTTTGGCGGGTTTGAGAGTAGCTCGTCGAGGACTTCAGCGGGTTTCTTCCAGCCGAGGGTTTTGCGGGGTCGGGTGTTGAGTTGGGCGGCAACGTAGTCGAGGTAGTCGGCCGGGAACACTGATAGGTCGGTGCCTTTAGCAAAGTATTGGCGCAGCAGCCCGTTGGTGTTCTCGTTACTGCCGCGTTGCCATGGCGAGTGCGGATCGCAGAAGTAGATATCGAGCTC
>NZ_PDCP01000080.1 GCF_002553505.1 Mycolicibacterium agri | reverse complement strand
CACTGACCCTGATCTACCCCGAACGCCTCAACCCCTACCTCTGAACCCGCCACTTACACAGACAACTTGACAGGCTCGATCGCGCTGACGGTGCGGGCCGGCAGACCCAGCTCCGCGCCAATCCAGTCCTGGCCGCGCCGCGAGGTGCGGCGCAGGTCGACGACGGCGGCCTCCACGACCGCAGATGACCGGTGCGGGCAGCGATGCGGTCGCGAGGACCGATCTAACAGCCCGGCCGGACCTTCGTCGAGGAATCGGCGCACCCACCGATAGGCGCATTGGCGCGACACACCAAGTTCGGCGGCGACGTGGGCAGGCTTGCGACCGCCCTTGAGGATCCGATCGACCAACAGTTGCCGACCATGAACGGTCAACCGGGCATTAGCGTGGGGCACGAGGACCTCCGTGTGTGAGTAGAGACGTCAGACATCTCCACTAAGCCCGGAGGTCCTCCCTTCTCACAGCCAAACCGTCAACAACCTTCCTGCCGGGTACACCTAGTGCATGGTGCCCACCATTACGCGAACGGATCGCTGTGGACCTGGCGTGAGCCCACCAGCGCCAAAGGGACGGCAGCATTCAGCTTCCGGTTTGATCTAGTCCACCTACAGGACGTGGCTCAGTCGTGGAAGAACCTGGCCGATGCGATACAGCTTGAACTCGACCAACGTGAACGTCTGACCGCGGCCGAATCCGAACCCCAATAGTTCACCACCCGCGCTCGCGCCAATCCGATAGGTGCGGGCGCTCGACTCCGAGAGTCGTGTCGTCGCCGTGGCCGGGGTAAACCACGGTCGAGTCGAGGTAGCGGTCGAAGACTCTCGTCTCAAGGCCGCTCATGAGCGATTCGAAATCTTCGGGGCGTGTTGTACGTCCAGGACCGCCGGGGAATACCGTCGACACCGACAACAGCCGCAATGCCACCAACGCCGTGAAGCAACCATCCGGCAGCGGGCAAAAGCTCGATAGGTATCGGACGAGACTTCACCATGCACCTGGTTGTGGTGACTATGTGGTGTTGTTTCTGGTGTTGTTTGACGGTGACATAGTGGTAGTCTTGTGGTGGATACAGCCCGTCCGGAGGTCGCAAAATGTCCGTATTGACAGCCAGTGCCGCTGAGAAGCTCGATGTCGAGGCAACGACCCGCCCAATTCGTGAAATCGCCAGCTACCTTCAGGAAACGGTCGGACAACGAATCGCCGCAGCCCTCGCAGGCCTTGCTGATGCAAAACAGATCGGCCGATACGCGCGAGTCGGCGGCCCGGAACCACACGAGATAACCGAACGTAGGTTGCGAGAGGGCTACAAAGTTGTCCGAATGCTTGTCGATGCGTACGACGACAAGACTGCGCGGGCCTGGTTGTTCGGCACGAACACACGTCTCGACGATCGTGCGCCGGTCGAAGTTCTCGGCGGCGCGTCGGAGACGGGTGATTTCGCGATGGTCGTGCAAGCGGCTAGACAGGTCGCTAGCTTTCAGGCGTGAGCAAAGTCGGCTCCGAATTTTTGTTGTGGCGAGTTGGCTACCACGCAAGTCCACTTGAATTCACGCCGCTCGAGCTATACAGCTTCAGCCATCGGTTCGACGATATCCGCCATCGCTTCCGCACTCTCTACCTGGCGGACTTGCCCGAAACCTGCCTACGCGAAGTGCTGGCGGACCTTCGGCCAAATCTTGATGCCAAGCTCAGGCATATCGAGCGATACGGGCCTGAAGCGGCTGAAGACTTCGCCTCCGAGCCGGTGACTGCAAGCTGGCGCCGCCAGAACGTACTGGTTCCAGCGCTATTAAGAATCCAAGGCCCGATGATTGACCTGACCGACGTTGCGGTCCGTCAACAGATAGAAGATAGACACGCCGCACTTCTGGTCGAAAATGGCATGGAACACCTTGATCTGCACGAAGTTACGACGAGTCGGCGCGTGGTTACCCAGACGATTGCTGGTGACCTCTACGACGGCGGTGTAGCTGGTGTGCGATTCTTGTCTCGGCTCGACGCTAAACCTTGTGTGGCCCTATTCGAGGGCCGCGGAGATGCAGACCTGATCGGTGACATCATTCCGCTGACGGACCCCGCGCCGGGTCCGCTTCTCACTGTCACGACTGACTGGGATCTGGATCTGGAGGACTGTCCTGCCTAGTTGAAGGTGGCTCTCTTGCAGTGCACCTTCACTTCTGCTGTGTGGGCAGTGCTGACTGGGAGTCGCGCTCGGGCAGTTGCCTGCTTAGTGGGCTGACAGCCCGGGCTGGAATTACCAGCCTCGTTCGCGCCACTCTGCGAGATGGGGTCGCTCGTTGCCCAGCTTCGTGTCGTCGCCATGGCCGGGATAGACGACCGTTTCGTCGTCGTACTGTGAGAACACCTTGGTTTCGAGGTCCGTCATCAGTGAGTCGAATTCTTCTGGGCGTGTTGTCCGGCCAGGACCGCCGGGGAACAGGCAATCCCCGGTGAACAGGTGCGTGGCCTCGTCGGCACCGTCGAGTGCCAGCGCCACGGAGCCGGGGGTGTGGCCCTGCAGGTGGATGACGTCGAACGACAGGTCGCCGATCTTCACGGTGTCGCCGTTGGCGAGCAGCCGGTCCGGTTTGACCGGCAGCGGTTCGGCGTCGAGTTCATGGGCGGCGGTCGGCGCGCCGGTGGCCTTCGCCACCTCCTCCAGCGCCTGCCAGTGGTCCCAGTGCTGGTGACTGGTGACGATCAAGGACAGTTTCGGCGCATACTTCTCGATCAGTTCCAGCAGGATCTCCGCGTCGTTGGCGGCATCGATGAGTAGCGTCTCGCCGGTGCGGGAGCACGTGATCAGGTAGGCGTTGTTGTCCATCGGGCCGACCGAGACCTTGACGATCGACGCTGCGGGGAGGTTGCGTCGGGCCGCGGTTCTGGGCTCGACATGGCCGGTGTAGTTGTCGTCGACGATGGTCATGTCCTCACCGTATCGGCCTTGGCTAGGGCTTGGCCGGGGACTTGTCGGTGGCGGCACATAGCATGGGCGTGAAGTATGTTTTCGGGTCGGACCGTGGAAGGACACCGTTGGCTGAGCGCCTGATCATCAAGGGTGCGCGTGAGCACAACCTGCGAAGCGTCGACCTCGATCTACCCCGCGATGCGCTGATCGTTTTCACCGGTTTGTCCGGGTCCGGCAAATCTTCGCTCGCGTTCGACACCATCTTCGCCGAGGGCCAGCGGCGCTACGTCGAGTCGCTGTCGGCCTACGCCCGGCAGTTCCTCGGCCAGATGGACAAACCCGACGTCGACTTCATCGAGGGCCTCTCGCCGGCGGTGTCCATCGACCAGAAGTCCACCAACCGCAACCCGCGGTCGACGGTCGGCACCATCACCGAGGTCTACGACTATCTGCGCCTGCTCTACGCGCGGGCCGGCACGCCGCACTGCCCGGTGTGCGGTGAGCGGATCGCTCGCCAGACCCCGCAGCAGATCGTCGACCAGGTGCTCGCGATGGACGAGGGGCTGCGGTTCCAGGTGCTCGCCCCGGTGGTGCGCACTCGCAAGGGCGAGTTCGTCGACCTGTTCGACAAGCTGAACTCACAGGGCTACAGCCGCGTCCGGGTCGACGGCGTCGTCTACCCGCTGACCGACCCGCCCAAGCTGAAGAAGCAGGAGAAGCATGACATCGAGGTGGTCGTCGACCGGTTGACGGTCAAGGCGTCCGCCAAGCAGCGGCTGACCGACTCGGTGGAGACCGCGCTGAACCTCGCCGACGGCATCGTCGTGCTGGAGTTCGTCGACCGCGAAGACGATCACCCGCACCGCGAGCAGCGGTTCTCCGAGAAGCTGGCCTGCCCCAACGGGCATCCGCTGGCCGTTGACGACCTCGAGCCGCGGTCGTTCTCCTTTAACTCGCCCTACGGCGCCTGCCCGGAGTGCACCGGTCTGGGCATCCGCAAGGAGGTCGACCCCGACCTGGTGGTCCCGGATCCGGACCTGACGCTGGCCGAGGGCGCGGTGGCGCCGTGGTCGATGGGTCAGACGGCCGAATACTTCACCCGCATGCTGGCCGGGCTGGGCGATCAACTCGGCTTCGACGTCAACACCCCGTGGAAGAAGCTGCCCGCCAAGGCCCGCAGGGCGATCCTGGAGGGCTGCGACCAACAGGTACACGTGCGGTACAAGAACCGCTACGGCCGGACTCGGTCCTACTACGCCGATTTCGAAGGCGTCATGGCGTTCCTGCAGCGTCGCATGGAGCAGACCGATTCCGAGCAGATGAAGGAGCGTTACGAGGGCTTCATGCGCGACGTGCCGTGCCCGGAGTGCAACGGCACCCGCCTCAAGCCGGAGATCCTCGCGGTCACACTGTCTTCGGACAAGTACGGTCGCAAGTCGATCGCCGAGGTCGCCGACCTGTCCATCGCCGACGCTTCTGACTTCTTGAACTCGCTGACGCTGGGCAGCCGCGAACAGGCGATCGCGGGCCAGGTGCTCAAGGAGATCCAGTCGCGGCTCGGCTTCCTGCTCGACGTCGGCCTGGAGTACCTATCGTTGTCGCGGGCGGCCGCGACGCTGTCCGGCGGTGAGGCGCAACGCATTCGGCTGGCCACCCAGATCGGGTCGGGCCTGGTGGGCGTGCTCTACGTGCTCGACGAGCCGTCCATCGGGCTGCATCAGCGCGACAACCGCAGGCTGATCGAGACGCTGCTGCGGCTCAAGAACCTCGGCAACACCCTGATCGTGGTCGAGCACGACCTGGACACCATCGCGCACGCCGACTGGGTGGTGGACATCGGCCCGCTGGCAGGCGAGCATGGCGGCCGGATCGTGCACAGCGGCCCCTACAGCGAGCTGCTGAAGAACCGCGAATCCCTCACCGGCGCATACCTTTCCGGCCGCGAAACCATCGACGTGCCCGCCATCCGGCGGCCGATCGACCGCAAGCGTCAGCTCACCGTGGTCGGCGCCAGGGAGCACAACCTGCGCGAGATCGACGTGTCGTTCCCGCTCGGGGTGCTCACCTCGGTCACCGGGGTGTCCGGGTCGGGGAAGTCCACGCTGGTCAACGACATTCTGGCCGCAGTGCTGGCCAACAAGCTCAACGGCGCCCGGCACGTTCCGGGCAGGCACACCCGCGTCAACGGCCTCGACATCGTGGACAAGCTGGTGCGGGTGGACCAGTCGCCGATCGGCCGCACGCCGCGGTCGAACCCGGCGACCTACACCGGCGTGTTCGACAAGATCCGGTCCCTGTTCGCCGCGACCACCGAGGCGAAGGTGCGCGGATATCAGCCGGGCCGATTCTCGTTCAACGTCAAGGGCGGTCGCTGCGAGGCCTGTTCGGGCGACGGCACCATCAAGATCGAGATGAACTTCCTGCCGGACGTGTACGTGCCGTGCGAGGTCTGCCACGGTGCCCGCTACAACCGGGAGACCCTCGAGGTGCACTACAAGGGCAAGACCATCTCCGAGGTGCTCGACATGTCGATCGAGGACGCGGCCGAGTTCTTCGCCCCGATCAGCTCGATCCACCGCTACCTGCAGACGCTGGTGGACGTCGGCCTGGGTTATGTGCGGCTCGGGCAGCCCGCACCGACGCTGTCCGGCGGTGAGGCGCAGCGCGTGAAGCTGGCCGCCGAACTGCAGAAGCGCTCGACGGGCCGCACGGTGTACATCCTCGACGAGCCGACCACCGGCCTGCACTTCGAGGACATCCGCAAACTGCTCAACGTGCTCAACGGCCTGGTCGACAAGGGCAACACCGTCATCGTCATCGAGCACAACCTCGACGTGATCAAGACGTCCGACTGGATCATCGACCTCGGCCCCGAGGGCGGTTCGGCGGGCGGCACCGTGGTGGCGGAGGGTTCGCCGGAGGACGTCGCGGCCGTGCCCGAGAGCTACACCGGCAAGTTCCTGTCCGAGGTGCTGGACACTGTGCCGGCCAAGCCGTCGCCGACGCGGCGTCGCCGCAAGGTCAGCGCGTAAGGTATCTTCTCCTCGTCGGAGAATGGCATTACCGGTGTCGATCGGCGAGGAGACCATGTCGAAAACGGTGGTGATCGGCGCATCGAGCGGGCTCGGGCGTTGCATCGGCGTCGGTTTGGGCCAGCGCGGCCATCAGGTGGCGATGCTGGCGCGGCGCCGCGAGCGCATCGAGAAAGCGGCCAAGGAAGCCGGGCCCGAAGCGGTCGCCGTCGAATGCGACGTGACCGATGAGGCGTCGGTGCGGTCGGCGATCGGCGCCGCGGCGAACGCCCTCGGCGGCATCGACAACCTCGTCTACACCCCGGCCATCGGCTCGGTCATGCGGCTGGTCGACACCGACGCCCAGACATGGAGCCGGGTGTTCGCCACCAACGTCACCGGCGCCGCAGTCGCCACCGCGGCGGCCGTCCCGCATCTGAGCGCGTCAGCGGGCAAGGTGGTGTATCTGTCGTCGGACGCGGGCACGTTCAGCCCGCCGTGGCCCGGGCTGGCCGCATACGGCGTCAGCAAGGCCGCGCTCGAACGACTGGTCCAGGCGTGGCGCGCAGAGCATCCCGACATCGCGTTCACCAACCTCATCGTCGGGGAATGCGCTGGCGGCGAAGGAGATTCGGCGACCGGCTTCAGCAGCGATTGGGATCGCGAACTCGCGACCGAGTTCTACCCGCAATGGATTTCGCGCGGCTGCATGCCCGGCCAACTGATGCCCGTGGAGGACCTCATCGAGGTGGTGCACACCATCCTCGGCACTGATTCGGCGACGTCGATGCCAGTGGTCGTCGCTCGCGGCGCGCCCAGCAGGCCGTCACCGGCGTGACCCGGCCGACAGGGGCGACGGGAAGCGCGGGCTGACCCGCACACCGCCGAGCCATTCGGTCAACTCCTCGGCCCGACGCTGCAGCGCCTTGCGGCCGTCACGACCCACGTCCTCCAGCAGCTGCAGCCGCACGCGGCCGTCGTCATCCTGAGCCCAGCCGCCCACCACCCGGCCGTTCCACCACGCCGTCGGGCCGGCGTTGCCGTTGCGGTCGAACACCTGGCTGCGATGGTCGCCCAGATACCAGTCCCGGTCGAACCAGCCCATGGTGGTCACATCGAGGCTCGGCAGCAGGGCGGCCCACGGTTCGAGTGGCGGCTCCTCGTCAAGGTCGTCGGGCAGCACGAACCCGGGTGCCCCGTTCAGATCCACCTCGACGGCCTCGATATCGCGCAACGCGTGCCGCGCCCACGTCAACGTGTTGCCGAACCACCATTTGATGTCGTTGACGGTGGCGGGCCCGAACGTCCGCAGCCATGTGCGAACCAGTTGGGCGCGAGCGGATTCCGGCGCCGACGAACCCGGCGCCTCGCCGAGCCAGTCCGAAACCGCTGTCCATTTCGGCCGCGACGTCGTCCACGTGCCGTCGTTCGGGCCGCGCACGATGTCACCGCGCACAGACAGGACGGTCAGCACCCGCGGTGACAGGGGAGTGGTTCCGCCCCAACGCTTTCCGGGTGCCGGGTCATAGGTGCCCGCCAGCTCGGGGAGATCCGCGCGCAATTGCCGCGCACTGGTCGGCCCGTTGGCCGCCAGGTAGGCCAGCACCGCGTCGCGGGCACGGTCGAGCCAGGCTTCGCCGTCGTCGGCTACGCCCGCCTTCTGCACGTCGGCGACCAACCTGCGCCGTTCGTTGTCGGCCACCCGGTCGCTGGCCGCCGACTGGATGTGCGGCAGATCGTCCACGCCGACCACCCACAGCGTGCGGCGCATCGCCAGATGCTTGACCAAGAAGCGTCGTTCGTACAGCGCAGCATCCAGGTCGGCCACCGAGAAGCTCGCCAGCCGTGCCCGCAGGGACAGATACGGCGTGGCGGGATCGGTGGCGTGCAGTCCGACGAGCCCGGCCACCGCGTCGTCGATCGAACCGGCGGGTGCACTCAGAAAGTGCCGCCGCGCCAATCTCGCCCGACGCTCGGCGTCAGTGAAAGTCCGCATCGCCTGCGAACCGTACCGTCATCGCCCGACAAAGTTTGGGATCGGTAGCCGGCCAAGCCGACTTGACTGCATCACGACGTCGCCATGGTGGTGACGCACAACGAAGGGATCGAGACGATGAAACGAGTTGTCGCGGGTGCGGTCGGGCTGCTCGCCGGTGCCGCACTGTTGGTGGGATGTTCGGACGACAAAAGCGCGGCCACCGCGTCGGCCGGTGACACGCAAGCCAACGCGTCAGCAGGTGACACGCAGGCCAGCGCGGGCGGAACGACCGAGGTCAAGGTCGATGGCGGCGACCTTGCCGGCCTCGACCTCAACTCGGTGACCTGCGTCAAGCAGGGCGGCAAGATCAACATCGGCAGCGGCGCCATCGGCGGGCAGCAGGGCCTCGGCATCGTGATGACCGACACCGACGCTCCGACGGTGGAGTCGCTGGGCATGGTCGTCGACGGCAACGCTCTCGCGGTCAGCAATATCGGCGGTATGCAGAGCGGATCGGCCGAGGTCAAAGTCGACGGCGACACCTACACCATCACGGGTGAAGCCACCGGCGCCGACATCAACAACCCGATGGCCGGCATGATCACCAAGCCGTTCACGGTCACGGTGAGCTGTAAGTAACCATGTCGAGAGAAGCGGCGGGTGCCCTGCGTGCCCGCCGCTTCCTAAGATTGCGCCATGGATCTAACCGGCGAATTCGACCGTGCGCGTCGACTGATATTCGCCGCCGACGAGCAGGCCGCCAAGGACCTGCTGCTGTCGTTGATGCCTCGGATCGAACAGGCCGACCGTGACGACCTGATGATGGAGGTCTTCGCTCAGCTCGGCGAGATCTATTTGGTCCGCACCGCATACAACGGTGTCGAGGAATGCGTGCGCCGAATCGACGACTGCCTGGCCATCTACCGCTCGATACGGGCAGGCACCAACCCGGAAGCCGCGGCGCAGGTCACCATGACGGACCGCGAAATCGACCACATGCTGTGCAGGTACACCCGGCGTGCGCAGTTCCTGCGCACCGGATACGCCGCCGCCTACCACGGTGACCACGAGGGCGCTGAGCTCGCGCTGCTGGTGTTGTGCAACGACTGCAATGACGGGGCAGGACAGGACTTTCCCGACCTCGCCGACGAGTATCAGCACCTGATCACCTACGCCAGGATCATCTGCGCGACCGCACTGTGCGACGACGACTTGTACGTTCAGTCGGTTCCGCTGTGGGACAAGGTGATCGAAGCGATCGAGCGGCCAGGGCCGGGCCGGGAAGCCGACGACTTCCTGTTCGTGCAGGCCGCCACCGGGTACGGCAGGTTCTGTATCGAGACGGGCCGGCTCTCGGAAGCCGAGCCGTGGTTACGGCGCGCAGGCGCCCGAGCCGAGGCGCGTGGATGGGCATTGGCTAAGGCGCGAACGCAACTCGAGCGCGGCGCCGCGGCATCGACACGGGCCGACTGGCGGGAGACGCAGACGCTTGTCCACGAGGCGTATCCGGCGATCGTCGAGGGCTACCGTGCCCACGACGTGGCGCGAAGCTGGCTGTACCTGGGCCTGATCGCCATCGCGGTCGGCGAGCTCGGCGACGCCGATGAGCGTCTCCGCCACGCCGAACAACACTGGCGCGACGTCGAACGGCCGCTACACATTCACCGTATTCTGTTGCAGCGCAGCTGGGTCGACATCCTGCGCAACGAGTTCGACTCGGCCACCGAGAAGGTCGTCGAGGCTTGGCGCATTCTGGACTCCTGGCCGCGGCACACCTGGCTGCAGTACGCCCGCCTCGACGACCACATGGGGACCATCCTGCGGGCGCGGGCGCTGGCCGATCCGAACAACGCCGCGGCCAGGTTGGAGCAAGCCGCAGACCTCAAGATCCCTGCTGCGCTCGCGGTCGACTCGGTGCGGTACGCGATCGCCGACGCCAACGCGCGGATGCGCTGGGCCACGTCCGTGTCTGCGCGCATGCTGGCAGGTGCCTTCGCGGTCGTCTACGAATGGGGCAAGACCGATCTGCTCAGCGAGATGATCGAATACCACTGCGCAAGAGGTGCTTTCAGAGCCGAGCCGAAGGCGGCTGCGATCGCTGAATGGATGGACGCCGCCACCGCCGCCGTACCCGTGGAGGCCGAGGAGGAATACGCGTTGGTGGCTTCGGGCGCGATATCCGTCGGTGACACGAGCGGTCTGACCCGGCTCGGCCCGTTGCCTCCGCTGCGGATGGATCCGGGCGTTCCGCCCATCATTGGCCGTTATCGCGAGTTGGCGCGGGAACGGTACGGCCGCGACATCACCGCCGACGAGGCGGCCTGGTCGACGTGGCCGTGACACAGCGGCAGACGCTCGTGCTGAGATACGCCGATGTCGGCGTCGTCACGTATGCCAGCCTGCGGGTGGTCGGCCAGCCGTCGTGCACCGTCACCTGGGCCATCGAAGATCCCGTCGTGGTCGAGGCGCTGGAGAAACTCTCCGCGGCGCTGCCGGACCCACAAGGGGCCGAAACTCAGCGCGACGCGGTTGAAAGAGCGATCGCCACCGGTCCTTTCGCGTCGCCGGCGGCGGAGTTCGAGCTTGCCCGGGAGCTGGGGGTGCGGCTGCTGACCGCCGAGGCATGGCAACTGGTGATCGACCGCGTGGCGTCGCCTCGGGCCGCGCTGTTCATCTCGCCGAGCGCGCGGTTGGCCCGCATCCCGTGGGCGTCGCTCGCCGTGCCGGGCGATGACGGTTTTCGGCTGCTGGAACTCGTCGATGTGTTGATGGCGGCCCCGCCGAACATCGTCAACGGGACGCGTACGCCGGTCGGATGGGGCGACAGGAGGGACAGGCCCCCGCTGCTGATTCTCGATCCGCGGGTGCCGGGACAGCGTCCCGACTCACCGCTGGGTTCGGTGCTCGGCCGCCCGTCTCCGGACACCCCGCTGGCGCGTCACTTCGGGGAACTGATGAGTCAGCGCCCCGTACTCCCAACTGCCGCAACGGCAGTGGAGCTGTTCCGGCGCACCGACGCCGGCCGCGCATGGCTGGCGAACCTTCTTTTGCAGCGGCCGAGTCGACTGCTGTATGTCGGCCACGCCACGGCCGCCGACGGCGACGTCGGGCACGCCGACCGTGCGGCCTTGCATCTGGCTGACGAGCGGCCGTTGACGGCATCGGATTTCATGGTGGCCGGCCTGCAACTGCCGCCGCGCGTGGCGCTGGTGGCGTGTGCGTCCGGCGGCGACTACCAGTTCGACGAGGCCACCGGGCTGGTGGCCGCGATGATCCTCGGCGGCGCACAACTGGTGACCGCCACGCTGTGGTCGTTGCCTACGGCGGCGGGCTATCGGCAATTCGCAGACGTCGCACCGAAATGCGATCCGATGGCCGACGCGATCATCGCTGTCGACCGCGCGCACGAGGAGCCTGAGGCGGGCAGCGCGGTGAACCGTTGGCAGCGCGAACAGATGCGGCGATGGCGCGACGGCGACGTCACCGCAAGCCCGTTGTACTGGGCCGCATTGGTCACCTTTGCCGTCGACGGCGTGCGCTGAACTCGCTACCGAACCCAACTTTGCGGCTAGGAGATTACGACGGGCGCTTCTATCCTCAAGAAATGGTTACGGGCGCCACGGCGGCGGAGACGGCGACCGCCGTCACGCGGCCACGCCAAGCCGTGATCGACGCGGCGTGGCGAGCCATCGGCCCCGGCGTCGAACTGCTCAGCGGCGACGACGGCGGCCCGCTGCGCCGAACCGTCAAGCGCATCATCGACCCGCTCGTGCTGCGGCTGCGGTCCAACACACAGTATTCGGCGCCTTTCCTTGACGAGAGTGTGGCCGCGGCGATGCACGAGCTGATCGTCGGAAGCGGGCCCGCGCTGTGCGCCACGGCGAGTTGGTTCGAACTGCTCAAGCAACAGCGCCGTCGGCTGCGCATCACCACCGGCAACGCGCAGGAGTTGTACTTCCCCGTCTGCTACGAACTGGCCGTGACCAAGGGGCCGCCCGCCGCCGACGACGCCGAAACCGCCGCCTCGGTGCTTCGCGACATCCACGCCGACCGCGACCGCACCGCGATCGAAGTGCTCAACAAACATGTGGCGGACCGACGGGTCCTTACGGGGCTTTCCGAGCAGTTGGCCCGCAGCTGGGCCGACGTGTCCGCGGGGACCGAAGACAGCCGCCCGTTCCTCTCCGGCCTGACCATCGTGCTCGGGCCAGCCCGCAGTCACCGGGAAGTCACTTCCCGCCAACGGGTTTGGGCGAAGCTGGTGACCGATGCGACGCCCTACAACTACGGGGCGAAGGCGCGCTGCGCGCCGGGCGAGCTGCCGTGGTCGATCACCGACACGGGGTTGAGTTCCGTTGAGCCGCAACAGCCTCCGCCAATCGACAGAGGTGCGACGGGCGACCGCCCGCTCGACCGCGCCGTGGTGGACCGGGTGCGCGCCACACTGCGGCGCGCCCTCGACCGAGACGAACTGCCCGACGTCCCGCTGCTGTGCGCCGAGGAAGTCGATCGCTCATGCGCGCCATGGGGTCTGCTGGCAGAGGAGAACCAGGCCGCACTGGTGGCCGGCATCGAGGTCGCGGTCGAACTGGCCCCGCTGGCCGAGACGACGCCGCGCTACCAGCTCGCCGCTGTCATCCAGGCGCGGCTGCGCAAGGAGGCCTATGTGCTTCACGCGCGGCGGTATCTGGTTGCGGGCGGCCCAATTCATCCCCGCCAGCAGCAGGTGATCGACGATCTCGCGGTGTTCGCGCGGCCCTACCTGAACCGGCTGTGGGCACGCCTGCACGGGCGTGACGTGTGGCAGGAGCCGTGCACGGACGTCGACGACGTGCGGTCGATTCTCGAGGGCGTGGCGCGGTCGGTGAGCCTGGACCACCGGCAACGGATCAAGGCGATGCTGCAGGTGGCGGGATGAAGCTCAGCGCCGATTCCGGCTTGTGGAGCACCGGCCCGGTGGCCGAGCCGATGCCGGTGGTGGCCGTGCTCGAAGTCAGCGGCGCCGTGCTGTCGTGGGCGATTGACGATGACGCTGAAGCGGCGTCGTTCGCGTTCACCGACCTGGCCCGCGCCGACTGGCTGTGGCGGGTGTTCGGCGAAGACGGGCACAGTGCCGTCGCCGCGGCGGTGCGGGATCAGTTGGCCGCCGATGAGCAGACCGTCGACGTAGCGGGTGTGGGCGTGGTGCCCGGCTCGGTCGATCGGCTGCGGCGGCTGGCGCTTGGCCATTGGATGCGGCGCTGGTGGCCGGCCAGCCACCGTGACGGCATCGCCGCCCTGGGCGCGGCCCTGTTGGACGCCGAGATCGCGCTGCTGACAGCGGCCGCGCAGGACTTCTTCCCCGATGACACCTTCGACTCGGATGTGGCTGAACTGCTGACGCCACACGAGGCCGCGCTGAACGCCCTTGTCCGCACCGGCGATCCACGGGTCGTCGAACTGGTGCAGGCCGCGGTCGAGTTGACCGATGAGGTGGGAATCGCGCTCGCCGAACCGGTTTCGTCGGCGCCGCGTCGTGACGACTACGCGTTGGCCGCGGGCACACTGGCGCAGCGCAGTGGCGAGGCGATCGCCGGGGGAACGGCGTCGCTGGCGTGGGCCGCGGTGCCGCCCGCGGTATTCGACGCAGCGGAGAACACCATCGAGTGGCGGGTCGACGCCGTGGATTCGCTGGTGAACGCGACGGTGTCCGTCGAACTGTTGGGGCCGAACGCGCCGGACGGCATCGCGGTACGGCTGCGGGCGCAGGGCGTCCGCGGCGCCGGTGCATTGGCCCGCGACGGCCGGGCGAGCTTTCCGCTGCTCGACGAACAGCAGCGGCCGATCTCGGAAACCGCGGCCTGGAACCATGATTGG
Source organism: Mycolicibacterium agri (assembly GCF_002553505.1). Taxonomy (GTDB): domain Bacteria; phylum Actinomycetota; class Actinomycetes; order Mycobacteriales; family Mycobacteriaceae; genus Mycobacterium; species Mycobacterium agri. Next base: position 9,669 of record NZ_PDCP01000080.1, on the reverse strand, counting down.
CGCGCCGCGACGGTCACCGTCGGCGCCGATGTGGAGGAGTCGGCAGAGACCCGTGACCGCGTCCGCGCCTTCGCTCGCGCGCGGTTGGCGGAGCCGCCGAGCGACGCGTTCCTCGCCGAGATCCTGGCCGCCGAGTCGGATTACTGAGACTCGTCTTCGTCGCGGCGCATCGACTTGCGGATCTGCTCGAGCCGTTCGGCAGCCGCCCGCTGACGCTGCTCGAACTGCTCCTCGACGGAGCGGCCCTCGGGGGTTTCGGCCGCCAGTTCGCTCGCGCCGATCGCCGTTCCGTACCGCGTCTCGATCTTCTCCCGCACCGACTCGAACGTCGGCACGCCGCCGGGCGTGTAGCCGGTGTCGGCGGCCTCAGCGGGCGGCGGCGTCGGAGGTTGCGGCTCGGCTGCGGCCGGTTGCGGCTCGGGTGTGGCTGCTTGCGGCTCGGGTGCGGGGTCCTCGTCACCTGTCGGATCGCCGGACATGGCCTCACCGTACCCGCTTTGTCCGAAGCGCCATGGTTCGTTTCCCGCGATGCCACACTGCGGCAATGGTTCGGATTCCGGACACCCTTTACGCGACCGGCCCGACGGGCAAGATCGCGTACCAGGTCATCGGCGACGGGCCGATCGACCTGGTCATCGTGCCCGGCTGGTTCTCCCACATCGACAAGCTGTGGGAGTACGCGGAGTGGCGGTCATTCATCGAGGCGTTTGCATCGTTCGCGCGGGTGGTCGTCTACGACAAGAGCGGGACCGGCCTCTCGGATCCGGTCGACGGAGTGCCCACGGTCGAGAACCGTGCTGACGACTTGCGCGCGGTGATGGACGCCGCGGGCTGTGGTCGAACGGCATTGTTCGGATTCTCCGAGGGCGGCCTGGTCAGCACGCTGTTCGCCGCCAGTTTCCCCGACCGGGTCAGCGCGCTCGTCCTGTACGGAACCGCGGCAGGCGGTCATATCGGCGACCTCGACGTGGCGGCGGTAACGCGTGCATCCGAGTTGGTGGCGATGTTGCGTTCGACGGTCGACCACTGGGGTGAGGGTCTGACCCTCGATTGGGCGGTGCCCAGCCAGAAAGACAACGTCGAGGCGCGGCGCAGAATGGGCGCACTCGAACGCGCCGCCATGAGCCCGAAGATGGCCCTCATCACCTGGCAGGCGGTCGTGCGCCAGCTCGACATGGCCGACATCTACGCCAACGTGCGGGTGCCGACGCTGGTGTTGCATCGCACGCATGATGCGATCCCGGTGGAGCTGGGCCGCGCATTGGCCGGGCGGATCTCAGGCGCGCGCTTCGTCGAGCTCGACGGCATCGACCATGTGCCCTGGTTCGGTGACTACAAATCCGTCACCGGTGAGGTCGAGGAGTTTCTCACCGGCCAGCGACATGAGCACCCGCCGGATCGAGTCCTGGCCACCGTGCTGTTCACCGACATCGTCGACTCGACGCACTACGCGGCCGAGCTGGGTGATCACGGGTGGCGGGAGCTTCTGCAACGCCACGACGACCTCGCGCAGGCCGAGATCGCCTCGTTCCGAGGCACATTCCTCAAGCACACCGGCGACGGCCTCCTTGCGACGTTCGACGGGCCCACCCGCGCCGTCTTGTGTGCCACCAAGTTGGCGCAACGCATGCCGCAAGTCGGGCTCAACATCCGCGGCGGTTTGCACACCGGGGAGTGCATCCGGCGCGGCGACGACATCGGCGGCATCGCGGTCCACATCGCCGCACGGATCGCCGCCAAGGCCGGCGCCCGAGAAGTGCTCGTGTCCAACACCGTCAAAGATCTGGTGTACGGCTCCGGCATCACGTTCGAAGAGCGCGGCGCACATGTCCTCAAGGGTGTGCCCGGCGAGTGGCAACTGCACGCGCCGACGGGATATCACGATCCGATGCAGGACGCGTTGGCGTCCGCCGGCGCCTGGTAGCGCACTCTCCGCGAGCTCTCCGCGAGGCGGAATCCTCGCAGGCCCTCACTCGCACTTCCGCTGCGCGGATTCCGTTTCGCGGGGGTTATTTGGCCGCGGTCTGCTCGATGGACGCGTTGGTGGGCGGTGCGGGCAGCGGAATCTGCGGCACACCGGGGGTGCCGATCTTGCCCGCCAGCCACGGCAGCGCGGCAGCGAAGGCGTGCGACGCGAACGGCCAGTCGTGCTTGCCCGGCTGGCTGACCACCGCACAGTTGATGCCGTTCGCGGATCCCAACGCGCACAACGCGTTCGCCGCGGCGGCCTGATCGTTCTTCTCGGGCACCGGCGTCGTCGACCCGTTCACGTCGAACCATCCGGCCAGACCGGTGTAGGGACCGTGCCTGGCGATGACGGTTGTCGGGTCGAACGCGGCCCACGCATCGGCGTTGCCGCCGAACAACCGGGAGATCGTCTGCTCCTTGTTGCCCGAATTCGGCCCGATGTCGCCGGCGATGTCTTCGAAGGCGGTGAACATGTCGGGGTGCATCACAGCCAGATCCACCGCGCAGGTACCACCCATCGACCAGCCGACGATGCCCCAGTGTGCGCGGTCGGGACTTACCCCGTATTTGGAGATCATATACGGCACAACGTCTTTGGTCAGATGGTCGGCGGCGTTGCCGCGGCTGCCGTTGACGCATTCGGTGTCGTTGTTGAACGCGCCGCCGGGGTCGACGAACACGAACACCGGGGCGTAGCCGTGATGGGCGGCGGCGAAGTCGTCGATGGTCGTGATCGCCTGACCCGTGCGCAGCCAGTCGGCGGGCGTGTTGAACTCGCCGCCGATCATCATCACGGTCGGCAGCGGCGGCGGCGGATTGGTCGCGAACCACGCCGGCGGCAAGTAGACCAGCTCGCCGCGGTGTCGGAAACCCGAAGCCGCGTCGCTGATTTGGACGGGCACCACGGTGCCGTGCGCAGGGATCTTGCGTTCCTGCTGCATCGCGGTCACGGTGACCTCGTCGGTCTGATCCGGCAGCGGCCCGGCCGTCAACTGGTTCCACGCGGTCTGCACGGTGGGGAAGTAGCCTACCCACAGATTCAACGCGAGCGCCGCGCTGAGCAGGCTGAGCGGAAACGCCGCGACCGAAACGCCGCGCCGCCACCACCGCGCCCTGCGCCACCCGGCCACCAGGACCGCCAACGCGAAACCCGACAGCCCGATCCAGATCCACAAGGTGTGCGGCGCGGGATTGTCCGACAGCCCTTGCGAGGCGACGTACCAATAGGCGGACGCGGACAGCGAGCAGCCGACGATGGCGGCCCACGGGAGCCACCGCAGCTGCCAACGTCCGCTGCGCCTGCTGACCGCCACGATCAGCGCCACGGCGGCGATGATCTGCACCGTGGCCGGAAGCCAGCCGTGCATGAGCGAGAGGTGGTGGCGCAACGAGTCGGGTAACGTCACGGCAACATCGTGGCCTGCCGAGCTTGGGACCGGCTGTGAGGTTTCTGCTAGCGAGGTTTGGCGAGCGGGAACGGCAAGGTTTCCCGAATGCTGCGGCCGGTGATGAGCATGACCACCCGGTCGACGCCCATCCCGAGACCGCCCGTCGGCGGCATCGCATATTCCATGGCCTGCAGGAAATCCTCGTCGAGTTCCATCGCCTCCGGGTCGCCGCCTGCGGCCAGCAGCGACTGTTCCTGGAGCCGCCTGCGCTGCTCGACGGGGTCGGTCAGCTCGCTGTAGGCGGTGCCCAGTTCGACGCCCCAGGCCACCAGGTCCCACCGTTCGGCCACCCCGGGGATGCTGCGGTGCGGCCGGGTCAGCGGCGACACCGACGTCGGGAAGTCTTTGTAGAAGGTCGGTTCCTCGGTGCGGTCCTCGACCAGCCGCTCGTAGAGCTCCAGCACCACCGCGCCGGCGTCCCAGTGGGTGAGGTAGGGGATGTCGGCCGCATCGCAGAGCTTGCGCAGCCGCGACAGTTCGGTGTCGGGGCCGATCTCCTCGCCCAGCGCCTCAGACACCGCGCCGTGCACCGTCTTGACGGCCCACTGCCCGGAGATGTCGACGCGTTCGAAGGTGCCGTCGTCGCGGGGGCGCATGAACACGTGCGCGCCGTTGGCGGCCATTGCCGCGTTCTGGATCAACTCGCGGCAGCCGTCGATCCACACGTTGTAGTCGGCGTGCGCCTGATACGCCTCCAGCAGCGTGAATTCCGGGTTGTGGCTGAAGTCGACACCCTCGTTGCGGAACGCGCGACCCAATTCGAAGACCCGCTCGACACCGCCGACGCACAACCGCTTCAGGTACAGCTCGGGCGCGATGCGCAGATACAGGTCGAGGTCGTAGGCGTTGATGTGGGTGAGGAACGGACGGGCGTTGGCCCCGCCGTGGATCTGCTGCAGGATCGGGGTCTCGACCTCCAAAAAGCCCTTGCCGACCAGGGTTTCGCGGATGGCGTGCAGGACGCCGCTGCGCGCCCGTACCAAGTCACGCGCGTCGGTGTTGATCGCCAGGTCGACATAGCGGGCGCGCACCCGGGCCTCCTGGTCGGTCAACCCCTTCCACTTGTCGGGCAGCGGACGAAGGCACTTGCCGATCAACCGCCACCGGGTCGCGATCAGCGAGCGGACGCCCTTCTTGCTGTACCCCATCGTTCCGGTGGCCTCGACGAGGTCGCCGAGATCGATGGTGTGGGTGAAATCGGCGGTGGTGCTGTCCAGCAGTGTCGAATTGTCAAGCAGCAGTTGCACTTCACCTGACCAGTCGCGCAGCTGGGCGAACAACACGCCGCCGTAGTCACGGACGCGCAACACGCGACCGGCCACCGTGACCTCGACGCCGTCCTGACCGTCGAGCGCCTGCGCGACGGTGTGGCTGGGTGCCTGCCCGACGGGGTAGGGGTCGACGCCGCTGTCCTGCAAGCTCTTGAGCTTTGCCATCCGCACCCGCACCTGCTCGGGCAGCCGCGGCGCTTCGCCGTTCTCGGGCAGGTCGACCTGCAGCTCGGCGAGGTTGGGGGCGGTGCCGTCGTGGTGCAGCACACCCGAGGCGACGAGGCTCTCCGGCGCGGCGATGTGGTGGCCGGTGTGCTGCTTGTTGCGCCGCGAAAATGGCAGCACCAGAAAGCCTTCGGCGATCACCGACGCGACGCCGACCCGTGGGACCAGCCGGGCGTCCTCGTAACAGGCGTAGCGCGGCACCCACTCGGGCTTGTACTTCATGTTGGAGCGGTAGAGCGTCTCCAGCTGCCACCAGCGGGAGAAGAACACCAGCAGCGCCCGCCACAGCCGCGCGACAGGGCCTGCGCCGAGTTGCGCGCCCTGCTCGAACGCCGACCGGAACATCGCGAAATTCAACGAGATTCGGCTGATCCCGATATCCTCTGACTGCTGCAGCAGCTCGGTTACCATCAATTCGATTGTGCCGTTGGGGGATTCGGGCGAGCGCCGCATCAGGTCCAGCGACACGCCGTTGGTGCCCCACGGCACCAGCGACAACATCGCGACGACCGTCCCGGGTTCACCGTCGTTCTGGCCGCCGTGTTGCACCGCCTCGACCAGCAGGCAGTCGCCGTCGGCGGGATCGCCCAGCCGGCCCAGCGCCATGGAGAAGCCGCGCTCGTCGGCGGTGTCTCGCCATGCGTCGGCGCGTCTGATCACCTCGGCCATCTCCTCGGCGGAGATGTCGCGGTGTCGTCGCATCCGCACGGTCAGCCCGGCGCGGCGCGCCCGCGTCACCGCCTGGCGGACGGCGCGCATGTCGGGCCCGGACAGCCGGAACTCGTCGGGATGCAGGATCGCTTCGTCGCCCAACTGCAGCGCGTTGAGACCGGCCTCCCGAAACGCCTCCGCGCCGGCGGCACTGGCGCCCATCACGCCGGGCGCCCAGCCGTACTCCTGGCACAACCGCAGCCACGCGTCGATGGCCTGCGGCCAGGCCTTCGGGTCGCCGACGGGGTCGCCGCTGGCCAGGCACACGCCGACCTCGACGCGGTAGGTGATGGCGGCGCGGCCGTTGGGCGCGAACACCGCCGCCTTGTCGCGCCGCGTGGCGAAGTAACCGAGCGAGTCGTTCTTGCCGTAGAGCTCCAGCAGGCCCCGGATCGCCGACTCGTCCTCGCCGGTCAGCGCGTTCTCGGCGCGCTGTGAGCGGAACAGCACGATTGCGGCGACCATCAACGCCAGCGCGCCGAACAGGCCGAGCAGCGCGTCGATGAAGACGTGCGGCGATTGACCGTCGAAGGCGCCGGAGCCGACACCGGCGAACGCCGCCACGCGGTTGGCGGCGTAGCCCAGCCGATACTCACGCTCCAGCGTGCCGGGGAACAGCTCGAGCAGGCCCCACCCGATCAAGGTGCCGATGGCCATACCTGCCACCAGCGTGAGCGCGGCCTTCAGCAGCGCACCGCGGCGCACCTTGGCCCAGAACTCCTTGCGCGCCAGCAGCAGGAACACCACCGCGGCGACGTGGAACGCCAAGCCGATGATCTCGCCGCTCTCCTGCATCCAGGTCTCCTCGCCGGTGGCGAGGTCGCCGAGGTTCCAGCCGATCGAGGCGACCATGTACAGGACGAGAATCGCCCACGCGATTCGTTTGCGGGCGGCCAGCGCCGCGGCCAGCATCGCCAACACGAACGCCCACGCGAAGCTGGTGTCGGGGAAGTTGAAGATGTAGTCGTTGACGAACTCCCGCGGGATCTTGATGATCGACCGCACCAGCGGTGACACGCTCGCGATCAGCGACAGCGTTGCGATGATGCCGACCGTCCAGCCCGCTGCCGCAGGCACCCAGGAGTAGCGAGACGTGGACCGAACCCGCGGCGGGGCAGTAAGCGTCATAGGCCGCGAGGATATTCGCTCAGGCCGGGAAATGGGTGTGACACCGCTACCAGACGGGGCCGGTGTATTTCTCGCCGGGACCCCGCCCAGGTTCGTCGGGCGCGGCGCTGCCCTCGCGGAACGCCAACTGCAGGCTTTTCAAGCCGTCGCGGAGCGGCCCGGCATGCGGGCCGAGATACTCCGCGGACGCCGTGACCAGTCCCGCGAGCGCGGTGATCAGCCGCCGCGCCTCGTCGAGGTCGCGGTGCGGGCTGTCCTCCGGCGACTCCGCCGACAGGCCGAGCTTCTCCGCCGCGGCGCTCATCAACATCACCGCCGCCCTGCTGATCACTTCGACGGCCGGAATATCGGCCAGGTCGCGAATGTTAGGGGGATCGGTCATGCCTGCTAGACTGGCACGCGCGACCGTCCCGGCACACGCCAGGGACAGCAAGTGGAGTCCCACTCCCACCGTTGCCTCACAGGTTAAACGGTCCGGTCACAGCCACCGCGGTGGCTGTCCTGGTCGGCATTGGGCCCTGCTTTCCTGCAGGGCCTTTTCGCTGATGGAGCGGGCTCCCCGAAAGAAGAAAGAACACTAGGAGGCCCCATCAGCACTGAGACCCGCGTCAACGAGCGCATTCGAGTACCTGAAGTCCGCCTGATCGGACCGGGTGGCGAGCAGGTAGGCATCGTGCGCATCGAAGACGCCCTCCGCGTCGCCGCGGACGCCGATCTCGATCTTGTCGAAGTAGCCCCGAATGCCAGGCCACCGGTCTGCAAGATCATGGACTACGGGAAGTACAAGTACGAGACGGCTCAGAAGGCGCGCGAGTCTCGCAGAAACCAGCAGCAGACCGTCGTCAAGGAACAGAAGCTGCGTCCCAAGATCGACGACCACGACTACGAGACCAAGAAGGGTCACGTCATCCGCTTCCTCGAGGCGGGGTCCAAGGTCAAGGTGACGATCATGTTCCGCGGACGCGAACAGTCCCGGCCGGAGCTCGGCTACCGGCTGTTGCAGCGGCTAGGCGCCGACGTCGCCGAGTACGGCTACGTCGAGACGGCAGCCAAACAGGACGGACGCAACATGACGATGGTGCTGGCACCGCACCGCGGCGCGAAGACTCGCGCCAAGGCGGCGCAACAGGCCGAAGCTCCCGAGCGACCCGCTTCCGGAGAGCAACCAACCCCGAACTGAACGAATCGAACGACAGGACACCACACACCATGCCGAAGGCCAAGACCCACAGCGGCGCCTCGAAGCGGTTCCGGCGCACCGGGACCGGGAAGATCGTCCGCCAGAAGGCCAACCGCAGGCACCTGCTCGAGCACAAGCCGAGCACCCGCACCCGCCGCATCGATGGGCGCACCGAGGTGTCGGCGCAAGACAAGAGGCGCATCACGAAGCTGCTCAACGGTTAGCTTCGCGCCCACTGACCTTTTGAACCGAACGAGAATAGGAACATCCTCATGGCACGCGTGAAGCGCGCAGTCAATGCCCACAAGAAGCGGCGCATCATACTCAAGGCCTCCAAGGGATACCGCGGCCAGCGCTCGCGGCTGTACCGGAAAGCCAAAGAGCAGCAGCTGCATTCGCTGAACTATGCGTACCGTGACCGGCGCGCTCGCAAGGGCGAGTTCCGCAAGTTGTGGATCTCCCGGATCAACGCCGCGGCCCGCGCCAACGACATCACCTACAACCGGCTGATCCAGGGTCTCAAGGCCGCCGGCGTCGAGGTGGACCGCAAGAACCTCGCCGAGATCGCCGTCAGCGATCCGGCCGCCTTCACCGCACTGGTGGACGTCGCCAAAGGCGCTCTGCCCGATGATGTGAACGCACCGTCCGGCGAGGCTGCCTGACACTCACCGAGCGCTCCGCCCGCGTGGCCGCGGCGATCAAGCTGCATCGCCACGTGGGGCGGCGCCGCGCAGGCCGTTTCCTCGCCGAGGGACCCAATCTGGTCGAGGCGGCGCTACGGCGCGAGCTCGTCGTCGAAGTGTTCGCGACCGAGGCCGCGCTGCAACGCTTCCAGCCGCTGCTGGCCGACGCAAACGTTCACGTGGTCACCGAGCGTGCGGCAAAGGCGTTGTCGGACACCGTGACTCCGGTCGGGCTTGTCGCAGTGTGCGAGATGCCGCAGACGGCCCTGGCCGATGTGCTTGCCGGCGAGCCGCGGCTGATCGCCGTCGCGGTGGAGATCTCCGAGCCGGGCAATGCGGGCACGCTCATCCGGGTCGCCGACGCGATGGGCGCCGAGGCTGTCGTGCTGGCCGGCCACAGCGTGGACCCCTACAACGGGAAATGCCTTCGCTCCTCGGCGGGCAGCATCTTCTCGATACCGGTGGTGTCCGAATCCGACGTCGGGGGAGCGGTTTCCGCGATCGCCGACGCGGGTCTGCGGGTGCTTGCCACCACCGTCGACGGTGAGATCAGCCTCGACGACGCCGAGTTGTCCGGCCCGACGGCGTGGCTGTTCGGCCCCGAATCCCACGGTTTGCCTGCCGAGGTGGCCGCGATGGCCGCAGAGCGCGTCCGGATCCCGATGGCGGGCGGCGCCGAAAGCCTCAATGTGGCTGCCGCCGCGGCGATCTGTCTGTACCAAAGCGCCCGCGCACACCGCATGCAGCCCCGCACCTAAGCTCGCGAGCAGACGCTAATGCCCGCAAAAGCCCAGGCGATTTCAGGCAGTGGATGCAACAGCGGGTGGTTTTGGCGGGTTTGAGAGTAGCTCGTCGAGGACTTCAGCGGGTTTCTTCCAGCCGAGGGTTTTGCGGGGTCGGGTGTTGAGTTGGGCGGCAACGTAGTCGAGGTAGTCGGCCGGGAACACTGATAGGTCGGTGCCTTTAGCAAAGTATTGGCGCAGCAGCCCGTTGGTGTTCTCGTTACTGCCGCGTTGCCATGGCGAGTGCGGATCGCAGAAGTAGATATCGAGCTC
>NZ_PDCP01000007.1 GCF_002553505.1 Mycolicibacterium agri | reverse complement strand
GCAACAACGATGACTTGCCCAGCTCCAACCCCCTTGTCACATACATAGATTCGAGCGTGTTGCTACCCGTTGATAACACCGGGCACCGGCAAGACGCACCTGTCGGTGGGATTGGCCAGAGCCGCCGCGCACGCCGGCTACCGGACCTACTTCACCACCGCTGCTGATCTGGCGGCCCGTTGCCATCGGGCCGCGATCGAGGGCCGCTGGGCCATCACCATGCGCTTCTACGCCGGCCCAACACTGCTGGTGATCGACGAACTGGGCTACCTGCCGCTGCCGGCCGAGGCCGCATCGGCGCTGTTTCAGGTTGTCTCCCAACGATACTTGAAGACCAGCATCGTCATCACCACCAACCGCGGGGTGGGTGCTTGGGGCGAGATCCTCGGCGACACCACCGTCGCCGCCGCCATGCTCGACCGCCTGCTGCACCGCTCCGTGGTCATCAACCTCGACGGCGAGTCCTACCGCCTGCGCGACCACCAAGCAGCCGCCGAAACCCTGCGCCGAACCACCACCGGCAACCGCCAACAACTACACTGACCGCTGCTCACAGGTGAGGAACTTCGACGAGCACACCTGAGGACTTTCGACGAGCGCGATCAGCGCTGCTTGCACTACAACAGATCGTGCGCCAAGCCGGCGGGCTAATAGGTCCGGGCAACCCCGACATCCCGGGAACCATCCCCACGATTCAACAACTCATTCAACTGCTTTTTTCTCTCGTCAGTCCGCAGGAAATGACGACGCTTAGCAGCAGCGTCGCGGTAGTCGAAGCAGAGAGCCGGCCGATCGAGGATGGCGTCAACGCGGTACTGTTCGCCGCGACCGCGGCCAGCGTCCGCATTGTCGAACTCGCCGCGCCGCTGGTGGCGCCAATCCTCGGAATGGAGGAAGAAGAGGCTGCCGGCTTCCTTGCCCTTGGAACTGTCGGCCTCTTCGGGCCACTCATTAGCGGAACCGGAGCCGCTGGTCACGCCTTCCAGGACCTCGTCGACTCTGATTCCTTCGCAAACTTCGTAGACAACTCACTGGATCTGGTGCGACTGCCGATCGACGGAGCTGTGAACGGTGGATTCGGTCCGAACCTAGCTCCGGTCATCGGTGACTTCATTCCGGCGCCACTCCCCATCTCCGACGTCCGAGCCGGAGGACTGATCAACGAGGTCGAACTCGAGCCGGTAATTGATCCCGATCCGACCCCGCATCCCGCTCTCGCTGGGAAGTTTCAGGGCACCATCCCGACACTGCGAGGTTTGGTCACGCAAGTCCTGGCCCCCGAGGAAATGGTCGCCGAATCAGGGGTGTCGCGCGCCAACGATGTGAACAACTTGTCCGCCACAACTGACGAGGAGAAGGTCGCTCCTAAGAAGTATCGCCCGCTACTGAATGTCGTCAAGCGCACCCTCGGCACTAATGCGAGCAATGAGAACGCATCGCCAGCCAAACATCGACTCGGCATCGGCAAGACGCCTGTCCGCGACTTGGTCAAGCGCGTTCTCGGCGGCGGCCTAAACAAGGACAAGGACAAGGACAAGGACAAGAAGGAAGTCGCGAAGGACGAAGCCGCGGAGTAGAGCAACCCGATCGCGTCGAGTTCTGCACGAGGGCTGCGATCAAGCGAAAGAGCGCCCCTCCTGCAGAACTCGCGCAACGGGTATAGATTCGCCACGCTCGCCAGCGCACGCTTGAGCCCTGATGCGACATCGTTCTCGTCGTGTCAATTGGCCGGCGTCGACGGTCTGTTCAGAGATCTGCTTCGCCTCGTCGAGCACCTGACCTATCACTACGCATTCGGCACGCTGCTCGGGGCGTCACCGACAGCATCCCGACCCGGCGTGCGTCAGATCGATGATCGGCGGAGCACTCCGCCGCCGCGCTGAGTGCACCACTGTTAGAGGCCATTGCTGCGCACCGCCGTATCCCCCACTTGCCGTTGACGATTGACGCAGAACCTCAAGTGTTACTCGCGGCTCGGGAGCATGGCCGCCTCACTCCAGGCACCGCAAAACGCGCGGGCGACAGTACCCACACGAAATTCGATCCGCCGCGCGCTATTAACGAGTCTGTCAGTTACTTCCTGCCGGTTATTGACAAAATTTGAACGGCTGTTGCCGAAGTGTTATATCCGGCCCCGGCGTCTAGGTACGTTAGCGCTGCGCTGCGCAACGGACGACCGCGCCGACATGGGCCTTTGATCCTTCATGGCTGACCCTGACACGAGCTTGCCATGACTGTGGCAGTCATTAAAAGCCCAGTTCACAAGGCTATCTAGTAGGCCTATTGAATGTTTCTGCGTTGTCAACTAGTGCAGACGATGCCCCGACGAAACCTGAGAAACAGATGAGTTTCCGCGGTTAGGTTCTTGACTGCTCAACAGTCCCGCCACGAAAGCCCGCCCACGAAAGCCGGAAGGTACCTATGCATCACGCACTACGCCCCTACGTCACTACCGGAATAGCCCTTGTCGGAGCCGGTGCCATCGCGGTCACGCCAGTGGCGCCGTCTCTGCCCGACTTGAAGACGCCCGATCCTGCGATACAGCTGACCGCCGCTGTCGACCCCATCGCCGAGTGGCAACAAGTGCTCGATGACGCGGAGGCAAATCTGACGGCGCGGATTGACGAATGGCGTAGCGCCCCATTCCCGGTGGTGCAGCAGTTCATCGCCAACCAGATTGGTTACGTGGGTGAGCTTCCGGACGTCGAAGCGATCGCCGAACAAGTAGTGGCGAACCTGCAAGCCGCGGCCGAGGCACCGTTCGTAGAGGATCAGGACACGCTAGATCCACTGCACTTGATCGTTTACAACATCCTCGTCACGGGCATTCCCGGGATGCTTCCGCCATTGCTGCCGGCCGAGCTTGTGCCGATCGTTGCCTTCTCCACATCGTCGCTCAGCGGCGTCCTGCTCGGGCTGGTCGGCCCGGTGATCGGTCCGGCGCTGGCACTAGTGGCCAACACCCAGGTGATGATGGAAAGTGTCACGGGCGAAACCCCAAGTATGGAAACGGCTTTGAATGCCCTGGTCAACACCCCCGCCAATATGGCTGATGCGTTCCTCAACGGCGGACAGGTACTCGACCTCACCCCGGTGATCTCGCTCGTGGGCTCGGATCTGCTGCCTGAGGGCACCACCGTCGGAGTAAAGTTCGGTGGGCTGTTGAGTCCCGGCGGTTCGATCTTCAACGCACTAGATCTAAACATCCCGCTAGACGACATCCTGGGAGTCCCGGCTGATCTCGCTGTACCAGGACAAGGGCCGGGCGCGATCGGTTCGCTCATCGACTTGTCCAAAGTGGTCGCGAAAGCCATCGGTTGGGAGGCTCCCGAGCCTGCGGTCGAGTCGCGGTCGGCCATCACCGGAACGACTCAGCAGCTTGTCACCCTCGACGTCGAGCCGAAGCGGGACGTCCCCGAAAAGAACACCACGGCAAGCGATCCGGCTCCGCTGATGGCTCTGCCCGATGAGGGAACCGGTGGTGCTGGAGCGGCCGGCGAGGCGTCGAAGCAGATCTCCCCGAAGCCGAATCTCGGTAAGCTGGTGAGTTCCGTGGCACGGACGGACCGGCCGCTGCTCAACGTGCTCAAGCACAACCCCCTTGCTCGGGACGGCGCGCAAACCAACAATGCCACCGCGGTCGGGTCCGATGATGGTGGCTCGGTCAAGCACCGTCCGGGCATTGGTAAAACACCTGTCCGCGATCTGGTCAAGCGCATCACCGGCGGCGACAACCGACACGACGACAAAGACGACAGTGGCGGCGACGGAGGAACGTCCGCCGACACCAAGTAACGCCCTGCTGACGAAGCACCCCATCTCCTAGGGGAGGTGGGGTGCTTCTCAAAGTTCGCACGAAAAGCTAGTCCGCGCCACCACCTGGTTGGCATAGATTCGCCAGGTGAACAGGCGCAACCTTGAGTTCGCTTGCGGCATCGTTATCGTCGGACTTTTGGCCGGCGTCGCTGGCCTGTGCACCAGTTTGTTGCTCCGCTTCGTCGAGCACCTGACCTATCACTACACATTCGGCACGCTGCTCGCCGGCGTGACGGGCAGCAGCCCGGTCCGGCGTGCCGTCGGCCCGATGATCGGCGGTGCCCTCGCCGGTTTCGGCTGGTGGATGCTGCGCCGCCGCGCCGAGGTGCCACCACTAGCAGAAACCATTGCTACGCACCGCTGTATCCCCCATGTGCCCTTGACGATTGATGCAGCACTTCAAGTGCTACTCGTCGGATCGGGAGCCTCGCTTGGCCGCGAGGGAGCGCCACGTCAATTCGCCGCTGCCCTCGGGGATCTCGGCGTATCGCGGTGGTCACTGACAGAACGAGATCGCGAGATTCTGCTCGCATGCGCAGCAGGAGCAGGTCTGGCCGCGGTCTACAGCGTCCCCGTCGGCGGTGCACTCTTTGCGACCGCCATCATGCTGAAGACCTGGCATCCACGCGCCGTCGGGACCGCGCTGATCACATCGAGCCTCGCCGTGGCGGTCGCGTCCCCGCTCACCCATGAAGACGCACCTCTGGACTGGCCAGACCCCCAATTATCCTATCTGCTAACTGCTTTCGCGGTCGTTCTGGCACCGCTCGCGCTTGGCGTCGGAATGGCCTTCAACCGCCTCATGGCCACCGCACGGGCACACCACACACCGAAGAATTGGCTCCTGATACCAGCGATCGCTGCGGCGGGGCTAGTCATCGGCATCTGCTCGATCTGGTGGCCCGAATTGCCTGGCAACGGCAAGAGCATCCTGACCGTCACCCTTAACAGCGGCATGACGCTCGGTGCCGCGATAATCATCCTCTTCCTCAAACCACTTCTTACAGCGCTGTTTCTACGTGCAGGCGCCGTCGGCGGCATGCTCACTCCAGCCCTCGCAACGGGCGCGGCAACGGGCTCGGTCGTGGCATTGGCGATCAATACCTGGACCGAGCATCACGTCAGCGTTCCCGCCGTGTCGCTCACATGCGCCGCGGGGGTACTCGCCATCACCCAGCGTGCGCCGATTTGGGCGGCGATCTTTGTGTGGGAGTTGGCACGGCCGCCGTGGTGGTTGCTCGCACCCTTCCTCGTGGCAGCCATTGCGGCTCACTACCTGTCGATGGCGATCGAGCGGCGTCGCATACCCAACGGCCACACTGGCGCCGTTACCAGCAAAAGACCATAGCCAGACGAGACGTCGGCATCGGAAGCTCGCATCGCCGGTGACGATCCGTCGGGCGTCGAGGACGCGTGTGAAGATCCGGCGGGGCACTCAGCAGTCGGCGCAAGATTTCAACAACCCGCTTCGCGGCCGCTCTGCTGAGCAGCACCTCGCCAGGACCAGCGGCACACCATTCCCCACGCGGTTCGAACGATGAGGGCACGATGTAGTTAAGCCCGAGGTGATTCGCCCAAACATGTCTCGACCGAGTCTCGGCGGGGTGAAAAGCGTTGCAGGAATCCTCAAAGAGGTGCGCAACGCATCAAATCCGCGTTGGGAGTGCCACCACGGGAACCCACTCCGGCACCTGCCAAGTAGGAGAAGTCACCGGAGCCGGCGCCAGCTGCCTAACCCACCCGACGATCGATCCCCTCAGTCCGCGAGCCGATCCTTTTGCCGTCGGTACCCGAAGGTCGATCTGGGAAAAGTTAGCAACGCGTACCAGTCGCGAACGGCTGACAGGCTGTGACACGTTGAATCCGACTCGTTGCTGCCGACAAGACGATAGGTTTCGCTGAGGCCCCTGCTACCGAACCGGTCGGTTGAACGAAACGCGCGGAGACGCAAACCCGGTGTCTTTTGCCACATGTCTTTGCAATGGGAAATTGGTATGGAATCGAATTCCAGGCAAACTCGGCTGGGCCTTCTGCGTGGCCTTAGCTAGCCAAATCCAACCGGCGTACCAAAAAGTTGCTATTTCGTGATAGTTAACTAGAGAATTATCAACATCAGCAATTTTGGACTGTCTTACCAGCTAGTTGCTAATTGACACTCCAAGTAATTTCTCCAAACTAATTTGCCAAACCTCTGGATTTGCTCCTTACTTGTGAGTAAGTTCTGGTGTGTCATTCGCCACACGGCTTTGATTTGAAAGGAGTCGGTCATGCAAGCAGCCCTGCGGCCGTATGCCACTGCGGGCATTGCGCTGGTGGGGGCCAGCGTCATCGCTGTTTCCCCGGTCACGGTGCCTCCGTCAGCTGTGGAGGAGGTCCGCGGCGCCGCGGTCGAGTTGTCCGCGCTCGTGAACCCGATCGACGTGTTCGCGCCGGTCTTCGAAGAGGCCGTGGCGAATCTGCAGGCAGTGGGCGAGTTGATAGGCGCCGACCCGGTTCCGATCTTGGCGCAGATCATCACGAATCAGATCAACGGCGTCGGCAACATCGGCGCAGCCCTCGAAGCACAAGTCGGCGTACTTCCGCGTGTACCCGAACTCTTGCTCCAAGCGGTCGCCGGCCAGCTCGGCACAATCAGTGACCTGGCTGGCGTCAGCCAGAGCTTCGTAGAGAACCTGACCGAGGTGCTGTTCGGCACCGAGCCAGGCACCGTACAGGGGAACCTGCAAGAAGCGCTTGAATTTCTGCAGGAAGGTGATTTCGGACAAGCATTCCAGTTCCTAGCTGCAATTCCTCTGCTAACTGTCCTCGGTCCAAGCTTGGCGAACCTTGAGCTCCTCCCGACACTTACGCAGGCATTGCAACGACCGTTGGCCGACGCTGCGGAATTGTTACCGATCGCAGCAGGACCACTGGCCAATGCTCAGGCAGCGCTTGGGGTTCTAGGAAACCCGCTCAACCTGCTAGTGATCGGCGTGGGAGCGCTAACAACGATCGGGGGCGTAGCCGATGCCGCAGGAAACACTGTGGGCGCCCTGATCGACGGCCTACAAAGCGGCGATTTCGAGACGACCTTCAACACGATCGTCAACGAGGCCGCCAATGGAACGTCGGCTGTGCTCACCGGTGCACTGGACCTGGATTTCGGCATAATTGCGGGCCTGCAACGGCTTCGCGAGGCAATCGCGGCGGCGATCACGACTCCCTCGTTCCCACCGCCGCCGGAGACAACGGCTGCCGTCGCGTCGGTTCCGACGACTGCCGTCACCTCGGCTCCGACGAAGGCGGCTCAGTCCTTCACTTTTACTGCGCCACTTCAGAAAACCGCTCCGGCACCCAAGGATGATGCTGCACAGGCCGAGGAGCCGGCCGGAGCCGTCGACGCGGGCACGACGACCCCGACTGCGACAGAGGAAGTGTCGGAGGAGACGACACCGACCGCCAAGGAGACCACCAAGGACGGCAATCTCGTCATACTCGACTCGACCGCCACCAAGAGCAACCGGCCTCGCGCCCACACAGGTTCGAACTTTGCAAAGGGCCTGAGGGACGCCGCGCGGAAGACGATCAAGGGAATAACCGGCTTTGGTCGTGACAAGAAGTCGGACAGCTCGACCTCGACCTCCACTAGCAGCAGTAGCGGAAGTGGTTCTGCCGGTTCGACTTCCGGTGGCTCGAGTGCAGGCGATGGGAGCGCAGAGTAGGCAACCTGGATCCGCTCAACCGATCGGCCCCCTCCCGGCAGGGGGCCGATCCCTTTTTCGGGCTACTGCGGTTCTTTGATCCAGTTGCCGGCGTCGCCGACGATGCCCACAGGGACGGCACCGGACAGACTGACGTTCTGGACTCGCGGGCCGGCCGCCACGATCGTGGTGTCTTGCAGGATGGGCAGCACCGTGGACATGTTCCACAGCCGAGGTTCTACCGCGTCGATAACTTCTGAAATGTCTTCGGTGCCACGCAATGCCGCGTCGATCTTCGGTTGAATGCTCCGATCGCACGTGCCGGTGAGGTTACTCGGCGCCTGAATGAGCTCGTCAGATTCCGGCGCCGGGCTCGTCGTCGTCGCAGTCGCGGTCGTTCCCGTGGTGGTCGGTGACGGACTCGGGGGCGACGACGGCGTCGACGTCGACGCCGGACCGCCCGTGGTCGTCACCGGAGTGGCCTCGAGCGCCGGGCAGCCGTACCGCGAAGCCAACGCGGTGGCGAGATCACCGCCGGCTTGATGCCAGCCGACGATCGCGTCGATCCGGTTCTGGGTAATCGCTTCCCCGTACAGCGCAACAGGATCCAGCGCCGACACCGAGGCCTCGATGCCGACGTTGCGCAGCTGGTCTGCGGCGGTGTTCGCGACAGCCACTGACGTCGGGTCATTGGACGCCACGCCGATCACCAACGACAGCGGCACACCATTCTTGGTGATGCGTCCTCGGTTGTCGTCGGGAACCGGTGTGCCCGGCGTGGGGGCCGTCTCGTGCTCGACCGGAACCAGTTGATATCCGCTGTTACCGAGCAGCCGCAGCGCCGCCTCCCTCGTCATCGCTGGCGGCGCCGTCGGCGTGTAACCAGGATCCGACGGGGACCGCACCTGCGCTTGAGCCAGCGTCACCGTGTTGTCGCTGCCCGCACCGACCGCGGCCAGCAGGTCGACGTCGAGCAGACCCAAAATCGCCTTGCGTACTTGAGGATCCGCGAGCTTTGGCTGGTCCGCTCGAAGGGTCAACTGCATGACCCGCGGCGTGACGATCCGCGCCGTACGCACGTCGGGAATCGCCGACAGCTGTGCGAATGCGGCTGTGCCACCGTGCACCTGGGCAACCTGCGTGTCACCGTTGCGAATCGAATCGGCCAACGCCGCCGTCGCACCCGCCCGCCGGAACAGGATTTCATCCGGCTTGGCCGGGTCCGCCCAGTACCTGTCGTTGCGCGCCAGAAGGATTTCCTCGCGCTGCGGGTCGATGTTTTCGACGCGGAACTGCCCGCCGGTCACCGGCAATGCCCGCTCCAGTCCCGACGCGAAGCCGCCCGGGATGTCTTTGACGATGTGCGCGGGAAGAATGTCGTTGAACAGTTCTCGCCACGCCGGATACGGTTGCGAGAAGGTCACCACCGCGGTCTTGCCGCCCTCGATGGATTGCACGCCGGTGATGAGGTCGTAGCCGGCCGGGTCGACGACGCCGGGCTGGCTGACCATCTGCCGCCACAGATACCAGTAGTCGTCGGCGGCGATGGGCGCGTTGTCGGTCCACTGCGCCTCGGGCCGGATCTTGTAGGTGACGGTGAACGGGTTCTCGTTCGTCACCTCCGCGGACTCCAACAATGTCGTGTCGAGTTCCCAGCGCGAGCCCGTCGGCGAGGCCGGATCCGGCACCGGCCGGAACGAGCTCGGCAGGACGAGCGCGCTGATGGCCGCGTTCACCGGCGACTGGTCAGACAGCAGGTGTGAGTTGAAACCCGGGCCGATGGTGTCGATGGCCATGATGATCTGCGTGGCCTTCGGCGGCGGCGGAGTCGTCGTCTCCGTGGTGTCGGTGCTCTGCGGCGCGGGCGGCGGGCTCACGGTGCAACCACCGACCAGCAGCGCCGATGCAAAGAGGACTGCGCCACGCGTGATCCAGGCACGAGGGCAGGCAGTCGGCACGTCCATCAGGGTATCGACCACAGCGTTGAGCCCTCCTTCGCCACCGCGCGACCAGGACATCCACATCGCGCCAACAGCTGGTGGCCAGCATTTGCCGAGGCCTGAACCGAGATCCGCTGTCGCCACTACCTGAGGGTGGCTTGACGACACCCCATAGCATGCTGTTTTCGTCTGTGTCAATATCTGCAACGCCGAATCAGTCACTTCACAGCGATCTCCCCAGGTCGACACCAGCAAATCCCCTAATCAAGAATTAGGGGATCGATCTACCTGAGATTTGCCTGAGATGAATCTGTCACATGGCGTAGTCTCAGTTACGCCGACCGCCACGCGTCGGAGTTCAAAAACGTGCTCTATCGGCATACATCTCCTGGGGGAGTAACAGATGAAGGATCGTGTTCAAGGCTGCGTCACTGCAGGTGTCGCGCTGGTCGGTGCCGGGGTTATGGTCGCGGCACCGACGGCTCAGCAAGCGCCGGAAGTCTTGAGGAGCGTCAACGCCGAGGTCGAACTGGCGGCCGCCTCGAACAACCCGATTGACGCGGCAGTGCGCCTGGGCGAAGGGTTTGGGGAATCCGGTATCCGCTTCGCCAGCAGCTTAGCTACCTCACCGTTCGGCCTGCTGCCCATTCTCGCCGCCGCAGCGGAGGGCGCGGACGAAGAAGGCAAGAACGCGGCGCTGTACGCAGCACTGGAGCCCTACCTCAGCGGGCCGAACTACGTGATCGATCCGATCATCTTCGCGATCGACGACGTGCTGCCCGAACCGTTGGGCCAGGATCCCGCGGAAGACCCCAGGGATATGAACAGCAGCTTGGTGACGCAGTTCCGCGCCGATGTGCTGCTCGCCCTCAGGGACCAGGTACGTGAGGCGTTCGCCGATGCCAATGGAGTCGAAGGCCCGACGAATCCCGACCAGGGCGTCGTCTATGCGGCCGCACGGCTCGGCGCCGGCCTGGGCGACACGACGGTGCGCGCCGTCAAGAGCGCGGCGCTGGCGCCGCTCGGTCTCGTCGGAGTTGCGCAGGGCTTGCAGGAGAGCTTCGAGACAGGCGACAACGGGGCGCTCTACACGGCGCTTGAGGCTTATATCGATGCACCCAATTACGTGATCGACCCGGTCGTCTTCGCGGTCGATGACGTGCTACCCGCGCCGACAGGTCAGGATCCCAACACCGATCCGCGGGAAATGAACGAGAGCCAGATCACGCGCTTCCGCGCCGACGTTCTCCTGGGTGCCCGGGACACCGTTCGACAGACCGTTCGCACTGTGCTCAACGTCGACGACGTGACGAATAGCAGCATCATGGCCAGCAGGCAGGGCAACACGGCGACCAAGGCCGGCGATTCGACCGGCAGCAAGAAGACGAACCATCCCCAGCCCGTCCGTAAGGTGCTGAAGACGGTCAACAACGAGATCAAGGCCGCCGCCGACCGGTTCGAGCGCAGGGTCGAGAAGCTGACCAACGCCAAGAAGAACAAGGAAACGAAGAACGAGAAAAGCGACACCGGCTCCAACGAGAGCCAGTAACTAACCGCGCGCTTTCGCCCGGGCCCGACTGCGGGCCCGGGCGGTTGCGTTGAGTTCCACTTTTCGCACGCGTACCACCTCGGGCGTCACCTCGACGCACTCGTCGGTCGCGCAGAATTCCATCGCGCGCTCCAGATCGAGTTCGATCGGTTTCGCAAGTGTCTCAATGACATCGGCGGTCGACGACCGCATGTTTGTCAGCTTCTTCTCGCGGGTGACATTGATGTCGAGGTCCTCCGGCCGGGGATTGATCCCGACGACCTGCCCCTCGTAAGTCTCCTCGCCGGGCGAGACGAAGAACTGGCCGCGGTCGGCGAGCTGAATCAGCGCGAACGGCGTGATGGTTCCGCTGCGGTCGGACACCAACGATCCCGAGTGCCGCGACCGGATCTCCCCCGCCCATGGCCGATACCCGTCGAACACCGCGTTGGCGATGCCGGTGCCGCGGGTCTCGGTGAGAAAGTCGGTGCGAAAACCGATCAGCCCGCGGCTGGGCACAACGAAATCCATTCGGACCCAACCCGCGGCGTGGTTGGTCATCTCCTCCATGCGCCCCTTGCGCGCGGCCATCAGCTGCGTGATCGCGCCGACGTACTCCTCCGGGCAGTCGATCGTCAGCGCCTCGTAGGGCTCGTGCAGCTGCCCGTCGATCGTCTTCGTCACCACCTGCGGCTTGCCCACCGTCAGCTCGAAACCTTCGCGGCGCATCGTCTCGACGAGAACCGCAAGCGCGAGTTCGCCGCGGCCCTGCACCTCCCAGGCGTCGGGTCGGCCGATGTCGACCACCCGTATCGACACGTTGCCGACGAGTTCCTGGTCCAGCCGCGCGCGCACCATCCGCGCGGTGAGCTTGTGGCCAGATACCTTGCCCGCCAAAGGAGATGTGTTCGTTCCGATCGTCACCGAGATAGCCGGCTCGTCGACGGTGATCCTCGGCAGCGCGTGCGCGTGATCGGGGTCGGCCAGCGTGTCGCCGATCATGATGTCCGGCAGGCCCGCGACGGCCACGATGTCCCCGGCGACGGCCTCGTCCGTCGGGCGCCGCTCCACACCCTCGGTCGCCAGCAGCTCGGTGATCTTGGCCGACGTGACGACGGGCGCGCCGTCGACCTGGCGCATCCACGCCACCTGCTGGCCCTTGCGAATCCGCCCGTTGTAGATGCGGATCAACGCCAACCGGCCGAGGAACGTCGACGCGTCGAGGTTCGTCACCAACGCCTGCAGCGGCGCGTCCGGGTCGCCCGACGGCGGCGGGATGTTGTCGAGCAGCACGTCGAACAACGGATCGAGGTTGTCGCCGTCGGGCACCTGGCCGTCGGCCGGCTGCGACGTGCTCGCCACCCCGGCCCGGCCCGAGGCATACAGCGTCGGTAGGCCCAGCGCGTGCTCGGCCGCCTTCTGCGCCTCGTCGTCGAGATCGGACGCCACATCCAGCAACAGATCGTGGCTGGCATCGACGACCTCGGCTATGCGCGCGTCGGGCCGATCGGTCTTGTTGACCACGAGGATGACCGGCAGGTGCGCGGCCAACGCCTTGCGTAGCACGAACCGTGTCTGCGGCAGCGGCCCCTCCGACGCATCCACCAGCAGCAGCACCCCGTCGACCATGGACAGGCCGCGCTCCACCTCGCCGCCGAAATCGGCGTGGCCGGGGGTGTCGATGACGTTGATGACCGTGACACTGCCGTCGCCGTGGTGCCGGTGCACGGCGGTGTTCTTGGCGAGGATGGTGATGCCTTTTTCGCGTTCCAGGTCGCCGGAGTCCATGATGCGCTCGGTGGTGTCGTCACCGCGGTGCGTCAACGCACCCGACTGCCGCAGCATCGCGTCGACGAGGGTCGTCTTCCCATGGTCGACGTGTGCCACGATGGCTACGTTTCGGAAGTCGGGGCGAGAATCCACCTTTGAATCATCCCAGTACGGTCGGCCAATCACGAAAACGAGAGATGCCCGTCACTTGAAGCCAAGCAAGTTCGCCGACCTCAAACCGAAGAAGAAGTGCTGCCGCAGCAAGCCGCGCTGCAAGCGCTTCCCCGTCGTCGTCAGCCGTGTGCATACGGCCCAACGGAACGGCCTTCGTGGCAAACAGCTGGTCAAGGTGTACAAGCGGGCGCGCAATTCATAGCTTCCTCCAAGGTCGCGGGCGTACCGTAAACCTGTCCGACATCCGAGAGTCGGAGGTGGCGAAATTGTCGGTTTACGAAGTACTAACCATCGTTCTCATCGCGGTGTTGGCGACCGCTACGACGGCGGCAATCTATGTCGGACTGCTGAATTGGATCGGGGCCGTCTATGTCGTCCGCTGCGCGTCGTGTCGGCACTTGACCTTCGCGTCGGCCAACGCCCCGCAGGGGTCGTGCCCGCACTGCCGTCACCCGGTGCTGACGCATCCGATTCATGCGCTCCATCACCCGCGGTCGGCATCGCAGGTGCCAGTCGTCAACGACGTGCTGCACTACTGAACTACCGAGCTGACCGCGAGACTGCGTTCTCGCGGGGCCCTACTCGCCCTTTTCCTGCGGGAATACCGTTTCGCGACGAAGAATATCGGTCAGCGCCCCCAGCCACGCTCGGTCGGCGGGCACCCACGGCAAACTCTGGAGCTCGTCGACGGTCACCCATCGCAGCGCGCGGTGGTCATTGGGGTAAAGCTCGCCTCCGGTCTGGGTGACGCGGTAGGCGCGCAACGTCATGGTCGGGCTCAGGGCGACGTCGTCGCCGAGCCGGTCGCCGACCATCACCACGACACCGAGTTCTTCCTTCAGTTCCCGGGCCAGGCCGGCCGCGTCGCTCTCCCCCGGCGCGACCTTCCCGCCCGGTAGCTCCCACAGCCCGGCCAGCTCCGGCGGGCGTTCGCGCTGTGCGACCAGCAGCGCCGAACCCGCGATGAGGGCACCCGCGACGACGATCTGGTTTGGCATCGCGGCTGACGGTATACCGTCGAATCATGGCTGTGTTAACGGACGAACAAGTCGACGCCGCACTGCCCGACCTCAACGGCTGGGAACGCCGCGACGGGGCCCTGCGCCGCTCGATCAAGTTTCCCTCGTTCCTCGACGGCATCGAGGCGGTCCGCAAGGTGGCCGCTAAGGCCGAGGAGAAGGACCATCATCCTGACATTGATATCCGCTGGCGCACAGTGACATTCGCGCTCGTCACGCATTCCGAAGGTGGTATCACGGAGAAGGACGTGGCGATGGCTCGCGAGATCGACCAGATCGTAGGGAGTGCCGCGCAGTAGTCGCGACCCACGCCAACGTCGCCAACGTCGCAACGATGTAGATCAAACCCGCCCACGCCAGATACCACGGCCTGCTGATCTGCCAGATCGTCGGCTGGGCGAAGCTGAGCAGCCACGGCACGCCGACGATTGTCAGCGCCAACCATCCCCAGCCGAGGATCCGTGCGCCGAGGCGTTCCCGCAGCGGGCCGTGCAGCAGCCAGATCATCAGCGGCAGCACCCACACCCAGTGGTGGGTCCACGAAATCGGCGACAGCAGCAGACCGAACAGCTGCACGACCACGATTCCGCCCAGCCGGTCGTCGGTGCCCACCGCCCGCCACGCCAGGAATGCGAGTACCGCCGTCACCAGGATGGCCGCGACGACAACCGGGCCGTATCCGGCGTCGTGCCCGAGGATCCGCGAAATGCCGCCCCGCCAAGACTGATTGAACGATGTGCCGATCGGGCCCACCCGTTTGGCGTCGCCGAGCAGTTCGGTGAAGTAGTAGCGCGTCTGTCCGCCGACGACTAGAGCCGACACGGCGATCGTCGCGAGGAACACGACCGCTGAGAACACCACGGTCGCCCACCGCCGCACGCCGAGGAAGTACAGCCCGCTGACCGCGGGCGTCAACTTCACCCCCGCAGCCAGGCCCACCAGCAGCCCCGACACCCACCATCGCGTGTTGTACACGGCATAGAGCACCGCCAGCACCAGCAACACGTTGATCTGGCCGTAGTCGAATGTGCTGCGCAGCGGTTCCAGCCAGATGCCGACGGCGGTCCACAGCATCGCGACACGCCGACTGGCGCATCCACCGTCTAACGTCAGCAGTTTCTGCGACAGGCGCGCCACCCCGTACAGCGCGGCCACCACGCCCAGTTGCCACGCGAACGCCACAAACCCGAACGGCAGCAGATGTAGCGGGTAAAACACCACCGCTGCGAACGGCGGATACGTGAACGGCAGCGGGAAGTCGGGCGTCTGATCGGCGTAGACGTAGTCGTAGAGGGTGTCCGCGTGATCCAAAGCGCCTGCACCGCCGACATATACGTGCAAGTCGACGAAATTCGCGCCGTTGGGCACCAGGTATGTCCACGCCAGGCGCGCGGCGATGCTGATCAGCAGCAGCCAAGGCGCCGCGGCCGCCAATCGCGCGGGCAGCCGCGGGTTCGTGTTTGCCGGAGCGGATTGAACCTTTATTGGATCGACTCTAGCGACCGGTCACCGTATGCCGTCGCTCCCGTAACGGTTGCATAAATGCCACATGTGTCACTTGAGTACCACCAGTAACTAACTAGCTTCGGGTGCAGGCCTTCGCCAACAACGAATTGGAGAATCATGATCCGCACCCGGAAACTGCTCGTATCAGCCACGATCGCCGCCGCGGGCGCGGTCTCGGCCCTGATGTTCAGCGCAACGGCGACCGCCGAACCGGCCGCGCCGACGCCGCCCGCGCCGGTGAACCCCGGCGCCCAGTTGCTCACCAGCCTGTCGAACGTCGGCGCCGCCGCGCCGCAGGTGATGCAGAGCCTCGCCTCGGCGATGTCGGGCACTCCCGCACCGGCCGCGGCTCCGGCCACGCCTCCGCCCGGCGCCACTGCGTCGATCACCCTGCCCGAGGTGCCCAGTCTTCCGGCCGCACCGGCTGCGCCGGCTTCAGCGGCAGCGCCTGCCGCCGCTCCTGCCGCGCCGGGCAATGCGATCTCGCAGCTGGCCAGCGCGCTGCCGGGCGAGCTCGGCGTTCCCGTCAGCCTGGCCAACCTGCTGCCGGCGGCCTCCCCCGCGCCGAGCGTCGGACCGGCCGCCGCGGCTCCCGCCGCAACCGCACCCGTCGCCGCGGCACCGGTGGCAGCATCGGCTCTGCCGGGCCTCGCGCCGGCGACGGTGCTCAGCGCCTTGCCGTGACATCCCTTTGACCCCGTACGCCACTAACTCTGGGAGAAGCACATGTCACCGGTCAGGAAGTTGGTCACCGACGCCGCTGTCGTCGTTGGTTCGTCGACGGCGATGCTGTTGGCAATGACAGGCACCGCCAACGCCGATCCTGTTGGGCCGCTGCCGATTGACGCCTTGCAGGCACCCGGCATGTCGGCGGTGGAAACGCTGAGTCCGGTGATTCAGAAGGCGGCCGCCGATCCGTACAACGCGGCCTCGATGTTGATGGCGGCGGCTGCGGCGTTCACCGGTAACACCGCGGCCCCCGCCGACTCCCAGAATGTGGCGACGGCGGTCAACAATTTCGTCGCCCACCCCGTCGCGCACGTACCCGCCCCTGGTGCGTCGCCGGCGGGGCAGGCGCACCTGCCTACGGGCGTCGACCCCGCCCATGCCGTCGGCCCTGCGCCAGAAGCGCTTCCGACACCGGCACCGGAAGCCGCAACACCAGCACCCGAAGCGCCCGCACCTGCACCCGAAGCGCCCGCACCTGCACCCGAAGCGCCCGCACCCGCACCTGAAGCGGCGGCACCGGCGCCTGCACCGGAGGCCGCAGCACCGGCACCGGACGGGGCGTCGCCGGCTCCCCAGCCGGCCGCCAACGCGCAGTTCGGCCCGGACGCCCCGACGACGCAGGACTTCCTGTACCCGTCGATCAGCAACGGGTGCCTCAAGGACGGCGGCAATGTGCTGGCGACGGCCATCTCGGTAGCGGGTCCGGCGAAGATCCCGTCACCTGGTCCCGGGCCGGGCCAGACGGCCTACGTGTTCACCGCGGTCGGCACGCCGGGTCCCGCGGCGGAGCAGAAGCTGCCGCTGAACGTCACCTGGGTCAACCTGAGCACGGGCAAGTCAGGCAGCGCCACGCTCAAGCCACGCCCGGACATCAACCCGGACGGCCCGACGACGTTGTCCGCCATCGTCGACACCGGCTCGGGCAGCATCCTTTCGACGATCTTCGGTCAGGTGACCACCACCGAGAAGCAGTGCCAGTTCATGCCCACCATCGGCTCGACGGTGGTGCCCTGACCCTTGGCTCAGGCCCGGCTCAGTAGGCCATGAAGAGGATGGCGTCTCGGTCGTACTCGCGGCCGGGGTGCGCCTCGGACAGATGCTTCTGAGCCTTCTCGACGAGATCGTCCTCGTCCTTACCTGTGATCGCCTCGCCGCACGGACAGTTCAGGTGAGTCTTCATGCCTCTACGATCCCACAGTCAAGATTGATCGCATGGAGTTATACGACGTGATGCGGACGACCGGCGCGGTCCGCGAATACACCGGCAACCCGCTGCCCGACGACGTCCTCGAACGCATCCTCGACAACGCGCGCTTCGCGCCCAGCGGCGGGAACCGGCAGGGCGCCCACGTCATCGTCGTCCGCGATCAGCAGACCCGCGAAGCCCTGAGCGATTATGCGATCCCGGCGTGGAAGCGCTACATCGCGCAGGCACGCAACGGCGAGGGCCCGTGGAACCCGTTGCGGCCCTGCGGCGTCGACACCGCAACCGTCGACGCCGTCAAGGTGCCACGGCAGTCACCGCTGCACACCGCCGAGGTCGTCCTCGTGGTGTGCGTCGACCTCAACGTCGTCGCGGCGTTCGACCAGGAATTGGACCGCATCGGGGTGATCGCGGGCGCGTCGGTGTACGCGTTCGTGTGGAACATCCTGTTGGCCGCGCGCAACGAGGGGTTCGGCGGGGTGCTCACCACCGCGGCCGTCGCCGCAGAACCACGCATCAAAGAGCTACTCGGCATACCGGACGACTATGCGGTCGCGGCGCTGCTGCCGCTGGGCAAGCCGGTCAGGCAGGTCCGTAAGCTCACCCGCAAACCCGTCGCCGACTTCGCCACCAGGGAGCGCTTCGACGGCACGCCGCTGTAGCGATTATTTCTTGGCCTTGGTCGGCGTCTTGGTTGAGGCCTTGGCCGACGTCTTGGTTGAGGCTTTAGCAGCGGCCTTCATTTGCTTCTTGTACGAGCGCACCTTCTCCAGTGACCCGGCATCGACGATGTCGGCAACCGACAGGTGGGAGCCGGCCTTGCCGTAGTCGCCGGCAGCCTCACGCCAGCCTTTCGGCGTCACACCGTACTGCTTGCCCAGCAGCGCAAGGAAGATTCGCGCTTTCTGATCACCGAATCCTGGCAACTCCCGCAGCCGTCTGAGCAGTTCGCGCCCGTCGGGGTCGCCGTCGCTCCACACCGCAGCGGCGTTACCGCCGTATTGGTCGACGATGATCTGCGCCAGCGCCTGAATGCGTTTCGCCATCGACCCCGGAAAACGGTGCACGGCAGGGCGTTGCGCGCAGATTTCAGCGAACTTCTCCGGGTCGTAATCGGCGATCTCGCGAGCGTGGAGCCCACCCATTCGGTCGGCGAGTTTCTTCGGCCCGGCGAAGGCCACCTCGAGGGGTATTTGTTGGTCGAGAAGCATCCCTACCAGCAACGCAAACGGGTTGGACTCGAGCAGTTCATCGGCCGCCGGGTCCTGAGCTAGCTGAAGTTTCGCCACGGCGTTCAGTCTAGATCGGCGGTTTGATCGCGATGTTGGCTGGGAACACTTTTCTGTGAGCTAGGTCATAGGATGCTGTCCGTTGCACAATTTCAGATCGAGGTCAGGAGTCCGCGTGTCCGATACCGACCTTCCGCGCGCAGCCTCCGCGCGTGGTGAGCAATTCGTCGCTGTACAAGCCAGTCCAGAGTTCCAAGAATTGCGAAGTCGGTTGCGCCGGTTCGTCTTTCCGCTGAGTGCGCTGTTCCTCGTCTGGTATTTCATCTACGTTCTGCTGGGCGCGTTCGCGCACGACTTCATGGCCACCAAGGTGTGGGGCGACATCAACATCGGCCTGATCATCGGTTTGGGCCAGTTCTTGTCGACATTCCTCATCACCGCAATCTATGTCCGGTGGGCTAACCGCGAATTCGATCCGCGCGCCGAGGCCATCCGCGCCAAGATGGAAGGCGACGCCTCATGACCGTCAACGTGTCAGCCGCAGACGCCGCGACGATCGGAAATCCCGTCGCCAACATCGGCATCTTCCTGCTGTTCGTCGCGGTGACGTTGTACATCGTTATCCGCGCGAGCAAGCGCAACGCCACCGCCGCCGAATTCTTCACCGCCGGACGCGCGTTCACCGGACCGCAGAACGGCATCGCGATCTCCGGCGACTATCTGTCGGCGGCGAGTTTCCTCGGAATCGCCGGTGCGATCGCCGTTTACGGCTACGACGGTTTCTTGTACTCGATCGGGTTCTTGGTGGCCTGGCTCGTCGCGCTGCTGCTCGTCGCCGAATTACTGCGCAACGCAGGCAAATTCACGATGGCCGACGTGCTGAGCTTCCGGCTGCAACAACGGCCCGTTCGGCTGGCCGCAGCTACCACCACCCTGGCGGTGTGCCTGTTCTACCTGCTGGCCCAGATGGCCGGCGCGGGCGGACTGGTGGCGTTGCTGCTCAACGTGTCCAGCGACTTCGGCCAGGCACTGGTCATCGCGGTCGTCGGCGTTCTGATGATCGTCTACGTCCTGATCGGCGGCATGAAGGGCACCACATGGGTGCAGATCATCAAAGCCGTCCTGCTGATCGGCGGTGCGGCGCTGATGACGGTGATGGTGCTGGCCAAGTTCGGGGTGAACTTCTCCTCGATCCTGGGTGCGGCCCAGACGGCGGTCTCGGGCTCGTCCAACGAGGCCGTCGCCGCCCGTGACGTGCTCGCGCCCGGTGCCCAGTACGGCGCGTCGCTGACCTCGCAGATCAACTTCATCTCGCTGGCGCTGGCGCTTGTCCTGGGCACCGCGGGTCTGCCGCACGTGCTGATGCGGTTCTACACGGTCCCGTCCGCCAAGGAGGCTCGCCGATCGGTCGTGTGGGCGATCGTGCTGATCGGCGCGTTCTACCTGTTCACCTTGGCACTGGGGTACGGCGCGGCAGCGCTCGTCGGCCCGGACCGGATCCTGGCCGCGCCTGGCGCGCAGAACTCGGCGGCGCCGCTGCTGGCGTTCGAACTCGGCGGCGTGATTCTGCTCGGCATCATCTCGGCGGTGGCGTTCGCCACCATCTTGGCCGTGGTCGCCGGCCTGACCATCACCGCGGCAACGTCGTTCGCGCACGACATCTACGCCAGCGTGATGAAGACCCACGTGGTCGACGAGAGCGAGCAGGTGCGGGTATCCCGCATCACGGTCGTGGTGATCGGCGTGCTGTCGATCGCGCTGGGAATCCTGGCCGCCGAACAGAACATCGCGTTCCTGGTGGCGCTGGCGTTCGCGGTGGCGGCCGCCGCGAACCTGCCGACGATTCTGTATTCGCTGTATTGGCGGAGGTTCAACACCCGCGGGGCGCTGTGGAGCATGTACGGCGGGCTGATCTCCACGA
The DNA here is from genome assembly GCF_002553505.1 of Mycolicibacterium agri. Taxonomy (GTDB): domain Bacteria; phylum Actinomycetota; class Actinomycetes; order Mycobacteriales; family Mycobacteriaceae; genus Mycobacterium; species Mycobacterium agri. The sequence goes on along the minus strand of NZ_PDCP01000007.1, from coordinate 111,061 downwards.
TCGTGCTGATCGTCTTCTCGCCTGCGGTGTCCGGCGCGAAGAGCGCCATGCTGCCGAATGTGGACTTCGCCTGGTTCCCGCTGGCCAATCCGGGCATCGTGTCGATTCCGCTGGCGTTTGTCCTGGGCATCATCGGCACGCTGACCTCGTCCGATCGCGGCGACCCGGAGATCAGCGCAGAGTTCGAGGTGCGGTCGCTGACCGGTGTCGGCGCGGAGAAGGCCGTCGCGCACTGAGCGACAGCGGCACACGCGGGCGCGCCGCCTGAGCGACTCATCACAGTCGCGACGCGATCGGAATAACGCAGCGAGCCGATCCGCTCTGAGAGAACGTGCCTACCACGACTCGACGAGCACGCCTGGCGTTTCCGCTGCTTGCCTACGCATTCGCGGCGGTCATGGCGGGTACCACGCTGCCGACGCCGATCTATCCGCTCTACGCCGACCGCATGCACTTCACCGTGCTGACCACGACGGTCATCTACGCCACCTACGCCGGCGGCGTGCTCGTCGCGCTGGTGCTGTTCGGGCGCTGGTCCGACGCGATCGGGCGGCGGCCGGTTCTGTGGGCCGGAATCGGGTTCGCGGTGGCCAGCGCCGCGGTGTTCTTGTCGGCGGATTCGGTTGCGGTGCTGCTCGTCGGGCGGGTGCTGTCCGGATTGTCGGCGGGCCTGTTCGCAGGCACCGCGACGGCGGCGGTCATCGAAGCGGCGCCGCCGAGTTGGCGTGGCCGCGCGTCGTCGGTGGCGGCGGTCTCCAATGTCGGCGCGCTGGGCATCGGCCCGCTGCTGTCGGGTCTGCTCGTCGAGTACGCGCCCGAGCCGTTGCGGCTGAGTTTCGCGGTTCACATCGTGCTGGCGGTGCTGGCCGCGGTGGCCGTCGCGATCGCTCCGGAGACCTCACCTCGGCACGGCCGGATCACGGTGCAGCGCATCTCGGTTCCGCCCGAAGTGCGTCCGGTCTTTCTCATCGCCGCCGTTGCAGCGTTCGCCGGATTCGCGGTGACGGGCCTGTTCACCGCGGTGGCACCGTCATTTCTGGCCAACATCGTCGGGATCGACAACCACGCGGTCGCGGGCGTGGTCGTCGGGTCGATCTTCGCGGTGTCGGCGGTGGCACAGATCGTCTCCACCGGTCTGGCGCCGGAGCGCGCCGTCGCCATCGGCTGCGCGATCCTGGCCGCAGGCATGGTGACTCTTGCTGTGGCGCTGCACCTTTCCTCGCTGATCGGCGTCATCCTGGCCGCCGTCATCTCGGGCGTCGGCCAAGGCATCAGCTTCAGCAGGGGCCTGGCGGCGGTGATGGAGCGCACCCCCACGGATCGTCGCGCCGAGGTCAGTTCCACCTACTTCATCGTCGTCTACGTCGCGATCGCGCTGCCGGTCGTCGGCGAAGGCCTGGCCTCCCAGGTGTGGGGGCTGCGCGCGGCCGGGCTGAACTTCGCGGTGATCGTGGCCATCCTGGCGACGATGTGCCTGGTGGCGATTCTGACCCGGGAAGCGCGCGACGCGCGACGCGAAATCAGCGCCTGAAAGTCCTTACCGCAGACCGGGGGTGGTGATCACCATCACCTCGGAGTTCCCGACGGCGCGGATCCGATGCGGTTCACCCGGGCCGATGATCGCGGTGTCGCGAGGACCCAGACGGAGTTCGGTTTCACCGTCGTCGACGACGAACTCCCCGTCCAGCACCACATAAACCTGGGTGGCGCCCGCGTGGCGGTGCAGGTCGGACGCGCCGCCATCGTCGAACCGGCCCCACCACACGCTCACCGCGTCGGTGTCGTGCCACTGCGTGCTGACCAAGGCGTGGTTGAGCACGCCCGCGTGGCCGCGCGGCTCGAACGTCGGCGACTCGTCGAACCGAACGACCTTCACCGGACGGCACTTCCGGATGTGACGGCCTCGACGCCGCGCAGCCAGGCCGTCGCGGACGCGTCGACGATCGCGGCCTCCTCCTCCGGTGTCAGGCCGGGACATTCGCGCAACCGGCGCAGCGGCTGCGCCTCCTCGACGTCGAAGGGACTGTCGGACCCGACGACGACGTGGTCGCAACCGACGAGGTCGATGAGATAGCGCAGCGCGAGCGGGGAATGCGTGAGGCTGTCGAACCAGACCCGGTCGAGGGATTCCGACGGCGGCACGGTGGTCGCCGACCTGGTCTCCGGCCGCACCGCCCAGCCCTTGTCGAGCCGGCCGATCAGATAGGGCAATGTACCACCGCCATGCACGAAGCACGCCCGCAGCGTGGATAGTTCGGCCATCCTGCCGGACAGAATCAGGTTGGCAAGCGCGATCGAGGATTCGTGCGGCATGCCGAGCAGGTTGACCAGATAGTGTTGCGCGATCCGCTCGTTGGGCACGAAGTCCGGATGCACCAGCAGCGGCGCGCCGTGCTCCGCGAGCGCCGCGAGCACCGTTGACGGGCCGTCGTCGCTGAGGTTGCCACCCGCGACGTTCGTGCCTGCGGTCATTCCCACAAGCCCCAGGTCGTTGCGCGCCCTGTCGAGTTCAGCCACGGCAATATCGGGCGCCTGCATTGGCACCGTCGCCAGACCGATGAAGCGATCGGGGTGGCGCGCAACGACTTCGGCTGTCGCGTCGTTGAGCCGACGGTGCAACGTCAGGGTCTCATCGGGCTCCGCCCAGTAGCGGTAGGTGAAGGGCGGCGGAGAAAGCACCCGCACGTCGACCCCGGCGGCGTCCATGGCCGCGAGCGTCGACTCGACGTTGCTCAAAGCGTCGATCGTCGCGCCGACGCGCATGCCGTTGAGCCCGATGCAGCCGGGCACGCCGTTGTCTTCGTGCAGCGCGACGGGCACTCGCCCGGTACTCATCAGGTCGACGGCGTCGACGGGAATGTAGTGCGCGTGCACATCGGTCACGCGATTCTGCTCAGCCATCAACTCTCCTTGAACGGCATGGCCAACGGACGCATCGGCCCGCCCGTCGCGCCCCGGATCTTCATACAGGCGCCCACGAAGGCGAATTCGTACAGACGCTGACGTGACAGCTCCTCGAGGTCAAGCACTTCGATGATCGGCACACCGCATTCGGCCAACAGATAGGTGTGCACGGCCATCCAGTTGTCCGGGTCGGGCGAGGGCAGCACTTCCAGCGCGATGTTGTCGGCTCCGATCGCGATGGCACCGGCCTCGGCGAGATACGTCGCGCCTTCGAGATTGACACCAGGTTCGCGCGGCAGATAGCGATTTGCGTCGGGCCACACGCTGCCACGTCCGGTGCGCACGCAGACGACGTCACCCACCTGCAACTCGACGTCCTGTCGCTCCATTGCCGACTCGATGTCGGCTCGCCCGATTGCATAGCTGTCGGGCAACACCTCGACCCCATGGACGGCGGCCACGTCGACCAGCACGCCGCGGGCGATGATCGGCGGAAACGCATCGGCGCCGGCGATTTTCCAGTGCTTGCTGCCGAGATACTCGTCGGCGCTGAACCCGTTCCAGATTCGGCCGTCGTAGCCGAAATGGTTGAGGGTGTCGATGTGGGTGCCGCTGTGCACGAACATCGACATCGCGTCGGCCGACCAACTCACGTATTCGTTCTGCGCCCGGCCGACACCGATCGGGTCGTCGACCGCGCTGCCGCGGGGTGTGTGTTCCATCCACATCTGGAACGGCGGTTCGCCGCCCGCCGTCCACGTCGGCATGCCGACGAAAACGTCGACGGACAGGTCGATGACGCGGCCGCCGTCGGCGCGGGCCAGCACGTCGCGGGTCGACTCCGCGGTGAGCAGGTTGAGCATGCCGATCTGGTCATCGGCCCCGAAAGGCGACATCGAGACCTGGCCCTTAACCGCCTTGTGCGCAACGATGATTGGTTCGGACGCGCTCACACCCGCTCTCCCGCCAGCAGACGATCGGCGCGCCCGTGCAGCAGGGCCGAGCGCTGCTCGCCGGTCAATGCCAGCACCTCGAGCGCCTCGAGGTAGGGCCCGCTGCCGCCCGGCACATGCGGATGGTCGGTGCCGAACACCAACCGCTCCTGTCCGAATGTCTCGCAGGCGCAGATGAGTGCGGGGCGATGGCTGGACGCCGTGTCGAAGACCAACGATTTGATGTATGACGTGGGCGGTTCCGGGCAGCGCTCGTTCGCCGCCGGGAACTGGCGCCAGTAGCTGTCCAGTCGGGGCAGCATGAACGGCAGCGTCCCGCCCAGATGCGAAATCACCCAGCGGATAGCGGGATACCGGGCGAACACTCCGCTGTAGGCCAGCCGCGCGACGCTGAGGTTCGTGTCGGCGAAGAAGCCCATCGCGATGGCCAGCGCGTGCGGCTCATACGCCTGGCATTCGGGCACCGTCGGATGCAGATACACCAGCAGCTCACGGGAATTCGCGTATTCCCAGAACGGCTCGAAAATCGGCTCATCAAGGTAGGTCCCGTTGACGTTGGTCAACAGGTGGAGCCCCTTGGCGCCGAGCTGGTCGATCGCGTGGTCGGCGGCCGCGATCGCCTCCCCCACATCCTGCATGGGCACCATGGCCAGCCAGCTGAACCGGTCCGGATTCTCGCGGCAGATCTCGGCGAACTCCTCGTTCACCGTGTCCGCCAGCGTTCGGCCCTCTGCCGCGGGAAGGAAATACGCGTTGGGAGACGGCACGGACAACACCTGCATGGTGATGCCGAGTTCGTCCATCATCTCCAGCCGCTGCGCGACTCCTGGGTGTGGCTGCGGCACTGTCAACGCCACGCCGCCATGCCACCGGCACACGAACCGGCCGTCCTCGCGGCGGTAGACGTCGGTGCTCGGCGCCGCTTCCACCGCTTTCAAGTAGCCGTCGGTGTAGAAGTGCGTATGCAGGTCCACCACGCGATCGCTCACGTGCCTTCTCCTCCCGAGTCGTCAGGGTTCGGTTTCGCCGCCGCGAGGCGGGTCAGGATCGCATCAGTATGCTCGCCGAGATCCGGAGGCGGGTCGGTGGGCGGGCGTAAAGCTGTGTGAGACAACTCGATCGGTGTACGCACATAGCGCAATGTGCCGCGTTTGGCGTCGGCCACCTCGGCGAGAGCATGCTGTGACTCCGGCGCGGCGAAAACCTCGTCGAGCGTGCGGACCAACGACGCGGGAACTCCGCGGGCGTCCAATTCGCGCACCCAGTGCTCGGCGTCGCGGGTGGCGAACGCAGCCGACAACAGGCCGACGATCTCGTCGCGATGCTCGACCCGAGCACTGTTGGAGACGAACCGCGGATCGTCGGCCAGTTCGGGACGACCCACCGCCTCGACCGTTTCGCGGAACAGCTTGTCGTTGCCCGCAGCGAGCACGAACGACCGGTCCCGCGCCGTGAACGCCTGGTACGGCACGATGCTGGGATGGGCGTTGCCAGCAGGCCCCGAGACCTGCCCGGCCATCAGGAACGCCGCGCTCTGGTTGACGAGTGCGGCCAGCGACGCTTCGTAGAGACCCACTGTGACCCGTTGGCCCGCACCGGTTTCACGCCTCGCTTCCAGGGCGGCCAAGATGCCGGTGGTCGCGTACAGGCCGGTGATCACATCGAGCAACGCGACACCGGCCTTGGTCGGACCCTCCGTCCCGGTCAGCGACATCAGGCCGGATTGGGCCTGCATGAGCAGGTCGTAGCCAGGCTTTGGCGACGACGAGCCGGCGAAGGCCGGGATCGAGCAGTACACGACGCGTGGATTGCGTTCGGCGATCACGTCGTATCCGAGTCCCAGGCGGTCCATCACGCCGGTGCGGAAGTTCTCGACGACGACGTCGGCACCGGCCATCAGGTCGATGGCGACCTTGCGTCCCTCGGGCGTGGACAAGTCGACGGCGATGGACTTTTTGTCGCGGTTGACGCTGAGGAAGTAGGTGGCGTCCCCACCGGCGGCGGGCGGATCCCACTCGCGTGTGTCGTCCCCGACGCCGGGCCGCTCCACCTTCACCACCTCGGCACCCATGTCGGCCAGGATCATCGTGCACAGTGGTCCGGCGAGCACACGCGTGAAATCGACGACGACGAGCCCTTGCAACGGCGGCCGCGAATCGTTCATCGGGCCACCGCGAATCGACCCTCGACGAAACCGATCAACCGCACGACCAGGACGCCGACGACGCCGATGAACAAGATGACAGCGTAGAGGTTTTCGACGGCGAACGCCCCGCCGTAACGCTGAATCAATCCGCCGAGGCCGATCAACCCGATCACCTGTTCGGCGATGATCGCTCCTTTGATCGACCGGCCTGCGGCGACGCGGACGCCCGCGAGAATCAGCGCCGACGCCGAGGGCAGCACAACCCGGCGGAACACCAGCAGCCGCGAAGCGCCGAACGACCGGGCCATGTCGAGCTGATCGCGATCCACGCTCTCTATCCCGGACTGCGTGTTCACGATCACCGCGGGCAGCGAGTAGGCGACGATCACGGCGATGATGGTCCCTCGGCCGAGACCGAACACCAGCATGAAGATCGGGATCAGGCTCACCAGCGGAATCGACAGCGACAGGCTGAGATACGGCGCTCCCGCCCACTCGATGAACTTGTTGCTGGCCATGGCGGCGCCGATCAGCGTGCCGAGCACGACGACCGGGAAGAACGTGACGATCACCGAGATGCCGGTGTTGATCGCGGCTGCTTGGAAGCGTTCGTCGAGGAAGACGTTCTTCATCGCGCCGAGCACAGCTGACAGTGGCGGCACCGCGGGTGACAGTTCGAGTCTGCCGACGATTTCCCACAGCGCCGCGAAACAGATGACGCTGATCACCGGCAGCGCGCTGTCGCCGAGTTGGCTGCGGTTGAATCGAATTCGGCCGCGTTCAGTTCGAGTGGTAACAGCTGCTGTCATGCCGGGAGCTCGGTGGGTTGCATGTCGGTACGCTGCATCTGTTCCAGTCGGGAGGACAGGTAGTCGACGAAGTCGCGGTACTCCGCCGACCGAGTGACGCCTTCACCGCGCGGACGCTCGAACGGTACCTCGATGACCTCTTCGACCCGGCCCGGGCGGGTGTTCATCAAGACGATTCGGTCAGCCAAGAACACCGCTTCCTGCATGCTGTGGGTTACGAAAACGGCGGTGCGGTCGTTGCCCTCCTCGGACCAGATGGCCGCGAGGTCTCGTTGCATCACGCTGCGGGTCAGCGCGTCAAGAGCACCGAAGGGCTCATCCATGAGGATGATCCGGGGTTCTACCACCAGCGCGCGCGCAATGCCGACCCGCTGTTGCATGCCGCCCGAAAGCTCGTGGGGCAGGTGGTGTTCGAAGCCGGCCAGACCCACCTTCTTCAGCTCGGCGGCAGCCCTGGCCAGTCGTTCGGCCTTACCGACACCGCGTGCTTCCAGTCCGAACGCCACGTTGGTGATCACGTCGTACCAGGGCAGCAGAACGAAATTCTGAAAAACCAGCGCGCGGTCGGGTCCCGGTGATGTGATCGTCGCGCCGTCGATCTCCACCCGGCCCGATGTCGCCTTCTGCAGGCCCGCGACGATCTTCAGCAGCGTGGTCTTGCCGCAGCCGCTCGGGCCGATCAGCGCCACGAAGCTGCCGTCGGCAATGTCGAACGAGACGTCCTCAAGCGCTTGAAAGGGTTGTCCGTCACGCTTTCTGAAGGTTACGGAGACGTTGTCGAATTTCAGCATTCAGCTCTGCTTTCTCGCTGGCTGCCAGCTCAGGGCACGACGTTCGAGCGCCCGGGTGACGCCGAGCATCACGAGTCCGAAGATGCCGAGCGACATCACGACGGCATAGAGTTGGGCGCTTTGGAACGTGTCCTTGTATCGGGTGATGAGCTTGCCGACGCCGGACGAGACCAGCAGCAACTCCATGACCACCATGCCGACGATCGCACGGCCGGTGCCGACACGCACCGCCGCCATCACACCTGGCATGGCTCCCGGCCAGATCACTCGGCGAAATCGGCGCAGTCGGCCCATCCCGAACGACCGCGCCATCTCCACCATGTCCTTGTCGACATAGCGCACGCCGGCGGCCGATGTGAGCACCACGTCCACGATCGCGAACAGGAACACCAAAGAGGCTCCGGCGATGACGTTCAGACCGAACGCGATGACGACCAGCGGCACCAGCGCCGACACCGGCAGCGCATTGAGAAAGGCGAAGTACGGCATGGACACCTTCTCCAGGATGGGTACGAGCCCCATCGCCACACCGAACGCGATGCCGATCACCAGTGCTCCCAGCCATCCGAAGACGAACGGCACCAAGGTTTTCGCGTAACTCTGCCAGAATTCCGCTGTGCCCATCTGCTCGAACAGTGCGGCGACGGCTTGAGTGAAGGTCGGAATCAGCAGGTTGTTGATCTGCAGCATTCCGTAGATCTGCCACACCAGCGCGCCGGCGGCCAGGGAGCCGGCGCCGACCAGTATGCGCAGCCGGCGGGTGCCGAAGAAGCCTGGACGAGGCGTCGATTGGCCGCCTCCACCGGCCGGGTCGACCGGCCTTGCCGAAGATGAGCGGCCGACGGGCCGGGCACCACTGTCGGTGCGTGCCGTCACTTGTTTCCGTCCAGCTCGTTTAGAGCGTTCTGCAAGTAGGTGAAGTCGAAGTACTTGTTGATCGTCGAGTCATCGACCGACTCGACGTCGATCTCTCCGATATTGTCGAAGAATTCCAGTGTGGTGACGGCCTTTTCGGGTGTGATGCCGCCGTCGGTCGACCAGATCTTGCGCTCCGAGTACTCGTTGACAAGCTCGTTCAAAACCTCGGGATCCATATCCGGCAGGGCTTCCTTGGCGATCTCCAATCCCCACGCCGGATCCTCGGTCAGCTTGCGATTCGCCTGAACGATGGCCTTGACCACCTTGGTCGCGGTTTCGGGATTATCCTGCGCCCATTGCTTATCCAGCCAAAGGTCCTGCTCGATCAGGTCGGGGAACTGCTCACCGAAGGTGGACAGCACCTTGAACGAGCCCGGGTACTCCTTGCTCAACTGGACGACGTCGGGCAGATCGATGACCGAGGCGTCGATCTGGCCCCTGGCGAGGGCCTCGGCGCGGACGTCACTGCCGGGAATGATCAGTTCTTCGTATTCGAACCCTTCGTTTTGCGCGTAGTACTGGGCGACCGCTCGGGTGAACGACGTCTCGCCGTGCACCCCCATCTTCTTGCCGTTCAGATCGGAGAAGTTGTTGATGTCGGGTCGGACGGCGAGCGCCCACGTCGGCCGCTGCGTGCCTACGACGTCGACGATGGCGGCACCGTTGTCGACGGCGGGCACACCGGTGTTGACACCGATGTTGGTGCCGATCACCGCGGCGCCCTGCTGCATCGCCTGAATGGCCGTGGCACCGTCCTCGACGAAGCGCTGCTCGACCTTGATCCCGTCCTGTTCCTCGAGGAGTTTCCACGCCGCGATCGGAACCAGTGAGATGAAGTCGACGTTGGTGCCCGCGATCGCCTGCAGGGTTTCGCCGCCTTCCCCGCCGCTGTCTCCCCCAGAGCTACAAGCGCTTAACACCAACGCGGCCGCGGATAGCCCCGTCAGCATTCGCATCAATCGTGTCCGGGACATACCGCCTCCGTGGATTTCAGTGAGCGAAACACGAATTACAATCTACGTAACTGTGGCACGGGTCACGAAGCACGTCAAGAGAATCTTGGATGAACGCGGCGCGGTTTTGTTTCGATAGATGACAGCATCGGTACACTCACTGAAATGCAGAGTCAGGAGCGCTCGTTCGCGATACTGCGGGCGTTGGGCGGCCACCCGAGTCGCAAACTCACGGAGGTCGCCGCGGTAGTCGATCTGCCGAAGCCCACCGTTCTGCGTTTTCTGCGTTCCCTTGAACATGGCTCCTGGGTCCGCCGGACCCCGGATGGCGGCTATGCCCTGGGCCCGGCGATCCTGGGATTGGCCAGCCAGTACCTCACCTCGGATGCCGTGATCGTGGCCGCCGCGGGGCCGATGATGCGACTGCGCGACACACTCGGCGAGACGGCCACGCTGAGCCGGATCTTCGGATCGCATCGGACCTGTGTTCAGGAATTCCCCTCGACCCAGCCACTTCGGCTCGTGCTGGGCCTCGGGGAGGCAGGCCCCCTGCACGCGGGAGCCAGTGGCCTGTTGTTGTTGGCCCATATGCCGGCCGAGCAACGGGCGCGAATTCTGGCCAAGAATCTTGACGCGCTGACCGACCGCACAATCACCTCGCCCGAGGCACTCGAGCTGGAATGCGAGCGAATCCGTGAGCAGGGCTGGGCAACCACGCACAGTCAGCGAACGGTCGGGGCCGCGGCGATGGCGGTGCCGATTCAGGACGCCGCGGCCGAGTGGGGCGTCTCGGCGCTCGGCGTCTACGGGCCTGAAACCCGGTGTCATTCACTCGCTGACGAGCAGCGATGGCTTGCCGCGCTGCGCCAATGCGCCACCGAGATCACCGAAGCGATCGGCGCGCACTGAGGCGTTCGGCACCCGTCACTCGGCGCGCAGATAAGACCGGTCGAACCCCGCGGCGCCGACGATCCATGCCGTCGGGCGGGAGACCGGCCCGCGCACATTCACGCCTGACGCCAGTGTGAGGCGGTGATCGGCGTCCTACGCTCGCCACAAGCGACGCCGATCGACGCAACCCAACCGGTGGAGGCAAACACAGCATGCAGCGGGCGTTCCGTAGCGACGGTCCGGTCATTGACATCCATTGCCATCGCGAGTGCGCACCTGCGGCCGAGATCATGGCCGATGCCGCGCGCGCAGCCGGAAAGGTTCCGCTCGGGCATGGCAACCCCACCACCCAGGCGGTGAACCGGCGTCAACTCGAGACGATCAAGCCGAAGATGGAGATGCTCGACGTCCGCATCGCCGACATGGACCGCATGGGCGTCGACGTCCAGGCCGTCGCGGTGGCGGTGTATCAGTACTACTACTGGGCCGATGCCGAACTCGGGGCGAAGGTCGCGCGGCTGACGAACGAGGAGTTCGTCGAGGCGACGGCCAAGTACCCGGGCCGGTTCCAGCCGCTGGGCACCGTGCCGCTGCAGGACACCGACGCCGCCATCCAGGAATTGCGTTATCTGGCAAACGAACTCGGCATGCGGGGCATCGAGATCGGCACGCACGTCGAAGGCGAGGAGATCTCCAGCGAGCGCCTCGAACCGTTCTGGGCCGAGGTCGAGGCGCTCGGACTCGTCGTCGTCATCCACACCCAGGGCGCCACGCACGCGCAGCGGATGGCCGACCACAACTTCGTCAACATCATCGGCCACGCCTTCGAGGCGACGTTGGCCACCGCACACCTGATTTTCAACGGCGTGGTCGAACGCCATCCCGACCTGAAGATCCTCGTGGTGCACGGCGGCGGCTACCTGCCCGCGTATGCGGGGCGGATCGATCACGGCTGGCATGCGCGCGAGGACGTGCGCGAGGGCGTCCCCCAGCCACCGACCAGCTATTTGCGCAAATTCTTCTTCGACACAATGGTTTTCGAGCCCGGCCAGTTGGAGTATTTGGTGAAGCTGTATGGCGCCGAGCATGTGTTGCTCGGCACGGACTATCCCTACGACATGGGCGACGACGACCCGCTCGCGCTGCTCGGCGCGGTCGAGGGCGTCGACCAGGCCCAGATCGACCTCATCGCCGGCGGTAACGCCGCGCGGCTGCTGGGGCTGTCATGAGCGGCGCGTTGCGGGCGCACGGCACCGTCGGACTGGCGGTGATCGGCTGCGGCACCGTCGGGCGCATCCGCGCCGTGCTGGCCCGCGAATATCCCGGCATCGACTGGCTCGGCCTGTGCGACATCGACGAGCCGACCCTCAAGACGCTCGCCGACGACGTGCGCGCCGACTTCGCCACCACCGACCTCGGCGAACTTCTTGCCCGCCCCGAGGTGGGCGCGGTCATCGTGGCCACTGACGAGCAGGTACACGTCGAGCCGATCATGCGCGCCGTCGAGCTGGGCGTGCCGATGTTCATCGAGAAGCCGCTGGCGACCGACCCGGTCGACTCGGCCCGCGTGTTGGCGGCGATCGAGGATGCGGGCATCGACGCCGTGGTCGGCTACACGCAGCGGTTCCGCCGCCGGTTCCAGACCGTCAAGCAGCGTCTGCGCGACGGCCAGATCGGCGATGTCACAACGGTTGTCACGCGGGCGTTCATGAACCGTATGGTTCCCGAGGCGACCCTGCGCAAGGTGGCCGACCCGAAAAACCTGACACCGATGGTGGTTTCGGGCACACACAGCCTCGACATGTGCATGTGGCTGATGGAAGGGCGCAGGCCCGTCGAGGTGTACGCCCGTTCGACCGACCGCACACTGGGCCCGATCGGCACCAAGGACGGCACCTCGGGCATCTTCACCATGGACGACGGCGTGGTGTTCAGCATGAACATCAACTGGGCGCTGCCGACGGTATGGCCCGGCGCCGTCTACGGTTTGGAGATCGGCATCGTTGGAACCCGCGGTGTCATCGACGTCGAAGACACCCACCGCGACGTCATTCTCGCATCGGAAGTCGGCCAGCCTGCCGGATATACGAGCCGAGGGTTCGCGCCGCCGATGGAGCGCCACGTCGATTTCATCGGCAGCTACCCGCCCGGCGACGTGTCGGACGGCATGCTGTGGGGGCCGATGCGCGAGGAGACCACGACGTGGTTCGCCCGGGTGTGCCGCGGCATCGACACTCCGCATGCGACGGCCGCCGACGGCCACGCGAACCTCATCCACACCATGGCGATGGACCTGTCGGCGCGCACCGGCCGGCCGGTGTCGTTGCCGATCAGCCCCGACGAATTGGTCGCCGGGCTGGGTTCCTAACGGGCTCTCAGGTGAGCTCCCGACGAGAAGGATGAACATGCAGCAGATCAACCTCGGCATCATCGGCACCGGCTGGTGCGGCGGGATCCGCGCAATCGCGGCGTCGCGCAGCCCGCTCGTCGATCAACTGCATATCGCCGAAGTCAAACCCGATCGTCTGCAAGAGGTTGCGGCGCAGACCAATCCGGCCGTCGCCACGACGAACTGGGAGGAGATCGTCGCCAATCCCGACGTGGACGCCGTCGCAGTGTCGGCGACACCGGAGGACCTGCATCATCCGATGACCAAGGCGGCGCTGGAGGCCGGCAAGCATGTGCTGCTGGAGAAGCCGATCGCGTTGACGCTCGACGAGGCCGACGAGCTGATCGCACTCGCCGAGGCGAAGTCGCTGAAGTTCACCATCGGGTATTCCCAGCGGTTCAACCCCAAGCCGGCGATGATCAAGCGGGCGATCAACCAAGGCACGCTCGGCGAGGTCACGAGCATCCTGCTGAGCAGGCACATCACCCGCACACTGGGCGCAAAGATCAGCTCGCGCACCAAGCTCTCCCCCGCCGCGATGGAGGCCACCCACGATCTCGACTTCGCGTTCTGGTGTCTTGAACCGCGGCGGCCGGTGCGGGTCTACTCCCAAAACGCCTGGGGCGTACGCCAAGCCACGCACGGCGCGCCCGACACCCAGTACCACGTCGTCACCATGGACGACGGCGTCGTCGTCACCGTCGGGGCCGGGATGTCCCTGCCGCCGCACTACCCCAACGCGTCGACCATCTGGATGGAGGTGATCGGCACCGAGGGCGCGGTACTCGCCGACGCCAGCCACCGCGATATCGTGCTCAACACGGTCGCCGACGGCATCCAGTTCCCGTTGTCGACCATGCCCGGTGAGTACGTCGACCACATGTACGAGGGCCCGATGGAAAGAGAGACAATCCATTTCGTCGAGGCCGTCGCCCTGGATCGACCCGTGATGGTCGACCCGCGGTTGGCCCGCGTGACGATGGAGGTGTACATGGCCGCGGATCTGTCGGCCGAGCTGAATCAGGTGGTCGAGCTGCCGCTGAGCCGAGAACAGATGGGCCTGGCCCTCGCGGAGGCGTACGTCGACCGTGGCTGAGTGGTGGCCGGAGCTGGCGCCGCGCATCGAACCATCGCGGGCGCCGCGCCACCACGGCCTGTGCATCGACGCGCACACCCACCTGTCGGTGCAGTCGGCCGCCGCCGTCGCGAAACCGTTCTACCGGCCCGAATTCGAGCCACGCGCGTTGCACTCCTCCGAGGAGACGTTGCGCTACAACGCCGAGTACCGGGCCAGCCCGCTGAACACCGCCCAGTTCGAGAACGCCGAGCAGCGACTCGCCGACATGGACGCCCAGGGTGTGGACATGCAGATCCTGTCGGTGCCGCCGACAGAATACTTTTACTGGCTTCCCGAGTCGGAGGCGCTGCGGGTCAACCGCATTCAGCACGAGCGGTTCGCCGAGGTGGTGGCGCGCTGGCCGGACCGCTTCGCGGCGGTGGCGAACGTGCCGATGGAATACCCCGCGCTGGCGGTGGAGACGCTGCGCGAAGCGCGCCGCGACTTCGGCTTCGGCGGCGTCGAGATCAGCGCCGATGTGCTCGGCCGCGATCTCGACGACCGGCGGTTCGATCCGGTCTGGGAAGCGGTCGTCGAACTCGACATGACGGTGATCCTGCATCCGCAGGGCTTCACCCACGGGCAGAGGTTCACCGACTACTACCTGGTCAATGTCATGTGCATGCCGCTGGCGTCCACGTTGGCGGTCACCCGGATGATCCTCGGCGGGGTGTGGCGTCGGCATCCGGATCTGCGGGTCATGGTGGTCCACGGCGGCGGCTACCTGCCGTTCTACATCGCCCGCACCGACCACGCCTGGCGGGTGCGTCCGGAGTTGCGCCACCACCTCGACGTGCCGCCCAGCGAAGTGCTTCGGTCGATCTACGTGGACACCAACGTCTTTGACCCGCGCATGGTCGAGAAGCTGGTCGGCGACCTCGGCGCCGATCATGTCCTGATGGGCACGGACTACCCGTTCGATATGAGTACGGTTGATCCCGTGGGTTTCCTCGCGGCAGTCGACCTCGGCGAGGACGAGCGCGACCGCGTGATCGGCCAGAACGCTGCCCGGCTCTTCGACATCAAGGTTCCGACATGACGACACGTGTTCCGGCGGCGACACTGATCTCATTCGCCGCAGACATCCTGCGCGCCAACGAAGTCCTGCCCAAGCATGCGACGATCACCGCGTCGCGGCTCGTCGAGGCCGACATGCGCGGACGTTCCGGACATGGGCTGATCAGGCTGGCGGCGTACGTCGAACGCATCCGCGCGGGCGGCATCAACCTGCGGCCCGACATCGCCGTCACGCACGAAACACCGGTCTCCGCTCAGGTGGACGGCGACAACGGGTTGGGCCAAGTCGTGATGACCAAGGCGACGGAGATCGCGATCGCCAAGGCGTCGACATCGGGCGTGGCGTGGGTGGGCACCGTGCACTCCAACCATGCGGGCGCGGCGGGGCTGTACGCCGAGATGGCCGCCGACGCAGGACTCGTCGGACTGTACTTCGCGGTCGCCAACGCCAACGGCATGCCGCCGTGGGGTGGCACCGAGCCGCTGCTGGGCACCAACCCGATCGCAATCGCGATGCCCACCAAGCGAACACCGTTCGTTCTCGACATCGCCACCACGGCCACCTCGCACGGCACCATCAAGGTGCACGCCCGGGAAGGCAAACCGATGCCGGAAGGCTGGGTCGCCGACGCCGCGGGCAACCCGATCACCGATGCCAGCCGTGCCGGCGAGGGCTTCCTGCTGCCGATGGGTGGATACAAGGGCTCGGGCTTGACGATCGCGATCGGCCTGCTGGCGGGCGTGCTCAACGGCGCGGCGTTCGGCGCCGACGTCGTCGACCATCGCCGCGATCTGCGCACGCCGACCAACACCGGGCAGGCGATCCTGGTGCTGCGGCCCGACCTGTTCCGGCCCGGCGACGAGGTGCTGACCGACCTGACGCGGCACCTCGACGCGCTGCGCGGATCGCGCAGCGGCAACGGCCGACCCGTTCGTCTGCCTGGCGACGAGGCCGCGCGGGTACAGGCCGACAGCCAGGCCAACGGTGTGCCGGTGCCCGATCATCTGGTGAAGGAACTGCACGAGCTCGGGGTCGAACTCGGCGTCGACTCCCCCTTCGAAACGGTGGAGACGCAATGAAACTGGTGACGTTCGCCTCGGCCGGCGGTCCTGCGATCGGTGTACTCGACGGCGAGGACATCGTGCCGTTGGCGGCCGACCCCTCGTTGCCGGTGGACATGGTCGACTTCGTCGCGCTGGGCGCCGAAGGACTCGAGCGCGCGGCCGCCGTGCTGCGTAGCGGTGGCCGGGTTCCGCTGGACGGCAGCCGCTTGCTCGCGCCGATCCGTCCACGCAACAACGTCATGTGCGTCGGCAAGAACTACCACGAGCATGCCCGCGAGTTCGCCGGGAGCGGCTTCGACGCGTCGGCCAAACAGACGGTGCCCGATGCGCCGGTGATCTTCACCAAGGCGCTGTCGGCGATCGTCGGACCCGGCGACGCCGTTCGTGTCAGCGACGACGCCACGGGCACAAGCGATTACGAGGGTGAACTCGGCGTCGTCCTCGGCCCCGGCGGGTATCACGTGTCCGAGGCCGACGCACCGGCCCACGTGTACGGCTACACGATCGTCAACGACGTCACCATTCGTGATCTGCAGAAGCGTCATGTGCAGTTCTTCATCGGCAAAAGCGCCGCGACCTACTGCCCCCTCGGGCCGGCGCTGGTCACCGCCGACGAGATCGACGACGTCGGCTCGCTGCGGGTGCAGACCCGCATCAACGGCGAACTGCGGCAGGATGCGCCGGTCAAGGACCTGATCTTCGACATCCCTTCGCTGATCGCGTCGATATCGGCCGCGGTGCAACTGCAGGCCGGCGACATGATCGCGACGGGTACGCCTGCCGGTGTCGGTATCGGCTACGACCCGCCGCGGTTTCTGGCGCCGGGCGACGTCATGGAAGTGACGATCGACGGCATCGGCACCTTGACCAACCCCTGCGCCTGAGTCGCACCCAGCCAGGCCCGCCCAACGTGAAGCCTCTGCGAAAAATCGGCCGAAAAATCGCTGAGGTTTCACGCTCGCGAGCAATGGCCTAGGTGACGGCACTGGCCCGCCGAGATCTCCCTAGCCTTGCCGAGATCTCCCTAGCCCTGCCGAAATCTCCTTAAGGGCCCGCCGAGATCGACGAAATGGCGCGACTTACTCGCACTTTTGCGCCCAAATGTCGGTTTGGGCGCAAAGAGGGGCGCAACAAGGTGCGCGTAAAGAGGGCGCAAAGAGGGCGGGCAAGTGTGGGTTAGGTGACGGCCATGGCGCCGAGGTTCTCGAACGTCTTGAACACGTCGGCCTTCATCAGCGCGACCTCGCTGTCGGCCACGTCGCGCGGGAACGGCAGTTTGACGTCGATGTCGTCGGCCAGGCGACCGCCCTTGGCGAACACCAGGATTCGGTTGGACAGCTCGACGGCCTCACCCACGTCGTGGGTGACGAACACGACGGTCTTACCCGTGTCGGCCCATATCGTGTGCAGCTCCTTGCGCAACGTGCGCGCGGTGATGGCGTCGAGATGGCTGAACGGCTCGTCCATGAACAGCACGTCGGGTTCGGTGGAGAACGCCCGCGCGATGCCGACGCGCTGCTGCATGCCGCCCGACAGCTCGCCGGGATACTTCGAGCCCTTGTCGCCGAGCTGCACCATCTCCAGATAGTGCTGGCAGCGTTTGCGCGTGGCCTCGCTGCGGTCCTTCTGCACGAACAACATGTTGTCCATCACCGAGCGCCACGGCAGCAGCCGCGCGGCCTGGAACACGTAGCCGGCACGCGCAGGCCGCCCGTCCTGGGTGATGGTGACCCTGCCGCTGGTGGGCACGTCGATACCGGACAGGATGTTCAGCAGCGTCGACTTGCCGCAGCCCGACGGCCCGACCACCGAGACGAACGCGTGCCCGCCGATGCTCAGGTTCACATCCTCGAGCGCGACGACCTTGTCGGCGCCCAGACCGAACTCCTTGTGCAGGTGGTCGATCGTGATGTCAGCCATGCGTTTTCGCTCCTCTAGTCTTCGGGTGGTTTCAGTTCGTCGTCGACGGATTGCGGGCGGCCCGATGTCACCATCGTGATGCTGCCGAGCGCGGCGCCGGTCGCGGTCGACGCGCCTGCGGCGGCGCCGACGGATGCCTTGGTCGGCGCGTCGAACTGCTCTTCGACCACCTCGACGGCATCCAGCGACGGCCGCCACTTGAACAGCCGCTTGGACAGTTGGTCGAACATGAACTTCTCGAACACCAACGCGAAGATCACGAACAGCAGCGCATAGCCGATGACGCCGTAGGCGCGGTGCGCGTCATACCAGAACTTGATCGTCCAGCCTGCGCCGTCCTGGCCGCCGAAGACCTCCGCGACGACCAGGCCCTTCCAGCCGAGCGCGAACGCGTACCGGGCCGCCGCGAACAGGAACGGCAGCAGCGACGGGATCAGCACCTGTCGGATCACCCGCCGCCGCGGCACACCGAACGCCCTGGCCATGTCGAACAGGTCGGTCGGCGTATTCCGCACGCCCTCACGGACATTCATGATGACGAACGGCACACCGGTCAGCACCACGGTGATGATCGGCCCGGTGTCGCCGAAACCGAAGGCCAGGCTGCAGAACAGCGCCCACGCCAGGTTCGGCATCGCCAGGATCGCGACCACCCAGTCATTGAGGAACGCGTCGACGGCCTTGGAAAGCCCCATCGCCAGGCCGATGACGATGCCGATGACCATCGCGATGGCCATGCCGATGGCCAACCGCTGCAACGATATTCCGAACGTCACATACATGTTGTGCGGCGCCAGCGTGTGGCCGGTGATCTCGTCCCACATGAACTTGAGCACCTGCCACGGCGTCGGCAGCACGTCGACGGCGAACGGCCAGATCGTCGTCACCGCCTTGATCGACACCAGCCAGATCACCAGGCAGACGACCGGGAACAGCAGCCGCCCGAGAAGTGAACTGCGGCTCGCCCACCGCCACGCACGGCGCGGCGACAGCGCTGCGCCGGTCATGACTTCAGCTCCTTTCGCCAGGCGAAGAACCGGCGTTCGATCGTCTCGAGCACCACCTTGTCGAGGAACAGTGCGAGTACATAGAACGCGAGGATCCAGGTCAGGAATTCATCGAGCCGGAAAAGCTGTGTCGCCGTTCTCATCTCGAATCCGATGCCCTTCGATGCGGCGAACACCTCGGTCAGCACCGTGACCTTCCAGGCGATCGAGAAACCGAACCGGACCCCGGTGAAGATGAACGGCGCCAAATGCGGCAGCACGATATGCCGGTTGCGCCGAATCACCCCGACATCGAACGACTTCGCCATGTCGATCAGGTCCTTCGGCAACGACTTGATGCCTTCGGACACGTTGACGGAGATCAGCGCGAACGTCGTCAACACGATCGCCAGAATCGGGCCCGCATAGCGGTTGCCGAAGATGATCGCGGTGATCAGCGCCCAGATCAGGCCGGGCGTCGTCACGCCGATCGTGACCGCATCGCGGAAGAAGCCGTTGAGGAAGCGGTTCTGCATCAGCACGCCGATGCCGATACCGACGAAGAAGGCGATGGTGAACCCGACGGCGATGCGTGCGAGTGTGGTGCCGAAGGCGCCCGGTACTTCACCGCTGGCCCATAGCTTTCCGAATGTCTCGAAGACGGTCGACGGACCGGGCAGCAGCCGCTCGTCCATCACCCGGCCGGAGGCCAGCTCCCAGATGCCAAGGAAGAAAACGTAACCGGCGATCCGCCAGCCCCACCTCGTCACGCGATCCTTGCGCTTGGCCGCGCGGACGACGTCCTCCTCGCTGGTGCGTTGCGCCGTGGCCGGCGGGTTATCCAGAGTGGTCGTCACAACGTCCTTTCATCGGCGTCCTTATCATCGGCCGACCCTTCAGTCAGTTGGTGGTGCCGGGGCCGGCATAACCGACCCCGGCCAGACGGTTACTGGGGGTTGATCGCCTCGAAGCGGGGCGTAGGAGCGTCCTCAGACAGGTAATTCGCGTTGTCGGGATGCAGCTTCTTCTGCAGCTCCCAGATCTGGGTTTCATTGGCGATCCAGTCCTCGTCCAGCGCGATCTTGTCGACGAACCAGTCGTTGTCGCCGGAGACGAAGTCGATCATGTAGTTGACGTCCTCTTCGGACTCGACCGAGAAGTGCTGCGGGTACTTCCGCACGGTGTCGGCCTTCTGTTCCTTCCACATGTCGACGCCGGTCTGCCACAGCTCGACGAACTTCGCGGCCAGATCGGGATGCGCGTCGTACCACTCCTGGGTCGCGACGAAGTTGTTGCCCGACACGTGCAGCTTGCCGTCGCTGTTCGGCGCGAACTCCTTGTACAGCTGGAACGGCAGCTTGCCGTCGTACATCACCTCGAGTTCGCCCTTGCGCAGCTGCGGAATGGCGGCCTCGGGGATGACGGCAGCGGCCTCGCAGTCGCCGCGCAGCAGGTTCGTCGGGTTGACGAAGTGGTCGTTGACGACGAGCTCGAAGTCACCGCCGCCGACCCGGTAATCCAGGTCGTGCATCTCCTTGGCGAGGATCGTCCAGAACGCGGTGTTCGACGTCGGGCCGGACACGCAGATCTTCGAGCCCTTGGGGATGTCGGCGAGCGTGTTGTACGGGTCGCCCTTGCGCTTGAGCATCGGCACGCGCTGGTAGTTGTACTTGCCGAAGGTCACCGTCTTGATGCCGGTCTCCTGCTCGAGCACCGGCGTCTCCTGCGTGGCCATCGAGACGATGTCACCGTGTCCGCCAGCAAAGTACGTGAACTCGTCCCACGTCGAGCTGGTCTCGATCTTGACGTTGTTCTCTTGCTCCCACTTGGCCAGCTCGCCCGAGTCCGCCAACAGGTCCCAGACCGGGTCCGGAGCGAACGCGAACTTGATGACCTGCTGATCGCCCTCGGCGCCTTGTTGTTCCTCCGACTTGCTACTACACCCCACCCCGAGCGACAGCGCCAACGCGGCTGCGGCGGCGACGCAGATCGATTTCCTGACCTTCACGATGACCCTCCTCGGTGAGCGCCCACCAACTGGATGGAAGCAACTGTGATGCGTACCACTGCTGAGTACACTGCCACCGCCATTGATGGCCTATGTCGGGCTCCGTGAATTTCGGTGTCAGCGGGTGTCGCGTGCTGTGACGCTTTCCGTCATGGACGACGGCGGTTGACGAATCGCGTGAACAGGACGGCCGCGAATTCGCGCTTGACGCCACTGACCGGCACCGATTTGCGGCATTGACTGTGGTCATGCGACTTGGCTACTTCTCGATGCCTCTGCACCCCGCCGGCCGGAAATGGTCGGAGACCTTGCGCGAGGACCGCGAAGCGGTGCTGCTCGCCGACCGGCTCGGCTACTACGACGCGTTCATCGGAGAACACCTCACCGACCGCCACGAGAACATCACCAACAGCCTGGTGTTCCTGGCGACACTGATCCCCGAGACGACGCAGATCCGGCTGGCCACCGGCACCACGAACCTCTCGCAGCAACACCCCGTTCTGGTCGCCGCGAACTCGGCGATGTTCGACCACCTGTCCGACGGGCGGTTCATCCTCGGCGTCAGCCCCGGGGCCTTGCCGTCGGACGCCGAGGCGCTGGGCATCCTGGACCAGGACCGCAACGAGATGTTCGCCGAAGCCATCGACGTCATCACCGCGATCTGGGACAGCGAACCGCCGTATTCGCTTACGCGCCAGGGCGGCCGCTTCAATGTCACCACCGAAAAGACCCTCGACCTGGAACTCGGCGTCGGCATCCTGCCCAAACCCCTGCAGCAGCCCCGCCCGGAGATCGTCGGCACCGTCGTCGCACCGTTCTCCAAGGGTGTTATCGCGATGGGTACCCGCAACTTTCACCCGCTGTCGGCGAACTTCCTACTGCCGCAATGGGTTGCCACGCACTGGCCCAACTACGTGCAGGGCAAGGAGTCGGTCGGGGAAACCGCGAACACCGAGGACTGGCGGGTGGCCCGCACGGTGTTCGTCAACGACGACCCGGCCGTCGCCGAGGCCTACGGCCGCACCGACCCGCGCAGCCCGTACCGCTTCTACTACGAGAAGATGCTGACCAAGATGCGCAAGATCGGCCGACTCGAACTGTTCAAGTCGCGACGGGACCAACCCGACGACGAGGTCACCCTCGACAGCGTCGTCGACCAGTTGGTCATCACCGGCACGCCGGACTCCGTCGCCGAGCAACTGCTGGCCTTCCGCGAACAGACCGGTGACTTCGGCGAGTTGGTGTACGCGGGGCTGGACTGGGTCGACCCGGACCTGGCGCGCCGGTCCATGGAACTGATGGCCGAAGAGGTCATGCCGCGGGTCAATGCCGGCTGAGCTCGCAATCGGCGACGATCGGCTGCCGCTACCGTCGGAACTGACCGCCGGCCAGCAGTATGCGATCGAGAAGGTCAAATCGGGTCCGCGCGGTGACCTGGTCGCGCCGTTCGTCCCGCTGCTGCGTGCCCCCGAGTTGATGACGCGGCTGCAGCTGGTCGGCGAGTACCTGCGCTTCGGCGCCGGCCTGCCCCAGCACCTGACCGAACTGGTGATCCTCGTGGTCGCGCGGCGCTGGGATCAGGACTACGAGTGGGGCCACCACGTGCCGCTGGCCCGCGCCGCAGGCTTGGCCGAAGAGGTCATCTCCGCGGTGCGCGACGGGGAGGCGGTCACCGGCCCCGCTGACGTTCGCGCCGTGTGGCAGCTGGTCGACGAACTCGAAACCAGCCGCGGTGTCACCGATTCCACGTTCGCGGCGGCGCGGGCCGCGGTCGGTGAGGACGGCATCGTCGAAGTCATCGCCACCGTCGGCTACTACACCACGCTGGCGATGACCATGAACGCCGCCCGCACACCCGTGCCCGACGACTACGAGCGCCTGCCGCCGCGACGGTCATGAGCGCACCGATCGTCTTCCTGCATCCGCTGGGCGCCGACGCCGGCTTCTGGCACCCGGTGCGCGCCGAACTCCACGACGCCACGACGGTGGCGTTCGACCTGCCCGGCCACGGTTCGGCGCCGCTGCCGCCGCAGGGCGAAGGCATCGACGGCTACTCCGCCCCCGTCGCCGAGCAGATCGCCGAACTGGGCGAGCCCGCGCACGTGGTCGGCATGTCGCTCGGCGGGCTGGTCGCACAGCAGCTGGGCTCCGCCCGGCCGGATCTGGTGGCTTCTGTCGTCCTCGTCGACACGGTGCCGGTGTACCCGGAGCCGTTCCGCCAGATGTGGCGAGACCGCGCGAAGACCGCTCGGCAGCACGGGCTTTCGTCGCTGGTCGAGCCGATGGTCGAGATGTGGTTCAGCGCCGAGCTGGCCGCGCGCGACGACCCGCGGGTGCAGCAGGCCCGGCGCACCTTCGCCGCCACCGACCCGGAAGGCTACGCGCGCACCTGCGATGTGCTGGCCGACGTGGACGTCCGCGACCGCGTGGCGGCGCTCACGGTGCCCGCCGTGGTCGTCTGCGGCGACGAGGACGCCCCGGCATTCCGCGAGGCCGCGACCTGGCTGGCCGACACCACCGGGACGACGGTGCATTGGCTGCCCGGCAAACACGCCTGTGCGGTGGAACACCCGGATCGCTTCGCCGAACTGCTGGCCGCTACGACGGCGGGGTGACCGGCGTCTGCTCGATGTTGGCCAGCAGCCGGATCAACCGCGCCGCGACCTGCAGCTCGGTGCGCCGCTCGTTGAGCGTGTGGCCGAGCAACTCCTCGGCCTTGTGCAGCCGGTTGCGCACGGTGTGCTCGTGCAACTGAAGATGTTCCGCCGCAGCGACATGCGACCCGAACCGGAACGACGCCTCCAGCGTCTCACGCAGCCGCTGCGCCTCCACGGTGTCGCGGGCCAGCGGGCCGAGCTCACGCTCGACGAACTGGCGCGCCTGCACCGGATCGCGCATCAGCAGGATCTCCAGGCCGACATCGCCATGGTGCACCACCGATGGCGCGCCAGGCCGGTCCCAGGCGGCGCGGATCCGCTCGGCGTCCATCGCCTCGGTCAACGTCGTGCGGAACCCGTCGATGCCTGCGTGCGCTCCTCCCACCGCGGCCGGCACACCGGCTTCGATCAGCACGCTGTCCAGCGCGTCGAGCACCTGGCGCTTCCATTCGCCAATTCGGCCCAGCCACACCACCGATGAGCTCAGCGTCAGCGGATAGACCAGCGAATGCTGGCAGCTGACGGCCGCGCGCATCCCGACCGCCAACTGGGTGGCCGCACCCTCGGCGACCGTGGGCAGCAGAACGGCGATGTGGCGGCTGGTCAGGTCGTAGGACAGGATCGCGGCGTCAGAGCTGGACAGCACGCCGCTCTCGTCGCGCAGGATGTCCCTGACCAGGCTGCGCCGCATGTGCCCGCGAGACCGGTTGAGCGCTTCGTAGTCGTGGGTGTAGGTCTCGGCGACCTGCGACGCCACGAAGTCCTGATAGCCGAGGATGGTCTGGGTCAACAGTTGCTGAGCTAAGAAGGCTTCGTCTCGGTCGATGTCGCGGTCGGTGATGGCCTTGCGCAGATGATTACTCCACGCTTCCCACATCGTGAAGAAGCTGATGCGGTAGGAGCGTTGCATCGACTTCTGCGGAATGCGCAGCTGCGCTTGCACTTTCGCGAACGACAGCACCGCCTCCAGATGGACGTCCTCGAGCGCGATCTCACCCGCGATGACCGAGCGCAGACAGCGCGCGTTCGCGCTGGTGCTGGCCGTCAGATAGCCGCGAAATTCGTCGTCGTGGGCCTGGTTGGGAAACGCTATGGACAGGCAGCGGCCGATGATGACCTCGACGAGGTCGTCGACGTCGAAATCTCGTGCCAGCTCCTGCACCCACGGCGGCAGCGGCCGATCGTCGTGCCACAGGTTCAGCGGGGCAGGCATGCGCACGTCTGCGGAGTCCATTGCTCGGCCGTTGTCGATGGTCAGTGACATCGCGATGCACCTCGATCGGGTCGTGTGCGCGATCCTAGCCGGGCAGAGCGCACCCGCTGCGGTCGCACCTCATCGGACCGCCTCGACCGAGCCGCTGAGCGCCGAGCGGGTGATCGCCTCGAAGGTGCGGGCGTTGGCCACCATTTCGTCCAGCGGGATCGGGTAGGGCTCGCCGCCGGCGACAGCCTTCGCGAAAGCCTCGATGTTCTCGCGCACCGATGAGTGCGGCGGAATGAACGTGGCCTGGGCTTCTTCGCCGCGCAGCTGGCGGGTGACGTCCCAACCCTTGGGGTTCTCGGGGTGGTTGCGGTCGCGGATCTCCATCCAGCCTTCGGAGCCGAGCAGCGTGATGCGCCCGACGAACGGGGTCGCCAGGATGGCCGTGATCAGCGCGGTCTGGCCCTTCTCGAAGGCCAGCGTGACGGCCAGGGTGTCGCCATTGGCGAAGTTGGTGGCCTGGGTGGACAGCCGCGCCCACACCTCGGTGGGCCTGCCGAAGATGCTGATCGCCAGGTCGACGAGGTGGATGCCGGTGGCCGACAGGGGGCCGACAGGGGCCTCCACCGCCGACAGCCGCCAGTTGTCGGCGGGCAGGTCGAGGAATTTGTCCTGGCTGAAATTGCCTTCGAACACCAGCGGGGTGCCCAGCTGGCCGTCCATGATCGCGCGGCGCAGTTCGTCGACGGCGGGTTCGAAACGGCGTTCGTGGCCGATGCCGAGCTGCAGGCCGGCGCCGGTGATCGCGTCGACGGCGCGTTGCGCGTCGTCGCCGGACGTGCTGAGCGGCTTCTCGCAAAAGACGTGCTTGCCGTGTGCCGCCGCAGCGATGATTTGCTCGGTGTGGAATTTGTGTGGCGTGCACAGGATTACGGCGTCGATGGCGTCATCGGTGAGCACCGCGTCGATGCCGCTGTGCACGGCTTCCAGTTGGTCTTGGACAGCGGTGCGCGCCGCCGGGTCTGTGTCGACACCCGCCACGATCTGCACGTGTTCGCTGTCGTGCAGATCCTGCACGATTTTGCGGCCCCACCACCCGAGTCCCACGACGGCTGTTCTGATCACACCGGATAGTCAATGACCGGCGAAGCGGTCGCGCATTGTCTGCTGACGTGAAGTTCTGCCGCGTGTGTGTCGCAATCCGTGAGTGTTTGCACCCCGGTTGCCGACGTTCAATTGAGCTATTGAGAAGAACTACGGGAGATCTGTCATGACACAGGACTACGTGAACACCGCTGAGTCGGTCGACACGGACCTGTTCCGGCACGTCGTCGGTCATCTGGCCAGTGGCGTAACGGTGGTGACGACCAGAGTCGACGGCCGCGACTACGGCATGACCGCGAGCTCTGTGACCTCGCTGTCGATGGACCCGCCGATGATGCTGGCCTGCGTGAACAACTCGGTGCCGACCGCCGGTGCGATCGAGCGCAGCGGCCGCTACACCGTCAATGTGTTGGGGCAGACGCATGGCGACCTGGCCTACCAGTTCGCGACGCCGCGGCAGGACAAGTTCGCAGGGGTAGCCGTCGAGCGCGGCGCAGGCGGGATTCCGATGCTGGCCGAGGCGATCGCGTCGATCGAGTGCGAGGTCACCGAGCAGGTCGTCGGCGGCACCCATTCGGTGTTCCTCGGTCACGTCACCGCCGCGACCGCACGGGAGGGTGCGCCGCTGACGTACTTCCGCGGCGGCTTCGGACGTTTCGAGTTCGAGCGCAATGATCGCGCCTACGAACGGGCCAGGGACATGGTGCTCAGCCGCGTGTTCGCCGCGGGCCAGGTGATCACCGTCGACGAACTCGCCGACTGCCTCGACGGCGATCGCGCGCAGGCGTTCTACGCGTTGACGCGGCTGTCCGGTGACGGGTTGGTGCGGCGCGACCCCGATCGTGGTTACGTGATCGCGCCGTTCGACGTGCGCACCTCCGACGACACCTTCGAGGCGCGGCTGGCAATCGAGTTGGGCGTCATCGATCGCGTTGCCGGACAATGCGATCCGAAACTACTCGCCGAAGCCCGGCATCATCTGGACACGATGTCACGCTATCTCGTCGACGACCACTTCGAAGACTTCCACGCCTATCTCGACGCCAATTACGCCTTCCACGAGGCGATTGTGGCGCTATCGGGCAACCCGCTGCTGATCGCGGCATTCGGGTCGCTTTCCATCAAGAACGTGATGGCGCGCAGCTTCGGCATGACCGCTCAGTCGTCGGCGGCATTCCTTGCCGTGCAGCGTGATTTACTCGAGGCGCTGGAAAGTGGCGATGCCGACGCGGCCCGCCGCGCCGCCAAGGCCTATTGCGAGATGGCCAAGGCGCGCACTCGGCAGGTGTTGGCGCTGACCGGAGGACAGGTGTGATGAGCGAACGTCAAGCAACGATACTGCGGCCCGACGAGCTCCCGGCCCGCGAGCGCGGCGGCGGCGCGAGCACGATCCCACTGGTGTCACCGAAAGTCGGCGCCCGCGAGTTCCTCAACGGCATCACCAAATTCGGCCCGGGCGCGGCCATCGCCGAGCACTACCACAACTGCGACGAGTGCGTCGTCGTGACGCAGGGCCGCGCGATTGTGCACATCGAGGACACCACCCACGAGGTCGCCGTCGGTCACACCACGTTCATCCCTGCCGGGATACGGCACTATTTCGAAAACGCCTCCGACAGCGAGGAAATGCACATCTTCTGGACCTACGGATCCGTCGACGCCACCCGCACCATCGTCGCCACCGGCGTCACCACCCGCATCGACGAGGAGCACGGAACGGCCGTGCCCGTCTAATTCCCGTCTAATCCCCCGCGAAACGGAAAACACGCAGCACAACTACGAGAAGGGGGCTGCGCGGATTCCGCCTCGCGAACGAGGAGGCTAGCCGCTCTTGCGGCGGAACTCGCGGCGGTTCTCGACCGGCCCGTGCGCCTTCGGCTGCTTGCGCCCGCCGTCGCGGTGCTCCTCACCGCCGCCGGACTTGGCCTTCTTCCGCTCCAACGCCTCCCGGAATTTCTGCTTGATGTCGTTTTCCGGTGCTTCAGCCATAGCCGGAGCCTAGCGCGACACACGGGCTCCAGTCGCTTGCTTTTCGGTGATGGCCGTCAGCGCATTCCCGGCGGCAAACCGTAGACGTGCGAGATGGGCAGGGTCATCAGCACGCGCCGGTCGTCGACCATGGCGCGCCGGTAGTCGTCCCAGTCTGGATGCTCACCGGCGATGTTGCGGTACAGGGCGATGAGCCCCTCGACGGTGTCGTCGTCGACGCGCGCAGCGGGCGGGGTCAGGATCGCGTCGCCCTCAGCCACCGCGTACGACCAGCCGTCGTCGCAGCTGACGTGCAGCGACGCCCTCGGGTCGCGACGCAAATTGCGCGTCTTGGCCCGCGGCTCGGTGAGCGATGCCTGGATGGTCAGCTTCCGCGCGTCGAAGTAGTACGAGATGTTGGACAGCTGGGGCCTGCCGTCCTTCTTGATGGTCGCCAGCACGCCCAGCGAGTTGTTGTTGATCACCGCGAGCAGCTTGTCGTCGAACACTTGGCGCGCCATGCCCCGAGCCTACGTCGCCATGTTTGAGGGCTGAACCGATTGGCCGCGCTACCTAGGATGAGCGCATGCCAACGATCCACGGCGACATCCTCGACGGCGTCTCGGCGACCACCCTGTGGACCCTGCACAACCGCGCCACCGAGGCCAAGAGGTCCGACGGGGTGATCCGCGACCCGTGGGCCGTCACCCTGTTCGACTCGATCTCCTACGACTACCTCAAGTTCGGCAAGCCCAACCAGTCGCACGCGCTGCGGGCGGTCGCATTCGACGCGCAGATGCGCGAGTTTCTGACCGCTCACCCCACAGCGTCGATCGTCGCCCTCGCCGAAGGACTGCAGACCAGCTTCTGGCGGCTCGACGCTGCGGGCGTGGCCGACGAACTGACCTGGTACTCAATCGATCTGCCGCCGGTGATGGCGCTGCGGGCGCAGCTGCTGCCGCACGACGACCGCATCGTTGCGCTGGCCCAGTCGGCACTGGACCGCAGCTGGATGGACCGCGTCACCGGCGAGGACGTATTCATCACCGCCGAGGGCCTGCTGATGTACCTGGAGCCCGACGACGCGATCGGGCTGGTCCGCGACTGCGCGGCCCGCTTCCCCGGCGGCCGGATGATGTTCGACAACATTCCGCCGTTCTTCAGCCGCCGCACACTCAAGGGCTTCAAGCTCTCGGACCGCTACACCGCCCCGCCGATGCCGTTCGCGATGACCCCCGACGAGGGTCTGGCGCTGGCCGACACCATCGCCGGCGTGCGCGCCGCTCGCGACATCAAGTACCCGCCCGGTCGCGGGGTGTTCAAGATCGCGGCCTGGCCGCCGCTGGACCGCATCGCCGCCTTCCGTCGCGTCCGGCCCAGTGTCACGCTGCTGGAGTTCGCCCGATGACCCGTTACGCCGCATTCCTGCGCGGCGTGAACGTCGGCGGCGTCAACCTCAAGATGGCCCAGGTCGCCGCGGCGCTGGAGAGGGCTGGTTTCACCAACGTCAAGACGATCCTCGCCAGCGGCAACGTGCTGCTGGACAGCCGGTCGGGCGTCGACGCCGTCCGCAAGAAGGCCGAGCAGGCGCTGCGGGCCGAATTCGGCTATGACGCCTGGGTTTTGGCGTACGACCTGGACACCGTGCGGGCCATCTCGGAGGCCTATCCCTTCGAACGCGAGGTCGACGGTCACCACAGCTACGTCACCTTCGTCACCGACGAGCAGGTGCTCGACGAACTGGCCGCGCTCGCCGAGAACGCCGGGCACAACGAGAAGATCGCCCGCGGCGCGGGCGTGATCTACTGGCAGGTCCCCAGATCGAGCACGCTGGACTCCGCGATGGGCAAGACGATGGGCAAGAAGCGCTACAAGTCGTCGACGACGACGCGCAACCTCCGCACACTGGAAAAGGTTCTGCGATGAGCAAGGTAGACGGTTCCGCCCTGACCGGGGTCTCCGAGACGGCGCTGATGACGCTGCTGGTGCGCGCCACCGAGGCCCGCAGGCCCGACGCGATCATCGACGATCCGATGGCGATCAAGCTGGTCGACTCCATCGACTTCGATTTCGGCAAGTTCGGTTTCACCCGGCGCCAGGACATCGCGCGGCGGGCGCTGACCTTCGACAAGTACACGAAGCGGTACCTGGTCGATCACCCATCGGCCACGGTGGTGGCGCTGGCCGAAGGGTTGCAGACCAGTTTCTACCGGATCAACGAATCCGGGGTTGGCGACCAATTCCGTTGGCTGACCGTAGATTTGCCGCCGATCGTCGAACTGCGCGAACGGCTGCTGCCGCACTCCGACCGCGTGTCGGTCTGCGCGCAGTCTGCGCTGGATTACGGCTGGATGGACCGGGTGGACCCGTCCGACGGCGTGTTCATCACCGCCGAGGGCCTGCTGATGTATCTGCAGCCCGAGGAGGCGCTCGGCCTGATCACCGAATGCGCCAAACGCTTTCCCGGCGGCCAGATGATGTTCGACCTGCCTCCCGTGCTGTTCGGTTCGTGGTTGCGCCGCGGTATTCCGACGTCCCTGCGCTACCGGGTGCCGCCGATGCCGTTCACGCTGTCGCCGGAGCAGATCGCAAACCTCGTCCACGAGGTTCCCGGCATTCGCGCCGTGCACGATCTGCCCTGGGATCCCGGCCGCGGCAAAGTGCTCAACGCGGTGATGTGGACGCTGCAGCGCCTGCCACTGCTCGACCCGGTGCGGCCGCTGGTCACGCTGCTGGAATTCGGCTAGCCGTCAGCCGAACGCGGCCTCGACGTACTTGAGCGCCTCGCCCTTGTCGACGCCGAGCGCCTTGGCCGCCGTCGCGTAAGTGTGCGCAGCTGTGGCCATCGCCGCATCCGCCGGATCCGTGCGCACCACGAAAGTGCCGAAGCGCCCGCGCGTTTCGAGGATTCCCGCCGATTCCAGTTCGCGATACGCTCGCGCCACGGTGTTGACCGCCATGTGCAGCTGGGCCGCTAATTCCCGTACCGTCGGAAGCCGTGTCCCGGGCGGCAGCTTGCCGCTGCGGATCCCCTCGATGATCTGGCTTCTGAGCTGGTCGAAGAGCGGCCTACTCGCGTGCGGATCAGCTTGAACCCATTCCCCCAAATCCACCACGTGCTCAGTATCGCCCATACGCGATAGTTTGGTGGTGTGCAATTGACTGTGCTCAGCGGAGCCGGTATTTCCGCAGAGAGCGGCGTCCCGACGTTTCGCGACGTCGAGACGGGATTATGGGCGAAAGTCGACCCCTACGAAATCTCCAGCGCCGAGGGCTGGCGCGACCACCCCGAGAAGGTGTGGGCGTGGTACCTGTGGCGGCACTATTTGATGCAGAACGTCGAGCCGAACAACGGTCATCGGGCCGTCGCCGCCTGGCAGGACTACGCCGAGGTCCACGTCGTCACCCAGAACGTCGATGACCTGCATGAACGGGCCGGTAGCCGGCGGGTTTATCACGTCCACGGCAGCCTGTTCCAATTCCGTTGCGACCGTTGCGAAGGCGAATATCGCGGCGAGCTGCCCGCGATGCCCGAGCCGGTCGAGGCCGTCTCGCCGCCCGAGTGCGAGTGCGGCGGCCTGGTCAGGCCGAACGTGGTGTGGTTCGGCGAGGCGCTGCCCGATGACGCCTGGCAGAAGTCCGTCGACGCGGTGACCCACGCCGATCTTGTCGTCGTGGTGGGCACGTCGTCGATCGTCTACCCCGCGGCGGGCCTGCCCGAGCTGGCGCTGGCCCAGGGCATCCCGGTGATCGAAGTGAACCCGGAGCGCACGCCGCTGTCGGATGCCGCGACGGTGTCGATGCGGGAAACCGCGGCAGGGGCGCTGCCGGGTCTGCTGCAGCGTCTGCCGTCGCTCCTCGGCTAGTTTCCGCTAGGCGGCGGGCTTGGTCGCGCGGCCGATGGTGTATTCGGCGACGGGCGTCGGGAACCACGCGGGCAGCGCGGGCTCGCGACGGGAACCGTCCACCGTGAAGCCCGCCGCGACGATTGAGGCCTGGGTGTCGCGGTGGGTGTGGCAGTTGCCCATCAGCCGCGGCCATATCGTCGCGTCGGCGATCTTCTGCAGCCGTCCGCGCACACCGCCGCTGGCGACATGCTCGAGGAAGCGCAGCTGGCCGCCCGGCCGCACGAGCGAAAAGAGCTGTCGCAGAAGCGCATCGGGATCGTCAACCGAGCACAGCACCAGCGAGCAGACGACGGCGTCGAACACCTCGCCCTGCGACTCGGACAAGAACGCCTCCACAGTCGCCTCGGTCACCTTGACAGGCACCGGCGCCGTCTCGGCGGCCTTGCGCGCCTGCGGGGCCAGCAGCCGCTCGGGCTCCATCGCGATCACCTCGGTGACCGTGGGCGGATAGTAGGAGAAGTTCGTGCCGGTGCCCGCGCCGATCTCCAACACGCGGCCGGTCAGGCCGGCGAGGTTCTCGGTGCGCATGCGCTTGATCTCGTCGGTTTCGTGGTTGGACAGAAACGTCCACAGCCGGGCGAAAAACGGGTTGCTTGTGGTGGCCTCGCTCACGACTTCCTCTCTCGGGGTTGACGATCCAGCAGCCATTCGACGGTCTGCGCAGGAGTGGCATCGCCGTCGACGAGGCCCAGCACGACGCGGCCGAGACACGCCGCCGACAACGTCTGGTCGACGAACTCGTCGACATCGCCCCACGGCAGGTAGGGCTTCGAGATCAACAGCGCCGCAACGCCGTGCGCGGCGGTCAGCAGCTGCAGCGCGGGGATGGTCGGATCGCCCGGCGGGTAGATGCCCTCGTCGATCAGCGCCTGCACCGAGTTGAGCAGATGCTGAAACGCCGAACTGTTCAGCGTCGTGTCGACGTCGCTGCCTGGTCGGCCCTCCCCCATCGTGGCGATGCGGTACAGCTCGGGGGTCTGCATCGCGAACCGCACGTAGGCAAGGCCCTGCGCCCGCAGCACTTCGACGGCGTTGGGCTGGTCGGCGGCGGCCTGCTGCATCTGCTCGTCGAGCTTCTCGAAGTACCGCGCGCACACCGCGTCGAGCAGGGCGTCCTTGTCGGCGAAGTGCAGGTAGATCGACGGCGGCGTGACGCCCACGCGCTGCGCCACCGATCGGATCGACACGGCCTTGGCGTGGCCGGTCTCCAGCAGCAACTCGGTGGTGGCGTCGAGGATTTCGTCTCGCAACTGCTCACCGGCGCCGCGCGGCGCGCGTCGTCGCTTCAGGGGAGGCAGTGACATCGTCACCCAGTCTGCGTCATCGACACCGCGGCCCGCTCCTTATGTGTAAGTTTCTCCGCGGGAGGAATCAGGTCCTCGGCCGACTCGCGCAGCCCGATGCGGTCGTGCAGCCGGGCCAGCGGCTTGGGCGCCCACCAGTTCCACCGGCCCAGCACATGCATGAAGGCAGGCACCAGCGCCATCCGCACCAGGGTGGCGTCGACGGCGACGGCGAGGGTCAGCCCGACGCCGAACATCCGCATGAACGCCACCTGCGCGGCGATCAGCGCCGCGAACGAGATCGACATCACCAGTGCCGCCGCGGTCACCACCCGGCCGGTACGCGCCAAGCCGCGCGCGACGGCCTCGTCGTTGTCGGCCCGCGTCCGCCCCGGCGAGGACAGCCAGTATTCGCGGATCCGGCTGACGAGGAACACCTCATAGTCCATCGACAGTCCGAACGCGATGCAGAACAACAACACCGGCATGTTGGCGACCAACGTTCCTGTCGGCGTCGTGCCGAGCGCGCCGAGGTGGCCCTCCTGGAAAATCCAGACCAGCGCGCCGAACGCCGCTGTCAACGACAACACGTTCAGCACGAGGGCTTTCAACGGCAGCACGACGCTGCCCGTCAGAAGGAACAGCAGCACGAACGTGATCACCGCGATAACCGTCAGCACCAAGGGAAGGCGGTCGGTGATCCCGAGCGAGCTGTCCCGGTTGATCTGCGCGACACCGGTCAATTGCACCGGCTTGCCGCCGGGTGTGTCGACCGCGCGCAACTGTTTTAGCTGAGTTTCCGACGCGTCAGAGAACAGCGGGGCCTTGCTCGCGACCGTCAGGAAGGCGCTGCCGTTGTCCAAACCCGTTGCCGCCGAGGGTGGTCCGGCGAGTGCGCCGTCGACGAACGTGCCGTCGGGAGCCGAAACTGATGTCACGTCGGGAACCCGGGACAGCTCCGCGGCATAGCGGCCGAGGTCGGCGGGTGTGACGCCGGAGGCGTCGGGCAGGACGACGGTGACGTTGCGGGAGGCGTCCACGGCGAAGTCGTCGCGCATCTGGTCCCCGACCTCGCGCGCCGACTGCGATTGTGGCAGCACGCGGTCGTCGGGGAATCCCCATTTGGCGCCGAGGAACGGCGCGCCGAGAATGAGCAGCAGCGCGACCAGCGCGATGCCGATCGGAATCGACCGTCGGATAACGAATTTCGTCGACCGGTACCAGAAGTTCTGCTCGACGGGCTTGGCAACGGGCTCGGGACGTCCGAACATGCGCCGCAGCAGCCGACGCACATCGAGCGCGTCGAGCCGGTCGCCGAGCAGCACGATCGCGGCGGGCGCGACCACCACCGCGGCCACCGCCGCGAACGCCACCACGGCAATTCCGGCGTAGGCGAACGACTTCAGGAAGTACATCGGGAAGAGCACCATCGCGACCATCGACAGCGCGACGGTCATCGCCGAGAACAGCACCGTGCGCCCGGCGGTGGACATCGTGCGTATCAGCGCCTCGTCGCGGCGACTGCCTGCGGCCAGTTCGTCTCGGTAGCGGCTGATGATCAACAGCGTGTAGTCGATCGCCAGCGC
The DNA here is from genome assembly GCF_002553505.1 of Mycolicibacterium agri. GTDB lineage: Bacteria > Actinomycetota > Actinomycetes > Mycobacteriales > Mycobacteriaceae > Mycobacterium > Mycobacterium agri. The sequence goes on along the minus strand of NZ_PDCP01000007.1, from coordinate 76,487 downwards.
GAGCCCCATGGCGACGCTGAGGTTGAGCGCGAAGATCGACACGTCGGTGAAGAAGGTGATGGCGCGCAACACCGCCATCGACCCCAGGATCGCGAACGCGCCGACCGCCAACGGCAGCGCCGCGGCCAGCAGTCCGCCGAACACCCACACCAGCACCACGAAGCTGAGCGGAATCGCGATGGACTCCATCAGCATCAGGTCTTTTTCGCTCTGCGCGTTGATCTGGACGTAGGTCATCGCCTCACCGCCGGCGCGCACCGTCACGCCGTCACGGTCGTGCACCAGCCGGGCGGTCAGTTCCTTGGTGTATTTCTGGGCGTCGCTCTCGCCGCCTGTTACGCCCGCGACGATCAACCCGGTCTTGCCGTCCTTGCTGATCAGCGCGGGCGCGGCGCTCGGTGGTGCGGTCCATGCCGACGTCACCTGCGCCACGTGCGGGGAGGCTTGCAGCCGGTCGGCGATGTCGGTGCCGACGGCCCGCCCGGCTGGGCTCTGCGCGCCGTCGGGGGCGGTCACGCTGATGACGAGCTCCATGTCGCCCTGACCGAATTTGTCCACCAGTAGCTGACTGGCCTGCGCCGACTCCGAAGTCGGGTCCTGGAAGCCGCCCGCCGAGAGGCTCTTGGTGACCGGGACGCCGAAGAGGCCGGTGGCCACCATCACCAGCAGGGCGACGGCGATGATCCGCTTCGGCGCTCGGATGGCCAGCCGCGCGATGGATTGCAGCATGTGATGCCCCTTCTGCTGGCCTGCCTATAAGATAGCGCCGGTAAGTTATCAGCGGTAAGCTATCTTCGTCAACACCGTCGTCTTCTGATAACCACGGGCAAGCCCCCCGAATCGTTCAGAACCGGCTGATCTCGTCGACGGCGATGACTTTCGGCGCCGCGGCCGGTCAGAAGTGCATGACCACCCCACTCGCAGGAACTTCACAGGTCTCTACCCTCGGCGACATGGCTGTAAATGAATCCGTCGGAACCCCCACGTCCGTATCCGACCTCGGACTGCTGATCCTGCGGCTCGGCGTTGGCGCCGCGGTGCTGCAGGCGGGTCTCATCAAGGCATTCGACTTCGGCACCACCGTCGGCTTCATGGACTCCGGCGGGTGGCAGCTGCCGGCGTTCGCGGCCCTGATGGTGACCGTGGCCGAGGCGGCGGGCGCCATCGGCGTCGTCCTCGGGGTGCTGACACCGCTTGCCGCATGCGCGATCGCCGGCGCCATGGTCTGCGCGTGGGCGGTCAACGTCTCCACCGACGCGTTTTGGGCGCAGCCGTTCAACGTGCCGTTCCTGTTGTTCGTCGGAGCCGCGACGCTGTTGTTCACCGGTGCAGGCGCCTATTCGGTGGACGCCCGCATGTTCGGCAGGCCACGATGGTCGCCTCGACTGGCCATCGGACTGCTGGTTCTGGCGTTCGCTGCGGCGATCCTGACATGGCTCCTGCTGAACGGCACCAATCCGCTCCATTTCAGCTCACCGGCATAACCGCAGGTCAGCTACTCGCGAGTAACCGCACACCCTACCCGGCGGTAAGAATTGCCACGATATTCCGAATCGTGACTCAAAGATTCCTTAATGGTGATCCATAAAGTCGTTGACATGTGGATCGACGACACCAGTGCTGATGTCATCAAGGTTGACTTCGAGGCGCTCTACCACGGCGATGTTCTCGTCGAGGGCGACACCTCCGAGCAGCTCGACGACGATCAGCAGCTGCCAACCGCAGTCTGAGTCAACGCGCTCACACCGAGCGCGTTGACGATCTAGACAGTTTGCCCCGCTCGGGGCGTTTTATCGATCCTCACTGTTCCCGAAATCCGCTTCTTCTACGCGACGTTTTCTTCCTCTGGTGCCGTTTCGATCAGATCGGCCAGCCGTTCGGTGATGAGTTCCTCGGCGTCGGCGACGATCCGCGACACCAACTCTTCGCACGTCGGGATGTCGTCGATCAGTCCCATCGCGGTGCCGACCGACCAGATGCCGGCGTCCAGGTCGCCGATCTCGTAGACCGTCGCCCCGCGCGACCCCGCGACCAGGTCCTTGACGTCTTCGAACTGGCCGCCGCGGTCCAGGATCTCCACCACCTCGCGCGACACCGCATTACTGGCCACGCGAGCGGTGTTGCGTAGCGGCCGGAAGATCAGCTCGGTGTCCAGCTCGCTGCCGGCGACGATCGCCTCCTTCACCTTCTGGTGAATCGGCGACTCCACGGTGCACATGAACCGCGACCCCATGTTGATGCCGTCGGCACCCAACGCCAGCGCCGCCACCAGACCGCGGCCGTCGGCGAAGCCGCCCGAAGCGATCATCGGGATGTCGATCTTGGCGGCGGCCGCCGGGATCAACACCAGCCCGGGAATGTCGTCCTCGCCGGGATGGCCCGCGCACTCGAAGCCGTCGATGCTGATGCCGTCCACGCCGAGGCTCTGCGCCTTCACCGCATGCCGCACCGAGGTGCACTTGTGCAACACCTTGATGCCGTTCTCGTGGAACATCGGCAGATGCGGGGCCGGGTTCGAGCCTGCGGTCTCGACGATCTTGACCCCCGACTCGACGATCACCTGACGGTATTCGTCATAGGGCGGCGGGTTGATGGTCGGCAGGATCGTCAAGTTCACCCCGAACGGCTTGTCCGTCAGCTCGCGGCACTTGGCGATCTCCTTGGCCAGATCGGCCGGCGTCGGCTGCGTCAACGCGGTGAGGAAACCCAGCGCGCCGGCATTCGCCACGGCCGCAACGAGTTCCGCACGGCCGACCCACTGCATCCCGCCCTGCACGATCGGATGCTCAATCCCGAACGTCTCAGTGAACTTCGTTCTGATCGTCATCGGTGTTCCCGGTCACCTGCACTTCGTGCGTGGGCCCACTTCGCGCGAGCGCTCATCGCGGCGCCATCCGGATCGCGCCGTCCAGGCGGATCACCTCACCATTGAGCATCGGGTTCTCGACGATGTGCACGGCCAGCGCGCCGTACTCGTCGGGGTCGCCGAGCCGGGCCGGATGCGGCACCTGCTTGCCGAGCGACTGCTGCGCCTCCTCCGGCAACGAGCCCAGCAGCGGCGTCTTGAACAGGCCGGGCGCGATGGTCACGACGCGGATCAGCTCGCGCGACAGGTCGCGGGCGATCGGCAACGTCATGCCGACGACACCGCCCTTGGACGCGGAGTAGGCAGCCTGCCCGATCTGGCCCTCGAACGCGGCGACCGACGCGGTGTTGATGATGACGCCGCGCTCACCGTTGATGGGCTCGGTCTTGGCGATCCGCTCGGCCGCCAGCCGCAGCACGTTGAACGTGCCGATCAGGTTGACCTCGATGACCTTTTTGAATTGGTCGAGCGGGAACGGGCCCTCCTTGCTCAGCGTCTTGATCGCGTTGCCGATGCCCGCGCAGTTGACGTTGATGCGCAGCGGGCCCATCTTCTCGGCGGCGTCGAGCGCTTCGGTCACCGCTTCGGGGTCGGTGACGTTGGCCTCGACGAACTGGGCGCGCTCGCCGAGCTCCTTGACGGCGTCCTCACCCTTGAGGTCGATGACGACGACGGAGGCGCCCCTGTCCAGCAGCCGCTTCGTCGTGGCCAGTCCGAGACCGGAGGCTCCCCCGGTGACGACCGCTACCGCGTCCTTGATCTCCACGTGTGTTCCTTCCTATTAGGTCTTTGCAAAGAGGTCTTGCGGATTTCGTTCAATTCCAGTCGCGCAGAACAGTTTCGATGTCGGTGCCCGGTTCACCCAGCGGCTTCGGTGCGGACGGCACGCTGCGGGAGAACCGCGGCGCGGGAGACGGCAGCAGCGCCTCGCCGTCGAGGTAGAACGTGCCGCGCTCGGTGATGTGCGCCTCGTTCTGCACTTCGGCGAACGACAGCACCGGCGTCGCGCAGGCGTCGCTGTCGGCGAACACCTTGGCCCAGTGATCGCGGTCGGCCGAGGCGAACACCTCGGCGATCCGCGCGCGCAGTTCGGGCCAGCGGCTGACGTCCTGCTGGGCGGGCAGGTCTTCCCCGTCGAGGCCCAGTCCCTTCAGCAGTTCGGCGTAAAACTGCGGCTCGATCGCCCCGACGGCCATGTAGCGGCCGTCGGCGCATTCATAGGTGTCGTAGTAGGGCGCGCCGCTGTCGAGCATGTTGGTGCCGCGCTCGTCGGACCACAGCCCGCCGGCGCGCATCCCCCAGATCATCGCCATCAGCACGCTGGATCCGTCGATCATGGCGGCGTCGACGACCTGGCCCCTGCCGGAGGTCTGGCGTTCCCACAGTGCGGCGAGGATGCCGACGATCAAAAACATCGAGCCGCCGCCGAAGTCGCCGGTGAGGTTCAGCGGCGGCACGGGGCGGTCACCCTTGTGGCCGATGGAGTGCAGCAGGCCGTTGAGGGAGATGTAGTTGATGTCGTGGCCGGCCTGCTGGCTGCGCGGACCGCTCTGGCCCCAACCGGTCATCCGGGCATAGATCAGGCGGTCGTTGACCTTGGCGCAGTCCTCGGGGCCGAGGCCGAGTCGCTCGGTGACGCCGGGCCGGTAGCCCTCGATCAGCACGTCGGCCTTGGCCACCAGCGCCAGCACCTGCTCGCGGCCCTCGTCGGTCTTCAGGTTGGCAGCCACCGTGCGCCGGTTGCGGTTCATGGCCTCGTGGCTGCCCTTCGGGACGCCGCCGGTGCCGCCGGGCCGTTCGACGCGGACCACGTCGGCGCCGAGGTCGGCGAGGATCATCGCCGCGTGCGGTCCGGGGCCGATGCCGGCCAGTTCGACGATTCGCAATCCGTGCAGTGGTCCCGCCATTAGAACCCGCCTCCCGTAGTTGACCGCGACATAGCTTACTTGTATAACCAAGTGGACCAGCCGCGGGTCCGCATGCGGCTGCACCCGATTTAAGGTTCAGCGATGACTTCGACCGATTCCAGCACGGGAGCGTATGTGAGCGTCGACGGGTTGGAGGTGAATGTCGGCGACGGGGTGCTGTCGCTGACGTTGAACCGGCCCGACAGCCTCAACTCGTTGACGGAGACCATGCTCAACGGCGTCGCCGACGCGCTCGAGCGGGCCGCCACCGATCCCGCCGTCAAGGTGGTGCGCCTGGCGGGCGCAGGCCGCGGGTTCAGCTCGGGCGCGGGCATCGGCGCCGACGACCGGGCCAAGAAGTCCGGCCCGCTGTCGGTTCTGGACGCGGCCAACCGCGCGGTGCGGGCGATCGTCGCGATGCCGCGGCCGGTGGTCGCCGTGGTGCAGGGGCCCGCCGCGGGTGTCGGCGCCTCGCTGGCGTTGGCCAGCGATGTCGTACTCGCGTCGGACAAGGGCTATTTCATGCTGGCGTTCACCAAGATCGGGTTGATGCCCGACGGTGGCGCGTCGGCTCTGGTGGCCGCGGCCGTCGGCCGCATCCGGGCGATGCGGATGGCGCTGCTGGCCGAGAAGATCCACGCCGACGAAGCGCTGCAGGCCGGCCTGGTGACCGCGGTGTATCCCGCCGATCAGCTCGACGCCGAGGTGGACAAGGTGATCAACACGCTGGTGCGCGGTCCGGCGGTGGCGTTGGCGAAGACCAAAGCGGCGATCAATGCGGCGACGCTGACCGAACTCGAGGGCGCCCTGTCGCGCGAGTATTCCGGCCAGTCGGACCTGTTGAGCCGTACCGATTACATCGAGGGCATCAAGGCGTTCCAGGAGCGCCGCCCGGCCAACTTCACCGACCTCTGACACCCGGGTCCCCTCGTAACGCCCAGGCCCCTCGTAACGCCCAGGCCCCCTCCGTAGCGCCCAAACCCGGGTCCCCTCATAACGCCCAAACCGACATTTGGGCGCAAAAGTGTGAGTGGAGCGCGCCATTTTGTCGGTCTCGGCGCACCAAGTGATGCGCCCCGACCGCGGGCACACAAAGCCGTTACGTCGATCACGAGGCGCAGAAATTCGTTGGACGCGGCCGTATCTGGTCAGCCACCATCGTTAGGTGAGCACGCAATTCGGCACCGCACACTCGAAAAGCGAACGCGGTGATGAGCAGCCGGTGACCCACACCGGCGGTTGGCGCGTACTCGCACCCTTCCAGTCGCGCGCATACCGGCTGCTGATAGCCGCGGTGTCGCTGTCGATCTTCGCCGAGGGCATGTGGGCCGTCGTGATGGCCCTGCAGGTGATCGAACTGTCCGACGATCCCGCAGCGCTGTCACTGGTGGCCACCTGCATGGGCACCGGACTCGTGGCGTTCCTGCTGATCGGCGGACTGGCGGCGGACCGGATCAACCAGCGCACGATCATCCTCGCCGTCGAGGTCGTCAACACGGTCGTCGTCTCGGCGATCGCGGTCTTGGGACTCGTTGGTGCACTGCGGATCTGGCACATGGCAGTGGCGGCCGCCGCGCTGGGTATCGCCGCGGCGTTCTTCTTCCCCGCCTACAGCGCGATCCTGCCCAGGATTCTGCCGCCCGAACAACTGCTGGCCGCCAACGGTGTGGAAGGCGTGGTCCGCCCGGTGTTTCAGCGCGCCGTCGGACCAGCCGTCGCGGGCATGGTGGTCGGCGCGACGTTCCCCGCGCTGGGTTCTGTCGCGGTCGCGGCGCTGTTCGCCGTCGGCCTGTTGCTGCTGGTCTGCTTCCGGCCGACGATGAATGCGCCTGTCCGCGAACCGGATCAGGAACGGCCGCACATGCTGCGGGATCTGCGCGACGGCTTCGTCTTCGTGCTGCGCACCCCCTGGCTGCTGTGGACGCTGTTGTTCGCCAGCATGTTCGTGCTGGTCGTGCTGGGACCGATCGAGGTGCTGCTGCCGTTCATCGCCAAGGACCGCTTCGCCGACGGCGCCAGGTCGTACGGCTTCATCCTGGCCTTCTTCGGGATGGGCAGCGCGCTCGGTGCGCTGGCGGTGTCGTCGCGACGACTGCCCCGTCGCTACCTCACGGTGATGATGGGGATGTGGAGCATCGGCTCGATCCCGTTGGTGGTGATCGGCTTCACGTGGTCGTTCTCGTTGATGGCGGTCGCGACGTTCATCATCGGCTTCACCGACGGTGCGGGCATGGTCATCTGGGGCACGCTGCTGCAGCGGCGGGTTCCGACGGAGATGCTCGGCCGAGTGTCCAGCCTCGACTTCTTCGTCTCGCTGGCCTTCATGCCGGTGTCGTTCGCGATCGTCGGACCGCTGTCGAAGATCGTCTCGATGGAGACCATCTTCCTGGTCGCCGGCCTGGCGCCGGTGCTGTTCGCCGCGGTGGCGGTGCAGGCCGCCCGGATGCGCCAGGACGAACTAGCGCACCCGCTGCGCTAATGCCGTCTCACACGCCGAACATCGGGGGCAGTACGAGCACCATGGTCAGCCCCCACACCATGTGGGTGAGGATCGGTGCGAGTACTCCCCCGGTGGCGCGGCGTTCGAACGCGCACACCGAACCGAGCACCAGCGCCGCGAACGCCAGCATCGGATTGCGGGTCGCGACGAAGATCGCCAGCGTGTAGATGATCGTGGAAATGACTGCGGGGTGGTGCTTTTCCAGCGCGGTGTACAACGCGCCGCGGAAGAACAGCTCCTCGGCGACGGCGTTGAGCAGGATGCTGAACACCATCAGCCACAGCGTCTGGTAGTTGGCGAACTCCAGCACGCGGGTGACGAAGCTGGCGAGGGGCGGGATTTCGCGGGCGATCAATCCGCCGACCACGAACACCGCGCCGACGACGATGCCCACCACCGTGCCGCTGATCACCGGGCGTTGATTGCGGCCGAAGAACCGCACGTGCCCGAGGTGCAGCGGGCCCGACGCCAACGCGCCCACCGTCCACACCGCGGCCAGCGCGAGGGTCAGCCAGTAGAACGACGCGTCGCCCGGTTGCAGCCCCAGCGAATAGCCGAGCAGCACACCGCCGATGATCAGCACGAACGCAACCGCAATTCGGCGGCGCTTCACCACCATTGGCGGCTCGTGGTGGGGTATCGCCACCCGTTTCAGGTTGTCCTTGACTTCCTGAAAGAAGGGCGGATGCGTCGAAGACGAGGCCATGGTCGATTCAGTCATTCCGAGCGCACCTTCGGTTTGAGGTTGAGCAGGGTGTCCAGCCCGGTCCGCACGGCTGCGGCGACAGGCCCGGGTACGGCGTTGAGGAGGCCGAGTGCCGGCCGGACGAACGGCGGGGTGATCACCCGCGCCAATCGCTTGATGCGCAGGGTGTCGCCGCCGGCCCACACCGGATCGCTGTCGGCGAGGTGATGCGGGTCGGCGAGTTGGTCGACGGCGCGTGCCCGACCGCTGGACAGCGACCGTTTGATCGCCTCTGCGATTCCGATCAGTCCGCCAGGCGGATCGGGCACCAGCTCGCGCAGACCATCGGAGGCCTGCATCGGATGATCAAGTGACTCAACCAAATCGGCGGCGAGCCCGCCCGGCACCGGTAGCGCGACAGCCGTCAGCATCGAAGCCATTCCGGTATCGACTCCACGAATCGGGACACTAGCCCGCCACTTGCCTGTCGCGCGGGCATATTTGGCCAATAAGTCGCGATAAGTCGTCGACTCCGGCCCGGCGATGTCGTAGGCACCTGCGGGCACGCGGTCGGGATCGGCCGCCGCGACCAGGTAGTAGAGGACGTCGCGGATCGAGATCGGATCGATCGGATTGTCCATCCACGACGGCAGCGGGATCACCAGGAATCGGTCGCCGACATAGCGCAGCATCTCGAACGACGTCGACCCGGCGCCGATGATGATCGCCGCGCCGAGCCACACCACCTCCGGCCCGCCCTCGATGCTGAGCGCCTCGGCGACCTCGGCCCGGCTGGTCAGATGCTCGGACAGGTCGTTCTCGTCGGGCACGAAACCGCCGAGGTAGACGATGCGGCGCACGCCCGCATCCTTGGCGGCGGCCGCGACGTTGGCCGCGGCGGCATTGTCGGCCTCCCGAAAGTCGGGTTGCCCGATGCCGTGCACCAGGTAGTAGACGACGTCGACCGGTCCCGCCTCGGCGAACGCCGCCCGCGCCGACGCCGGGTCGTGGGCATCGAGCGCGACGGCGTCGGCCTGGCCGTGCCAGCCGAATGCGGCCAGCCGATCGACGTTGCGGGATGCGGCGATGACCTTGTGGCCGTGGGAGAGCAATTCGGCGACCAGCCGCGAGCCGACATAGCCGGTGGCCCCGGTGACCAGGATTCGCATTGAATTCACCGTACGTACTTACCCACGCGCGACGGCCGGGAATCGGAAGCCGGGTCACGCCGAAATCGACGTTTGGCAGGCGATTACTCGCACTTTCCCGCCCAAATGTCGGTTTGGGCGTTATGAGGGCCCGGCATTGGGCGTTATCGGAGGCCCGGGTTTGGGCGTTATGGGGGCCCGGGTTTGGGCGTTATGTGGGGCCGGGTCGCGCCCGACGGCCCGGAAGTCAGGCGCCTTGGTAGACCTTGCGGTAGCTCGACGGCGACATGCCCATCCCGCGACGCAGGTGATGGCGCAGGTTGCCGGCGGCGCCCAGCCCCGACAGCCGAGCGATCTCGTCGACCGGCAGGTCGCGCGACTCGAGCAGCTCGCGGGCCCGGTCGACGCGGCGGCTGCGGATCCACGCACCCGGCGATTGGCCGGTCTCCTCGCGGAAGCGACGGTTGAAGGTGCGGGCGCTCATCTTCGCGTGGCGGGCCAATCGTGCCACGGTCAGCTTCTCGTCGAGATGCCGCAGCGCCCACTCCCGCGTCGGCGCCGTCGAGTAGTCGTCCGGCGTCGGCATCTGCCGGTCGATGAACTGCGCCTGGCCGCCTTCGCGCCACGGCGGGACGACGCAGTAGCGGGCCACCGCGTTGGCCACCTGCGCGCCTTGATCTTGCCGAATGATGTGCAGGCACAAGTCGATTCCCGCGGCCAGACCCGCCGACGTCAAAATGTCGCCGTCATCGACGAACAGCACGTTCTCGTCGACGAGTACGCGCGGATGCAGGCGGCGCATCGCGTCGGCGAATTGCCAGTGGGTGGTGGCCCGCCGTCCGTCGAGCAGTCCTGCGGCGGCCAGGACGAACGCGCCGGTGCAGATCGACACCAGCCGGGCACCGGGCCGGATGAGCGCCAGCGCGTCGCGCACGTCCTGCGGCAGCGCGCCGCTCTCTCGGGCCGGCGGATAGCGCGTGCCAGGGATCACCACGGTGTCGGCGGTGCGCAGCGCCTCGCAGCCGATGTTCGGCAGCAGGTCGAACCCCGTCGTCGACTCCACCGGCCCGGCCGTCAGCCCGCAGGTGACCAACTCATACAGCGGGCTGCCGTCGGTGTCCTTGGCGCTGCCGAACAGCGTCGGCGCGATCGCGGCGTCGAAGCCGACCACCGGCGGCAGCAGCAGAACGGCGACGCGGTGCATGCAGACCATATTGGCATGTTTTTGACGACTGTTGTCGTTCTTGCCACTATGCGGCCGACGGCGGATCCGCGACGGTGGTCGGGTGACGCTAGCCGCCGCCTCCCGACGTACTCCACTGACGCGCATCCACTGGGCGTGGGTGGTGGCGGCCGTCAGCTTCGTGGCAATCCTGGGCGCCGCGGGCTTCCGCTCGGTGCCCGGCGTGATGATGAACCCGCTGCATCACGAGTTCGGCTGGTCGCACGGCGTGGTCGGGCTGGCGATGTCGGTCAACATGACGCTGTTCGGGGTGACCGCGCCGTTCGCGGCGGCGCTGATGGACCGTTTCGGCGTGCGCCCGGTGCTGTCGGTGGCGCTGACGTTCATCGCGGCCGGTTCGGCGCTGAGCGTGTTCATGACGGCCAGCTGGCAGCTCGTCCTACTGTGGGGCGTGCTCGTCGGGGTCGGCACCGGGGCGATCTCCATGGGGTTCGTCGCGACGGTGGCCACCCGCTGGTTCGAAGCGCGCCGCGGCCTGGTGACAGGGGTGCTGACCGCGGCGAGCGCGACGGGCCAGCTGATCTTCCTGCCCATCGTCGCCCAGATCACCACCCGGCACGGCTGGCGCTGGGCGTCGCTGCTCGTCGCAGCCGCCGCGTTGGCCGTGGTGCCGCTGGTTGCGGCGTTTATGCGAAATCACCCGCAGGACAAGGGTTTAACGCCGTACGGAGCGACGGCCGCAGCGGCGCCGACGCGGGTGCCCGCGTCCAGCTTCCGCGCCGCGTTCGACGGCCTGCGGCTCGGCGCCCGCGTGCCCGCATTCTGGCTGCTGGCCGCCAGCTTCGCGATCTGCGGGATGACGACCAACGGGCTGATCGGCACACACTTCATTCCCGCGGCCAACGACCACGGCATGCCGACCACCGTCGCGGCGGGTCTGCTGGCGACGATCGGCATCCTCGACGTCGCGGGCACGGTGTTCTCCGGTTGGCTGACCGACCGGGTGGATCCGCGGCTGCTGCTGGTGGTCTACTACACCGGCCGCGGCCTTTCGTTGCTGATCCTGCCGTCGCTGCTGTCGCCGCACGCCGATCCGAGCACGTGGGTGTTCGTCATCTTCTACGGGCTGGACTGGGTGGCCACCGTGCCCCCGACGATCGTGTTGTGCCGCAACTATTTCGGCGTCAACACCCCGGTGGTGTTCGGCTGGGTGTTCGCTTCGCATCAGTTGGGCGCCGCCGTCGCCGCCGCCGGCGCGGGCAAACTGCGCGACCTGCAGGGCAATTACGACCTTGCGTTCTACCTCGCTGCGGGGCTGTGTGTGATCGCCGCGATGCTCTGCGCCAATGTGCGGAAAGCGCAGGTCAACGCGGTTACCGCGTGAGTCGTGGCTGATCTTGACTTTGGCATTGGCCTATCCCTGCACATAACATGCCTAGCGACTGACGAGCTGAGGAGCCGAAAGTGAAGACTCGCACCAGCAAGGCCATGGGTGCAGCGGCGGCGATCGCTGCGATCGCGGGGTCGGTCCCGCTGGCGATCAACGCCTACGCCGATCCGGAGCCGCAGCCCAAGCCTGCCGTCGAGGTGCCCGACCCGCAGGGCGACTGCGACCCGTTCAAGAAGGCCGTGCCGAACTGGAAGGCGCTGAACGAGGTGCCGGTCAGCCAGGCGCTGGCCAGCATCCCCGACATCAGCACCTTCAACGCCGCGGTGTCCGGCGGGCTGAATCCCGAGGTCAACATCACCTCGGTGCTCGACAACGGCCCGTACGTGGTGTTCGCGCCCAGCAACGAGGCGTTCGCCGAGCTCGACCCGGGCCAGCTCGACGCCCTCAAGGCCGATCCGGCCGCGTTGACCCGGCTGGACTACTACCACGTCTTCCTGGGTCTGCTGGGCCCCGAGGACGTGCACGGCCAGCGGCCCACCCAGGAGGGCACCGAGATCAAGGTCGAGGGCAAGAACGGCGACATCAAGGTCAACGACACCGCCAAGCTCATCTGTGGCGGCATCCAGGCCCAGAACGCGCGGATCTACATCATCGACAAGGTGCTCGACCCGGCGAACCCGCCTGAGCCGCTCACCCCCACGGTCGACGAAACCTCGACCACCACCACCACCACGACCACGACGACGTCGGAAACGGCCACCGAAGAAGTGGTGCCCGGCGCCGAGGCGCCCGCCGGCTGACCGGCTATCTGGCCTTCCAGATCGGCTGACGCTTTTCGGCGAACGCGCGCGGACCTTCCTTCGCGTCCTCGGAACGCATCAGCGCGACGATCTCGCGCATGGTCCTGGCCCAGCCGGCCTCGTCGCCGGTGATGACACCGTCGTCGACGCCCAACGCGATGCGCTTGCTGGCCCACACCGCCAGCGGCGCGTTGGCGGTGATGCGCTCGGCCAGCGCGAGCGCCGCGTCGACCGCGGTGCCGTCGGGCACGACCTGGTTGATCAGGCCCCATTTGAGCGCGTCGGCCGAACTCATCGGCTCTCCGGTGAACAGCAGTTCCATCGCGACCTTGCGGGGCAGGTGGTCGACGATACGGAACACGCCGCCGGCCGCGGCGAGCAGTCCCCGCTTCACTTCCGGCAGGCCGAATTTCGCCCGTTCCTCGGCGACGACGAGGTCGCTGGCCAGCGCCAGTTCGGTGCCGCCGCCGAGCGCGGTACCGTTGACGGCCGCGATCGTCGGCTTGTCGATGTAGTGGTGCACGTAGCCGGCGAAGCCCCACTCGCTGTGGTCGGGGTGGAAGAGGTTCTCCCGACGCGCGATGGCCTTGAGATCGGCTCCGGCGCAGAAGGATTCACCGGCGCCGGTGATGACGACGGCGCGGACGTCGTCGTCGTCCTGCGCCTCCTGCAGCGCGTCACCGACCGCGGTGCTGACCGCGGCGTTGACGGCGTTGCGCGCCTCGGGGCGGTTCAGCGTGATGACCATGACGTTGCCCCGCCGCTCGGTGAGAGCGGCGGGGGCCACGGCGTCCGGGGACGACACTGGAGGAACCGAACCAGACGGCCCAGCACTCACAACAGTTCGATGATGGTGGCGTTGGCCTGGCCGCCACCCTCGCACATGGTCTGCAGGCCGTATTTGATGCCCTTGTCCCGCATGTGATACAGCATCGTCGTCATGATGCGGGCGCCCGAACCGCCGAGCGGATGGCCGAGGGCGATCGCACCGCCGTTGGGGTTGAGCTTCTTCTCGTCGGCGCCGATGTCCTTCAGCCACGCCATCGGCACCGGCGCGAACGCCTCGTTGACCTCGAACACACCGATGTCCTCGAGCGACAGGCCGGACTTCTTCAACGCCTTCTGCGTGGCGGGAATGGGGGCGGTCAGCATGATCACCGGGTCCGCACCCGCGAGCGTGGCGGTGTGCACCCTGGCGATCGGCTTGAGCCCCAACGACTTCGCCTTCTCCGCCGACATGAACAGCAGCGCGGCCGCGCCGTCGGAGATCTGCGAGGAGTTGCCGGCGTGGATCACACCGTCCTCCTTGAACGCCGGCTTCAGCTCGGCCATCTTCTCGATGGTGGTGCCACGGCGGATGCCCTCGTCCTTGAGCACCGGATTGCCGTCCTGGTCCTTGATCGCCACGATCTGGTCATCGAATGCGCCGGAATCCTGTGCCGCGGCGGCCTTTTCGTGCGAACCCAACGAGTACTCGTCGAGCGACCTGCGGTCGAAGCCCCACTGCTCGGCGATCATCTCCGCTCCGATGCCCTGGTTCGGCGTCTTCTGGTAGCGATCCTTGAAGCCCTGCGGATACGGGTTGCCGCCGTTGGCCAGCGACGCGCCCATCGGGGTGCGCGACATCGACTCGACGCCACCGGCGACGACGACGTCGTAGTGTCCGGCGACCACACCGGCCGCGGCGAAGTGGATCGACTGCTGACTGGAGCCGCACTGCCGGTCGATCGTCACGCCGGCCACGCTCTCCGGCCAACCCGCCGTCAGCAGCGCGGTGCGGCCGATGTCGAGCGCCTGCTCGCCGGCCTGCATGACGCAGCCCCAAATGACGTCGTCGACGATGCCCGGGTCGATCCCGGCGCGCTCGGCGAGGCCGTTGAGCACCTGCGCCGACAACTCGGCCGGGTGCACGCCCGACAGGCCGCCATTGCGCTTGCCGACCGGCGACCGGACAGCCTCGACGATTACGGCTTCCGCCATGACACTTCTCCTTCAATGCCGTTCGTGGGTTCTCCCACAGAGGTCCATCATCGAACGTAGAGGAACAAGGTTTACTAGGTCAACCTACTGGTGGATCGACTCGCAACTAGCGGATGATTGGCTCTGCGCCACGGCGAACGCCGCGCTCAGTCGCCGTTTTGGCGCCGCCCACGACCGCCCGACATGGTTTACTGAGTTGTACACCTGACCCGCGCGGGTCGGGCGCATGTCGGAATAGGAGTGAAGGTGGCTGGCAGCACACCGTTGGCGCCGATGATCGGGCCGGACGCGGTCCCGTCGGGTGGCGGACCGATCCGGTCCCCCAAGACCGCCGAGCTGGTGGCGGGCACGCTTCGCCGGATGGTGGTCGACGGTCAGCTCAAGGAGGGCGACTACCTGCCCAACGAGGCCGAGCTGATGGCGCACTTCGGGGTGAGCCGACCCACGCTGCGCGAGGCCGTGCGGGTGTTGGAGTCGGAGCGACTGGTCGAGGTGCGGCGCGGGTCGCGCACGGGTGCACGGGTGCGGGTGCCCGGTCCCGAGATCGTCGCCCGCCCGGCGGGGCTGCTGCTCGAGCTGTCCGGCGCGACGATCTCCGATGTGATGACCGCACGCTCCGGCATCGAGCCGATCGCGGTGCGGCTGCTCACCGAAGCCGGCACCACCGAGGCGTTCGACGAACTCGACCGGATGTTGGACGAGGACATCCCCGCGGGCTGGCAGTCGGGCCGGCTCGCCGAGACGACGGGGCAGTTCCACCGCAGGCTCGTCGAACTGTCCGGCAACGCGACGCTCGGCATGATCGCCGGCATGCTGCACGAAATCACGGTGCGCCACACCGCATTCGTGTTCAAGGAACGCCGCCCGGTGTCGAAGGCCGACTACGAGAAAGTCATGCGGTCGTACCGCAAGCTGATGGAGTTCATGCGGTCGGGCGACGCGGACGCGGCCGAGGCGCACTGGCGCAAGCACCTCGACACGACCCGCCACCTGCTGCTGAAAGGCCTTGAGACCGTTAAGGTCCGCGACGTCGTCGGCTAGTTCTGCGCGGCGCCCCGTGACGACCACGTGACGTGCACCGGGATGTCGTCGCTCCACGGCTGGCCGACCACCATGTCGGCGACGTCGACATAACCCCGCTCGAACTCCCCCGTCGCCGCGTCGACCAAGCGGTACTCCTGGCGCTGCCGGTGGATCGGTTGCGCGTCGAGCAGGATGACGCGCACCTCGTCGGGTTCGAAGTTGCAGCGCTCCTGCATGGCGGCGATCAACTGCTCGTTGTGCATGTGCCCGTCTCCGAAGTTCCACCCGACCGCGGTGCTGCACAGCCGCTCCCCTTCGGTGATGATGTAGTCGTCCTCGTTGCGTCCGGCCAGCGCGTTGTGCACCAGCGTCAGCAGTGCTTTGCCGTGAGAGTTGAACCCGCGGAACGCATATCCTTTGTACAGATAGATCATCGCCTGCTCTTCGCTGCCGTAGAACCGCTCCAGCTGTGAGGCGGGCATGCTGGCGATGGCGACCAGGTTCTGTTCGATCTTCTCGTTGGCCGACGGCTTCATGCACCACCACGTCGTGTCCCAGTTGCCCGCGTAGTAGCGCATACCCGGCAGGAACGAGATCTTCTGCGGAAACAGGTTTCCCAGCGTCACGATGGTGGCCAGCACCGCGAACAGCAGCACTGGCAGCGGGGTGGACATGTCGGTCACGCCCACGCCGGCGTGGCCGACGAACAAGGTGATCACCGAGAAGATCATGAAGACGTTCCATTCCAGCGGCACGCCCATCGGGATCGCCGACAGGATGCCGAAGTGGAAGCACACCATCACGAACGCCGCGATCGCCGTCGGCCAACCGCCGTGGGAGAACAGCAGCGCCAGCGGCACCAGCATCTCGACCGCGGTGGAAAAATGCGCGATGAGCCGCGACACCCGGCCAGGTCGCAGGTCGTCGGGAAAGCTCTCAAAGAACCTGCGTTTCAACCACTTCGCGCGGATCAACGGGTGGTTCGACATCATCGTCGAGATGACGAACGGGAAGTGCTTGTTCAGCTTCGAGGTCGCCGCGCCGAGCCAGATCGCCACGCACACCAGCTTCGCCGCGATGATCATGTCCACGCCGTAGCCCGCGAACAGGAACGCCACCGTGAACGAGCCGTACACCTCCCCGCGTGCGGCCAGGAAGACGACCTTGTCGCGCAGTCCGAGCACAGCCAGCAGCGCGAGGATGGTCCAGATCTGCCACATCGGCAGCACGCCGACGTCGGTGCCGAGCGCGGGCATCGGCCCGGTGCCGTCGGAGAACAACGCGACGAGCAGCATCACCAGCAGCGCCCCGTACAGCGCGGCGTCCAGCGCCGTGCGATCGGTGCCCCTCGTCAACGGCGCCCGGTCGGGCCATGGCGGCAGTCGAATTGTCCTGGGCCGCAACCAGTACAGGATCGAGCCCATCGGTGGGAAGAACCGGTTGTTCAGCGGTCCGAAGCCGCATCCGAGGCCAACGACCTCGAACAGCATGGTGTAGAGCACGACCTTTTCGAAGACGATCGGTTCGGTCCACCACTGGCCGACGTTGGTGAACCCGTCGATGCCCTTGGTGGCCAACGCAATCAACCAGCCGCCGAGGATGTAGAGCAGGATCTTGAAGACGTAGAACAGGTGCAGGACGACGGGTGTGCCGAAGCCGACCTCGGCCCAGTGCCTGGCCATCGGGCGGATCTTCTCCGGTCGGGTGCCCTTGCTCCACTCGGCGAAGTCGACGACGGGCATGTCGGGCTTCAGGAATCCCATGGCCATCAAGACTAGAACGTGTTCTAGCGCGGTGGTGACGGATCCGGCCATCTAGCGCGAGCAGACGCCAATGCCCGCCCTGTCCTGGGGTTTTGCGGACTTTTGCGTCTGCTCGCGCCGGTTAGGTGAGCACCTGGCGGCGTGACATCCACTCGTCGATCCGGGCCATCGTCAGGGGCAGCGCCCTGCCGTGAAACACCAGGTGGTCCGACGCCGGGATCTCCACGTACTCGCCGTTGGCGTAGCGCTTGGCGGTGGCCCGGGCGACGCGACGGTGCACCAGCCGGTCGCGCTCGGCGCCGACCGCGAGCACCGGGGTGGTGATCGCCGCGAAGTCGACCTTGGTGGCCTTGGCCCGGTCCAGGAACCAGAACGGCATCTCGCAGTAGACCCGGCCCGAGTCGGGCACCATCTCGGCGAACAGCTCGCGCGCCAGGTCCTCGTCGGTGGTGTTGGTGATGCGGCGGCGAAACAACTTCCACGACGTCGGGTACAACGGCTTGGCCCACGGCCGCCACTGCACATAGTGCGCGCCGAACACCCGCAGTGTGCCGGGATAGGCCGCGAAGATGCCCGCCGCGGGCGCCGGGGTGGCGGCAACCAGCCCGGCATGGCTGGCGCGGGCCGCCACCAACTGCGCGATCAGCCCGCCGAGCGAATGACCCACCAGCAGCGGCGGCGAGTCGAGCGACTCGACCAGGCCCACGATGTCGTCGGCGTAATCGCGCACACTCACCGACGCGACCTTCGGCGCGCCTTGGTGCCGAGGCAGATCGTGGTAGCGCAGCGTCGGTGTATGCACGGAGAAACCGCGGGCCTCGAATTCGCGGCGGGCATCGCCCAGCGTGTCGCCGTGGCTCCACGTGCCGTGGATGAGAACGACGTGCCTGGGGGTCGTCATCGTCTCATCCTGGCAGGGCCGCATCGAGGCGGGCAACGTAGGCGTCGACGTCACCGATCGCCGATTCGGCGGCGTGCACGCTGATAGCGACGGTGTCTCCGATGCCGTGCACACCGTGGGTCAGGCCCATCATCGGCGACAGCCCCGGGTATCCGGAGGTGACGACGACTCGGGCGTCGCCGAACCGCAGATCCGCAGCACCCCTGTTGACGCTGGAGACGGTGGTGTTTCCGGTGACGATCGGCGACCGCGCGGTCTCGTCGAATTGCGCCACGCCCCAACGCAACAACGGCGCGGGCACCGCTTCGACCGCACGGCTTTCGGCCGCGATCGCGGGGTGTTCTCTGCGGCGACGCCGTTGTCGAAGATCCTCGCCGATCCGGGTGGCCCGCTCGTCTGGCTCGAGATGGGGATACAAACCGATTCCGACGTTGCCGAAGTGGTTGTGCGCCCGCCGGACAGTCGATTTCGCCATCGGCACCTCGGCGCCGAGGGTCGACGGGTCATCGCCCAGCTCCCGTAGATGAGCCGACAACGCCGTCGACAGCGCACACATCACCCCGATCGTCACGGTCGGCCCGGGTATGTCGTCGCGCCGACGCACCAGCGTGCGCAGGCTGCAGACGCCGGAAGGCCGCGAATTTGTCCGCAGCGCCGGGCGCGGTTCCGCTTGCGGCGGAACTACTCCCGCTTCGGTGTCTCGCACCAGCCGACGGTGCGCGCGTGCCGCCGCGACGCTGCGCCATGGCAGTCTGACGCCGCGTGACCGTAGCGTCGGCACGGGCTGGATATCGACCGCGCGCCCGAACAGGCGCGCCGCCAATGCCGATGCCCGCACTCCGTCGGCCAAGACATGTGCGATCTGCAGCACGGCCACCGTCGCGGGGCCTTCGGCCGCGGGCACGCCGCGCACCGCGGGGAACACATGCAGTCGCCACGGCGCCACCCGGGCGTCGAGCTGCTCGTCGGTCAGCCTGGCCACCGCGGCCAGACATCCCGCCCAGCTGGAGTCGTCGAGTTCGTGCACCGCGAACTGATCGTCTTCGACGTCGGCGCTGACCCACGCCGGATAGGTCAGATAGTTGCCGTCGCGGACGCGCACCCTCAGCTCGCCGCACGCAGTGGCGCGACTGCGGATGACCTGGATCGCCCGTGCGAGATCCTCAGGGACGCCGTCGAATCCGTACAGCAGGAACTGGTCGCTGGGGATCTTGGCCGACATCCAGTACGCCTGCGCGTCGACCACCGCGAGGCGGCGCACCCTCAGGCCTGCCCGATGAAGTCGATGATGTGGCGTGCGAGGACATCCGGCTGTTCCAGCTGCAGGAAGTGGCCGGCTTCCTCGACGACGTACGCCTCGCCGCCGGGCGGGAGGATCCGCTCGACCCAGGCGATGTAATCCGGTGCCATGGCGCCGTCGTCGTCACCGTGCAAATAGAGAATGGGCACGACGGGCGGTTGCAGGAACAGCGGGTGCAGATCGGCGTACTGTTCGGGTGGTTTCGTTCCGCGGAAGTTCTGCCGGTACATGGTGATCGCCGCCCGCCAGTTCTCCGGGTCACCGATGGCGTTTTGCACCAGCCGGACATCCTCGGCCTCGTCGTAGCCGGGTGACCACTGCCGCCACAGCGCCGAAACCACCCGCGACCCGGAAAGCTCTGGCAGCACGGGCAATTGGAAGTACATGATGTACCAACTGCGCAGCAGCTGACGCGGAATTTGGGCCGCCAGCAGAATCTGGTCGGGCGCCCGTCCCCACGGCTGAAACGCCGCCAGCGGCGGCAGTGACATGATGACCGCCTTGTCGAACGGACCGTCGGGCATCGCCGCGAAACCGGCAGCCGTCATCGCGCCCCAGTCGTGGCCGATCACCACGTCATGGCCGGTCGGACCGGCAGCCTCGAGCACCTGCAGCGCATCGTCGATCAGCGCGCCGACGTGATAGCTGCCGTCCTCGGGTATCGACGACGGCGCATAGCCGCGCATGAACGGCGCAACCACCCGCCAGCCCGCGTCCACGAGGTGCGGCACAACCTTCCGCCAGCCATGGGCCGTGTCGGGAAAGCCGTGCAGACACAAGGCGATCGGACTATAGGACGGGCCCCAGGTCAGTGCGCTGAGCCGCACCGTAGGAGTCGCGACCTCCAGCCACTCCGGCTCATCCATGGCAGTGGTTCACAGCGGTTCGAATTGTGAGATCAGCCAGCGGTCGTCGACCTTGTCCAAGGTGACGCGCACGCTGGATGCGGTGTCGCTGGGCACTCCGGTGCCGACCGTGACGGTCTGGTTGATGAACAACAGCACGACCGCGTGGGCCGGGTCCGCCGACACCGACGCCGCACCGGGCACGCTGGCCACCGCCGAGATCTGCTTTTCCTTGGCTCCCGGTATCACGACGTTGTTCGTCAACTCGGTGTAGTGCTGCAGGAAACCGCCGGTCAACCGCTCCCGTGCCGCTGTGAGCTGTTGCTCGACGGTGTCGGGCGTGTAGGTCAACATCGCCACCGCGCTGTCCTTGGCCGCCTGCACCGATTCCGCACGCGCGGTGTCGCTCTGCCGGACGCCCGAGTCCAGGATCTTCAGCACTCCCGCGCCGATGACCAGAACGAACGCGAGCGCGGGCAACATGCCGTACGCCAGGACGCGCGACCAATCGATTTTGCGTTTGGTCGCAACGGTTTCGGTGACCCCGCCGCTGTCGGCGCCTTCGACACCGGCCGTGGTTTCGCCGCCTTCGGCGGCGGCGGTCTCGACGGTCTCCTCGCCGATGAGTTTGTCGTTGCTCACGTCACGAACCTCACGTTGGCAACCTTGGCTTCGTCGCCGACCTTCTGCACGGTGATCCGCATCCGGAAGTAGCGGGGCTCCTGCTCGGCCGCGCCGGCGTTCGACGCCTTGACGGTGACGGCGACCAGGACGTCGGCTCCGTCCTCGTTGATCTTCTCGACGCCGGCCTCCGAGATCGTGCCGACGGATTTCGACTTGGCCTGCTTGACGACCTCGGTGAACGGCTGCGCCCGCGCCTCGAAGTCGTCATAGAAAGTGCCTGTCGCCGAGTCCAGGATGCGCTGCACGTCTTCGTCGGCGTGCTCGAAGTCGATGGATGTGAGGTTCTTGGCCGCCTCTGTTCCGACCTGGAGGTAGAGCTGGCGTTCGGCGGCCGCCTGGTGCGACTGGTAGGCGCGGAACCCGAGCCATCCGCACAACACCGCCAGCGCGACGACGATCACCAGGCCTGCGAGGGTGGCGAGCCGGACGTGCGACATCCTCGTCTTGGCGGCCGCGGGCTGTTCGACGGCTTCCTCGTCAGCGGCGCCATCCGAAGCGGCTGCGCCGGGGAATGCGGCCGACTCGTCGGGCTTTCTCACCCCCTGCTTCACGTCGCCGTCGGGCTCGGCAGCGTCATCTGGCATCGTTGCTCCTCCGTGGCGTCCTGTGGCCTTGAGACGCGTCATCGGGTCCAAAGTACGTGTTCCTGCCCGTCAGGCGCTTCAGGGGGCACGAGTGTGCGCAGGAAACTGCGCGATTGTCCGAGCACAGAGTTTCGGGGGGAAGCGTGAAGAGAAATGAGGTGGAGAGAGAAATGATAGAGCCCTGACTTCTGCGCTCACAACGGCCACCCCTACGCAAGTGCCGAGTCAAAGCAGGTCTGGGCCCCAATGCATTTCGGGTATCACCGGCCGCTGCAAGTCGTTATCGACGGTCGCCGATGCATTAGAAGGTGCCAACGTGAAGCCCACCGCACGTTTGCTATGAATTCATAACTAGTCGACAAATCGCTGCATATGAATTTTTTGCGATTTCATTGTCGAGTTGCCAATTAACAACCCTGGCCGACCTACATTCGGGTCATCAGCGACCCAACTGCAGAGAGGCCCGACATGGCCATCGTCTCGTTAGTCACCATCCATCCGAATCAGGGCGTCGCGTGGGATGACGTGCAGAAGCAACTCAAGAGGGCGTGCGATCTCGCGCGCAAGCACGGCGCGGAGAACGTCACGGTTCTGGCCACCATGGTCGGCGGCCAAGAAACCAACACCATCGGCGTGCTGTCGTCCGTTGAGGACTGGAAGAAGTACGGCGAAGTGCAGCAGGGCATGATGAACGATCCCGACATGCAGGCAGCCATGCTCGAGGCAGGCAGGATCGCCACCTGGCAAACCTACGTCAGCCAGACGATCCCCGACATCTAGGCGAACACCATTCGGTCGCAACCGAAGACGCGGACCCTGCCTCCGTCAGGCGTTCGCGGCGGCCTCCTCCATCTCGGCGATGACAATCTTGCGCATGCCGTGCATCGCCTTGGTGGCGGCGGTCGCGCGGGCCGGATCGGGATCGTTGACCAACTCGAACAACCGATCCGGCACGATCTGCCAGCTCAGCCCGAAACGGTCCTTGAGCCAGCCGCACTGCGACTCCTCGCCGCCGTCGACCAGCCGATCCCAGTAGTAGTCCACTTCTTCTTGGTCCTTGCAGTGGACCACGAACGAGACCGCCTCGGAGAACTGGAAATGCGGCCCGCCGTTGATGCCCATGAACCGCGTGCCGTCCAGAACGAAGAAGCACGCCAACACGTCTCCCGGCGTGCCTGGCCCGGCCTCGGTGGTGCGCTGCACCTGCTCGATGTACGAGTTCGGGAAGACGGAAGTGTAGAACTGTTCGGCTTCCTCGAGGTTGTCGTCGAACCACAGCGACGGGGTGATGGCAGGCATCGCCGACTCCTTCCTGATTGCGGGCTGTCGGGGCTCGCAAGTGCAGACTCCGCAGCCGCCGGAAAATCATCGACGCCGTGGCCCGCCCAGCGCCCGCAGCGCGAAGTCGAGCACATGGGCGCGCGCCGCCTCCAGCTCGTCGGCGCCGCCTGGTGCCGACACCGTCAGCGAGCGGCTGACGACCGCGCTGATCGCCATCGCGTCGCGCTGCGGGTCAGCCAGGGGAAACACCCCGTTGTCGCGACCGCAGGCCAGGATCTGTTCGAGTGAGCGCGCCCGATCGGCATGTAGGCGCTCGCGGGTCTCGCGGTAGCCCTTGGCCGCGCGGACCTCGTCGGAGTCGATGACGGACAGGTGCGTGCGCAACTGCGGGTCCTGCGCCAGCTCGAACATGACCTCGATCCAGGCCGTCAGCTGCTTGACCGGGTGGCCGGGCGCCTCCTCGGGGATGCTGTCGAGCCGGTCGGCCAGCGCGTCGGCCTCCTGGCACAGCATGGCCAGAAACAGCTCGTCCTTCGAGGTGAAATGCCGGTAGAACGCCCGCGTTGAAAGGCCGGCACGCTCCAGGATCGCCGCTACCGGTATGGCGCCGCTGTGCGGCTCGGACAGGCAGCCGTAAGCGGCGTCGATGATGTCCTGCCGGTCATCGGTCGTCGTCGAGTGGGGCTGCACGACGGGAAATTGTAGGGAGGCGGTGATGGGCGGTTGGGTCACCATGCCGCTAGCGCGGGTTATTCGCTGGGTAACGTGTGTCCGCGAGGGGTTGGCCGGAAGGATGTCGTGAGCACGGAACACAGCGAATTGCAGACGGTGAAGTTCCAGGGCGCTGAAGGTCTGACCCTCGTGGCAGACGAGTGGAACCGTGACGCCGAATCGGCCGCCGACCGGCCCGCGGTGTTGTTCCTGCACGGCGGCGGGCAGAACCGCTACTCCTGGAAGGCCACCAGCCAGATCCTCGCGGACGAGGGCCTGCATGTCGTGGCGCTCGACTCTCGCGGGCACGGCGACAGCGACCGCTCCCCCGACGCGAACTACACGGTGGACGCCCTCTGCGCCGACACTCTCGCGGTCATTGATCAGATCGGCCGCCCGGTGATTCTGATCGGTGCCAGCATGGGCGGTATGACCGGCATTCTCGCCGCCCACCAGGCGGGGACCGACAAGGTGACCAAGCTGGTGCTTGTCGACGTGGTGCCCCGCTACGAGAAGGGCGGCAGCGCGCGTATCCGGGAGTTCATGGCCAGCGGCCTGGACGGCTTCGCGTCGTTGGACGAGGCGGCCGAGGCCGTCGCCGCCTATCTGCCGTATCGCAAGAAGCCGCGCAGCCCCGAGGGCCTGAAGAAAAACCTGCGGTTGCGCGACGGGCGCTGGTACTGGCACTGGGATCCGGCGTTTCTGACCAAGCCGGTGGACGATTCCTTCGTGCGCGAGGAAAAGCTCGAGCGAGCCGCCATCGAGCTGACGATCCCGATCCTGCTGATCCGCGGCCGGCTGTCCGACGTGGTCAGCGAGGAAGGTGTGCAGCACTTCCTGAAAACCGTGCCGCATGCCGAGTTCGTCGAGTTGTCTGATGCCGGGCACACCGCCGCAGGCGACGACAACGATGCCTTCAGTGACGTCGTCGTCCAATTCGTCGACCGATGACCACCTCCGGCCGCACCGTCGGCTTCAACTTTTTCGAACAACCCGCGCTGCCCTGCCCGCAGGTCAGCGAGGCCCAGGCCGAACGCATCGTCGCCGAGCACTACGGGTTGCAGGCGCGGGCCAAATGGCTGGGCAGCAACCAGGACTGCAACTTCACCATCCATGACGCGAACGACGACATCGTCGGCGTGCTGAAGATCGCCAATCCCGCCTTCAATGCGACGGAGCTGGCGGCCCAGGACGCGGCGGCCGAACTCATCGCCGAGGCCGAGCCTGCCCTGCGCATCGCCGTGCCATTGCCCAACGTCAACGGCGAGAAGTGCACCGTGCTCGAGGGATTACTCGACCGCACCGCCTATGTGCGACTGCTGCGGTTCCTTCCCGGCGGGACCCTCTACGAGTCGGGCTATCTGCCGCAGGCAGCGGTCGTGGGCCTCGGTGAGCTGTCCGGTCGGGTCAGTCGCGCGCTGGCCGGTTTCGAGCATCCCGGCCTGGACCGCGCACTGCAGTGGGACCTCCGCTACGGCGCCGACGTTGTGGCGCAGCTGATTTCGTATGTCGGCGACGAAGCGCGGCGCGCGCGGATCGAGGAGGTGACGGCCGCGGCGTGGTCGCGGATCCGCCCGCTGGCCGGCCAATTACCGTGCCAGGCAACGCATCTGGATCTGACGGACGCCAACGTCGTCGTGACCCGCGAGGGCGGCGGCGCCGTGCGCCCTGACGGCGTCATCGACTTCGGCGACCTCTCCCGCAGCTGGGCCGTGTCGGAGCTGGCCATCACCGTGTCCTCGGTGCTGGGTCATCCCGGCACCGGTCCGCCGTCGATCCTGCCCGGGGTGCGGGCATTCCACGCGATCCGCCCGTTGAGCGCGGCCGAAGCGGAAGTGTTGTGGCCGATGCTGGTGCTGCGCACCGCGGTGCTGATCGTCAGCGGTGCCCAGCAGGCGGCGCTCGACCCGGACAACCCGTATGTCACCGAACAGACCGCCGGCGAGATTCGGATGTTCGAGCAGGCCACCTCGGTGCCCATCGACGTGATGACCACCCTGATCAAGGTCGACCTCGGTCTCGACGACGGACACGCTGACCTGGTCGCGGACGCTTTGTTGATCGACGGGCTTGATCCGGCCGCGGTGGTGACGCTGGATCTGTCCTCGCAAGCCGACGTCTTCGACACCGCGTTCGTGCCCGGTGCCTGGCTCCGCGCCGATTGCGAAGACGAATTCGCAAGGGCCGCAGTGACCGACGGCGCCGAACTGGTGGTGACTCGGTTCGGTGAGCCACGGCTGACCAGGGCTCAGCCGTTGAGTCAGGACAGCCCCGAGGTGGTGGCGACCGGCATCGGCCTGTGGCCGGCGTCGACTCGAAACGCGGTGGCACCGTGGGACTGCGAGGTTGTCGAGCGAAGCAATGACAGCGTCACGATTCGCGGCGGTGAGTACGAGCTGACGCTGGCAGGGGTGACGCCGAATCCAGCGTCCGGCGATCAGTTGCGCGCGGGTGACCCGCTGGCCGAAATATCGCCTGGCCGGTGGGCCGAACTCAGCGTGCGCCCCGCAGGCACGCAACCCGCGCCGCGGTTTGTCTCGGCGGAACTGTCGCGCGGATGGCTGGCGCTCTGCCGCGACCCGCGTCCGCTCCTCGGCCTGCCCGCATTGCCCGACGACCGCGCCGCGGCGGATCTGCTGGCGCGTCGCGACGCGCGTTTCGCCCGCGTGCAGGAGCATTACTACGACCGCCCGCCGCAGATCGAGCGCGGCTGGCGGCATTTCCTGATGTCGACAGCGGGCCGCTCCTACCTGGACATGATCAACAACGTCACGGTGCTAGGCCATTCTCATCCCCGGGTCGCCGAGACGGCCACCCGGCAGCTGCGACGGCTGAACACCAATTCGCGCTTCAACTACGAGGCCGTGGTCGAGTACAGCGAGCGGCTGGCCGCGCTTCTGCCCGACCCGTTGGACACCGTGTTTCTGGTGAACTCCGGTTCGGAGGCAAGCGATTTGGCGATTCGGTTGGCGATCGCCGCCACCGGCAGGCGTGACATCGTCGCGGTGCGCGAGGCATATCACGGTTGGACCTATGCCACCGATGCGGTGTCGACGTCCATTGCCGACAACCCCAATGCGCTTACCACGCGGCCCGATTGGGTTCACACCGTGGAGTCGCCGAACAGTTTCCGGGGCAAGTTCCGCGGCGCCGAGGCGTGGCGCTATGCGCCGGAGGCGGTGGCCCAGATCGAGCAACTGATCGCCGACGGCCGCGCGCCGGCGGGGTTCATCGCCGAACCGGTGTACGGCAATGCCGGTGGTATGGCGTTGCCCGATGGTTACCTCGAGCAGGTGTATGCCGCGGTGCGCGCTGGCGGGGGGTTGGCCATCGCCGACGAAGTGCAGGTGTCTTACGGCAGGCTGGGCAGGTGGTTCTGGGGATTTCAACAGCAGAATGTCATCCCCGACATCGTCTCGGTGGCCAAGTCCACCGGCAACGGCTCGCCGCTCGGCGCGGTGATCACCAGCCGCGAGATCGCCGACAAGTTCTCCAGCCAGGGCTATTTCTTCTCGTCGACGGGCGGCAGTCCGCTGTCGTGTGCCATCGGCATCACGGTGCTCGATGTGCTGCGCGACGAAGGGCTGCAGGAGAACGCCGATCGCGTCGGCGGCCACCTCAAAGCGAGACTGCAGGCGCTGCAGGACAAACACCCCATCATCGGCACCGTGCACGGCATCGGGCTCTACCTCGGCGTCGAAATGGTCCGCGACCGGGACACGTTGGAGCCCGCGGTGGCCGAAACCACGGCGATCTGCAACCGCATGCTCGAGTTGGGTGTGGTGATCCAACCTACCGGCGACCACCAGAACATCCTGAAAACCAAGCCGCCGCTGTGCATCGACACCGAATCCGCCGACTTCTACGTCGACACGCTCGACCGGGTGCTTACCGAAGGCTTCTGAGCGCAACGGCGATTCAATCCGATGCGGCCGGACCCTTCCGCAAGATCTCGGCCAGTTCTTCGCGGGAGTTGGCGCCCACCCGCTGGCACGCCCGGTAGAGGTGGCCCTCGACGCTGCGCACCGACATGTACAGCCGCTTGGCGATGTCCTTGTTGGACATCCCCGCGATGGCCAACTCCGCGATTTCGCGCTGCCGCTGGGTGAGCGGATGGCCGGTCGGACTGCGTAGCGCCGGTGTGCAGATGCCGCCGCATTCCTTCGACAACTCCTGCGCGATGGCAGCGGCGTACAGCCGACGCCTGCGCTGCTGGTTCTGCGAGAACGCCACTGCCGCCTGCGCTGCCGCGTCGGCCGCCGTCGCAAGGTCGCCGAGCGCCCGATAATCGGTCGACGCGGACAGCAGACCCTCGCCATCATTGGCGGCCAGCGATTCGACGTGGCGCGCAACGGCATCCGCCAGCGGAAGCGACAACTCGTCGGCCAGCTCGCGAGCTCGTTCCGCCTTCGATGCGTCGCCCCACTGCGCGGCCACCTGCAGGCAGATCAGCTCGTGTGTCGGCTGTCCACGCCCACGGGCCTGCTCGGCGGCGGACAGCACGGTCGACACGGCATCGGCCAGGTAGCCGCCCGCCGCCAGCGTCCAGCCCGTCGAAATCGCCAGCGCGGTGTGCATGTAGACGTAGTCGTCGGGCACATTCTGGCGCGCTTCGTCCAGCGCGGCCTGGGCTTCGGCGGCCTGCCCCAGCTTGGCGTGCGCCTCGGCCAGCGCGAAACAGGTGGCCGGTCGCAAACCCGTTGTGATGCCGTGATGCTCGACGCCGGCGAGGGCCTCGTGCAGCAGCTTGACCGCGCCGGTCAGATCACCGCGCATCAGGTCGGTCTGCCCCAGCAGGAACACCAGATTCGCGTAGGCCAGCCCCGGCATCTCGTTCACCGAGTCGGCCATCTGCTTTGCCATCTTGGCGCAGTCGTCGATCCGTCCCGTCAACCGGCAGGCGCGTGCGTAGACGCCGCCGAACCAGAACCGCAGCGGCGCCGTCTGAAACGACGTCGACGCCCGGTCGAGGGCCCGCTCGGCGACCGCGGTGAGTTCGTCGCCGCGTCCGAGTGCACCGTAGGCCATGGTCAAGGCGAAGGACGCCATCATGGCGTGGAAATCGCCGAGGTCGTGCGAATCCAAAGCGGTGCTTGCCTTTTCAGCAGCCAGCTCGCAGCGCCCGTACACGGCGTCGACACACGCCTCGACCGCCGCGCGTGATGCTCGTTCCTCGGGTGATTCGTCGCCCGCCGTGAGCCCGGCCAGAATCGCCGCGGCGTCGTCGGGCCGCCCCAGCGTCCAGATCAGGTTGGCGGCGCGCACCGTCGACCACCGGTGAGTATCTTCGCCACCGCCGGACGTGATCTCCTTGAGGAACTTCTCGGCGTTGTCGCCGCGGCCGCGCAGCACCAGATTCATCGCCTGCACGCCGGGCGCCTCGCTGGCGCCTGCGGCGACCGCCGCGGCGGCGAACCGATCCGCCAGCTCCAGATCGAGCAACGTCATCGCGAAGCGGGCCGCCTCGACGAACAACTCAGGGTCGGGTGGCAGGTCCGATTCCAGCCGCAACAGAGCCCGGCGCACGGTGGACTGCATGTCGGAGTCGACGCTCTCGCCGAGCCCTTGCGCCAGCTTGCCGCGGATCCGCGACAGGTACATCTCTCCTGCGGCCGCGCGGCGCAGTTCCCCGAAAAGCGGGTGCGCCAGTCGGGCCATCAACTCGTTACCGGACCGCTCGACGGTGACCAGGCGCATCTGCTCGGCGGTTTCCAGGTCGGCGCGATCGGCGATCCTGCACAACACGTCGACGCTCAGCGGTTCGCACTGCGACAGCGCGTCGACGACCAGCGCAACGCCGTCGGACAGCTCGCCCAGTCGACGGCCCACCATGTCGCTGATGTTCTGCGACACCGCGACTCGGTCGTCCCACATCCACACCCCGGCGACCTGACGCATGCGCCGAGCCGAGACCTGATCGCTCAGCAGTTGCCGCAGGAACAACGCATTGCCGCCGGTGAGCTTCCAGAACCGTTGCGCGCTGCGGGCATCCACACTTCCATCCAGGGTCGATTCGATGAGGCTGCGCGTGCCCGCTTCGGACAGGGGCCCCAGATCGAGCCGGGCGAGCAGGCCGTCCTTCCACAATGCGGTCACCGCGTCGGGCTCCGGCTCACCCGTGCGCACCGTGACCACCAGCCGCGGCCCGCGCGTCTGCGCCAGCTGATGTACGACGTGCGCCGAGAGCCCGTCGAGCAGATGGGCATCGTCGACACCAATCAACACGCGACCCTGACGTTGTTGAGCCACAAAGGAATTGATGAGCCTGCCGACGTCCGGAGTTGAGGGCGAACCGGTTTCGGCGATCGATCCGGTGAACGCGCCAAGCGGAAGCGCCCGCGCGGACTCTGTTCCGGTGATCCAGTTCGTCCGCTCACCGGCGGCCTGTGCGCGGGCCAGCACCTCGCGCGCGAGCCGGGTCTTGCCGACGCCTGCGGCGCCGCAGATCACGACGCCCGAGTAATTGCCGGTGCCGCTCAGTGCGCGACGAATGACCGCGAGTTCGCTGTCACGCCCCGCCAGCAGATCGCCCGTCATCGACGTGCCTCCGCACCGGCCATCTGCCCCTCCGCCGGTCATGGACTTTTTCCGGGCTAAGCATAGGTCTCAGACGGCGTCGAGATGGGCAATAGCGGGGCAATCGGGTGTTAGCTCACCCCGCGGCGATGCCCAACTCCGACGTGAAGTACGACCGCGCGATGTGCTTGGCCTCCGCCGAGGGAACGGCGCGCACGACCATCTGAGCGCCAAGGCCGTCGATCATCGTCAACAGCCGCCGTGCCGCGACATCGGCGTCGACGACATGAAACTCGCCGGATTGCGCTCCCGATCGCACGATGTCGGCCAGCCATGCCAGCCACTGGTCGGTCAGTGCGTTGGCCTCGGCCGCCAACGCCGCGTTGCGCCGACCCAGGCTCCACGCCTCGAGCCACAGCGCACTTGCGTCATCGCTGGATTCGTCGAGGAGATAGTCGATGAGCGCGTCCACCTTGGCGATCGGCCCTTCGGCGGCGGCGACGCGCGACTGGGCCTCGGCGAAATCGGCGAGGGCCGCTTTACTGAAGGCTGCGACGATGAGTTGTTCTGCCGACGAGAAATAGTGGCTGACGAGGCCCGGAGTGACGCCGAGGTCGGCCGCGACGCGCCGCAGGGTGACGGCCGACAGCCCTTCGGCGGCGCTGATCTCGACGGCCTTGGCCAGTAGCTCGCCGTGGCGTTCGGCCGGCATCTTCCGCTTGGCGTCGCGCACCTCCAGCAGAGATGGCTCGCGCGGGGAAGCGGAGTTCACGGTCAAGTTCGATCCTTCCGGCTATTGACGAATCGCGATGGTTATTGAACACTACATCAACACTATTGAAGTATCCATCAACAAGCTGAATCGAGCAGCTCATGGCCCGACCATCACCTACCCCCGCCGAATTCACCGCGGACCGCATCGGCGCCGTCGAGGCCGCAGGCGTCGAGTACCTGCCCGAGGACGCCCGCGACTCCGGACCACGCAACCTCGCGGCGGTGTTCCTTGGCGCGAACCTGACCTGGACCAACGTGGTCTTCGGCGCGTTCGCGATCCTGTTCGGGCTGAGCTTCTGGCAGACCGTGACCTCGATGGTGGTGGGGATCGCCGTCGGCACGCTGGCGGTGCTGCCGACCGCGGGCATCGGGCCGCGTACCGGCACCAACATGACCGTGTCCAGCGGGGCGTTCTTCGGTATCCGCGGCCGGTTCATCGGTTCGGCGTTGGC
The DNA here is from genome assembly GCF_002553505.1 of Mycolicibacterium agri. Taxonomy (GTDB): domain Bacteria; phylum Actinomycetota; class Actinomycetes; order Mycobacteriales; family Mycobacteriaceae; genus Mycobacterium; species Mycobacterium agri. The sequence continues at coordinate 45,194 of NZ_PDCP01000007.1, read as the reverse complement.
GCTCGCGATCGCTCTGGGCTTCGCCGCGGTGACGGTGTGGACCAGCGGGGATGCCATCGTCGCGGCGGCCCATCGGCTGCTCGGCACCCCGGTCGGCGACGTCGTACACGCCGTCGCGTACGCCGCGGTCGCCGCGCTGATGGTGACGGTGGCGCTCTACGGCCACGCCACGATCGTCGCAATCCAGAAGGTGGTCGTGCCCGTCGTCGGCGGCTTGATGATCGTCGGGGTGTTCGCGTTCGCAGGCACCTTCGATCCCGGCGCCACCGGCGGCGAATACGCGTTGGGCGGCTTCTGGCAGACCTGGGCGCTGTCGGCGGTGCTGTTCGCGGCCGCCCCGATCTCGTATGGCCCGACCATCGGTGATTACACCCGTCGCATCTCGCCAAAGCGGTTCGGCGACAAGCAGATCTGCGCAGCGCTCGCGGCCGGAATGTTCACCGGCGTGCTGCTGCCCAGCCTGTTCGGGGCGTTCACGGCGCTGACGTTCGTCAACCCGACCGACTCCTACATCGACGACCTCGTCGCCGCCTCCCCCGCCTGGTATGTGCTTCCGATCGTGGCGATTTCGCTCTTCGGTGGTATGAGCCAAGGCGTGCTGTGTGTGTACGCCAGCGGTTTGGACCTCGAGGGGCTGGCGCCGCGGTTGAAGCGCACGCAGACCACGATCATCACCGCGGCCGTCGCGATCGCGCTGCTGTACGTCGGCGTGTTCGTGTTCGACGCCGTCGAATCGGTCACGGCGATGACCGTCGCATTGAACGCGGTGATCACGCCGTGGGTGGCGATCCTGGCGATCGGCGCGCTGCGCACGAAAGCTTATGACCCGGTCGATCTTCAGGCGTTCGCGCAGGGCCGCCGCGGTGGTCGGTACTGGTTCACCGGCGGCTGGAACGTCGCCGCCGTCGTCGCGTGGCTGGCCGGTGCGACGTTCGGCATGTTGACGGTGAACACCACGCTGTATGTCGGGGCGCTGGCCGACATCGCCGCAGGGGTCGATCTGAGCACAATCGGCTCGGCGGTCCTCGCCGGTGCCATCTACCTCGCCCTCTCCCGGTTCCCCTCCTCCGCGAGCAGACACAGAATCGCACGCAGCGGCCGGCCCAATTCATGCGATTTTGCGTCTGCTCGCGCGGGATAAGGGCGCGGGATAGAGCGCGGGCTAGCGGCGGGATAAGGCGGGCTAGGTGAGTAGGCGCACCGACTCGTGGCGGGTGTCGGTCAGGATCTCGAACATCGCCCGGCGGGTCGCGGTCAGTTCTGTGGCGTCGATTCCGCTGCCCGTCAACTGAATTCGACACGTCGCAAGAGCGGAGTTGTAGCAGTATTTCGACTCACCGTTGGTGTCGGTATAGGTCAGCCCGATCACATCGGACTGCGCTGCGGTGATCTCGCCGTCGACGGTGACGTCGTCAACGCGTGCGGCGAACGTCCAATGGAACGGCCGGTATTGGCCGCGCGTGTGCCGGGTCGCGAGCACCGAGCGGACGGCGAGCTCGCGCCCGTCGTGGCGCAACACCAGCAGAGTGGCGGCGGGCAGCGAGACAGGACCGACGGCGGCGTGCGCGGTGACCACCTCAAGCGTCGAGGCGGGCGCCTCATCGAATCCGCACACCTGCCCGAACGCGTAGCCGGGCGTGTGGCGGCGGCCCCAGTTGTGGTTGACGCTGCCGGTCCATCCGTCCACATCGACGGCGATGTCGTCGAGTTCGACGCTGCCGTCGAACTGGGCCAGCGGGTGGCGCACCATCGTCTTGGCCGTCGGGAACTTCGCGTTGTACGCGCGTTCGGTCAGCAACTTCACCGGCGCCTCGTCGCCCGGGGTGATGCGCAGGTTCCAGCGGGCCGACCGGCCCGAACCGGTGGCGGTCCCGCGAGACGAGACATCGTCGATCGAGGTGGCGCCGATCCGGGCGGTCCAGGTGTCGTACTCGAATGCACACTGGTCGATGGGATGGGGCACCTTGAGCGCGCGGTTTCCTGCGCCGTCGGGGTCGAAGATCATCACCCATGAGTCGGCAACGGGTACCCCGGCGGTCGGCAGCAGCACCGTGGACCGCAGCCACAACGCCTGCGCGCGGTCGGGGGCGTTCGCGCGGATGAAGCGGCTCTCGTAGTAGGGCGCCTTCGCCTGCATCAGACCAGCATCCAATACTTGACCGGTGACCGGGACGCAGATCGCCGCCTACGTGCTGGGTGGTGTGGCCGTCGTCGAGGCCGTGGTGATCGGGATTCTGGCCGTCCAGCTCAGTCGCGTCCGCCGCGAGAACGAGGAGCTGCGCGGCCGCGTCGACACCCGCAACATGCTTTTGTCCGGTGGGCGTGAGGCGGTCAAGACCATGTGGCAGACCGCCAACATCATCCGCAGGGAGGGGTTCGGCGCCGCGGTCCGGTCCTCCATCGAGGACCTCGCCGACTGGGCCGAGGTGGAGCGCCCGGATCTGGCGCGACTGGCACCCGACGGCAGGGTCGCGATCCTGTTCTCCGACATCGAGGGGTCGACGGCCCTCAACGAGCGCGTCGGCGACCGAGCCTATGTCCGGCTGATCGACAAGCACGACAAGATGATTCGCCGACAGGTGGAACGCCATGGTGGCCATGTCGTGAAGAGTCAGGGCGACGGTTTCATGGTCGCGTTCGCCGAGCCCGAGCAGGCGGTGCGGTGCAGCATCGCTGTGCAACGGGTGCTCAACAAGCGGCCCAACGGAATTCGGGTCCGCATCGGCATCCACACCGGCAAGTCGGTGCGACGCGGCGACGACCTGTTCGGCCGCAACGTCGCGATGGCGGCACGGGTGGCCGCGCAAGCCGACGGCGGTGAGACGTTGGTCAGCGAAGCGGTGCGCGACTCCGTCACCGGCGACGACATCTTCTTCGACGACGGTCGAGAGGTCGAGCTGAAAGGCTTCAGCGGCACGCACCGCCTCTACGAGGTCGCATCCGCCTAGTACACCGGCACCGCGGACTCTGCAACCGTTCGACGCCGAACTATCCGCGTGCCGATAGTTGCCGAATCCGATGCGCCGCAGGATCATGCGCATCGCGGGAAGGACACGCGATGACTCGGACCATCCAGCTGCGCGATCGCGAGGACTACAAACGTCGCATGCGGGATCTGCTGACCGTAGATCCGACACGGACCGTCGCGCTGACCATCGACATGCAGCGCGACTTTCTCGACCCGTCCGTTGCATCGGCTCCGGTTGCCGAGCACATCGCCCAGCAAGTGGTCGCCGACACCGTCGCGATGCTCGACATGTGCCGGGAACACGGCATTCCCGTGGTGCACTGCTTTGTCAGCAGGCGCCCCGAAGAGGCGGCGCTAGGCGGTCATCACGCGGAATACACGATGGCGGGACAGCGGGCCGGCTTGTCGCAGAACCCCATCGCGCCCGCACGCACGCGCGTCGACCGGGTCGCCGGGTCGGGTACCGAAGAGGTAATGCCCGCGCTGGTGGCCGAGGGTGACTTCATGATGGGTAACAAGCGTGAGATGGACAGCTTTCACCTCACCGACCTCGAGATGATTCTGCGCCGCTACCTACGTCCCGAGGTCGTACTCGTCGCGGGTATCAACACCGACACGTGCGTGTACGCCACCACATTCGGCGCGTCCGCACGTGGCTTGCGCCCGGTGGTCATCGAGGAATGTGTCGCGAGCATGCGCGGCGACGACCATCATCAAATGGCGCTCGAACTGATGGCGGGCAGCGTCGCATGGGTGCTGACCATAGATCAGCTGCGCGCCAAGCTGGCTCCGCCTCCGTCCCGCTAACCGCGGTCTTGCCGCTCCGATTCGGCCAGCCGCTGATGCAGGCGGGCGCGGATGTCCTCGGGCGTATAGGAGTTGCGGCGGCGTTGATCGCGCGCGACCAGTACACCGCCGGCGACGACCCCGGCGACACCGGCCAGCCCGACCCACTTCCAGATGCTGCGCATCCCGTCAGTGTGCCTAAGCTGCGCTGGTGGATGCGAACACGGTCACCCTCTCGCGCGCCCTGGACGAGACCCGCACCGGCGATATCTGGTTGTTCCGCGGCGCCTCCGGGCCGGACCGCGCGATTCAGACCATGACCAACGCCCCGGTGAACCACGTCGGGATGACGCTGGCGATCGACGACTTGCCGCCGCTGATGTGGCACGCCGAACTCGGCGACAAGCTGCTCGACGTCTGGAGCGGCACCAACCACCGCGGCGTCCAACTCAACGACGCGCGCGCGGCGGTCGAGCGCTGGATCCTCCATTACCACCAGCGGTGTTGGCTGCGGCAGCTCATTCCGCACGCGAGCCGCGAGCAGGAGGACAAAGCGCTTCGGGTCGTTGCCCGGATGGACGGCACGCCGTTTCCCACCACCGCGCGCTTGACGGGACGCTGGTTCCGCGGCCGGGTGCCGACGGCGGGCGACCTGGCCAGGGGTATCCCGTTCCTGGAGAAGCGCCTTCGGGAGTCGGCCCAGCGCAAGAAGGCCGAACAGCGAACGGCAGGCCTGGAGACGGCCTACTGCGCGGAGACGGTCGCCATCACCTACGAGGAGATGGGGCTGCTGTCGACCGAGAAGCACTACAGCTGGTTCGATCCGGGCAAGTTCTGGAGCGGCGACAAACTGCCCCTGGCGGAGGGCTACAAGCTGGGCGAGGAAGTCGCCGTCGTGCTCGATTAGCGCTCGCCGGGTGGGTAGATGCGCTAGCTTTCGTGGGGTGCGGCTAACAAACGCGTTCTTTGCCAACCACGCCGAAGTCGTCGACGACATGCTCAATGTGACCGGCGGATGCTGGACGTCGACGACCGTCGCCGACGGCTCGAACGCGTTCGCGACCCGCTGCGTCATCTTCTGCGAGGTCAGCAGGCAGGACCGTGGCAAACAGTTCGGCCTGCACATCGACGCCGCAGGCCCGACCGGCCAGCAGTGGACGCCCGCGCGCTCGTCGTATTTCACGGTGCCGAGCCGAATCGCCTTCATGGTGACGCCGCCGATCGCGCTGCCCATCGAGCCCGGCGGCGGCCCGCACATCTACACCGTCCGGCTGGAGGGCCGCGACGATCGCATCGTGTTGCCGCTGCACATCAACGTCGTGGCGGGCAGTTCCCTCCCGAGCTGACGAATTGTCGAATCCGGCCTCGCCGCGAAAGCCCGACGCTATGGTCCGCCCATGCCGCTCCACTACGTCGACCCGCTGCAGGAACGTGGCCGGTGGTATCGGGCGCAGGAACGCTTTGCCCGCTCGCGTCCTGGCCAATTCGTGGCGCGCCATGTCTTCTTCCATATCGACCCGTGGTTGTTCCGCGTCACCGGCGGCCGTTATCCGTGGGTCCTCGGCGGCAACGCGACCGCGCCACTGGTCAGCACCGGCGCCAAGACCGGGCAGCGCCGCGAGCACCAGCTCACCTACTTCCACGACGGGCCGACCCCGATTCTGGTCGCCTCGAACTCTGGCCAGGCGAAGCACCCGCAGTGGTACCACAACCTGAAGGCGCATCCCGAATGCGAGCTCGGCGACCAGCCGTTCACCGCGACCGAAGTCACCGATCCCGATGAGTACGCCCGGCTCTTCGGGTTGGCCGAGCAGGTGTATGCCGGCTACGCCGACTATCGCGTCAAGACGGCAGCGTCCGGGCGGCGCATTCCCCTGTTTCGGCTGACGCCGCGCTAGAGCGTCACAGCCGGGCGAAGCACGGGTTGTCGTCCTCCTTCGGGATGGATGCGTCCTGACTGGAGAACTTGCCGACCACTCCGGTGTCGGTGACCTCGACGCTGTCGGCGTGGATGCCGAGCGGATAGTTGTCGTTGAGTTTCTTGGTGAGATCGTTCAGCGCCGCCTGCACCGCGTCCTTCGGCAGCGGGCCGGTCACGTCGAGCACTTCGAGGTTCAGATCACCGTCTGTGACAACGGGTTTGGCGGTGACACTGTTCTCACCGGCGTCTACGATGAGTGTGCCCGCGGCGGGATCTGTGCGCACGCCGGTGATCAGGTTGCCGACATCGGGAAGGTTTTCGGCCAGCGTTTCCTTGATGCCGGACGACTTCCACGTCAGCGTCGCGGTCAACTCCCCGATGGTGCCCTTGGAGTCGCCGGTGTCTTGCAGTCGCACGTCGGAGACGGTCACGTCGGCGGTCATCCCGTCGGCGTCCTGGACGTTGTGGCCGGCGGTTTCAACCGAGATGTTGGTGTAGTGGCCGGCGATGTGCTGCCACAGGAACGGCGGGTTGACTCCGTAGGAGATCGTAACGCCGTCGCGGACAACACATTCGGCGACATCGATGAGGACGTCGTCGGCGCGGTGACGCGCGTAGAGTTCCGCGCCGGCCAGACCGCCCGCCAGCAACGCGACAATGATGACCGCTATCAGGATGATCGACTGCCGGTTGAGAAATCCCCTACCGCGGCGCTTCTTCGGCGCGGGTGTCGGCGTCTCGGGCGCCGCGGGTGGCGGAGGCGGTGGTGGCGGCGCCTTGGCAGGCGGCGGCGGTGGTCCACCGGCAGGCGGTGGCGGTGGCCCGGCTGGCCGCGGCGGGCCAGGCGCACCCGGGCGGGACGGTGGCGGGGGCGCACCTGCACCCGGAGGCGGCCCTGGCGGCGGTCCGGCTGGCGGTCCCGACGGTGGCGGTGCCGACGGTGGTGGCCCTGGCGGTGGCGGGGAGGGGCGGAACCGCTCCGTCGGCGCCGCATCGGGAGGCCGCCGGCGCGAACGGAGTTGCTCGGTCGGAGGCTCGGGCGGCTGCTCAGGGCGACGCAGCCGACGCGTCGCAGGGTCGTCATGCGGGTTGTCCGGGCCCTGCCGACCAGGCGGTCCCGGAGGCTGCGGCGGCGTGGTCATTTCCGCGATTCTGCCTCATCAGGCGCGCCGCATCGGTTGAATGCCAGCGAATGAGACACGCCGGCGCGCAGCGGCTCGATGGCGCCACTGACAGGGATAATTCGGCGTGTGCCGTCCCGAAGACCCACGCGTGCCGCGAGATACGCGCGGCGCCGCAAGCGGCGCATGGCCGCGAAGGTGCACGACCTCACCGAGGCTCAGTGGGTGGCGCTGAAGGCGGCTTGGGGCGGTTGCGCCTACTGCGGTGCTGCGGGGACGCCGCTTCAAAAGGATTGTGTGTTGCCCATTTCGCGGGGCGGCCGTTACGCGATCGACAACGTCGTGCCGTGCTGTCGGTCATGCAACACGAGCAAGTGCAACGCCGAGGTGACCAGCTGGATGCGGCGCAAGAAGCTCGACGAGCGCCGTTTCTTGTTGCGGCTGAGCGAGATCAACCGGATGCTCGCCGCCGAACCTGTTTGACCGGCCCCGTAGGCGCTGTTCAGCGGCTATCGGTTCAGCTGAACTGGCTGGCCCCCAACGCGTTCGAGGGCTTACCGCGAGCGGGTTCGGTCATCGGAATCGGCTCCTCGTGCGGCTCTGGCGTCGGCGTGGACCTTTCCAAGAAGCGGAGCAACTCCACGGGGAACGGCAGGACCAGTGTGGAGTTCTTTTCGGCGGCGACCTCCACGACGGTCTGCAGGAGCCGCAGTTGCAGCGCGGCCGGGTGCTCGGCCATCACTTCGGCAGCCCGGGCGAGTTTCTGCGATGCCTGAAGTTCACCGTCGGCGGTGATGATCCGCGCCCGACGCTCACGCTCGGCCTCGGCCTGCCGCGACATCGACCGCTTCATCGCGTCGGGCAAGACGACATCCTTGATCTCGACGCGATCGATATGAATACCCCAGTCCAATGCCGGGCTGTCGATCATCAACTCCAAGCCCTGGTTGAGGCGCTCTCGATTGGACAGCAGGTCGTCCAGGTCGCTCTTGCCGATGATGGAACGCAGCGACGTCTGTGCAACCTGGCCGATCGCCGACATGTAGTCCTGGACGTCGACGGCCACGCGCACCGGATCGGCGACTTGGAAGTAAATGACGGCATCAACGCGCACGGTCACGTTGTCTCGGGTAATGCCGTCCTGGGCAGGGATCGGCATCGTGACGATCTGCATGTTGACCTTGGTCAGTCGGTCAGCTATCGGAAGCAGCATCGTCAATCCCGGTCGACGCACGCCGCCCTGCACGCGGCCGAAGCGGAAGACGACACCTCTTTCGAACTGCTTGATGATGCGCAGGTTGCTGCCGAACCAGAGCACGACTAGACAAACCGCGGTGGCCACGGAATAGAAGGCGATCATGATTCTCTCCAGTTCCGCCCGGGCCAAGGTTGTCGGGGGTGACGGTGTGCTCGGGCCTCAAATCTCTGTGATGGTTCACTCCGTGGCCGCCGATGCTGAGATCGGAGTTCGGCCTCGGTGGGCGTGCGCGGACCCAGCAAGATCAGCGCCGTCAGCGCCGCTGCAGCGAGCAGTACTCGGAATCTGGCCCGCCGCCGAGTCGGCGGCAACGGCTCCTCGCCGCTGAACAGCCGAACGAGCTCGGGGCTCGACCAGCGCAGCTGGCGCTCGATCTCGTCTAGGGCATTCCGCTCCTTGTCACTGAGCACGCCGCACCGCCTCAACGTCGATTGCCGCTCCCCCTCCAGACTCCCACCGTTGTCGAGCGGACACCGCAAGTCGGCGATCGTGTGCTTCCCGCGGCGTGATCCCGAGCAGTTCGTCTGGCGTCGAGTCATCGTGCGGGTTCGACGCCGCCACTACGGCCATGTATGCGCGTGTGGGGTTCGTATAGGGCGGCACTACCAGCAGCACCAGCCGATTGATCCACTCACCGAACACCGACAGCGTGTCGGTCGGGGCGACGCTGGAGGCTTCGAGGAGGATGCTCCGGCCGTCGAGCTCCGCAGCTGACGGTGTTGACGTCCAACTTGTTTCGTCGTACACAACGCGCGCGATGGGACCTACTCGCCGCGAGACCGCGGTGAGCAGAGGCGGCAGCTCGACGCGCAATTGATCCGTCCGGGGCCACCAGGCGCCCTGGACGATCCCACACGACCGGTGCGGGGGCTTCAATCGCAACCGTAAGTTGCCCATCCGTGTTCGGCGCGCACCGACGGGTCGGCTGGACAGAGTTGGTGACATGTGCGGCCCTCCCGTCGCGAGTCGTTGAGTTGTGAAGAAATCGAATTCTGTACGGCCGCAGCTCGTTGAAAGGCTGTTAATATAAATGAAGTATATCCGCTAAAAATAAGAGAAGGTAAGAGTCCGCTGAACGCAGAAGACGGCGCCAAAGCCACAGGTGTGCGACGAAATCGTCTGCCACGCAACCACCAACGCGACCGAGTGCTGCAGATGGTGCGTGAACACGACGGGCCGATCGACGCCGTCGAGCTGGCGTCGCGGATCAACTTGCACATCACGACGGTTCGATTTCACCTAGACGCCTTGTGCGATCAAGGCGCTCTGGAACGGGTGCGGATGAACCGCGACGGAGTCGGTCGTCCACGAACCGGCTACCGCACAGTAGAGGAACGGCTGGACTATCGAGTCCTCGCCGAGGTTCTCGCGATGGAACTGGGCAGGACCGCGGAGAAACGCGCTCGCCGCGCACAGCGCACCGGATTGCGGTGGGCCAAGCGGATAGCGGGATCGCGTGGTGAGGCCCCAGCAGACGACGCTGAGCGGGCGACGCCGCTGGATCGCGGCGCCGCGCTGGCTGCCGACATCTTCGATCGCATGGGTTTCGACCCTGAACTGGTTGCACCGTCCGAGCCGATGGCATCGCTGTCGTCTGACAGTGAACAAGTCGTCGAGAAACAACGGGTGATTCGGCTGCGCGCCTGCCCGGTCCGGGAACTGGCTCGATCCCATCCTGAGGTGACATGCGGCATCCACCTGGGCTTGCTGCAGGGCCTGCTCGACACGGCCGCTGCAACCGGTCCACCACCCGCCGCACAAGTGAACGGGGTATCGACTCGGCTCGACCCATTCGTCGAACCGGAACTGTGCATCGCCAGGCTAGCCTCGCGACGGTCCTAATTCCTCGCGAGAAACGGTCGGCTACCCGTGCCACCTGACAGCGGGCGCGTGGTCTGTGCGACCGATGTGCGCTTCGCGGCGTATCCGGTTCACCATGTGCGGATAGTGCAGCTCGAATGCCGGCCGCTCGGAACGGATCCGCGGCAGCTCGGTGAAGTTGTGCCGCGGCGGCGGGCAGCTGGTCGCCCACTCCAGCGAGTTACCGTAGCCCCACGGGTCATCGACGGTCACCGGCTCGCCGTAGCGGTAGCTGGTGAAGATATTCCACAGGAACGGCAGCATCGAGATGCCCAGGATGAACGCTCCGATCGTCGACACGACATTCAAGGTGGTGAACCCATCGCTGGGTAGGTAGTCGGCATAGCGGCGCGGCATGCCTTCGTTGCCCAACCAGTGCTGCACCAGGAAGGTGGTGTGAAACCCGATCAGCGTCAGCCAGAAATGCAGCTTGCCCAGCCGTTCGTCGAGCAGTCGGCCGGTCATCTTCGGATACCAGAAGTAGATGCCCGCGTAGGTGGCGAACACGATCGTGCCGAACAGCACGTAGTGAAAGTGTGCAACCAGGAAATAGGTGTCGGTGATGTGGAAGTCGAGCGGTGGGCTGGCCAGCATGACACCCGACAGGCCACCGAGCAGGAAGGTGAGCATGAAGCCGACCGTGAACAGCATCGGCGTCTCAAATGTCAGCTGTCCCTTCCACATCGTGCCGATCCAGTTGACGAACTTGATCCCGGTCGGCACCGCGATCAGATATGACATGAACGAGAAGAACGGCAGCAGCACCGCGCCCGTGGCGAACATGTGGTGCGCCCACACCGAGGTCGACAAGGCCGCGATGCTCACCGTCGCGTACACCATGCTCGTGTACCCAAACACCGGTTTGCGACTGAACACCGGGATGATCTCGGTGACGATGCCGAAGAACGGCAGCGCAACGATGTAGACCTCGGGGTGGCCGAAGAACCAGAACAGGTGCTGCCACAGGATCACACCACCGTTGGCGGGGTCATAGACGTGCGCCCCCAGGTGCCGATCCGCTGCCAGCCCCAAGAGCGCCGCGGTCAGGAGTGGAAAAGCAATCAGAATCAGGACGCTCGTGACAAGGATGTTCCAGGTGAAGATCGGCATTCGGAACATCGTCATGCCGGGGGCTCGCATGCACACCACCGTGGTGATCATGTTCACCGCACCGAGGATGGTGCCCAGACCCGCGATCGCGAGACCCATGATCCAGAGGTCGCCACCTACGCCAGGCGAATGCAGTGCGCTGCTGAGCGGGGTGTAGGCGGTCCAGCCGAAGTCCGCTGCCCCGCCAGGAGTGACAAATCCGGCGACCGTGACCAGCGCCCCGAACAGGTAGAGCCAGTAACTGAATGCGTTCAGCCGAGGAAACGCGACATCGGGCGCGCCGATCTGCAGAGGCAGAATGCAGTTGGCGAAGCCAAACACCACCGGGGTCGCATACAGCAACAGCATGATCGTGCCGTGCATGGTGAACAGCTGGTTGTACTGCTCGTTCGAAACGAACTGCAGCCCGGGGCGCGCGAGTTCGGCGCGCATCAATAACGCCATCAACCCACCGACCATGAAGAAGGCGATCGAGGTGACCGTGTACATGACGCCAAGCAGTTTCGGGTCGGTGGTCGTCACCACCCGGTAGACAAGTGCCTGCTTGACGCTTGGTTGCGCCGGCAGCGGCCGGGTCGGTACCAGTTCGGCGAGCGTACTCATGCTGGGCCCGGATCGTCGCGGCGCCCAGGCATCTGGTGTGCCATCTGCACCACTTCCTCGGAAGCTCCTATTTAAATGAGTATAGCCCTCTAAATAGCACCACCGGAAGCCCTCACAGCAGGCGCATCGCCACGGGGTCGGTGATGCGAACGATCCTGATCCGCCACCGCCTGTCCGAGTCGCTGCCCTCCAGGTAGCGCCATGCGTAGGCGCCGGGTCGGTGGCGCGCAAAGTCCTCGTGTATCTCGACCGGGTCATGATCGACCACGAGGACGAATGACTCGCCTGCGGCGAGCAGGTCGAATCGCGCGAAAATCAACGGCAGCCGTTGATATTTGGGTATCCGCCGCACGTCGAATTCGTCGGCGTCGGCGACCGCAGGGGCGTCGTAGGGCGTCATACAAACATACTATTCCTCCAAGTTATATTTGGAGTAATATCAGCCCCATGACGTACGTGATCGGAGAACCCTGCGTGGACATCAAGGACCGCGCGTGTGTCGATGAGTGTCCGGTGGACTGCATCTACGAAGGAAAGCGGATGCTCTACATCCATCCCGACGAATGTGTCGACTGTGGCGCGTGCGAACCGGTCTGTCCCGTCGAAGCCATCTACTACGAAGACGACCTGCCCGAGCCCCTGCAGCCGTACCTCGAGGAGAACGCGAAGTTCTTCACCGAAACACTGCCCGGGCAGCCCGGCCCGTTGGGATCACCAGGCGGCGCCGCCAAACTCGGCGTCGTCGACGCCGACACTCCGATGATCGCCGCGCTGCCGCCGCGAGGCGACTGATGCCGACCGACACGACCGTGCCACGGTCGACGACGCGGCCGCCCCTTCGTCGGGACGTCATCTACGAATTGCTGCGCGCATCGGACGAACCGCGCAGCATCAGCAGCATCGCCGATGAACTCGGTGTGCACCCGAACACGGTCCGGTTCCACATCGAGGCGTTGCTGCGCGCAGGTCGGGTCGAGCAGGTGATGGGCGATTCCGCCGGCCCCGGCCGCCCGCCGGTTCTGTTTTGTGCCAGTCGCCGGATGGATCCGAACGGACCGACCAACTACGAGTTTCTCGCCAGCATCCTGACCGACTACGTGGCCGCTGACCCTGACGCCGCGGCGATCGCGGCACAGTTGGGCCGTTCGACGAGCGCGACGCTGGTTAGCGCACCCAGCCGGCGTCGCACCCCGTCGAAAACCGAAGCGGTCAACGAACTGATCGAAATCCTGGCAGGGCTTGGCTTCGAGCCGGAACCCGCCGAAGGACCCCGCACACGCGAAATTCGACTGCGGCACTGCCCTTTTCAGAGTCTGGCTGAACAGCACCGAGAGGTTGTTTGCTCCGTGCACCTCGGCCTCATGCAGGGCGCACTGACCGCGATGCGGGCACCGGTCGACGTCAACCGCCTGGACCCCTTCGTCGAACCTGACTTGTGCGTGGCGCGTCTGGTCCGCGCAAAAAGAAGCACTGAGGAGACACGATGACCGAAGTTGCCATCCGGGTTGCCGCGGCGGCGGCGCTGATATGGCTCGGGATGGTATTGGCGATCTCGTTTATGGAAGCGCCGCTGAAATTCCGCGCCGAGGGTCTCGACGTTCGCGTGGGCCTGGCGATCGGACGCATCGTGTTCCGCGCACTGAACATCGCCGAAGTGGTATGGGCGGTGGTCATCGCGGTGTGTCTGGCCGTCGCGAAACCATCAGGCCCGGTGCTGGTGCTCGCGACCCTGACCGGCGCACTGCTTGCCTTCCAGCTACTGCTGGTGCGGCCCCGTCTGAACCGACGCTCGGAGCGAATCTTGGGCGGGGAGGACGGGCCTCGCTCACGCGCGCATCACGCCTACGTCGGCTCCGAAGTCATGAAGTTCGGGGCGCTTGTCGCGCTTGGCGCCGCGCTGCTGTCGACATGAAGACCGCGAAGGAGAAGTGATGGGCATGAACCAACCCACCCTTGAGCCGCTCGGTGATCACGACTATGTGGTCCGATTGCCGGGATACGGCGAGGACACCGTCGTCGTGCGCATTCATGCCGACCCCGACGTCGTCGGGCAGATCGCCGACGACGAACGACGCGTCGTCGAGGCCACCGCGGACTATCTCGTCGCGCGTCAAAGCCCCGACGATCTGCCCGAGGAGATCGACCTCGACGCGGTCGCTGCCGCCTACGACAGCTACGTCGACGACCTGCGCGGCCAGCTGGCGTCACCGTAAAGCCGCGTACTGGCCGTCACTGGCCACCTTCGCTGCGGCGCTCTGACTCGGCCATCTCACGTGACACCTCGGCGTCTTCGCGCCGCGCGCCTGCACGCCTGCGCTGCTGTTCGTCAACGGCCCGCCCTAACCTCTCCCGCTCACGTTCGGCGGCCGTGCCCTCGCGCTCGTCGGCGCTCCTCTCCCGTTCGTCGGCCGCCGCTTCCCGGTCATTGGCCAACATGTCGCGCTCCGCCGCGATGCGGTCCCGTTCGGCCGCGAGATATTCGCGCTTGTTCAGCTGAGCCTCGCGATGCTCAAGCGCCTTTTCATGCTCATCGAGTTCGGCTGACCGGCGATCCAGCTCGTCGGGCGCCTCAGCTCGTTCGTCGCTGGCCATGGCTCTCCCCTTTACTGCGGTACCCCCCATCTTGCGCGCATCGTCAACCCCATACCCTGCTCGGCCGCTGCCTGGCCGTTCTTGGGATCGGTAGTCGCAACGTGCCTCTGTACTTGTCGCAACGGCGACGCGAGAAGCGCGGAGCCTCACGAAAGGAAGCAACAACATGAACACCACCCACAGCGTGAAGAAGGTGATCGTCGGAGCACTGACGTCGGGGGGCCTCGCCCTCGCCGCGCTGGGTTTCACGACGGGCGTCGCAAGCGCCTCTCCGTCGAATCCGCAACCCAATATTGACGTTTCGGACTGGGGCGTCCCGGTTGTCGAGTGCATCCAGTGCAACAAGAGCGTGCTCGGCGGCGCCTCGGAGAAGGTCAACCCCGGGATCAAGGTGGGTGACTCGGTACGCGTGTCAACTCCGAAAGCCAAGCTGGGCGACGGTTCGGTGCGGGTGGCCACCCCGTCGGTCGGGAACTGACGACAACTGAATTCCTCGGCCCGTCACCGGTTCGCTGGTGGCGGGCCGACCAATTGCTCGGCCGCTTTACTCGTAGGCCCGGTCGGAGTGGTGTCCTGCACCATGAGGCACAGCAGATCGAAGACGACCGTCGCCGCCGCCACCGACGTGATCTCGGCGTGGTCGTAGGCCGGCGCGACTTCGACGACGTCCGCGCCGATGAGGTTCATCCCCGTAAGCATGCGCAGCATTCGCAACAACTCGCGCGCGGTCAGGCCGCCGGACTCCGGCGTGCCGGTGCCCGGGGCGAACGCGGGGTCCAAGACGTCGATGTCGATCGACAGATACAGCGGGGCGTCACCCACCCGCCTGCGGATCACGTCGACGGCGGCGTCGATGCCGATAACGTCCAGGTCACTGGCACGGAAGGTGCGAAAACCCATGTGGGCGTCGTCGTTGAGGTCCATTCGGTCATAGATGGGCCCGCGGATTCCCACGTGGACGGAGTGGTCCTCGATCAGCAGCCCCTCTTCGAACGCGCGCCGCAGGACCGTGCCGTGGGTGACCGGCGCGTTGAAGTACGTGTCCCAGGTGTCCAGGTGGGCATCGAAGTGCACCAGCGCGACCGGACCGTATTTCTTGTGCAGCGCACGCAAACTGGGCAGCGTGATCGTGTGATCCCCGCCGATCGACACGATCCTGCGGTTGCGGTCGCCCAGGATTTCGGCGGTGCGGTCCTGGATCTGTCGGCAGGCTTCGTCGATGTCGTAGGGCGTGACGGTGATATCGCCTGCGTCGACGATCTGCACGGTCTGTAGCGGTGCGACGTCGAGCTCGACGTGATGGCCCGGCCGAAGCGTGCGCGCGGCCTGCCGGACGGCCATCGGTCCGAACCGCGCGCCAGGACGGTAGGACGTTCCCCCGTCGAACGGCACGCCCAATACCGCGATGTCGTAATCGCCGACCTCGTGTGCCTCGACGATGCGTGCGAACGTGCTTTTGCCCGCATAGCGAGGGACCTGCGTGGACGGGACCGCACCCACTTGAATGTTGTCAGTCATGGGATTCCGTTCTCGATAGCGTGACTTCGGATGACGCAACCGGCGACCCGGACGTCGCATCAGCGTCGCCCGCGGATGTGGCGTGCAAGGCGATTCCGCGGGTCTCGGGGGCCAGGAAGTAACTGATGATCAACGCGCCCAGGGTGATTGCGGCTCCGATGGCCATCACTCCGGAGGCGCCGATACTTGCCAAGGCGATCGGCATCAGGTAGGTGCTCGCCGCCGACCCCACTCGGCTGGCGGCCGTCCCGACGCCGACACCGGTTGCGCGCACTTCCGTGGGGAAGATCTCGTTGGGGTAGACGACTTCGAGGAAGCTCGACGCGCCGGACGTGACCGCAAAAACCGCGAGCGCCGTGAAGAACAGCCATGCCGGAACATCCGGAACCACAATGGGAATCGCCAACGCGACAACGATGATCGCGAATGAGCCCAACAGCAGCTTGCGTCGACCTATGCGCTCGACAAGGTAGAGGCCGGGAAACCCGCCGACGACGAAGAGCAGCGCGATGATCAGCGAGCCGCCGTAGAGGTTCGCATCACCTTCCAGGCCGAAGGACGTCATCAGATCGGGCGCAAAGGTGTACACCGCGAACAGCGGTATCACCTGGGCCGTCCAGAACACCGCCACGAAGATCGTGCGGCGCAGGTACGGCCGTTGGAAGACTTTGACGAAGGAGGTCTTCACCTCCGGCTCCGCGGGGAGATCTTTGACGCCGTACTGCGGACCGAAGACCTTCTTCACGGCGGCTTCCGCTTGAGCGACTCTGCCTTTACTCAGGAGCCATCGCGCCGATTCGGGCGTGCCCAGGCGCGCCAGCAGGGTGGCGACGGCGAATATCGCTGGGCTGGCGAGGAGATAGCGCCACGCGTCGGGGCCGACACCGCGCAGGAGATAGGCGACGACGAACGCCGCCGCCGCTCCGATCGCCCAGACGACGAACATGGCACCGAGCAACGTGCCCCGGTATTTCTTCGGGGAGTACTCGGCCAAGAGTGATGTGGCGATGGGATAGTCGGCGCCGATCGCGACGCCGAGCAGAAAGCGAAGGATGATGAGTTGCCAGGCCTCCCCGGCGAAGGCGGACAGGACGGAGAAGAGCGCGAGCGCGAGCAGGTCGGCGATATACATGAACTGCCGGCCGATCCGGTCGGTGAGATAGCCGAAGAACATGCCTCCGACGAACACGCCGACCAGACTCGCGGCGCCGATCAAGCCGATCTCGGTCGACGACAAATCCAGCGCCGGCTCCATGGTGATGAGCGCGACACCGATGATCGTGAGGGCGTACCCGTCGATGAACGGTCCGCCGGACGAGTACAGCGCGAGCTTCTTGTGGAAGGACGTCAGCGGCGCATCATCGATGAGATGACCTGACATGTGTGACTCCAATCGTGCGATGTGCACCACGCCGTGCTCGTTGTCCTTGCGTCTTACTGTCGCCGCCGACCTCACCCGCCGATAGCGGAGAACGTCTAAGACGTCCGCTGAACTGTTATCCAATTGTCTAAGGTGGCGGTGTGGGGATCACGGTGCGAGATCTGTGTCGCGGCCACACCTGAGGATGCGCGTGCACTCCGGCGGGAGCGGCCTCGACAGCCCGGTGACCTGGACGCATGTGTGCGATCTGCCCGAGCCGTGGAGGTGGGTGACGGGCGGCGAGCTGCTCCTGACCAACGGCCTGTCGTTTCCGAAGTCGGCCCGCGACCAGGGCGAGGTCGTCCATCGCCTGCGCGAGGCCGGTGTCGCTGCCCTTGCGATCGGCGAACAGATGTACTGCCCGCCGCTGACCCGCACATTCACCCAGCAGAGCGACGAAACCGGCTTCCCGGTGCTGTGGGTGGAATATCCGCTGCCGTTCGAGCTGATCTCGCGCGCCGTGGCGGAAGCAACCCTGGTCGAGCAGGCTCAGCGGTTGACGCGCACCATGCGCGTCTACGACCTGATCCGCCGACAGGTCGCGCGGGGATTGAACACGGCCGATCTTCTGAGCGCCCTCGGCCGAGAACTCGAATGTGACCTTTATGTCTGCACCCGCTCGACGGGCGACGCCTGGTTCCCGAACACCCCCAGGTTGGATGAGCGGATCCGCGCGGCGGTGGCATCGCTTCCTGGTGCGTCAAAGAACGTGTCCGGCGGCGCTTTTGGCTTGCCGTCGGACGCCTCGACGTCGGCGATGTTGACGGACATCCCGGGCCATCAGGGTGCTGCCCTGGTGACCATCAGTGACACCAGGTTTGCCGTCGATCCGATCCAGACGCAGCACGTTGCCACCGTCGTGTCGCTGGAGGTGACCCGAACGGCGCTGATGCTGGAACAGCAACGCAAGCACGGCTCGGTGATCATGACTCAGATGCTGGAGGGGCGGATTGACCGATCGACGATGCAGCGCGAGTTGCAGGAGCTGGGCCTGAGCGAGAGCTCGTCCATCGTCGTCTCCGCGTCGGCGTCCGATCACACCGCGCTGCTGGATGCGCATGTGTGGTTGTGGCGCCACAACATTCCCTACATCAGTGCGCTCGACGGGAAGACGTTTCATGCGCTCGTTCCCGACACCGCCGACGTGGAAGTGGCCTTGACCCACGCGCTCGGTACGGGCGGTCGGATCGGCATGAGTCGGCCGCTGGGGTCGTTGGCACGGTTTCCCGACGCGTCGCGCGAAGCAAACTGGGCGCTGTCGAGCGCGGAGCGACTCAACACACCGGTATCGAGATATGGCACCGAGATTGCGTGGGTTGGCCTGTCGAACGCGGAAGACGCTCAAGCCCTCGTCGACCGGCTGCTCAAACCGCTTGAGGACTACGACAGAACCCACGACTCCTCGCTCCTCGAGACACTCGCCTGCTTTCTGGCCAATCAGCGGTCGTGGCAACGTACCGCCGATGCGATGTGCATTCACCGGCAGACGGTCATCTACCGGATTCGGCGCATCGAGAAGATTGGCGGGTGCAGTCTGTCGGATACCGCTGCGATTTCGCAGTACTGGTTGGCGATGAACGCGCGTCAGCTGCTGGGACAGCCGGAATAGCTATCGAATCGGCGGCCCGGACAGTTGCTCGCGAACGACCTCCTTGTCGATCAGCGACCACACCTCGACGATCCGGCCGCCGTCGAACCGGTAGAACACGTGCTCTGCGAAGGAGACCTGTTCACCTGTCGGTTCGATGCCGAGAAACGTGTGCCGCGGGGTGCACCGGAAGTAGAGTCGGCAGGCCACCATGTCCCCGTTGGCCAGGAGAAGTTCGGGGTGGTACTGCAGATCGGGCGTGGCGCGGGTGTCCGCATCCAGCAACGCACGGTAGTCGGCCAGGGTCATGCGATTTCCGTTGTAGGACAGCTCATCTGCGACATACTCGCTGAGGTCCGGCCACCGCCGTTCGTTCAGGCACCGCAGATAGTCGCGGTAGACGACAGACAGGTCGCCTGCGCTCATCGTCCACTCCTACACTCAGGCCAATGAAGAAAGCCGCTATTCGACGCAGCTACACCGAGATTGCGGATGTCTACATCCTAAAGTTCGGCTCGGTCGCCGACGTCGATCCCGAGGATCTCGCGTTCCTCAAACGCAATCTCGGTGACTGCGACGGCGCGGTGCTCGATGCCGGCTGCGGTCCGGGGCACCTCACGGCCTACCTGAGCAACCTGGGCCTGTCCGCTCGAGGTATCTCGACCTTGTGCCGCGCTTCATCGACAGTGCGCGGGCACAGTGGCCGCGAATCGACTTTTCGGTCGGTTCGTTGCGCGGCCTCGATGTCGCCGACCACTCGCTGAGCGGAATCCTCGCCTGGTACGCGCTGATCCATTGCGAGCCAGGTGAACTCGGCGGCATCCTGGCGGAGTTCCGCAGGGCACTGGCGCCGTGCGGCAGGCTCGTCGTCGGATTCTTCGACGGCGACGGCGACGACGTCGAACCGTTCGACCACAAGGTGACGACGGCGTACCGCTGGCCTGCCGACGAGATGTCACGGGTGTTGGCGACGGCGGGCTTCGTCGAGATCGATCGGGTGCGCCGCCCCGCCAGCGACGACATCCGGGCGCACGCGGCGCTCGCAGCGCGCGCCGCATGGCCTCAGCGAGCTACGTAGCGAAGGTGGGCAACACCGTCGTAGATCTTGTGCGCGACAAGCCGCAGGTTGAGGCGCACGTCGTCGGGAAGGGCGCGCAGGCCGCCGCCGACGACCTTCGGGACGACGAAGAACTGGAACTCGTCGACCATGCCCGCGCGGATGGCCGGGGCCGCGACGGTGGGCCCGAAGATTTCGACGACTCCTGGTGCGCTGTCGACGATCCGCCGCAGCTCATCGAGGCTGAGGCTCGTCACGAGCCGGTCCCGGCCTGCCTTGACCTCGTCGGGTGTCAGAGTCGACGACACGACCACCTTTTCGATCTTTCGCCAACGCCTGGCGAACTCGCGATCGTCGGCGGGATGGTCGTCATCGTCCGGGTAAGTCTCCCAATACTGCATCAGCGCGTAGGTCTTGCGGCCCAGCACTTCGGTCGACACCGCGGCCATCCGCTCGATATGGGCGGCGAACACCGCGTCGCTTGGCGCCGACCACTGAAAGTCACCGTTGGCGTCGGCGACATAGCCGTCGAGAGATACCGTAGCGCCGAAACTGAGCGTTCCCATGCCGATACCGACCTCCACGCTTGGTTGAACTCATCGCGCTGCGGCCGAACGGGGCTCGGCACGCTATTGGATTCCCTCGCGTTCGACCGCCGTGATCGCCGCGACCGCCGCAGGATCGCCTGATGTCACGACAGAGCCGCCGCGTGTCCACGCCCACAGCGCCAAATCCACTACCGGAGCCTTGACCGCCGCTCGTGGCGTATCCGTGCCTCGCCGCGCGGTCCGGCCCTGCAGCAAGCCGTCCTCGTCGTCTTGTGCGGTCCACCTTCCGCACTCGACCAGCCAACGTTGATCCGTGTCGGTGGCGAGAAACTCCACGGTGCAATCGGGCTGATACGTCGCAGAATCGGGCATCCAGCCCCACATGACATCGACGGCGTGATCGACCGCGCCCCCGGCGACGTCCTGCGCGATCGGACTCACCGGAACACCGGCCGTCAGCTCGGCATCCACCCGGTGCATCGTCGCCTCGTAGGTCTGCATGCGGCGGGTGAAACCGACGGTCTGATCTGCGGGCCACCACGACCACAGAGCGTCGTCGTCAGCCTTCATCGACAACTGCTCGGTGAGTCTGGCGGTTGCCCGTTGACGAAGCGCCAGCATGTCGGCGGTCGCCGAGGGCCGTTGAGGCTTGGACCGTTCGACATCCGGCAACCCCGACTCGTCCACCATTCGCCGCTCGAGGATCTCGGCCCAGAAGAAGTGGACAGTGGTCAGGTGCCACAGCAGGTCGGATGCCGACCAGTCGGGACAGGTCGGGCAGCGACGGTCGGGGTCGACGTCAGCTAACACGTCTGCGAAGCGTTGCGATTCAGAGGAAATCACCGCGAGTCGGTCCATCGACCCCATCCTGCCCAGGAGGAGGACCACATCGTCAAGAGCTAGCCGAGTTGATCCCAGAACTCGGTGAGGACCGCAGCGCTGCGGACGGGATCCTCGACCATCCACCAGTGCCCCAAACCGTCGAGTACCGCGGTGCGAGCGCCCGCTCGATCCGCGGCGCGACGCCGCATCTCGGCCGACCCGACGTAGGTGTCTTCGGTGGCGAGCACCGACAGACCCGGGCGGGCCGCGGCCTTTTCCAAGTCACGTCCCGCGTGTTTCAAGGCTGGTTGGGCCGCCGAGCGGTACAGCAGCAGAATCGCACGCCCCATCTCGGGGCCCTGGCCCGCGGCGATCGATCTGCCGACCTCCAGCGGCATGCCGGCCGTGGCATACATGGCTGCCTGTTCCTCGGGGGTGCCGCCGAGGAACGTTTCGATCAGTTGCTCGCCTTCGCCGGGCTTCTGCCACACCTGGGCCAGTTCGTGCCACTCGTAGTCGGGGTCGAACAGTCCGACGACGTCGCTCACCCAACTGCGCACCAATTCTGGGCGATGCATCACCACGTGCATCACGTGAATGCCGCCGAAGTCATGCCCGACGAGATCGACTGGCGCGTCGATGCTTTCGAGGCGATCCTCCAGCCAGTCGCGGTAGGCGAGGTAGGTCGCCGAGAATCCTTCGGGCAGCGGAGCGCCGAATCCCGGCGGCGACAATCGCACCACATCGTCGCGACCGAGGGCCTCGACGAGCGGGCCCCACAACGCATCAGTCTCCGGATTACCGTGCACCAAAACGAGTGCCATTCGAGCATGCTCCCACGTTCAGCCCGACTCTTTGAGCAGACGGGTCGCAGCGCGCAAGTCCCACAACCCGTAGGCGGCGAACACGGGCTTCAGCAGAGCCCACTCACCCAGCCGGTAGTCGTCGGCGCGAACAAGCCGCTGCACCAGATCGGGGCGAATCCGGTGCAGGTGCATGCGCGCCTTCAACGCATGCAGCGGATTGGAAACTATTTTGATGCGGGCAGCGTCTTCGATGAGCGGCACGGCGTTGTCGATGTTCTGCCAGGTCGTACGCGACCGGTCCTCCAGTTCCATCGGTCCCCGGAATCCGCGCTCTGCCGCATACCGAGCCATCAAGACCGCCTCGGATGGACTGTCGCTGAAAGCACTTCCGCCGCAGAACACGAACCGCGATTGCGCGCTGGCATCCGCGGACCGCAACGCGGCACGCACGCGCCAACGGTTCAGCGCGTTGGCTCGCGACGTATGTTTATTGCGGTAGCCCAGAACGACGACCGCCTCGGGCCCGTCCGGGCCGGCGCCAGAACCGAGATACCGTCGCGACGCCCACCAATTGACGAACTCACCCCACGCCACGAGGCAACCGACCAACCCGAGGATGACGAGACCGAACCGCCTCACCGTGTGGGCCTAGACGTTGAAGCGGAACTCGACCACGTCACCGTCTTGCATGACGTAGTCCTTGCCCTCCATCCGGACCTTGCCCGCGGCCTTGGCGGCGGCCATCGACCCCGCCTCGACGAGGTCGTCGTAGGAGACGACCTCGGCCTTGATGAAGCCCTTCTCGAAGTCGGAGTGGATGACCCCGGCGGCTTTCGGCGCGGTGTCACCCTGATGGATCGTCCACGCCCGCGCCTCCTTGGGCCCGGCGGTGAGGAATGTCTGCAGCCGCAGCGTGTGAAATCCGGCACGTGCCAGCGCGTCGAGGCCGCGTTCGGTCTGGCCGATCGACTCCAGCAGTTCGGCGGCCGACTCGTCGTCGAGCTCCTGCAGTTCGGCCTCGATCTTGGCGTCCAGGAACACCGCGTCGGCCGGGGCGACCATCTCCCGCAGCGATGTGATCCGCGTCTCATCGGTCAGCACCGACTCGTCGGCGTTGAACACATAAAGGAACGGTTTCGTCGTCAAAAGATTCAGCTCTCGCAACAGCCGGGCGTCCACCGACTGGGCCGCCGCGAAAAGCGTCTTGCCGCTGTTGAGGATCTGCTGCGCGGCCACTGCCGCCTCATGCGTCGCCCTGCGGTCCTTGTGCGTACGGGCCTCTTTCTCCAACCGCGGCAGCGCCCGCTCCAGCGTCTGCAGATCGGCCAATATGAGCTCGGTCTCAATCACTTCGATGTCGGACTTGGGGTCGATTCGCCCATCGACATGAGCCACGTCATCGTCGGTAAACACCCGCACCACTTGGCAAATCGCGTCGCTCTCGCGGATGTTTGCGAGGAATTTGTTGCCCAGCCCGGCGCCCTCCGAGGCGCCCTTGACAATGCCGGCGATGTCCACGAACGTGACGGTCGCATGCACGATCTTCTCGGAGTCAAACATCTTCGCGAGCACCTCGAGGCGCGGGTCCGGCAGCGGCACCACACCCTCGTTCGGCTCGATCGTCGCGAACGGATAATTGGCCGCCAGCACGTTGTTGCGCGTCAGCGCATTGAAAAGCGTTGACTTACCGACATTCGGCAGGCCAACAATTCCGAGGTTCAGGCTCACAGGGACTCAAGTCTAGGAGACAGCCTCGGGCACGCCCGCGTGCGCTGGCAGCCACATCCAGCGAGAGCCGGTACGGTCTACCTGTGTCATCACAGCGCGCGAGGTCTGCGGTGGCGGCCGAGCATCGCTCCATGATTTCCACCCTTCCCGGGGTGCCGTCGTGGGGAGCGGTGCTCCTCGCGGTCACCTTCACCGCTATCGGTTTCGCCTTCGACGCCGGTTCAGGGGCCAGGGAACTGACCGTGGCGTTCGCTGGCGCCTATGTCATCGGATGCGTCGCCGCGGTCCTGACCGTGCGGCAGTCGGGCGTTTTCACCGCGGTCATCCAGCCGCCTCTGATCCTGTTCGTCAGCGTTCCCGGCGCGTATTTCCTCTTCCACGGCGGTGAGGTCGACGGGTTGAAGGACTTGGCGATCAACTGCGGCTATCCCCTCATCGAACGCTTCCCGCTGATGTTCTTCACGTCGGCGACCGTGCTGTTTCTGGGGCTGATCCGCTGGTACATCGGCATGTCGGCCCGCCGCCACGCGCCAGCGGCCGAAGCCGCCGCCGCGGAGCCCACCGACGGGCCGCTCGCGGCGGTGACAGCCAAGATCTCGGCGCTGCTGACGCGCGGCACCGACGACACCGACGACGAGGCAGCGCCGCGCCGCACCAGGCAGCACAAGATCGACCGCAGCGCCAAGACCGCGAAGACGGCCGCCAAGGCGGCCAAGTCCACCAAGTCTGGCAAGTCGACCGCCAGGGCGGGCCGTACGGCTGCCTCCACGGCGCGCACCCGCAGCGGTCGCCCGGTCAAGCGCACGCAGCCGTCGCGGTCGCGACATACCCGCCCGCCCGAGACCGAGATCATCGAACCGATCGCCGAACGGCCGCGTCGGCCCCGCAGTTCGCGCCGCACCGACGAGCCGATGATCCCGCCACCCGAGCCGCGTCGTCGCAGCCGGTCTTCCTCCACGCGCGAGCCACGCGAGCCGCGCAAGCAGCCGCCGCCCGTCGAGCGCCGGTCCAACCACCGGCCCGACCGGCACAGCCGTTTCGACGGCTTCGCCCCGTTCGAGCCGCACGGCACCAGCGGCTCTAACGGCAACGGCTCTAACGGCAACGGCTCCAACGGCAACGGCTCCAACGGCTCCAACGGCTCCAACGGCAGTGGCGGCCGCAACGGGACTCATCACCCGGTGTCGCGGGTGCGTTATCGCGGCGCCGACGACGGCGATCGTCCGCAATACCGGTCGCGGCCGCGCACGGCCAAGCACCGTGCGGAGAACTGGGAGTTCGACGTATGACCGGCGCTCGCGTTTCTCTCGCTTTTCCCTCGCGAGCAGACGCACAATCGCACGAACAGCCGCCGCGCAGTGCGATTCTGTGTCTGCTCGCCGAAGAAGGGTGAGCGCTAGTTGCGGGCGGGGCGGATCTCGCGCGGCAGCGCGAACACCAGCGTCTCGTTGGCGGTCGTGACGGGTTGCACCGTCTCATAGCCGTATTCGGCCAGCCGCTCCAGCACGCCGCGCACCAGGATCTCGGGCACCGAGGCACCGGAGGTGACGCCGACGGTGGTGACGCCCTCCAGCCAGGCGGGGTCGATGTCGTCGGCGTAGTCGACCAGATGGGCGGCATCGGAGCCGGCGTTCAGCGCCACCTCAACGAGTCGCACGGAGTTCGACGAGTTGCGCGAGCCGACGACGATCACCAGCTGGCATTCCGGCGCCATCGCCTTGACCGCGACCTGGCGGTTCTGCGTGGCGTAACAGATGTCATCGCTGGGCGGATCCTGCAGCGTCGGGAACCTCTCCCGCAGCCGGCGCACGGTCTCCATCGTCTCGTCGACCGACAGCGTGGTCTGCGACAGCCAGATCACCTTGTTCTCGTCGCGGACGGTGACGTTGTCGACCGCGTCGGGTCCGTCGACGAGCTGGACGTGGTCGGGCGCCTCACCCGCGGTCCCGATGACCTCTTCGTGGCCCTCGTGACCGATCAGCAGGATGTCGAAATCGTCGCGGGCGAACCGCTTGGCCTCGTTGTGCACCTTGGTGACCAGCGGGCACGTCGCGTCGATGACCTGCAGGTCGCGTTCCTTGGCGTTCTGATGCACGGTCGGGGCGACGCCGTGGGCGGAGAACACCACGATCGCGCCCTCGGGCACCTCGTCGGTTTCGTCGACGAAGATCGCACCTGCCTTCGCCAGCGTCTCGACCACGTGGCGGTTGTGCACAATTTCGTGGCGGACGTACACCGGCGCGCCGTGCTTCTCCAAGGCGCGCTCGACGGTCTCCACCGCGCGGTCCACGCCGGCGCAGTACCCGCGGGGTTCGGCCAGCAACACCCGTTTACCGGTGACGGCCGTAGCCGCCGAGCTGGAGGCACCCGGAATCCCCATGTTGACGGTCGGCGGCATGCAACCCAGGGTACTGATCCGCATCGCGCGGTGGCCAGCCGTAGGCTGGGTCCATGGCTACTGCACCCTATGGGGTCCGTCTGCTGGTCGGAGCGGCGGTAACCGCGATCGAGGAAACACGACGGCTTCCGCAGACCATCCTCACCTACCCGATGACCGTGGTCAGTCAGGTCGCGCACCTCGTCATGAAGGTGCAGCAGGACGTGGCCGACCTGGTCAACAAGGGGGACGAGACGCTCGAGAACCTCTTCCCGCCGAAGGACGAGCAGCCAGCGTGGGCGACGTTCGACGAAGACCTGCCCGACGATGAGTCCGCCGCCGGCGGTCCGGACGGCCAACGCCTCACCGAGGGACGTTTCGCTTTGTTCACCGGCGGCGCCGACGCCGTCACGGAGGAGGAGAAGACGCCCGCCCCGGCCCCGGCCAACGAGGTGCCAGAGGTCGTCAAGCGCCTCGACTACGACACGCTGACGCTGGCGCAGTTGCGGGCGCGGCTGTCGTCGCTGCGCGTCGCGGATCTCGAGGCGCTGCTTGCCTACGAGGAGGCCACCAGGGCGCGGGCGCCGTTCCAGACGCTGCTGGCCAACAGGATCACCCGCGCGTCCGCCAAGTGACCCAGCCTGAGCCAGGCAAATCTCCCGACAACCCGTGGCCGGTGCGGGCGGTCGCCACTCGCCTCGCCAAGTACATCGACCGCCTGGGTTTCGTCTGGGTCGAAGGTCAGTTGACCGAGCTGAAGCTGCGCCAGACGACGGCGTGGATGGTGTTGCGTGACCCCGCCGCCGACATGTCGCTTTCGGTGAGCTGCCCGCGGGATCTGATCGCCAACTCCCCGGTGCCGCTGTCCGAAGGCACGCAGGTGATCATGTGCGGCAAGCCGCAGTTCTACACCCGCAACGGCTCATTCAGCTTGCGCATCAGCGAGATTCGCGCCGTCGGGGTCGGTGAGCTGCTCGCCCGTATCGAGCGGCTGCGCAAGCTGCTCGATGCCGAAGGCCTCTTCGACATGCGGCTGAAACGGCCAATCCCGTTTTTGCCCAACACGATCGGCCTGATCACCGGCCGAGCCAGCGCCGCCGAACGAGACGTCATGACGGTCGCGGCGGGACGCTGGCCCGCGGTGCGCTTCGAGGTCCGCAACACCGTCGTGCAGGGCCCGAACGCGGTGCCCCAGATCGTGGAGGCGCTGCGGTCGCTCGACGCGGAGCCGCACGTCGACGTCATCGTCATCGCCCGCGGGGGCGGCAGCGTCGAGGACCTGCTGCCGTTCTCCGATGAGACGCTGTGCCGGGCGATTTCGGCGTGCACGACGCCGGTGGTCAGCGCGGTCGGCCACGAGCCGGACAATCCGCTGTGCGACCTGGTCGCCGATCTGCGCGCGGCCACCCCCACCGACGCGGCCAAGCGGATCGTGCCCGACACCGCAGCCGAGCAGGCGCTGCTGCGCGACCTCCGCCGGCGCAGTGCGCGTGCGCTGCGCAACTGGGTGCATCGCGAGGAGCGCGTCATCGAGCAACTGCGCAGCAGGCCGGTGCTGGCCCAGCCGCTGGCCGCGCTGACGGCGCGCGCCGAGGAGATCGACCGCTGCCGGACGGCGGCCCGCCGCGACATCAACCGGATGGTGGCGGTCGAGACCGAGCGCATCGGCCACTTGTCGGCCCGGCTGACGACACTGGGTCCGGCGGCGACGCTGGCGCGCGGCTATGCCGTCGTGCAGACGGTGGCGCCGACGGGCGAGGCAGCGGTGCTGAAGACGGTCGCCGACGCGCCGGCGGGAACGCGGCTGCGGGTGCGGGTATCCGATGGGGCGGTAACGGCGGTCAGCGAGGGAAGTACATGAAGCCTATTAGTGAATTGGGCTATGAAGAGGCCCGCGACGAACTGATCGAAGTCGTACGCCAGCTCGAGCAGGGCGGTCTCGACCTCGACGCGTCGCTGAAGCTCTGGGAAAGAGGCGAAGAACTGGCTCGACGCTGCGATGAGCACTTAGCTGGTGCGCGCAAGAAGATCGAGGACGTGCTGGCGTCTGGCGACGACGAAGAAATTTGAAATTTCAATCAGATTTCCGCATCAGAGTCGAAACTGAAACATGTTTCAGTTAGGCTTCCCGCATGGCTGATGCAACGCTGACGACTGACCTCGGCCGTGTTTTGGTCACCGGCGGTTCCGGCTTCGTCGGCGCCAACCTGGTGTCGGCCCTGCTCGAGCGCGGCCATGACGTCCGCTCCTTCGACCGCGCGCCCTCACCGCTGCCCGAGCACCCGCGGCTGCAGGTGCTCACCGGCGACATCTGCGACGAGAACACCGTCGCGGCGGCCGTCGAAGGAATCGACACCGTCTTTCACACCGCGGCCATCATCGAGCTGATGGGCGGCGCCTCGGTCACCGACGAATACCGTGCGCGCAGCTTCGCGGTCAACGTCGGCGGCACCGAGAACCTCGTGAAGGCCGCGCAGGCGGCCGGCGTGGCGCGGTTCGTCTATACGGCGTCCAACAGCGTGGTGATGGGCGGCCAACGCATCGCAGGCGGCGACGAGACGCTGCCCTACACCGAGCGGTTCAACGACCTCTACACCGAGACCAAAGTCGCTGCTGAGCGATACGTGTTGTCGCAGAACGGCGTTGGCGGCATGCTCACCTGCTCGATCCGCCCCAGCGGCATCTGGGGGCACGGCGACCAGACGATGTTTCGCCGGCTTTTCGACAGTGTGCTGGCCGGGCACGTCAAGGTGTTGGTCGGCAGCAAGCACGCCAAGCTCGATAACTCCTACGTGCACAACCTGATTCACGGGTTCATCCTGGCAGCCGAGCATCTGGTGCCCGGCGGAACCGCGCCGGGGCAGGCGTATTTCATCAACGACGGTGAACCGGTCAACATGTTCGAGTTCGCCCGTCCTGTCGTCGAGGCGTGCGGGCGGCGGTGGCCGCGGATGCGCATCTCGGGCGTGTTCGTGCGCTGGGTGATGACGGTCTGGCAGTCGCTGCACTTCCGCGTCGGGCTGCCCAAGCCGCCGTTCGAACCGCTTGCGGTGGAGCGGCTTTACATCGACAACTACTTCTCGATCGCCAAGGCCCACCGCGAACTGGGGTATCGGCCGTTGTTCACCACGGCGGAGGCGATGCGCGACTGCCTGCCCTACTACGTGGAACTCTTCGAGAAGATGAAGGCGGCGCGCCTGACTACGGCAGGAAGTCCAGCGGCGTGATCTCCCCCGTCGCGCTGTTGACCAACGCGGCACGATCCAGCGTCGCCTGCATCGGCAACACGTCGAACACGGCCGCTGCCACCGTCGACAGCTGAGACAACGTCGCCCGCGGCGCCAGGGAGCAGTGCGGCAGCCAACGTCCCGGCACGTAGTGCTTGTGCAGATCGGCGCCCGTCGCTGTGAGCGCTTCGACGATGCGCTGTTGGCGCGCAACGAGATCCGCACCCACCCCAGCCACCAGCCAGGCCCTGCCACGGCGAAACAGGCCGAGGCCGTCGAACTGCAGCTGCACCGGAGCGCCGCTATCGAGCGATTTCACGGCAGCGACCACCGCGTCCTGGTCCCAGCTGCGCAGCACCGCATACGACACGTGGGGGACGTGTCGGCCGTGGGTGTGTGAGCGCAGGCTCGGGACGCCGGCCTCCTCGACGCGGTCCCACAGCGAGCGCACCGCCCGCTCGGATCGCCGGTCGAACAGCAGACAGACGGCCAGCGCCACGTCAGCCGGTCAAATGCACGGGGTGCCGTGTCGCCGCCTCGATCTGTGCGCTCGCACGGTGCAGCAGGTCGGTGCCGAGCGCGAGCAGGGCGCGCGCGGCAGCGATCTCCTCGCCGATCATCGGTTGGGCGCTGTCGCGGGGATTGCGGAATGCGTCGCCGACCGCCGTCATCGTGTCGTCACCCAACCGCGCGCGGACCGTCGCATGCGTGTGCGTGTCGTCCTCGTCGAACGAGATGTCGATGTGCCAGTCGTTGTCCAGAACCTTGTCGTACATGGGCGTGCCTTTCCGCCTACTAGCGTGCGCCGTCGCGCGCCCCAACACCAGCGCGACGGAGCTCGATTTTGCGGTCAGGGCTGCGAAATCGCCGCCCGATCTACGACCCTGCCCGCAGAAACGACGCAGCAGCAACGCCTTACAACTACGACGCCTCTGCGGCCTTCTTGATCGCCGCCAGCGTCGCAGGGATGCCGCTCTTGGCCGCCTCGTGCCGCTTCTGGATTTCGGCTTCGGCGGTGTCTCCGTAGCGCTCTTGGAAGCCCGCGATGCCCTTGGGCAGAAACACCCACGACTCGGTGAGCCGAGTGCCGCCGTCCTCCGGCTCGAAGGTGTACTCCCAGTGCACCCAGCCGTTGTTGACCTCCCAGGCGAACTTCCGGCCAGGCTCGGCGGCCACCACCTGGCTGCGGGTCTCCCATGTGCGTTCCGGCGTTTCGTTGCGGCCGGTGAACCAGGCGCCGACGTAGGGCCCGGCACCCTCGTCCCACCAGCAGGCGCGGCAGATCGGGCTCCACTCGCCCATCCTCGTCACGTCCGACACCAGCTCGTAGAGCTTGTCGGGCGGCACGGCAACGGAAATCGATTCAGACAATCTGAGTTCGGTCACGCTATGAGTGTGTCAAAGCGCTACGTTGTAACGCGTTGCACTCCGTCGAAAGGCCAACTGGATGAGCGACAGTAACGAACGGATCGCCGCTGTCATCGGCGCGGCGTCGGGGATCGGCTGGGCGACCGCGCGGGCGCTGGCCGCCGACGGCTGCCGGGTCACGCTGGCCGACCGCAACGGCGTCGGGGCGCGCAGCCGGGCCGACGAACTGGGCGCGCCGCACACCGCCGCCGGGGTCGACGTCACCGACGAGGCTTCCGTGCAGCGGCTTTTCGACCAGATCGGCGCCGTGGACATCGTCGTCAACTGCGCCGGTTTCGGCAGCATCGGGCTGATCACCGACCTGGCCGTCGAGGAGTTCCGCTCCGTCGTCGACGTCTGCCTCACCGGCGGCTTCATCGTCGCCAAGCACGCCGGGCGAAACCTGCGCGAGGGCGGATCGCTGGTGTCGATCAGCTCGCTCAACGCTCGCCAACCCGCGATCGGCATGAGCGCCTACTGCTCGGCCAAGGCCGGCCTGTCGATGCTCACCGAAGTCGCCGCACTGGAGATGGGCCCGCGCGGCATCCGCGTCAACGCCATCGCACCCGGCCTCGTCGACACCCCGCTGACCGAAGGCTCGTACGCGGTGCCCGGTCTCGTCGAGGACTATCTGGAGAACACCGCGCTCGGCCGCGCGGGCAAGCCCGAAGAAATCGCCGACGCCGTCGTCTTCCTCTGCTCACCGAAGGCGTCGTGGCTGACCGGCGAAGTGCTCGACCTCAACGGTGGGGCGCACCTCAAGCGCTATCCCGACGTGCTTGGCCACGTCATGAAAATGACGGAGACACAGTGAGTTTCGCGGGCAAGAACGCCATCGTCACCGGCGCGGGCTCGGGCATCGGCGCCGCGCTGTGTCGGGCGCTCACCGCCGCGGGCGCCGACGTGCTGTGCACCGACATCGACGGTGACGCCGCTGAACGCACCGCGACGTCCTTGGGCGGACGCGGCCGGTCGGCATGCCTTGACGTCACCGACGCCGACGCGGTCCTGGCGGCGGTCGGCGACGTGGTGGCCCGCGCCGGTCGACTCGACCTGATGTTCAACAACGCAGGCATCGTCTGGGGCGGTGACACCGAACTGCTCACGCTCGAGCAGTGGAACGCGATCATCGACGTCAACATCCGCGGCGTGGTGCACGGCGTGGCCGCGGCGTACCCGCAGATGGTCCGGCAGGGCCACGGGCACATCGTCAACACCGCATCGATGGCCGGGCTGACCGCCGCAGGCCAGATCACCAGCTACGTGATGACCAAGCACGCGGTGGTCGGGCTGTCGCTGGCGCTGCGGTCGGAAGCGGCCGCCCGCGGCGTCGGCGTGCTGGCCGTCTGTCCGTCGGCGGTCGAGACGCCCATCCTCGACAAGGGCGCCGTCGGCGGATTCGTCGGCCGCGACTACTTCCTGAAGGGCCAAGGCGTGAAGACCGCCTACGACGCCGACCGCCTCGCCGCCGACACGTTGAAGGCCGTCGAACGCAACAAGGCGCTATTGGTCAAACCGCTTCGCGCACATGCGCAATGGCTGCTAGCGCGGTTGGCGCCGGGGCTGATGCAACGCATGTCGATCCGCTTCATCGCCAACCAGCGCGCGCGACAGTCTTCGGCGCCGTCGCACATTGGCTGAGCAAAGCGGGTTTCCGGCCGCCCAACCTGGCTACGGTATGCCAGTGGCCGCAATGAACACCGAATTCACGCTGACACAGAAGCGCGCGCTGGCGGTCGCGACGGTCATCGCCCTGCTGTTCGGCGCCTACTTCCTGCGAACGTACTTCATGCTCATCGTGGTCGCCGCGGTGGTGGCCTATCTGTTCAGCCCGCTCTACGACCGGCTGAGGAAGCGGATGGGCACCGGCCTGTCGGCGACCATCACGCTGTTGACGGTGTTCGCGTGTGTGATCGTGCCGGTCGTCCTGATCGGCGCGCTGGCGGTCGTCCAGATCACCGAAATGGTGCGCGGTGTCGCCGCATGGGTGGAACGCACCGACCTGTCCACGCTCGGCGATCGAACGCTGAAGTTCGTCAACGAACTACTGGCGAGGGTGCCGTTCACCGACGTCACAGTCACCCCGGAGATGATCCGCAATGCGATGACGACCGTCGCGCAGAACGTCGGGCAGTGGCTGCTGCACCTGCTGCAGGGCGCCGCGGGCGGCGTGGTCGGCGGCATCACCGCCGCGATTCTCTTTCTCTACGTGTTCATTTCGCTGCTCACCAACAAGGAGGCCGTGCAGCGGCTGATCCGTCAACTCAATCCGCTGGGCGAGGAGGTCACCGACCTCTATCTGGCCAAGATGGGCGCGATGGTCGGCGGCACGGTGCGGGGCCAGTTCATCATCGCCGTCTGCCAAGGTGTGTCCGGAGCGATCTCCATCTACATCGCGGGGTTTCACGACGGGTTCTTCATCTTCGCGATCATCTTGAGCGCGCTGTCGGTGATCCCGCTCGGCAGCGGCATCGTCACGATTCCGTTCGGTATCGGAATGATGTTGTTCGGCAACATCTTCGGCGGCGTATTCGTCATCTTGTTCCACATCATCGTGGTGACCAACATCGACAATTTTCTGCGGCCGATCCTGGTTCCGCGCGCGGCACGCCTCGACTCGGCGCTGATGCTGTTGTCGGTGTTCGCCGGGATCGGAATGTTCGGCGCATTCGGCATCGTCATCGGCCCGGTGTTGATGATCGTCATCGTCACGACGATCAGCGTCTACCTCGCCGTGTACAAGGGTGTTCCGCTGGAACCGTCAGACGACCCCGACGACGAGGAGTCGATGAACGCCCGCAAGAAGAAGGGGTGGCTGCAGCGCTTGACCCGGCGGGCTCGACGGTCCGAGCCGGCCGCACCCGAACCGGACGCGGATGCCTCGAAAGACGACGAAGCAGCAGAAGCTAAACCAGACGCTCCGTGAGGAATTCGACCACCCGCTTGCGCGCCTCGTAGGCCGGGTGGGCGTCTTCCTCACGGACCTCGAGAGTCAGCACCGAATGCGCCATCCTGCTGAAACCGTGCTTGTTGCCCTTCTTCGAGTTGATTTCGATCACCTCGAACGCGTCGCCCAGCCGATCCTTGAGCGTCTTGAAGCGCTCGGCCGGAACCAGCGGATCCTCGCTGAAGCGCAGGCCGATTGCGCACAATCCCTCGTCGGCGGCGCGCCGTTCAACGACCTTGAGCTCCGCCTCCGACAGCCCCGGGTCGCGGCGCTGCTTGGGCGTCAGCGGCAGCGGCAACGACGGCTGGCTGAGCACCGGCGCCAGCACGCTGTCGTCCACGGCGGCGGCCAACGCGAAGCCGCCGGTGAAGCACTGGCCGATCACCCCCACACCCTTGCCGGGGGTTTTCGCGTTGAGGTCGCGCGCCAGCGCCCGCAGATAGTGCGCCACCGGCCGGTCCGCGTTAGTGGCGAACGCCGCGAATTCCCTTGCCACACAACTACGCAACATCACGCCCACCGCACCGGGCCGCACCGCCGCCCCCGGCGTGCCGAACAGCGACGGAGCCGCGACGCTAAACCCGTTGTCCACCAGATGGTTACCGAGCGCGAGCACCTCCGGCGTCAAGCCGGGCAGCTCCGGGATCAGCACCACGCCCGGGCCGTCGCCCTTGCGGTAGACGTCGCGGGTCATGCCCGCGGCGGTGAACGGTGCGGCGGTCCATCCGGTCAGGTCGGCCTTGGGGGCGGTCATCGCGTCTCCATCGGTCGTGGCGCCGGCGCGGGCGCTACTTGTTGACGGTCAGCGGAGGTTGCTTTTGGACCGCCGAGGCCAGCGTACGGTACTCGTCGGTACCGGCGGCACCCTTGATCGCAATCTGTGCCGGGCCGGTCGGGCCGTCCAGCCGCGTCGTCCAGACCGGCTCGGCGCCCTCGTTGCCTTCGTAGACGACCCAGGAGACGCCCGCGACGTCCTGGGCGCCGGTGGGCACCAGGTCGTTCTCGACAGATTCGACGAGCTTCTCCTCGTCGGCGTTGCTCTGCGTCAGCGCCAGGTACATGCCGCTGGGGGTGAGATAGCCCACGGTCGACGACACCGCCCGCGCCTGCCGGCCGGACGGATCCGTGCGCCCGCCCTCGATGCCTGCACGGCTGCCGGAGTTGGAGCGCCAGCCCTCGGGCAGCGCGGGCACGCGGATCGGGATGCCCAGCGCGTCGGCGTCGGCCTGCAGCGCCGCAGGGGCGTCGTAGTTCGGCACCGGGCCGGGACCAGGGCCGCTGGGCGCAAACGAGCACATTCCGAGCACGCCCGCGAACAGGATGCACACCACGACCAGCGGCGCCATCGACCAGAACATGTCGCGGCCGTCCTGCAGGAGCCGCGGCTTGGCGGCCTTGGGAGCGGGCTGTGGCTCGGTCGTCATGACTGCCAGTATCCCAGCTCCCACAACTCGACCCGCTAATGCGAGAATCGCAGCCATGACCCCATCCCGCGGGGAAGCCCCCGACCGAAACCTTGCCCTTGAGCTTGTTCGAGTCACCGAGGCGGGTGCGATGGCGGCGGGGCGCTGGGTTGGCCGGGGCGACAAGGAGCGCGGCGACGGTGCCGCCGTCGACGCCATGCGTGAGCTGGTCAATTCGGTGTCCATGCGCGGCGTCGTCGTCATCGGCGAGGGTGAGAAGGACAACGCGCCGATGCTCTACAACGGGGAGGAAGTCGGCAACGGCGACGGCCCCGAGTGCGACTTCGCCGTCGACCCGATCGACGGCACCACGCTGATGAGCAAGGGCCTCAACAACGCCATCTCGGTGCTCGCGGTCTCCGAGCGCGGCACCATGTTCGACCCGTCGGCGGTGTTCTACATGAACAAGATCGCCGTCGGGCCCGACGCCGTCGACGCCATCGACATAACCGGGCCGATCGGCGACAACATCCGCCGCGTCGCCAAGGCCAAGGGGGTCTCGGTGTCCGACCTGACCGTGTGCATCCTGGACCGGCCGCGCCACGAACAGTTGATCGCCGACGTCCGCGCCGCGGGCGCCAGGTGCCGGCTGATCTCCGACGGCGACGTCGCGGGCGCGATCTCGGCGTGCCGGCCCAACACCAGCACCGACATGCTGGTCGGCATCGGCGGCACGCCCGAGGGCATCATCGCCGCCGCCGCGATCCGCTGCATGGGCGGCGCCATCCAGGGCCAACTGGCGCCCAAGGACGACGAGGAGCGGCAGAAGGCCATCGACCGCGGCCACGACCTCGACCGCGTGCTGTTCACCGAGGACCTGGTGTCCGGCGACAACGTCTTCTTCGCCGCGACCGGCGTCACCGACGGCGACCTGCTCAAGGGCGTGCACTACTACAGCGGCGGCTGCACGACGCAGTCGATCGTCATGCGGTCGAAGTCCGGCACGGTGCGGATGATCGAGGCCTACCACCGGTTGTCCAAGCTCAACGAGTACTCGGCCATCGATTTCACCGGCGACAGCAACGCGATTTACCCGCTGCCGTAACGCACAACGACAAGGATCAGATAGTGAGCGTCGACTCCGTTCGTTCAGAAACAGGTTCAGAGGGCGTGGAATACCGCATCGAGCACGACACCATGGGCGAGGTCCGGGTGCCGGTGAATGCGTTGTGGCGGGCCCAGACTCAGCGCGCGGTGGAGAACTTCCCGATCTCGGGTCGCGGCCTCGAGCGCACCCAGATCCGGGCGCTCGGTCTGCTGAAAGGCGCCTGCGCGCAGGTGAACAAGGACCTCGGGCTGCTGGACCCGGAGAAGGCCGACGCGATCATCGCCGCCGCCGGGGAGATCGCCGACGGCCAGCACGACGACCAGTTCCCCATCGACGTGTTCCAGACCGGTTCGGGCACCAGCTCGAACATGAACACCAACGAGGTGATCGCCAGCATCGCCGCGCGCAACGGCGTCACGGTGCACCCGAACGACGACGTGAACATGTCGCAGTCGTCCAACGACACCTTCCCGACCGCCACGCACATCGCGGCGACCGAAGCCGCTGTGCGGCATCTGATTCCGGCGCTTGAGGTGCTGCACGAGTCGCTGGCGAACAAGGCGCGCCAGTGGCGCACGGTCGTGAAGTCGGGCCGCACCCACCTGATGGACGCGGTGCCGGTGACGTTGGGCCAGGAGTTCAGCGGCTACGCGCGCCAGGTCGAGGCGGGCATCGAACGGGTGAAGGCCACACTGCCGCGGCTTGGTGAACTGGCGATCGGCGGCACGGCCGTCGGCACCGGCCTGAACGCGCCCGACGGCTTCGACGAGCGCGTGGTCGCGGTGCTGTCGCAGCAGACCGGGCTTGCCGAATTGCGGGTCGCCGTCAACCATTTCGAGGCGCAGGCGGCTCGCGACGGGCTGGTCGAGGCGTCCGGCGCGCTGCGCACCATCGCCGTTTCGCTGACCAAGATCGCCAACGACATCCGGTGGATGGGGTCGGGCCCGCTGACCGGCCTGGCCGAACTGCACCTGCCCGATCTGCAGCCGGGCAGCTCCATCATGCCGGGCAAGGTGAACCCGGTGATCCCCGAGGCCGTCACGCAGGTTGCCGCACAGGTCATCGGCAACGACGCAGCGATCGCGTGGGGCGGCGCCAACGGCGCGTTCGAGCTCAACGTGTACATCCCGATGATGGCGCGAAACATCCTGGAGTCGTTCAAGATCCTGACCAACGCGTCGCGGCTGTTCGCCGAGCGCTGCATCGACGGCCTGGTCGCCAACGAGGAGCGGCTGCGCGAGTTGGCCGAGTCCTCACCGTCGATCGTCACCCCGTTGAACTCCGCGATCGGCTACGAGGAAGCCGCAGCGGTGGCCAAGCAGGCGCTCAAGGAGAAGAAGACGATCCGGCAGACGGTCATCGACCGCGGCCTGATCGGCGACAAGCTGTCCGAGGAAGAGCTGGACAAGCGCCTGGACGTGCTGGCCATGGCGAAGGTGAAAGACGAAGACGCCTAACCACACCGCGATTTCGGCGCGCTAACGTGCGCCCAGCGCCGCTTAGCGCGCCGAAATCGCCGGTTAGGGCAGGGCGCCGGGGCTGATCTCCTCCAGCATCTCGGTCACCAGCGCCGCGATCGGCGAGCGTTCGCTGCGCAGCAGCGTGATGTGCGCGAACAGCGGGTGCCCCTTGAGTTTCTCGATCACCGCCGCGACGCCGTCGTGCCGGCCGACGCGCAGGTTGTCGCGTTGCGCAACGTCGTGGGTGAGCACCACCCGCGACCCGGCGCCGAGCCGCGACAGCACCGTCAGCAACACGTTGCGCTCCAGCGACTGCGCCTCGTCGACGATCACGAACGAGTCGTGCAGGGAGCGGCCGCGGATGTGGGTCAGCGGCAGCACTTCGAGCATGCCGCGGGCCAGCACCTCCTCCAAAACGGCCGGGCTCGCCAACCCCTCCAGGGTGTCGAAGACGGCCTGCGCCCACGGCCCCATCTTGTCGCTTTCGCTGCCGGGCAGATAGCCGAGATCCTGGCCGCCGACGGCGTACAGCGGCCGGAACACGACGACCTTACGGTGGGTGCGCCGCTCCAGCACCGCCTCCAGCCCCGCGCACAGCGCCAGCGCCGACTTGCCGGTGCCCGCCTTGCCGCCCAGCGACACGATGCCGACGGACTCGTCGAGCAGCAGGTCAAGCGCCACCCGCTGTTCGGCCGACCGGCCGCGCAGGCCGAACACCTCGCGATCGCCCCACACGAGCTGGACCCGCTTGTCGGCGTTGACCCGGCCGAGGGCGTGCGAGGTGCCGCCGAGTAGGCGAATGCCGGTGTGGCACGGCAGATCCCGCGCCGACTCCAGGTCGATGTCGCCCTCGGCGAACAGCTGGTCGATGACGTCGGGCGACACGTCCAGTTCGTCCATCCCGGTCCAGCCGGACGTGACGACGTCCTGGGCGTGATACTCGTCGGCCGACAACCCGACCGCGCCGGCTTTGACGCGCAGCGGGATGTCCTTGCTGACCAACGTGACTCGCTTGCCTTCTGCGGCCAGGTTGGCCGCGCACGTCAGGATGCGCGCGTCGTTGGTGTCGGTGCGGAAACCGGCGGGCAGCACCGACGGGTCGCTGTGGTTGAGTTCGACGTGCAGCGTACCGCCTTGCGTGCCAACGGGAATCGGCTGATCTAGTCGTCCGTGCTCGAGCCGCAGATCGTCGAACAGGCGCAGCGCCTGGCGGGCGAACCACCCCAGCTCGTGATGATGGCGTTTAGCCTCCAACTCGCTGATGACAACCAGCGGAACGACCACTTCGTGCTCGGCGAATCGGGTACAGGCCCAGGGGTCGGACAGCAATACCGATGTGTCGAGAACGTAGGTCCGGGTGGAGGAATCGGTCACTTAGCGCTCCTTGAGCATTCGGCCGAATCCTCAACGGCAGCGGTGCCGCATCGACATCGACCGTAGCCCGCGCGGCCCCGCACGAACTTCTCGGCGGACACTGCGGCACCAGGGCCGGGGCCGGCCCTTTCGAGTCGAGTCGATCGGTGCCGCCCGGACAGCAGAGCATGTCGCTAGCCATCGCAAACGACGCTACTCCGCCAAATGCGCGCGTGCCGTGCAGGCGCGCCGAGTATCAACCGCCCAGCAACTCAGACGGTGGCGAGCTGACGCAGCCGCGGCTCGTCTGCCAGCCCCCACGCGGCGATCCGGCCGGCGACGACCTCGCGCAGCGCATCGTCGTTGAAGATGCCCGCAGCGGCGATATTGGCCACCTTGTCCTGGTAGGCGTCGATGTCGGTGCCCGGCACCGCGAGGTCGGCGGCGCGCTTGGCGATCGCCTCGATCGTCTCGTCGCGGCTGTAGCCGAGCAGGTGCGTCACCAGGTTGGCAAAGAACTCCTCATGGCGTTCCTCGTCGCGGGCGATCCGGCCTATCAGGCTCTTGAGCACCGGCTCGTCGATCTGGGCCTCGAGGTTGCGGCAGAAGACGGCGTAGGAGCGCTCGTAGAGCGCCATGAACGCCAGCCGCTCGATCTGGCTGTAGGTGTCGGCGCGGTAACCCTTCATGACGTGCTCGACGCGCACGTCCTCGTTGGCGGTTGGGTCGATCTCACGGGTCACGACGAGGTAGTTGCGCAGCGCGATGGCGTGCAGGTGCTCCTCGGCGGTCCACCGGCCGATCCAGCGGCCCCACTTCTGCTCGAGGATGAAGCTGAACACGAACTCGCGGTGGTATCCGGCGAGGTTGTCCTTCTGGATGAGCAGGATCTCCAGCGCATCGGTGATGTGCTTGGGCAGCGTCACCTGCGAGGGGTCCCAGTCCCGACCGCCCAGGAATGCGAAGTTCTCTCCCTGGTCGTACGGCACGTAGTCGTGGGCGTACCAGACGTCCTCGGTCTCCAGATGCCTGGCCATGTTCTCGGCCACGACCGGCTCCAGCTCGAGCGTCAGTGCATTAGGGACAGGTTTCTGCGCCATGAAAATAACTGTAACCCAGGTTCACACCTTTTTTGAAATCGGGTGAACCGTGTCGCGAGCCGGGTGGTTACAGCGTCAGCCCTGGGTAGAGCGGGTTGGCTGCCAGCAGCTCAGAGGCGGCGGCGTGCACGCGCTCGGCGGTGCCGTCGGCCAGCGAGTACTTGGCCTTCGACGGGCCCGACGCCGCCGCGGCCGGTTCGGTCTTGGCCAGCACGTCGACGATCAGTTCGGCGACCCGGTCGAACTCGTCGGGCCCGAAGCCGCGGGTGGTCAGCGCCGGGGTGCCCAGCCGGATGCCGCTG
Source organism: Mycolicibacterium agri (assembly GCF_002553505.1). Classification (GTDB taxonomy): domain Bacteria; phylum Actinomycetota; class Actinomycetes; order Mycobacteriales; family Mycobacteriaceae; genus Mycobacterium; species Mycobacterium agri. The sequence continues at coordinate 4,804 of NZ_PDCP01000007.1, read as the reverse complement.
GTGTACCAGGCGCCGTTCGGGTCGGCCGGGATCGAGTTGCGGTTGGTGACGATGCCGGAGTCCAGCAGCGCGGACTCGGCCTGCCGCCCCGTCACGCCGAACGACTGCACGTCGAGCAGCACGATGTGGTTGTCGGTGCCGCCGGTGACCAGCCTCGCGCCGCGCTTGAGGAAGCCTTCTGCCAGCGCCTTGGCGTTGTCGGCGACCCGCTGCGCGTAGGCCTGGAATGCGGGCTGGCGCGCCTCGGCCAGCGCGACCGCCTTGGCGGCCATCACGTGCGACAGCGGCCCGCCGAGCACCATCGGGCAGCCCTTGTCGACGGCGTCGGAGTACTCCGGGGTGGCCAGCACCAGGCCGCCGCGCGGGCCGCGCAGCGACTTGTGCGTCGTCGTCGTGGTCACGTGCGCATGCGGCACGGGATCCTCGTCGCCGGTGAACACCTTGCCCGCGACCAGACCCGCGAAGTGCGCCATGTCGACCATCAGCGTCGCGCCCACCTCGTCGGCGATCTCACGCATCTTGGCGAAGTTGATCCGCCGCGGGTAGGCCGAGTAGCCGCCGACCAGAATCAGCGGCTTGAACTCGCGGGCGGCCTTGGCCAGCGCGTCGTAGTCCAGCAGGCCGGTCTCCGGGTCGGTGCCGTAGCTGCGCTGGTGGAACATCTTGCCGCTGATGTTGGGCCGGAACCCGTGGGTGAGATGTCCGCCCGCGTCCAGCGACATGCCGAGCAGACGCTGGTTGCCCAACTGGGCGCGCAGCTTCTCCCAGCCCTCCTCGGACAGGTCATTGACGTTCTTGACCCCGGCATCGGCCAGTCCGGGCGCCTCGACGCGGGTGGCCAGAATCGCCCAGTAGGCGACCAGGTTCGCGTCGATGCCCGAGTGCGGCTGCGCGTAGGCGTACGGCGCGCCGAACAACTCCCTGGCGTGCTCGGCGGCCACCGTTTCGACGGTGTCGACGTTCTGGCAGCCGGCGTAGAAGCGGTGCCCGATCGTGCCCTCGGCGTACTTGTCGGACAGCCACGTGCCCATCGTCAGCAGCACGGCGGGCGAGGCATAGTTCTCGCTGGCGATCAGCTTGAGCGAATCCCGTTGGTCGGCAATCTCTTTGCGGGTCGCAGCCGCGATTCGCGGCTCGACGGTCTCGATGATCTGCAGGATGTCCCGGTAGGCGGCGCTGGCGGTCTCGACGTAGTCGGCGCCAGGGGCTGGGGCGGAGGTGGTGACGGGGTCGACAGCCATGCTTGTCAGCCTACGTCCACCGGCAATCGCGCCGATGTGCGGATTCGTACGGCGCGGCGGCGTGTTGCTTACGACACAGCACAGTCGGCGGCGTCAGGCGGCCTGCAGCGTCGACGGGATCAGCGGCTCGTCGAGCAGCCTGCCGAACCGTTCGGTCAGGCCGACGTCCGCGGGCCGGTCGTCCAGCCAGGCCCGCAGCAACCGGTATCCCTCGACGTAGGTGCTGGTGTAGGCACGCCACAGCGGCGAGGACAGAAAGCGCAGCATGTGCCTGGCCCGCTCCTCGGGCACCATCAGCCAGCGCCGCAGGTAGGCCACCACCTCGTCCTCGTCGCGGTGCTCGTCGTGCAGCATGATCGCCGCGTCCTGGCGGACGTTGCCCAGCGCGTGGTACGCGGTCGCGACGGCCACCGCGCGTTCGCCGTCGAAGCGCAGGCCCAGATCGGCGTAGATCTCGGCGGCCCAACTCCCCCACTGCGGGCCGATGGCCGCATACAGCGCCAGGTCGGCCAGCCCCTCGGCCATCAGGCACTGCGGGGTGTTGACCAGAAAGATGGTCTGCTCCGCGTGGCCCTTGCCCTCCACCAGGCCGGCTTCCTTGCGGCAGTGCTCGGTGTGGTGGCCCGGATAGGACTCGTGGGCGACGAGCCCCGGCAGGTTGGACATCTGCTGCTTGAGGTCGGCGTTGACCGCCACCGTCGACCGGTAGTTGCCGAGGTAGTAGTTGAACCCCGACCACGGCTTGTCGGTGACGACCTCGTAGGTGATCGTCTCGGCTTCGGGCAGCGGGTACTCGGCGCGCACCCGATCGCGCAGCGCGCTGGAGAACGCGTGGATGGCCTCCTCCAGGCGCTCCGGCGGAACCTCTTCTGAGGCGCGGTATTCGCGAACCCGCTCGGCTAAGGGGCCGCGGCCGGGCACGGCCTCGTCGAGCATCTGATGCGCCTGCAGATACTGCTCCTGGTCCCCCTTTTCGATGTGCACGTCGAAGTACGCCTCGACCTCGTCGACGAATCCGATCTCCTCGCCGGCGAACTTGCGGGCCGCGCACGCCAGTGCCCGCAGATGAGCGCGCAGGTATTCCGCGCGGGACTCGTCGAAGCCGTTGCTGCGCGGCACGTTCGGCACCTCGGCCAGCAGCCGGTCGGCCTGCCTGGCCAGATCGGCGGGGTCGGGCGCGGGTTCGTTCGCGACGGCCTCGCGCAGGGCCGGATCGCCCGTGTAGGAGTCGACGTAGCCCTCCTCGATCCGGTCGAACCGCAGGCCGAGCAGCAGATATTCGCGGATTAGGGTGCCGGGGTCCATAGCGATCACGGTAACTGTAAGACTTGTTATATGCCGCGGCTGAGCGAGCCGAGCCCCTACGTGGAGTTCGACCGGACTCAATGGCGGGCGTTGCGCATGTCCACGCCGTTGAAGCTGACCGAGGAAGAGCTGGTCAAGCTCCGCGGTATCGGCGAGAAGATCGACCTGCTCGAGGTCGAGGAGGTCTACCTGCCGCTGGCCCGGTTGATCCACTTGCAGGTCGCGGCGCGGCAGCGGCTGTTTCAGGCCACCGCCGAGTTCCTCGGCGAGCCGCAGCAGAACCCGGACCGGCCGGTGCCGTTCATCATCGGCGTTGCGGGCAGTGTCGCCGTGGGCAAGTCGACGACGGCGCGCGTGCTGCAGGCGCTGCTGGCCCGCTGGGAACACCACCCCCGCGTCGACCTCGTCACCACCGACGGTTTCCTCTACCCCAACACGGAGCTGGCCCGGCGGAACCTGATGCACCGCAAGGGTTTCCCGGAGAGCTACGACCGCAGGGCGCTGATGCGGTTCGTCACCGCGGTGAAGTCGGGCGCCGACAAGGTGTGCGCACCGGTGTATTCACATCTGCTCTACGACATCGTGCCCGGCGAAAAGCAGATCATCCGGCACCCGGACATCCTCATTCTCGAGGGCCTCAACGTGCTGCAAACCGGTCCGGCGCTGATGGTTTCGGACCTGTTCGACTTCTCCGTCTACGTCGACGCCCGCATCGAGGACATCGAGCAGTGGTACATCTCGCGGTTCCTGTCGATGCGTGCGGGCGCGTTCGCCGACCCCGCATCGCACTTCCACCACTACTCCACGCTGACCGACGAGCAGGCGGTGTTCGCCGCAAGCGACATCTGGCATTCGATCAACCGCCCCAACCTGATCGAGAACATCCTGCCCACGCGGCCCCGCGCCACGCTGGTGTTGCGCAAGGACGCCGACCACTCCATCAACAGGCTTCGACTCCGCAAACTATGACCAACACTGCAGGCCCGCCCGGCAGTGCCGAACGGGCCGCAGCAGCAACGGTTTTCGCCAGAGTTACGCCTTGATCCGGCGCACCCCCTGGTACTGCAGTTCGGCGAACACCAGCGTGTAGACGCCGGTGGCCAGCGACCCCACGATCCCGAGGGTGGTCAGCGGCATCCAGCCGGACAGCACGAACACCACGGCCGCGACGGTGTAGGCCACGTTGGCGGCGATCACAACGATGCCTGCGGTGCGCACCTTCGGCAGTGCGGCCAGACCGAACACCACGACGCCGTAGCCGATGAAGAACGCGGCCATCGCGTACTCGAACGTCTTGGTGGTGCCCGAGATCTCGGCCAGCCAGCCGGCCAGCGGGACGCCGGCGATGCCTGCCAGGCCGGTCAGCACGGCGTCGGCGCGCATCGCGAACCGCAGCAGCGAGTCGGTCGACTCCTTGAATCGGGGGATGGTGATGGCGGTCATCGTGATCCTTTCTTTTGATGGGTTCTTTTTCAGTCCTGGCTTGGGACCGGAGCCGGAGTCGCCGCCGCAACCTCTATCGGCGCGACTCCGGCCCAGTCATGCGGGAGTCACGCCAGACGGCGCACTCCGAGGTATTGGGCGTAGGCGAAGGCCAACGTGACGACGGTGAACGCGATCGTCGACGCCACGCCGAACGCGGTCAGCGGCAGCCAGCCGGCGACGAGCACGACGGTGATCAGCCCCGCGAACGCGATGTTGCCGGCCAGCACGCCGACACCGACGCGCCGGACGTCGGGCACACGGGCCGCGGCATACAGCGCGACGCCGTAGCCGACGAGCGCCGCGCCCGCGATGAACTCCGATGTGGCCGACAGACCGGACAGCCGCGACAGCGGGTCGGCGGTCATCGCGATCAGCAACCCCAGCGCGCCGCACAGTGTGGCGTCGGCGCGCAGTGCGAAACGCAACAGCGAGCTGGTGCTTTCCCGGTTGGGTCGGGTGGTGATTGCGGTCATGGCTCCGATGCTGCGGAGATCCCGCTGCCAGGTCGACGCCAGACGCTGCCAACTACTGCCAGCCGCAGGTCAGCGACGATGCGGGCGAAGCCCGAGGAGGAGCTGACCAATCAAACCCCAGTCAGCGACGATGCGGGCGAAGCCCGAGGAGAAGCTGACCAATCAAACCCCAGTCAGCGACGATGCGGGCGAAGCCCGAGGAGAAGCTGACCAATCAAACCTGAGTCAGCGACGATGCGGGCGAAGCCCGAGGAGAAGCTGACCAATCAAACCCCAGTCAGCGACGATGCGGGCGAAGCC
>NZ_PDCP01000079.1 GCF_002553505.1 Mycolicibacterium agri | reverse complement strand
GAAAGCCATACCCGACATCCCTGGGTGATTCGAAGCCTAAGGCCGACGACCCCAAACACCCTTCAAGAAAGGTAAGGACACCTATGACCACTGGCACACCGGCAGGCGCGGCAGACGAGGTCGACCAGATCCCGCGCAGGCGATTGCCGTTCTGGGTGGCGCTGGCCTTTTCGGTCGCGCTCGTCGGCCCCACTCTCGCGATGTCGGGCAACGGCCAGGGGCTGGTCGCCACAGTGGGCAAGTCGATCCCGCTGGTGTTCCTGATCGGCCTGGTGGGCGTTTCGCTCGTCGGCTACAGCTTTGTTCGGCTGACGCGCCACCTCAACCACGCCGGGTCGTCCTACGGTCTGGTGGGTGGCACCATCGGGCCGCGGACGGGTTTCTTCGCGGGGTTCGCGATGCTCGGCGCCTACTGGGCGTTTTCCACCGGCACCCTCGCCTTGACGGCCGCCTTCACCAACGCGTTCATCGCTGAGCTGCAGCCGAACAGCGAAAACCCCTACCAGCCACCATGGTTGGTGATCGTCGTGATCGCGGCCGTCATCTCGTTCCTGCTCTCCGGCCGAGACATCGAACTGCTCGCCAAGATCCTCCTGGCGATCGAGGGCATCGGCATCCTGGCCATGCTCGTTCTGGTCGCGGTGATCTTCGGCAAAGGCGGTGCCCCCAGCACCGGCATCGACTTCTCGGTGTTCTCCTTCTCCGGCAGCGACGTCTCTCCCTCCGCGGTGCTCGCCGGTGTGGTCGCGGCGTTCTTGTCCTGGGCCGGATTCGAGGCCTGCGCATCGATGGGCGAGGAGACCGATAACCCGGAGCGCAACATTCCGCGTGCGCTCGCGGGCACCCTGCTGCTGACCGGTGCGCTGTTCGTGGTCGTAATGTTCGCTCAGGTCACCGGATTCGGCACCGATCAGGCCGGCCTCGACGCGTTCCAGAGTTCCGGCAACACCCTCGGCGACCTCGGCGGCACCTACATCGGGCAGTGGTTCGGCCTCGTGATCATCTTCACCGCCGTCGTCTCGGCGTTCGGCTGCCATCTCGCCACATCGGCCACCTCGGGCCGCATGCTGTACGCGTTCGCGCGCGACGGCTTCGGGCCGAAAGCGTTGGCGCACATTCACCCCGCCACCGGCGGTCCTCGCCGCGCCACCTGGCTGGTGGTCATCGCGGCGCTGGTGATCAACATGATCTGCGACGCGATCGGCTGGCCGGACATGGGCACCGGCAACGACGCCATCGACACCTACTTCCTGTTCGCCGTCGCCGGATCGGCCTGCCTCATGGTCTGCTATCTGCTGGTGGAGATAGCGGCCGCGTGGTTCGTCGGGTCGCCGAAGTTCCTGCACGTGCACGGCGGCAGGGGCAAGGCCGCAGGTCTGCTGCTGCCGCTGCTCGGGGCCGTGGTGATCGTCGTCGTGCTGTGGTTCAACGTGAAGGACGCTGAGTCATGGTCGGCCGCACCGCTGCTCGGCCTGTACTGGTGCCTCGTCGGGTTGATCATCGCGCTCGCCGCATCCGGTATCGCCAAGCGGGTCGGTGAATCGCTGTCGACCGAGCTGAATCTCAAAGCGTGACCCCGCTTTACGCGCGCGACGAAGCCGCGATCGCGGGCATCGAGAAGCTCCGGTTCTTCCCGCTGGAGGTGGTGTCCGGGCACGGCTGCACACTCGTCACGCCCGACGGTCGGGAACTGCTCGACCTCTCGGCTACCTGGACGGCCAGCGGGCTGGGGCACGGGCACCCGGCCGTCGCCGAGGCAGTGAGCCGGGCCATCCGGTCGGCACCCGGGGCGGGCGGCCTGTCGGCCGTGCATCCCGACTCGGTGGGCCTGGCCGAGGACCTGCTGGCGCTCGTACCGGGTAGCGGTGAGCGGCGAGTGTATCTGGGACACGCCGGATCCGATGCCAACGACGTCGCGCTGCGCGCGTGCAGGCATGCGACCGGGAAGCGCACGGTGCTGGCGTTCGAGCACAGCTACCACGGCGGAGTCGGTGTCGCGATGGGCGTCTCAGGGGTGCACGTCGACGCAGGCGTCACACCGGACGCCGATGCGGTGTTCCTGCCGTATCCCAACCCCTTTCGGCCGTCGGGTGATGGCATCGACGCGGACGTCGCCGCTTGCCTCGACCTGGCCGAGAAGCACTTGGCGACCGGGTCCGTCGCAGCGCTGATCGTCGAACCGATCCTGTCCGACGGCGGGTTGGTGGTTCCGCCGGACGGCTTCCTCGCGCGGTTGCACGAGCGCTGCCGCGCCCACGGCGTCCCGATGATCTGCGACGAGGTCAAGATGGGGCTGGCGCGTCCGGGCACCATGCATGCGTTCGAACACGACGGCGTGGTGCCCGAGATCGTCACCTTCGGGAAGGTGCTCGGCGGCGGTCTGCCGCTGTCTGCGGCGGTGGGGCCCGCCGAAATCCTCGACCAGCCCCCCGCGGCCGCGCTGTTGACCACCGCGGGCAACCCGGTGTGCACGGCGGCGGGTCGGGCCGTGCTGGCCACCATCGTCAAGGAGGGGTTGGTCGACAACGCCGCCAAAGTCGGTGCCGCGCTGCGGGATGCGCTCAAGGCATTGGCCGGCTCCCCCGGCGCCGACCGCATCGGCGAGGTACGCGGGCGCGGCCTGGCGATCGGTCTCGAGCTGGTTGATCCGCACACCGGCGACCGGGATCCGCGGCTGGCCGCGCAGGTGGTCTACCGTGCATGGGAGTTGGGCGCGGTTGTCTACTACGTCGGCGGCAATGTCTTGGAGATCACCCCGCCGCTCGTGCTGACCGAACAGGAGGCCGAACGAGCCGCGGCGATTCTGGGCGAGGCCATCGCCGACGCGGCCGCGGGCAAGGTCGACGCGCAGGAGGTGGCCCGGTATGCCGGGTGGTGACGTCACAGACGTCTTCGCGGGTGTGGCGGATCGTGTTCCCGGCGCGCTGGCCGATCACCTCCGCACCGTCCGTCTCGTCGACCACCACGTGCACGGTGCGTTCAACAAACCCGTCGACAGGGCCACGTTCGAGGCGTCCATCAACGAGGGCTCCACCGACCCCGTGTCCGACTTCATGACGATGTTCGACTCGCCGCTCGGTCTGGCGATACGGCGTTGGTGCGCACCGGTTTTAGGACTGCCGCCGCACGCGCCCGCCGACGACTACTGGGCGCGGCGCAGCGAGCTCGGACCCGACGAGCTGACCATTGCGATGCTCGCGCCTGCAGGCGTGTCGCGCTGGGTCATCGACACCGGATTCAAGGGCGACCTGCTCACCACGCCGGACCAACTCGCCGAACTCAGCGGCAGCCCGGCGTCGGAGATCCTGCGGTTGGAGCGGCTCACCGAGGACCTGCTCGAGTCCGGCACCACGCCCGACGACTTCCCCGCTGCTTTCCGCACCGCGCTGCAGCAGGCGGTGGACGCGCCGAACATCGTCGGCACCAAGACGATCGCGGCGTATCGCGTCGGCTTCGACATCGACTGGTCGCGGCCCACCGACGCGGCGGTGGTCGAGCACGCCCGCGCGCTCGCCGCACAGGGCGGCGCGCTGCGCGTCGACGACCCCGTGCTGATCGCATTCGGTGTGCACGAGGCGGCCGAGCACGGCTTACCGATCCAGGTGCACGTGGGATTCGGCGACCGTGACCTCGACCTGCACCGCACCGATCCGCTGTTGCTGCTGCCGCTGCTGCGCACCATGGCCCCGGTTCCGGTGCTGCTGCTGCACTGCTACCCGTTCCACCGCCAGGCCGGCTATCTGGCGCAGGCGTTCGATCACGTGAATTTCGATGTGGGCCTTGCCATCAACTATCTCGGCAGCCGGTCGACCGCGCTGGTCGGCGAGGCCCTCGACACGGCACCGTTCGCCAAGCAGCTGTACTCGTCGGACGCGTTCGGTCCGCCCGAGCTGCATCTGCTCGGCGCCGTGCTGTGGCGGCGCGCCATGGGTCTCGTCCTCGGCGAGTGGGTGCGCACCGGCGAGTGCGGCGAGCAGGACGCGATCGCGATCGTCGACATGATCGGTGCGCGCAACGCCGCACGCGTGTATTCGCTCTGAAGTCCGCGCGGTCAGCAGCGCGGGTTCTGCCCCTTGAGGTTGGCCAACCGCAGCACCGACTCGTCGACCCGCGGCATCGTCAGCTCGCCCGCGGCCAGCGCCTGCTCAAGGCGGTCCAGCACGGCGGGCACCTCGTCGGTGGTCACCCACAGCGCCACGTCGGCGCCGGCCTGAATCGCCCGAAGCGCCGCGTCGGGAACGCTGTAGCGCTGGTTGATCGCGCCCATGCTGGACAGGTCGTCGGAGAACACCACGCCGCCGAAGCCGGGGCCGCCGTAGCCGCCCGAGCGCAGCAACCCGTAGGCGGGGCCGCTGAGGCTGGCCGGATCGTTGCCGGTCAACCCGGGCACCTGCATGTGGCCGACCATGACGGCCACCGCACCCTGGGTGGTCAGCGTGCGGTAGGGCACCAGGTCGTTGGCCTCCAGCTCGGGCAACGGCGGGGTGACGACGCCACCCTCGTGTGAGTCGCCCGACGCGTGGCCGTGCCCGGGGAAGTGCTTGAGCACCGGCAGCACGCCCGCGTCGCGCAGACCCTGCGCGTAGGCGCCTGCGAACTCGGTCACCTTGGCGGGGTCCGACCCGAACGAGCGGTCGCCGATGACCTCCTCGTCGGACTCCGTCGTGACGTCCACGACCGGCGCGAAGTCGATGGTGACGCCCAGCCCGTGCATGGCCTGGCCGCGCTGGAACGCGATGCCGCGAACCTCCTCGGGCGTCTTGGTTTGGGCCAGCACCCGCGGCGACGGTTGCTCGCCGATCAGACCGGACAGCCGGGAGACCCGTCCGCCCTCCTCGTCGACGCTGACGGCCAGCGGCAGCGGGCCGGCGGCGTCTTTGATGTCGGCCAGCGGCTGCCCCATGATCGACAGGTCGGTCCAGCTGCCGATCATGATGCCGCCGACGTGGTGGTTCTCCACCACCGCGCGGGCGTCGTCGGCGCCGGTCACGCCGACCATCAGCAGCTGCGCCAGCTTGTCGCGGTTACTCATCTGCAGCACGTCGCCACAGGCAGGCTGAACGGGGGCGGCGGGCCGGTCCAGCGACGTGTTCGTCGGGCTGGGTTCGGACGAGGCGGCCGGCTTTTCCGCCGCGGGCGAACAGGCCACCAACAGGCCGGTCAGGGCCGCAACGGCACTGAGTGCACGGGGCAAAGGCATGGCCGCATGCTACGTTGGCCCGCATGGACCGATTCCTGGTGCCCGCTGCGGCCAGCATCGTGGTCGGCCTTTTGCTCGGTGCGGCCGCTATCTTCGGTGTGACGTTGATGGTGCAGCAGGACACCAAGCCGCCAGTGCAGGCAGGCGATCCGGCGTCGGCCGTGCTGAACCGTGTCGAGTACGGCGACCGTAGCTAGCCGCCCGACCGCTACCCACTCCCCGGCGCCCACTGCCCTTGGTCGCCGTTGGCTGTGGCTGGTCGCGGCCGTGTCGCTGCTGCTGGCCTTCGCGCAGTCGCCGGGCAAGATCTCGCCGGACACCAAGCTCGACCTGACCGCCAACCCGCTGCGGTTTTTGACCCGCGCGCTGAACCTGTGGAACAGCGAGTTGCCGTTCGGCCAGGCGCAGAACCAGGCCTACGGCTATCTGCTCCCGCACGGCGCCTTCTTCCTGCTCGGCGACACCGTGGGACTGCCCGGCTGGGTGACGCAGCGGTTGTGGTGGGCGCTGCTGCTCACGGTCGGCTTCTGGGGCCTGCTGCGGCTGGCCGAGGCGCTCGGCGTCGGCTCGCCGGGTTCGCGGGTGATCGCTGCGGCCGCGTTCGCGCTGTCGCCGCGGGTGCTCACGACGATCGGCGCGATCTCGTCGGAGACGCTGCCGATGATGCTCGCGCCCTGGGTGCTGCTGCCGGTGGTGCTGGCGCTGCGCGGTGGGGGCGGCAGTTCTTTGCGTCTGCTCGCGGCGCGGTCGGCGCTGGCGCTGGCCCTGATGGGCGCGGTCAACGCGGTAGCGACGCTGACGGGCTGTCTGCCCGCGCTGATCTGGTGGGCCTGTCACCGACCGAACCGCGTGTGGCTGAGGTTCACCGCCTGGTGGGCGTTGTGCTCGGTGCTGGCGATCACGTGGTGGGTGGTCGCGCTGATCATGCTCGGCCGGATCAGCCCGCCGTTCCTCGACTTCATCGAATCCTCCGGCGTGACAACGCAATGGGCGTCGCTCACCGAGGTGCTGCGCGGCACCGACAGCTGGACGCCGTACGTGGCGCCCAACGCCACCGCGGGTGCATCGCTGGTGACCGGCACGGTCGCGGTGCTGGCCACTGCGCTGGTCGCGGCGGCCGGGCTGGCGGGCCTGGCGATGCGCATGATGCCCGCGCGCGGGCGGCTGGTGACGATGCTGCTGGTCGGCATCGCACTGCTGGCGGCCGGATACGCCGGTGGGCTGGGATCGCCGGTGGCGCACGAGGTTCAGGCGTTTCTGGACGCGGCGGGGACTCCGCTGCGCAATGTGCACAAGCTCGAACCGGTGATCCGGCTGCCGCTGGTGCTCGGGCTGGCCCATCTGCTCGGCCGGATACCGCTGCCGGGAAGCGCGCCCCGCCGCGATTGGGTGCACGCGTTCGCCCATCCCGAGAACGACAAGCGGGTCGCGGTGGGCGTCGTGGTGCTGGTGGCGCTGACGGCGGCGACGTCGTTGGCGTGGACGGGCCGGTTGACGCCGCCAGGCACGTTCGACGCCATCCCGCCGTATTGGCATCAGACCGCCGACTGGCTGGACGAACACAACACCGGCTCGCCGCCGGGCCGGGTGCTCGTCGTGCCGGGCGCACCGTTCGCCACCCAGGTGTGGGGCAGCAGCCACGACGAGCCGCTTCAGGTGCTCGGCAACAGCCCGTGGGGTGTGCGCGACTCGATCCCGCTGACCCCGCCGCAGACGATCCGCGCTTTGGATTCGGTGCAACGACTGCTGGCTGCCGGCCGTCCCTCCGCCGGGCTTGCCGATACCCTTGCACGGCAAGGTATTTCGTATGTGGTCGTGCGTAACGACCTGGATCCCGAGACGTCGCGGTCGGCGCGGCCAGTGCTGGTGCACCGCGCCATCGACGGCTCGCCGGGCCTGACGAAGGAAGCCGAGTTCGGTGAAGAGGTCGGGCCCGGGACGCTGGCGGGGTTCATCACCGACAGCGGGCTGCGGCCGAAATACCCTGCGGTGGAGATCTACCGGGTGGCCTCCGACGCCGAGCCTGGCCTGCCGTATCTGACCGACACCGACGCGATGGCCCGCATCGACGGTGGACCCGAAGCGCTGCTGCGTCTCGACGAGCGCCGACGCCTGCTCGGCCAACCGCCTTTGGGGCCAACGCTGTTGGCAGCCGACGCGCAGCGCGCCGGGCTACCCGCCGACGCCGTCACCGTCACCGACACGCCGCTGTCCCGCGAGACTGACTACGGCCGCGTCGACGACCACTCCTCGGCGATCCGCGCGCAGGGCGACGCCAGGCACACCTTCAACCGGGTGCCCGACTATCCCGCAGGCGACACCCGCACCGTGTACGGCGAATGGAACGGCGGGCGCATCACCGTGTCCAGTTCGGCGGCCGACTCCACCGCCCTGCCGAACGTGGCGCCCGCGACCGCGCCGACCGCGGCCATCGACAGCGACTCGTCGACGGCGTGGGTGTCCAACGCGCTGCAGTCCGCCGTCGGGCAGTGGCTGCAGGTCGATTTCGACCATCCCGTCACCAACGCCACCATCACCATCACCCCCAGCGCGACGGCTGTGGGCGCGCAGGTGCGCAGGATCGAGATCTCCACCGTCAACGGCAGCAGCACACTGCGTTTCGATGAGGCGGGCAAGCCGATCACCGCGGCGCTGCCCTACGGTGAAACCCCGTGGGTGCGGATCACCGCGGTCGGCACCGACGACGGCTCACCCGGCGTGCAGTTCGGCATCACCGATTTCACCGTCACGCAGTACGACGCGTCGGGCTTCGCGCATCCGATCGAGATCCGCCACACCGTGAAGGTGCCCGGACCGCCCGCGAATTCCGCTGTGGCGCAGTGGGATCTGGGTAGCGAGCTGCTGGGCCGGTCCGGCTGCGCGGAGGGACCCGACGGCGTGCACTGCGCCGCGGCGATGGCGCTGTCACCGGAGGAACCGGTGAACCTCAGCCGCACACTGACAGTCCCCGACCCGGTTTCGGTGACGCCTCATGTCTGGGTGCGTCCGCGGCAGGGCCCGAATCTGGCCGACCTGATCCGTCAGCCGAATACCACACGGGCGACCGGTGATTCGGATCCGATCGACGTGCTCGGGTCGGCCTATGCGGCCACCGACGGCGACCCGCGCACGTCGTGGACGGCGCCGCAGCGCGTCGTGCAACACCGCACCCCGCCGAACCTGGCGTTGACGCTGCCCAGCCCCACCGAGGTCAGCGCGCTGCAGGTGACGCCGAGTTCGTCGACGCTGCCCGCGCATCCGCGGCTGGTGGCGATCGATCTCGGCGACGGGCCGCAGGTGCGCTCGCTGTCCGGAGACGCGGGCGCGCAGACGCTTCGGCTGCGGCCCCGCACCACCGACACCATCAAGCTGTCCATCCTCGACTGGGACGACGTGATCGACCGCACCGCACTGGGTTTCGACCAGCTCAAGCCGCCTGGCCTGGCCGAGGTCACCGCGATCGACCGGCAGGGACGCCCGATTGCCGCCGCCGACGCGGAACGCAACCGGTCGCGAGCGGTGACGCTGCCGTGCGGGCGAGGGCCGATCATCGCCGTCGCGGGACAGTTCGTCCAGACGTCGATCGACACCACGGTCGGCGCGCTGTTGGACGGCGACCCCATCGCGGCCAAACCCTGTCACGCGCCCATCGAACTGCCCGCGGGTGAGCAGGAACTGCTGATCAGTCCCGGCGCGGCGTTCGTCGTCGACGGTGTGCAACTGGTCGGACCGCTCGGTCGCCAATTGCCCAGTGCGCCAAGGACTCCGGTGCAACCGACGGCGTGGAGCGCCGACCACCGCCAACTGAACGTGCCCGCGTCGCAGGCGTCGCGCGTGCTCGTCGTGCCCGAGAGCATCAACCCCGGTTGGACCGCACGCACCGAAGACGGCACCCAGTTGACCCCGGTGACCGTCAACGGTTGGCAGCAGGGCTGGGTCGTCCCGCCGGGCACGTCGGGCACCATCACGTTGTCGTTCCCGTCCAATGCGATCTACCGCGCGGGCATCATGACCGGGCTCGCGCTGCTGCCGATCCTGCTGCTGTTGGCGCTCGTGCCCGCGCGACGGCCGCCCCCGCTTGCCGAGCCGGCGCGGCCCTGGCGACCAGGCGCCCTCGTGGCGGGGCTCGGCGTGCTGGCCGTCGGCTTCTTCGTCTCCGGGGTGGCCGGTGTCGTCGTGGTGGGCGCGGCGCTGGGCGTGGGATATGCGCTGCGCAACCGGGCCAGGTTGGGCGAGGCGGTCACCGTCGGCTCGGCTGCGGGTGGGCTGATCCTCGCTGGTGCGGTGTTGTCGCAGAACCCGTGGCGGTCGGTGGACGGCTACGTCGGGCATTCCGCCGGGGTGCAGCTGCTCGCGCTGATCTCGGTGGCGGCGGTGGCTGCGGCCGCCGCGCTCGGCGACAGCGGTTCGCCCGGCGACAGCCCTTCGCCCGGCGACGGCCCGTCGCCCGGCGACAGCCCGTCGCGAGCGTGAAACCTCTGCGAAAATCGGCCAGTTTTTTCACAGAATCTGCACGTTGGGCGGCGGGGTGGCGTGGGTAGCATCGGCGGCGTGCCGCAACTGAATACCGCGCGGGGAGTCATCGACACCGGCGACCTCGGCGTAACGCTGATGCACGAACATGTCTTCGTGACATCGCCCGAGATCCTCGACAACTATCCCGCAGATCTGGGGCGACGAAGCCGAGCGAGAGGCCGACGCGATCAGCCGGCTCAACGAGCTCAAGTCGCGCGGTGTGGACAGCATCGTGGACCTGACGGTGATCGGGCTGGGGCGCTACATCCCCCGCATTGCGCGCATCGCCGCGGCCACCGACATCAACATCGTCGTCGCGACGGGCATGTACACCTACAACGACGTGCCGATGCATTTCCACTTCAGGGGGCCCGGCACGCTGCTGGACGGCCCGGAGATCATGACCGAGATGTTCGTCGCCGACATCACCGAAGGCATCGCAGGCACCGGCATCAAGGCGGCGATCCTCAAGTGCGCCACCGACGAGCCCGGCGTCACGCCCGGCGTCGAGCGGGTGCTGCGGGCCGTCGCACAGGCGCACCGCCAGACCGGCGTGCCGATCTCGACGCATACGCACGCCCCCGCCCGCCGGGGCTCGAGCAGCAGCGAATCTTCGCCGAGGAAGGCGTCGACCTGACCCGCGTGGTGATCGGCCATTGCGGCGACACCACCGACATCGACTACCTCGAAGAGATCATCGGCAACGGCTCCTACATCGGCATGGACCGCTTCGGGCTGGACACTTTCCTCGACACCGAGCAGCGGGTCGCGACCGTGGCCACGATGTGCGAACGCGGGCACGCCGACAAGATGGTGCTCTCGCACGACGCCTCGTGCTTCATGGACTGGCTGCCGGAAGGGCTGGTGCCAGCCGCCATGCCGAACTGGCACTACCTGCACATCCACAACGATGTGCTGCCTGCGCTCAAGCAGCGCGGCGTGACCGACGAGCAGATTCACGCCATGCTGGTGGACAACCCGCGCATGATCTTCGAAAAGCAAGGCGGTTACTGACATGTCGGAGGCGACTCCGCCGATCGGGACACAGGTGTCGCGGCTGGCTGCTGAGGATCCCGACGCTCCCGCGGTCACCTGCAACGGGCGGACCCTGACCCGGCGCGAGTTCGACGCGTCGACGAACCGGCTTGCCCGCGTATTCGCCGAACGCGGCGTCGGCGTCGGCGACTACGTGACGATCGTGCTGCCCAACTCGGTCGAGTGGGCGCAGGCGGTGGTGGCGGCGTGGAAGCTGGGCGCGACGCCGCAGCCGTTGTCAGCGCGGCTGCCCGATGCCGAACTCGAGGCCCTGCTCAACCTGCACCCTCAGGCGCTGATCGTGGGCCGCGACGACCCACGCGGGCAAACCCCCTCTTTGCCAAGCGATTTCACGCTCGACCCGGCGGTGTCGGATGCCCCGCTGCCGGAGGCGGTGTCGCCGGTGTGGAAGGTGATGGCCTCCGGCGGCAGCACCGGCAGGCCGAAGTTGATCGAGGCGGGCGGCGACAGCCGGTTCCCGGCACGGGCGGGCTATCCGCTGGGCGCCCAGCCCGGTGACGTCAACCTGATGTCGGTGCCGTTGTCGCACAACACCGGTTTCACCACGTTCGCCATCGGCCTGGTGCAGGGCCACCATCTGGTGCTGATGCCGCGGTTCGAGCCGCATGACTTCTTGAGCCTCGTGACGCAACACCGCGTGACGTTCCTGGCCACCGTGCCGACGATCATGCAGCGGCTGCTGCCGGTGTACCGGGCCAATCCGGATGCCTATGACCTGTCGTCGATCCGGCGGTTCTGGCATCTGGCCGCGCCGTGCCCGCCCGCGATCAAGCGCGCCTGGATCGACCTGCTGGGGCCCGAGGTCGTGTGGGAACTGTACGGCGGCACCGAACTTCAGGCGCTGACCTTCATCTCGGGTGAGCAGTGGCTGACCCATCCCGGCTCGGTGGGTGTGGTCGTCGCCGGGGAGATGAAGGTGCTCGACGACGACGGCAACGAGTGCCCGCCGGGGGTCAGCGGCGAGATCTACATGCGCCCGTCGCCGGGCAGCGCGCCGACCTACCGCTACGTCGGGTCGACGGCCAAGAGCCGCGACGGCTGGGATTCGCTCGGCGACCTCGGCTATTTCGACAAGGACGGTTTTCTGTACCTCAACGATCGGCGGGTGGACATGTTCACCGTCGGCGGCCGCAACGTGTATCCCGCCGAGATCGAGTCGGCGCTAAGCGCCCATCCGAATGTGTTGTCCTGCTTGGTAGTTGGCGTACCCGACGACGACCTCGGCCAGGTGCCGTATGCGATCGTCCAGGCCGACGGGCTCGACGCGGCGGCCGTCAAGGACTTTCTGGCCGAACGGATCGCGGGCTACAAGGTGCCGCGCGCGGTGGAATTCACCGACACCCCACTGCGCGACGACGCGGGCAAGGCGCGCCGATCCGCCGTGCGCGAGCAGGTCATCGCGCGCCTGGCGCGGGTTCGGTCCTGACGATCACCCCAATCGCTCGATCGCGAAAGCGGTCAGGAACCCGAGCGTCGTGATCAGCCCGGTGAGCACATGGGTCTCGGAGAAGGCTTCCGGCACCATCGTGTCGGCGATCATGGCGAGAATCGCTCCCGCGGCGATGGCGGTGATCACGGCGATGACGAACGGGGATGCGCCGTCCAACAAGAGATATCCCAGCATGGCGGCCACGCCGCTGATCACCGCGATACCGACCCACACCCCGAACACGTAGCGGGCGCTGCGGTTGGCCTGCTTCATGCCCGCGGCGCTGGAAAGCCCTTCGGGCAGATTGGAAATGAAGACCGCGGCCAGCATCGCGACGCCGACACCTTGGCCGCTGAGCAATGACACGCCCAGCACCACGGACTCCGGTACACCGTCAAGTAGGGCGCCGACGGCGATCGCGGCGCCGCTGCCGTTGGCTTCTTCCTCGGTCGGTTGACGATCACGCGAACGTTTGCGATGTTGCGCACCGTACCGAGACAACACCGCGTTCGCTGAAACGTAGGCCACTGCGCCGCCCAGAAAACCGAGCGTGACGGCGAGCAGGCCGCCGCTTTGTTCGGCTTCGTCGACCAAGTCGAAGGCCAGCGCCGAGATCAGCACACCCGCACCGAACGCCATGACTGACGCGACGACTTTCGCGGGCACCCGTACGGTCCACGCGACAAGCGCCCCCACCACCAGTGCGGCGCCGGCAACAAGTCCCCAACATCCCGCAGCGAGCCAACCCGGCATCAGGAGTGCCTACCCCGCGGCGACGCGCTCAACCGCGCTGTCCAGCGGCGGCGCGGGCGACGAAGGGCTGCTGCGGCGATACTCCCAGCGCCGCAACGCCACTCGGCACGGCGACTCGATCAACGAGTAGCTGACCGCCGCGATCGCGAAGCCGATCACCACCGTCAGCACCAGCACGACCGGCATGTGCCCGTTGAAGGCGAACTCGCCGATGATGGGGAACACCATCCACAGCGCGGCCAGGTGCCAGATGAACAGGCCGTAGGACCACCGTCCCAGCGTCACCATCACCGGGCTGCCGAGGAACCGGTGCGGGGTGTCGGGCGCGTCGAGCACCAGCGGCGCCAACAGCGCGCCGGCCACCACCGCGCCCATCGCGACCTTGACGATGAACTGCTGCGAAGTGCCCGGCGTCAGCCCCTCGGGCCCGGCCAGCGGCGAGGCCGCGACAAGGAACGCCGCCACCGCGATGACCGCCATCAAGAATCGGCGCCGCGCCAACCGGTGCGGCCACGACACCGGCGTCACCGTCAGCTCGGCCAGCAGCATGCCCGCGACGAACCACGACAGGAACGCCGGCGGCCAGTTCAGCGAGCTGACGCCGACGGGCGTGTGGATCGGGATCAGCGCCCAGCCGAGGCTGGCCACACCGGCGGCGGCCAGCACCGGGATGCGCGCCCGCACGCCGACCCGTCGCACCAGCAGCGCGATGACGGGCAGCGCCACATAGAAGCTCACCTCGACGGCCAGGCTCCACATCTGGGTCAGCCCCGCGGTCAGCGTCAGCGGCACATAGATCTGGGTGAGAGTCAGGTTGGCCAGCCAGACCGTCAGGTCAGCCTTCGCGTCCGGCAACAGAGCGAGGATCACGACGACCGCCACCAGGTAGGCGGGCATGATGCGGACGAAGCGGGAGCGCAGGTAGTGCCCGGTCGGCGGGATGGGCCGCAGCCCACGGGCCGCGGCGGCATGGCCGCGCCACAACAGGAAGCCCGACAGCGCGAAGAACACCGCCACGGCCAGGTCGAAGCGGCCGAACAGGCGTCCGGTCACGCCGCCGCTGTTGCCGGTCTGGAAGGCGACGTGGGTGATCACCACTCCGACGGCTGCGCACGCGCGCATGCCCTCGACGGGCGGCAGGAACCCACGGGTGCCCCCGACGCCCTGGGATTGCTCGACGGACTCGGCCACGGCGACCAGTGTGCCGTACACCAGGATGGGTACGGAGTTGCCGGAAGTAGTTGCAGTAAGTGAGCGCCTTAGTTTGTGCTGTTAGGGTCGCTAGCCATTGGGGTCGCCTAACCGACGACGCCGGCAGGGCCGACGACGTTGAGCCAGGGAGGAACGGTTTGAACCGCGCAGTGGCGTTGCGTATCGCAGCGTGCGGGATCATGGGGCTGGGCGCAGCCCTGTTGATTGCTGCGCTGCTCTTGACGACCTACACCAAGAGCAAGATCACCAAGATCCCGTTGGACCTGGACGCCACTTTGGTCAGCGACGGCACCGGCACCGCATTCGATCCGGCGTCGCTGGCCGGCGAGCGGTTCGAGATCAACAAGAACGTCCCACTGACTCAGCAGCAACAGATCAGCGTCGAGACCCCGTCCAACGCCGACGTCGTCACCCTGCAGGTCGGCACGACGCTGCGCCGCACCGACAAGCAGCAGGACAACGGGCTGCTGCTGGCGATCGTCGACACCGTCACCGTCGACCGCAAGACCGCCGAAGCCGTGTCCAGCGAGAGCAATCCCGGCGGCGCCGTGCAGAAGCCGCGCACGATCGAAGACGACCAGCCGCCGACGAACATCGCGCTACCGCACGAGGGCCTGGCCTACCGCTTCCCGTTCAACACCGAGAAGCAGACCTATCCGGTGTTCGACCCGATCGCGCAGAAGGCGTTCGACGCCAACTACGACGGCGAGGAAGACGTCAACGGCCTGACGACCTACCGATTCACCCAGAACATCGGCTACGACGCCGACGGCAAACTGGTCGAGCCGGTCAAGTACGCCTCGCTGTACGACGACGACGAGGACAGCCAGGTGACCGCGCGGGCGGCGATGTGGGGTCTGCCGGGCGATCCCGACGAGCAGATCACGATGACGCGCTACTACGCGGCGCAGCGCACGTTCTGGGTCGATCCGGTGTCGGGCACGATCGTCAAGACCGAGGAGCACGCGAACCACTACTACGCGCGCGAGGCCCTCAAGCCGGAGGTGACGTTCGTCGACTACACCGTCACCTCCAATGAGCAGACGGTGGAGTCGCAGGTGGCCTCGGCCCGCTCGGAGCGCGACCGGATCGGGCTGTGGGGGCGCATCCTGCCGATCACCTTCACCGCGGTCGGTCTGGTGGCGCTGGTCGGCGGCGCGCTGCTGGGGTCGTTCAGCCTGCGTGCCGAATCCGCCCTGATCGACCCGGGCCTCGACGAGGCCGACCACGGGTTCTTCGACACCCAGGGCATCAAGGTGCCCGGCGCCGAAGCCAAGACCGAGAAGCTACCGGCTCAGCGGCCAGGACGGCCGCCCGACAGACCGGTCTGATCGAGCGCTACTTTCTACGACTGGCGGTGCCGGCCTATGCGCTGGCACTCGCTGTTTTGGTGATCGCTCCGCTGTTGGCGCCGGGGTATCTGCTGCTGCGCGATGCGGTGTCGACGCCGCGGTCGTATTTGTCGGATGCCGCGTTGGGGCTTTCGGACGCCGCGCCGCGGGCGCTGCCGCAGGACTTCGCGGTGGCGGTGGTGTCGCAGGTCGTCGACGGCGGCATCGTCGTGAAGGCGTTGTTGGTGGCGGGGCTGTGGCTGGCCGGGTGGGGATGTGCGCGGCTGGCCGCCGTGGTGGTGCCGGACGCGGGTATGCCCGGGCAGTTCGTCGCGGCGACGCTGGCGATCTGGAATCCCTATGTCGCCGAACGCCTGCTGCAGGGGCACTGGAGCCTGCTGGTGGGTTACGGATGCCTGCCGTGGGTGGCCGCGACGGTGTTGCAGCTGCGTTTGGTTGGTGACGCACCGCTGTGGCCGCGGGTGTGCGCGCTGGCGCTCTGGACGGCGCTGGCTGGGCTGACGCCCACGGGCCTGATGTTGGCGGCGACGGTGGCGGTGGTGTGTTCGGTAACGCCGGGTTCCGGACGGCCACGCGGGGTGTGCGCTGGGATTGCGCTGGGGCTGGCGGTGGTGGCGGCGTTGCCGTGGCTGGTGGCCGCCGGTGTCTCGCAGTCGTTGTCGTCGTCGCAGGCCGAGGGGGTACGTGCGTTCGCGGCGCGCGCCGAACCGGGCCTCGGCACGCTGGGCAGCCTGGCCAGCCTGGGCGGCATCTGGAACGGCGAGGCCGTACCAGCCTCGCGCACAACGCTTTTCGTGGTCGTTGCGGCCGTGGTCCTGCTGGGTGTGGTGGCGGTGGGTGTGCCGGTCGCGATGCGGCGGCCGCTGGCGGTGCCGCTGCTTGTTCTTGCGGTGGTCGCCGTCGTGGTGCCCGCGGCGATGGCGACGGCTCCCGGGCTGGCCGTGGTCGAATCGGCGGTTCGGGCGTTTCCCGGCATCGGCGTGGTGCGCGACGGGCAAAAGTGGGTGGCGCTGGCGGTGCCCGGCTACACCGTGGCCGCCGCGGCCGCGGTGGTGACGCTGCGGCGGTGGCTGCCTGCGTTCGTGACGGCGACGGTGTGCAGCCTGGCGTTGATCGCGACGCTGCCCGATTTGGCGTGGGGCGTAGGGGGGAAGGTCGTCGCGGTGCACTATCCGCCGGGCTGGGCGGCCGCCGCGGCGGCGATCAACGCCGACCCGCGCCCGGTCGCGGTGTTGCCGACGGGCAGCATGCGCCACTTCCCGTGGGCGGGCGACGCTCCGGTGCTCGACCCGTTGCCGCGGTGGGTGCGCGCCGAGGTGCTGACCACCGGGGACCTGGTGATCTCCGGCCGGCTGGTGCCCGGCGAGGGAGGTCGGGCGCGCTCGGTCGAGGGCCTGCTGACCGCGGGTGCTGACCCGCACGAGCTGGCCCGCGCCGGCGTGGGGTGGCTGCTGGTGCAGTCCGGTGACGACCTGTCGTTGACCCGGATCGGCGGCGACTACCCGGCGGCGGCGCACCGCGGGTTGATGCTGACGGTGCACTGGGTGTGGGTGGCGATGTTGGCCGGCGGCCTGGCGGGAATGGTGGTTGCGCGGGCGCGGCGCCCAGTGAAGTAGTCGACTACGCTATCGGCCCTGTTCGGCGGGCAGAAGCATGGGGCGCATGACCGTCGTGAGTGTCTTCGAAGCCGAACTGCCGACCGTCGAGTACGAGGACGCGCCGAGCCCCGACGAAGCCCACCGCAATCTGCGCAAGGCCTTGGAGCAGGGGCCGATCGCGATGGGTGCGCACGGGCCGGAGATCCTCAGTTATGACTTGGTGCGCGCCACGCTGCGCGACAGCCGGTTCATCGTCCCGCCCGGGCTGGGGCTGGAGGCGCAGGGCATTTCGTCGGGTCCGTTGTGGCAGCGTGCGAGCACCAGCCTGCTGGGGCTGAACGGCGATGACCACACGCGGCTGCGACGGCTGGTGTCCAAGGCGTTCACGCCGCGGTCGGTCACTCGGTTGCACGGCCTCATAGTCCAGATCATCAACGGCTTGATCGATGAGGTCAGGCCCCGTGGCCGCGCCGATGCGGTGGTCGACATCGCGCGGCCGTATCCGGTGCCGATCATCTGCGCGCTGCTGGGAGCGCCCCGCGCGGATTGGCGGCTGTTCGACGCGTGGGCCGACGACTTCTTCAAGCTGTTCTCATGGAACGTCGTCGAGTATGAGCGTGAAATCCTTTCTGCCTGGGCGGAACTCGACGACTACGTCGACGAGATGGTCGCGCGAAGGCGTCAGTCGTTGACGGATGACTTGATCTCGGAGTTGATTCGCGCCGAAGACGACGGCGACCGGCTCTCGCCCGACGAGTTGCGGATGCTGGCCGCGGGGCTGTTGATGGCCGGCACAGACACCACCCGTAATCAGTTGGCCGCCGCGGTCGACGTGTTCTGCGACTATCCCGAGCAGTGGCGGCTATTGGGGCGGCGCCCGGAGTTGGCGACGGGGGCCGTCGAAGAGGTCATGCGGTTCTGCCCCGTGGTGTTCGGTGCGCTGCGAATGGCAACGCAGGACGTCGAACTCGCGGATGTGCTGATTCCCGAGGGCACGTTCGTGCTGTGCAATACAGCGGCGGCCAACCACGATCCCGAGGCCTATGCCGAGCCGGACCGCTTCGACGTCCTGCGCGAGGGCGCGCCGCCGATGCAGACGTTCGGTGCCGGCGCGCACTATTGCCTCGGCGCGAATCTGGCGCGCCGCGAGCTCGCGACGGCGTTAGCCGTGATGGCGCGCCGGATGCCGAGGCTGCGCCGCGACGGGTTGACGCAGTGGCGGCCGCTGGTCGGAATCACCGGTCCCGCAACCCTTCCGGTGACGTTCGGCAATTAGGCCCTGGTGCGCCGAAACCGACACATGGGTGAGAAAGGTCGAGAGGATCGCGCCATTTTGTCGGTCTCGGCGCGGGGGATTGTTCCGTTGGCGTATTCGACAGGCACCATCGCGACGAGGCAGGCCCCCGCCGAACAAAGGCGATCTGCCCCCGCACGGCACCGAACTCGACGAAATGGCGGCTTTTACTCCCACTTTCCCGCCCGTTTGTCGGTTTGGGCGAAATGGCCGGCGGGAAGCCGGTCCCCTAGGGGCAGGGGGAGACGACGCCGCTGAGGCGCTGGCCCGCCAGCAGCGACTGCAACACCTCGTGCATCGCGTCGGCGCTCTGCTGCCAGGAGAACTCGGCGCTGCGGGCCTGGGCTTTGCCGCCGAGTTGGTCGCGCAGCACATGGTCAGTAAGCAGACGCTCCAGACCGCTCACCAATTCGGCGTGGTCGTCGACCAGAAGGCCCGTCACACCGTCGACGATGGAGTCGGTCAGCCCACCAGAGGATCGGTAACCGATCGTCGGCACGCCGTGCTGGGCGGCCTCAATAACAGCCAGTCCCCAGCCCTCTTTGCGCGACGGCAGCAGATGCACCCAGCACCGTTGCAGCACTTCGTGTTTGGCGACATCGTCGACATGGCCGTGGAAGGTGACGGCGTCGTCGACGCCGAGCAGGCGCGCGTGCTCGACGAGGCGGTCGCGCCACCAGCCGCCGCCGACCACGTCGAGGTGAAGGCCGGGCACCCGCGGCCGCAACTCGGCGAGGGCGTGCAGCGCGTCCTCAATCTGCTTGTGCGGCACCAATCTCGACAGCAGTGCGATGCGCGGATGGTCGGCGCGCGGCCGCGTCAGCGTGTCCGGCGGCGCCTCGTCCAAACCGTTGCGCACCACGGCGATGTGCTCGGCGTTGACGCCGAGGTCTGTCAGGTCGCGCGCCGACGGCAGCGACACCGTGACGTACTGGTTGCGCCGGTGCAGCCACGGCGACAGCCGCGACTCGACAAACCAGCCGAAGCGCCCCTTCCAGCGCCCCGCCACCGGCCACAGCTCGCGGTGGCAGTGGTGTACGAGCAGCACGACGCGGCGCCCGTAGGCGAGCCGGGCCAGGAACGGCAGCCCGTTCTGGGTGTCGATCACCACGTCGGGGCGCACCTTGCGCAGCGGGCCGAGCCCGATCCGCGCCAGGACCATCGCCAGCCCCGCCCAGATGTAGATCGAGTACGGCCCGCCGGCGCGGTTGATTCGCACCCCGTCGACGACCTCGTCACGCGGGGCGCCGGCGTAGCGCGCGGTCCGCAGCGTCACGTCGATGCCCGATGCGGCCAGCTGAGCGCCGATGCGCTGCAGATATGCTTCGCTGCCGCCGCCCTGGGGGTGGCCGGTATCGCGCCAGCACAGAAGCAGCACGGAGCGGACAGGTCGAACGGACATCCGTGCCAGCGTAGCCGCTGCGTAGGGTTCGCCTTGATGTCAGTCAGCGAGGTATTCGCCCGGCGTGCGACGCTGTCGCGGTCGGTGCGGCTGCTGTCGGAGTTCCGCTTCGAGCAGACCGACCCCGCGCGCTTCTACACCGCGCTGGCCGCCGACACCGCCGCGATGGTGGGCGACCTGTGGCAGGCCAGCCGCGGCGAGCCCGTCGCGGGTTGCACGCTGCTCGATGTGGGCGGTGGCCCAGGCTATTTCGCGACGGCGTTCCAAAAAGCCGGATTCGACTACATCGGCGTCGAGCCCGATCCGGCGGAGATGCACGCAGGACCGGCGACGACGGGATCGGCCACCTACGTGCGCGCATCGGGCATGGCGTTGCCCTTCGCCGACGCGAGCGTGGACATCTGCCTCAGCTCAAACGTGGCCGAGCACGTGCCGCGGCCCTGGCGGCTGGCCGAGGAGATGCTGCGGGTGACCAAGCCCGGCGGCCTGGTGGTGCTGTCCTACACGGTGTGGCTGGGGCCGTTCGGCGGCCACGAGATGGGGCTGACCCACTACCTCGGCGGCGCCCGCGCCGCGGCCCGCTACACCCGCAAGCACGGCCATCCGCCAAAGAACAACTACGGTTCGTCACTGTTCGCGGTGTCTGTCGCCGACGGGCTGAAGTTCGGCGCGCGGAGCGGCGTATTGGTCGCAGCTTTCCCCCGCTACCACCCGCGATGGGCGTGGTGGATGGTGAGGGTCCCGCTGCTGAGGGAGTTTCTGGTGAGCAATCTGGTGCTGGTCCTGCGGCCGCGGTGAAAGCCAGAATTGCAACAGGTTCTCGTTTGGCTCGACGATGGGTAATGTGACGGCCATGACGCAAAGCACGGCTTTCAGGACCGAGTGGGACAAGCTGTTCATCGGCGGCAAGTGGACCGAACCGGCGACATCTGAGGTCATCGAGGTGCACTCGCCGGCCACCGGCGAGCTCGTCGGCAAGGTCCCGCTGGCGGGTGAGGCCGACGTCGACGCGGCCTGCGCGGCCGCCCGCAAGGCGTTCGACGAGGGACCGTGGCCGCACATGTCGCCCGAGGAGCGGGCCGCCGTGCTGGGCGCCGCGGTGAAGATCATGGAGGAGCGCGCCGACGAGCTGAAGTTCCTGCTGGCGGCGGAGACGGGCCAGCCGAAGACGATCGTGGACATGATGCAGTACGGCGCCGCGATGTCGGCGTTCCAGTACTACGCCGGCGCGGCGGACAAGTTCACGTGGCGCGACTTCCGGCAGGGCGTGTACGGCGAGACGATGGTCGTACGCGAACCGATCGGCGTCGTCGGCGCGGTCACGGCGTGGAACGTGCCGTTCTTCCTCGCGGCGAACAAGCTGGGCCCGGCGCTGCTGGCGGGCTGCACCGTCGTGCTCAAGCCCGCGGCCGAGACGCCGCTGTCGGTGTTCGCGATGGCCGAGATGTTCGCCGAGGCCGGTCTGCCCGAGGGCGTGCTCTCGGTGGTGCCGGGTGGGCCGGAGACCGGGCGGGCGCTGACGGCGAATCCGGAGATCGACAAGTTCACGTTCACGGGCAGCAGCGCGGTCGGCAGGGAGATCGGCAAGATCGCGGCCGAGAAGCTCAAGCCGTGCTCGTTGGAGCTGGGCGGCAAGTCGGCGGCGATCATCCTGGAAGACGCCGACTTGGACTCGACGCTGCCGATGCTGCTGTTCTCCGGGTTGATGAACAGCGGGCAGGCGTGCGTCGGGCAGACCCGCATCCTGGCGCCGCGGTCACGGTACGACGAGGTCGTCGAGAAGGTGTCGGCAGGTGCCGCGGCGATGCCGGTCGGGCTTCCCGACGACGAGAGCGCGATGATCGGCCCGCTGATCAGCGAGAAGCAGCGTGAGCGCGTCGAGGGCTACATCAAGAAGGGCATCGAGGAGGGCGCGCGACTGGTCACCGGCGGCGGCCGTCCTGAGGGTCTGGACAGCGGATGGTTCGTTCAGCCAACGGTTTTCGCCGATGTGAACAACTCGATGACGATCGCGCAGGAGGAGATCTTCGGCCCGGTCCTGGTGGTGATCCCCTATGACACCGAAGAGGACGCGGTGCGCATCGCCAACGACTCGGAGTACGGGCTCGCGGGCAGCGTGTGGACGACCGACAACGACAAGGCGATGAAGATCGCGTCGCAAATCCGCACTGGCACTTACGCGGTCAACATGTATGCGTTCGATCCAGGTGCGCCGTTCGGCGGCTACAAGAACTCGGGCATCGGGCGTGAGAACGGGCCCGAGGGCATCGAGCAGTACACGCAAGCCAAGAGCGTGCTGCTGCCGTTCGGCTATCGGCCGGAGTAGTCGCCACGGGCAGTCTTCCGGTCGCGGCCCAGTGGTTTGAGTCCACTCGCGTCGATGACTGGTTGGTGCGGGTCACCGAGCCGCATGTCGACCTCTTTTTGCGTTGCAACATCTGGCATTTGAGGGGGTCATCGAGAGACGTTGTGGTCGATGCCGGTCTTGGCGTCTGCCCGTTGCGCAGCGGCGTGCCGCAACTGTTCGAACGCGAGCCCGATCTGCTGCTGACCCATGCGCACCTCGACCACATCGGCGGATCGCATGAGTTCGGGGCGAGCTACGCCCATGTCGACGAGATGGCGTCGACGCCCGCACCGGGTTCGTTGCGCCGGGACGCGTTGGTTTCGGCGCTGGGTCTGTCGGCGACGTACGCCAAATCGTTGCCGGACGTGATGTTGACGGCGGTGCCCGTTTCGGATTACGACGTCGACGCGTACGCGGTGCGTGCGCCGCAGACCTGTCGGCCGATCAGCGCCGGCGACACGATCGATCTCGGCGATCGGGTGCTGACGGCACTGCATCTGCCGGGGCACAGCCCGGGCAGCGTGGCATTCTTCGAACCGCAAGAGGGCGTGCTGTTTTCGGGCGATGTCGTGTATGACCTGGATCCGGGAGAAGAACTTCTCGACGACATTCGTGGCGCTGTGGTCGCGGACTACATCAACTCGTTGGAACGGGTCGCGGATCTGCCGGTGAGGGTGGTGTATCCGGGCCACGGTGAGCCGTTCGGCCGCCGACGACTGTTGACGTTGATCCGCGGGTACATCGTCTCGCGTGGTGGTTAGTTCGAGCGGCCGCGACTCGCTTTCGAATCTGGCGCCATAAACACCGACATACCGTTGTCGCGGCGGTGTCTGACGCTGGCGCCATGAACGACAACGCAAACATAGTGGAGACAAACTCGGCTGCCGCGGATGCGGTGCTGGCGGTGTGGTTGGAGATGTGGAACAAGGATTGCGAGATCGCGCGTCAGATCTGCAGTGAGGACTTCCGGATTCATTTCCTGGTCTCGGAGTCAGATGGGTCGAATCCGGGCGACGACGTGCTGGGCGCGGAGAGTTTCGCTCGGTTCCTGAAGGGGTGGCGCGAGCGGCATCCTGAGGTGGTGTTCACCGAGATTGCCCGGGCTGTGGACGGCGCACATGGACGGATGCTGTGGAATATGCAGTTGGGTGAGGTGGCTGCGGGCGGGATCGATGTCTTCGACTTCACCGACGATGGACTGATCCGCGAGGTGTGGTCGGTGAACGGGACACGCGCGCACCTGACCTGAGACGGGGAATGTCGCCTGCCATGAGGATGGGACCAGTGTGACCTGATTTTTGCCAGGGTGATGGGACCACCTGGATTGCCAGTTAT
>NZ_PDCP01000078.1 GCF_002553505.1 Mycolicibacterium agri | reverse complement strand
GATCATGGTAAACCTGCTATTGGTCATCGTGCTGGTGCTGGCGGTGCTGGTGCTGATCGGCTTCGTCCTCGGCTACAACAAGATTCGCCGGGCAGACATCCGGGTAGCCGAAGCGTTGTCCGGGATCGACGTGGAGTTGACCCGCCGCGCGGCGCTGATACCGAGCCTGGTGCACACGGTGCAGACATTTGCGACCCATGAGAAAGGCATCCTCGACAACGTGACCAATGCGCGAGCGGCGTTGACGTCGGCGACCTCGGGCAAGTCGGTGGCGCAGCGCAGCGCCGCCGAGCAACGACTCGACTCGGCGCTGGCCTCGCTGCTGGCGCTCGGGCAGAGCTACCCGCAGCTGAACTCGTCGAACAACTTCTTGAACCTGCAGGAGAACCTCGCCGACACCGAGAACAAGCTGGCGTTCGCGCGGCAGTACTACAACGACGCGGCCGCCACGCTGAACCGACTGCTGACCACCATCCCGTGGATGTTCGTCGCGCCCTTGACCGGCGTGGCGGAGCGGGAGTACTACCAGGTGCCGCGCTAGGCATGCGCATCGTCTTCGCCGGCACCCCCGAACCCGCGCTTCCGTCGCTGCGCAGGCTCATCGAATCCCCGCGCCACGACGTGATCGCCGTGCTGACGCGGCCGGACGCCGCCGCGGGCCGCCGGGCCAAACCGGCGCCGTCCCCGGTCGCGCGGTTGGCGCTGGACAGCGGCATCCCGGTGCTGCGGCCCGAGCGGCCCAACTCCGACGAATTCGTCGCGGAGCTGGCCGCTTTGGCGCCGGACGCGTGTGCGGTCGTCGCATACGGCGCGCTGCTTCGCGACAGCCTGCTCGCCGTGCCCCGGCACGGGTGGATCAACCTGCATTTCTCGCTGCTGCCCGCGTGGCGGGGCGCGGCGCCGGTGCAGGCCGCCATCGCCGCCGGAGACACCGTCACGGGAGCCACCACGTTTAAGATCGAGCCCGCGCTGGACTCCGGGCCGGTGTACGGGGTGATCACCGAGACGATCCGGCCGACCGACACCGCGGGAGATCTGCTTGAGCGGCTTGCGATTTCGGGCGCGGAGCTGCTCGAAAGGACGCTCGACGGCATCGCCGACGGCACGCTGACGCCGGTGCCGCAACCGGCGGAGGGCGTCAGCGTCGCACCCAAGGTCACCGTCGACGACGCCCGGGTGCGCTGGGATCTGCCCGCCCATGTCGTCGAGCGGCGGATCCGGGCCGTCACCCCCAATCCCGGCGCCTGGACGATGGTGGGCGACCTGAGAATCAAACTCGGGCCCGTCACCATCGACGAGACGGCAAACCCGTTGCCGCCAGGCGTAATTCGAGTGGACCGCGCCGGTGTGCGGGTCGGCACCGCATCGCAGCCCGTGCTGCTGGGCCTGGTCCAGCCGCCGGGCAAGAAGCAGATGAACGCGGCCGACTGGGCGCGCGGGGCCCGTCTCGACGAGTCCGCGACCGCGTCATGACCAAGCCACGCCGGTCGCGCCGCAAACCGCTCGACCCCGCCCGGCGGGCGGCTTTCGATGTGCTGCGGGCGGTCTCGGAGCGCGACGCCTATGCCAACCTGGTGCTGCCGACGCTACTGCGGGAACGCGGTATCACCGGCCGCGACGCCGCGTTCGCCACCGAACTGGCCTACGGCGCGTGCCGCACCCGCGGCATCCTCGACGCCGTCATCGCCAGCGCCGCCGGCCGCGAACCCGAACGCATCAACCCGGTGTTGCTCGACCTGCTGCGCCTCGGCGCCTACCAACTGCTGCGCACCCGCGTCGACGCGCACGCCGCCGTGTCCACCACCGTCGAACAGGCCGCCATCGAATTCGACTCGGCGCGAGCAGGTTTCGTCAACGGCGTGCTGCGGACCATCTCCGCCCGCGACGAGCAGTCGTGGCTCGAAGAGCTCGCCCCGTCCGCCGACTCCGACCCCGTTGGGCACCTGGCGTTCATGCATGCCCATCCGCGGTGGGTGGCCCAGGCGTTCGCCGACGCGCTCGGCAGGGACGCCGGCGAGCTGGAGGCGCTACTTGCGGCCGACAACGAGCGGCCGGTCGTTCACCTGGCGGCCCGCCCCGGCGTGTTGACCGCGGCGGAACTGGCTGAAGCCGTCGACGGCACCGTCGGACGCTATTCGCCGTACGCCGTCTACCTCGCTGGCGGCGACCCCGGGGCGCTCGACCCGGTCCGCGACGGCGCGGCGCTGGTCCAGGACGAGGGCAGCCAGCTAGTGGCCAGGGCGCTGGCGCTGGCACCTGTCGATGGGGACGCGGGCCGCTGGCTCGACCTGTGCGCAGGCCCGGGCGGCAAGACGGCCCTGCTTGCGGCGCTTGTCGCGCACGCGAGCAGCGGAAAGACAACCGCCGCGGAGTCCGGCGGCCGGGTCATTGCCATCGAACCGAACGCGCGGCGCGCCGACCTCGTCGAGCAGAACACCCGCGGCCTGCCCGTCGAGGTGCTGCGCGTCGACGGTCGTGATCCGGGGCTCGAGCCGCAATTCGACCGGGTGCTCGTGGACGCGCCGTGCACCGGGCTGGGCGCGCTGCGGCGCAGACCCGAGGCGCGCTGGCGCCGTCAACCGGCCGACGTGCCGCCGCTGGGGCGGCTGCAGCGCGAACTGCTCGCCTCGGCGATCCGGCTGACCAGGCCCGGCGGCGTCGTGCTGTACGCGACGTGCTCGCCGCATCTGTCTGAGACGGTCGGGGTGGTGGCCGACGCGCTGCGCCGCCACCCCGTCACCGCGCTCGACACCCGGCCCTTGTTCGACGGGGTCGACCGCCTCGGCGACGGGCCCCACGTGCAGCTGTGGCCGCATCGGCACGGCACCGATGCGATGTTCGCGGCCGCCTTCAAAGTAGGGTGAGCGCATGTCACGACCGCTCATCGCACCATCGATCCTGGCCGCCGACTTCGCGCGGCTGGCCGACGAGGTCGCGGCCGTCAAAGGCGCCGACTGGGTGCACGTCGACGTGATGGACAACCATTTCGTGCCGAACCTCACCATCGGCCTGCCTGTGGTCGAGGCGCTGCTGCCGACGACCGACATCCCGATGGACTGCCATCTGATGATCGAGAACCCGGACCGGTGGGCGCCGCCGTACGCCGAGGCCGGCGCCTACAACGTCACCTTCCACGCGGAGGCCACCGACAATCCCGTTGGCGTGGCCCGCGACATCCGCGCCGCGGGCGCCAAGGCGGGCCTCTCGGTCAAGCCGGGCACACCGCTGGAGCCGTACCTGGAGATCCTGCCCGAGTTCGACACGCTGTTGATCATGTCCGTCGAGCCCGGGTTCGGCGGGCAGAAGTTCATCCCGGAGGTGCTGCCCAAGGTCGGCATCGCGCGCAGGCTCGTCGACGAAGGCGAGCTGACGATCCTGGTCGAAATCGACGGGGGCATCAACGCCGACACCATCGAGCAGGCCGCCGAGGCCGGTGTGGACTGTTTCGTGGCGGGCTCGGCGGTGTACAGCGCAGACGATCCCGCCGCCGCTGTCGACGCGCTGCGCAAGAAGGCCGCGGCCGCGTCAAAACACCTTCGGCTATGAATGTCGACGCCGCCATGCGGTTGGCCATCGAGCAGGCCGAGAAGGTCAAGGGCGGCACCTACCCGAATCCGCCTGTGGGAGCGGTCATTCTGGACCGCAACGGCGAGGTCGCCGGCGTCGGGGCAACCCAACCGACCGGAGGCCCGCACGCCGAGGTGATGGCGCTGCGTGAGGCGGGCGACCGCGCCGCACGCGGCACGGCGGTGGTGACGTTGGAGCCGTGCAATCACCACGGCCGAACCCCGCCGTGTGTGGATGCGCTGCTGGCAGCGGGTATTTCGGCGGTGGTGTATGCGGTCGGCGACCCGAACGCCGTAGCCGCCGGGGGAGCGGCCCGCCTCGCCGAGTCGGGGGTCGAGGTCACCGCCGGGGTGCTTGCCGACGAGGTCGCGGGCGGCACGCTGCGGGAGTGGCTGCACAAGCAGCGCACCGGGATGCCGCACGTCACCTGGAAATTCGCGACGAGCATCGACGGCCGCAGCGCCGCTGCCGACGGCAGCAGCCAGTGGATCACCAGCGAGGCCGCCCGCGCGGACGTGCATCGCCGCCGCGCCGCCTGCGATGCCATCGTGGTCGGCACCGGCACCGTGTTTGCCGACGACCCCACGCTGACGGCGCGCCTGCCCGACGGCAGCCTGGCCGAACGGCAACCGCTGCGGGTGGTCGTGGGGGAGCGCGAAATCTCCTCGGACGCCAACGTGCTCAACGACGACAGCCGCACGATGCTGATCCGCACCAGGGACCCGCACGAGGTGATCAAGGCGCTGTCGGATCGCACCGACGTGCTCGTCGAGGGCGGTCCGACGCTGGCGGGAGCGTTCCTGCGGGCCGGGGTGATCAACCGGATCCTGGCCTACATCGCGCCAATCCTGTTGGGCGGCCCGATAACTGCGGTCGACGACGTGGGGGTGTTGTCGATCGCGCACGCGCAGCGCTGGCGATTCGACGGGATCGAGTCCATCGGACCCGACGTTCTGCTCAGTCTGGTTCCTGAGTAGCCGCGGCCTCGTCGGCGGTGGGCAGCGGGCGGTGCTCGATCAGATCGCGGATTCCGCCGACGCCGAGGCGTTCCCGAAACGCCGCCACCGTGTACCCGATGACCGTGGCGTCGGTGCGGGCCCGCGCCGTGGCCGACCGTGGCATGTGGAACAGCGGGCCCAATTCGCCGAAATAGTCGCCGGGTTCGGCAACCCAGATCAATTCCTCGCCGCCGCCGGACAATTCGCGCACGAGCTCGATCTCACCCTCGGACACCACATAGATGCAGTCACCCATGGTGCCCTCCTCGAACAACACGTCGCCGGGCGCCAACGTCACCGTGGCGGGCGGCCGGTTGGTCTCGGCGAACTCCGGCACGAGTTCGACGACGCGGTCGGCCAGCGGCAGGATCCGGCTGTCGTGGGTGGCGACCACGACGATCCGGTCACCGGAGGCCAGTTCGCGGATCAGCCGCAGCACCTCCTCGACCTGGATGAAATCGAGATGGGCCGTCGGTTCGTCGGCCAGCACCAACGGCGGATCGAGCGCGATCGCCCGCGCCACCGCTACCCGCTGCTGTTGCCCGCCGCTGAGATCGCCTGGCCGGTGGCTGGCCCGATCCGCCAGCCCGACGCGTGCCAGCAGTTCTGCGGCCTGCTCCCGCGCCTGGTGTCGCGACATCCCCGAGGCGCGCAGCGGCACCATGACGTTCTCCAGCGCGGTGAGGCTGGGCACCAGGTTGAACGCCTGGAACACGATGCCCACCTTCTCGCGGCGATATCGCGACAGCTGCTTGGCGTCGAGGGAGGTGACATCGACATCGCCGAATTTGATCGCTCCCGCAGCCGGTTTGAGGATGCCGCCGAGGCAGGACAGCAACGTGGTCTTGCCGCATCCGCTGGGGCCCAACAGGATCACCAGCGATCCGGCGGCCACGTCGAGGTTGAATCCGTCCAGCGGGCGAACGGCGTACCCGCCGCTGCTGTACTCCACGACGAGGTTCTGGATGCTGAGATCGCCCATGGCTCAAGGACCCCCGAATGCCATGGCGGGGTCGACCGAGACGGCACGGTGCAGGCCGGTGGCGCTGGCTACCAGTCCGAACACCACCGCGACGACCGGTAGCAGCACGTAGGCGTAGCCGGGCACGATCACCTGCATCGGGAAGATCGGCGCGAGCAGCGCCGAAAGGGCGATGCCCACGACCACGGCCGACAGTGCCACCACGATGGCCTGCAACGCCAACCCGGCCGCGATGGACTTCGTCGGAACGCCAATCGCCTTGTACACCGCGAAATCCCGCAACCGCTCCAACGCTGACAGATAGATGATCGATCCGACGATCAACGCGGCCACCACCCACAGCAGTACTGCCACGATCGTGATGGAGTTGACCGCGACCTTGAGTGGGCGCAGCAGATCGGCGATCGCTGCGTCGCGGTCGATCGCCGTGTACCCCGCTGGCACCTGTTCAATCGCGCCGCGAATGCCGATCGACGCGACCAGCGGTTGGCCGCCGTACACCAGGCGCTGGGCGCCTTGGGTGGTGAGGAAGATGTTGGGCAGATTGGCCAGCGCCGTGGAGTTCTCGACGATGCCGACGATGTGCAGCCGCTGCGAAGCGATTTCGATGTCTTCGCCCTCGTTGCGACCGAGCGTGCTGGACACGGCGACCTCAGCGGGTGTCGCCGGCGGGCGGCCCTGCGACATCTGCGGCATTCCCGGCCCGTGTTCGGGTGCGCCGAACAGGTCGGCGTTGCGGGTTTCGTCTCCGAGGGTCACCGTGCCGCCGGCGTACACCAGCGGGGCGGCCTCCTGCACCCCGGGCATGACGGCGATCCGGCGCAGATCCGTCGGGGCGAACGGCGTCGCGCCGACGAACGGCCCCGAGGCGCCCTCTTTTACCAGAAACACGTCGACACCGAGCGAGTCGACAGTGCGCTGCGCCTCGGCCCGAAACCCGTTCGCCAACCCGGTGAGCACCAGCGTCATCGCGAAGATGATCGCGGTCGACACGGTCGCGATGACGAAGCGTCGTTTCCGCCACTGCATGTCACGCAGCGCGGCGAACAGCATGTGGCCGACGTTACCGACGCGCGCCCCGCGACGGGCCCGGTTCGCCGACGCGGCCCATAGTCAGCGGCCCGCGGCGAAGGTGCCCACCAGCGTGTTGCAGAACGCAGCCAGGTCGTCGGGTTTGCGGCTGGTCACCAACGTGTTCGGGCCGCGCGAGCACACCACCACTTCTTCGTCGACCCAGTTGGCGCCCGCGTTCACCAGGTCGGTGCGCAGGCTTGGCCACGACGTGACCATCCGACCGCGCACCACGTCGGCCTCGATCATCGTCCAGGGTGCGTGGCAGATTGCCGCCACCGGCCGCCCGGTGTCGAAGAAACTCCTGGTGAAGTGCACCGCCGCGGCCTGGGTGCGCAGGATGTCGGGGTTCGCCACGCCGCCGGGCAGCACCAGGCCGTCGTATTCGGCCGCAGTCACGCTGTCCACGGCCTTGTCGGCCTCGAACGTGTCGGCCGGGGTCAGATGGTTGAACGCCTGAACCTTGCCGACCTCCGTCGACACCAGTTCAGGCGTGCCGCCGGCCTGTTCGACGGCCTTCCATGGCTCGGTCAGCTCGACCTGCTCGGCGCCTTCCGGCGCCACCAAGAACGCAATGCGCTTACCTGCCAAAGTCGTTGCCATATCTGCCTCTTTCCACTCGACTGCTCTGCGGCCGCATACCCACGTCGCAGGGGAGGCAATCAGGGTGCGGGCAATTCCTGCGCACCGACGGGCAATTCGCGGCCCTCGATGACATCGCGCACCCCGGCGGGTCCGAGACGCGCGCGGAAGGCTTTGGCCGTGTAGCCCACCACCTGCGCGTCGGTGCGCGCCCGCACGGTCGCCGAGCGGGGCAGCCCGAACAGCGTTCCGATCTCGCCGAAGTAGTCGCCTGCGGTGGCGGTGCGCAGCAGTTCCTCACCGCCGCCGGACAATTCACGAACGATCTCGAACTCGCCCTCGCTGACGACGTAGATCAAATCACCCATCGAGCCCTGTTCGAACAGCACCGAACCCGCAGCCAGCTGGACGGTTTCGGGTGGCCGGTCCGTCGCGGCCACATGCGGTACCAACTCCACGACGCGGTCGGCCAGCGGCAACATCCGGGTGTCGTGGGTGGCGACGACGACGACGCGTTCACCGCTCGCCAGTTCGCGGATGAGCCGCAACACCTCCTCGACCTGGATGAAGTCCAGATGCGCCGTCGGTTCATCGGCCAGGATCAGCGGGGGATCGAGGGCGATCGCCCTGGCGACGGCGACGCGTTGTTGCTGGCCGCCGCTGAGGTCACCCGGACGGTGACGCATCCGGTCCTTCAGCCCGACGGCCTCGAGCAGTTCTTCGGCGCGGCGGCGGGATTCGCGATTACCCAGCCCCGCGGCATCCAACGGCACCATGACGTTCTCCAGCGCCGTGAGGCTGGCGAGCAGGTTGAACGCCTGGAACACGATGCCCACCGTGCGGCGCCGATACAGCGTCAGCGCGCTGGTGTTGAGTGCGGTGACATCGACGCCGTCGAGCACGATGCGCCCCGACGTCGGACGCAGAATGCCGCCGAGGCAGGACAGCAGCGTGGTCTTCCCGCAACCGCTCGGACCGAGCAGCAGCGCCAGCGACCCGGCCGCCACGTCCAGGCTCAGGCCGTCGATCGGGCGGAGGGCGTAACCGCCGCTGGAGTACTCGACCACGAGGTCGCTGATGCGCAGATCGCCCATGGTCAGGGCCCCCCGAACGCCAGCGCCGGATCGATCGTCACGGCTCGGCGCATCCCCGCGGCGCTGGCCAGCAGGCCGACGGCCACCCCGATCAGCGGCAACAGCAGAAACGCCGACGTCGGCACCTCGACGCGCATCGGGAACACCGGCGCGAGCACCAGCGACAGCAGCCCGCCAAGCAGCGCGGCCACCACGGCGACGATCACCGCCTGCAGGCACAGCCCCGCCAGCACCGAAGGTGTCGACACGCCAACGGCTTTCAGCACCGCGAAGTCCCGCGTGCGCTCCAACGCGGACAGGTAGATGACGGAGCCGACGATGAGCGCCGCGACGACCCATAACAGCACCGCGATCATGGTGATCGCCGCAACCGCGGCGGTCATCGGACGCATCAGATCCGCGACAGCGCCCGCCCGGTCGATGATGCGGTAGCCGTCGGGCACCGCTGCGGGCGTGCCTCGTATGCCGATCGACGTCACGATGGGCTGCGTGTTGAAGCCCATCTGCTGCGCTCCGGCGACGGTCAGGAACACGTTGGGCTGGCCGGCCAGCGCGGTCGAATCATCGACGATGCCAACGATTCGTATTGCGCTCGAACCAATTTCGATGTCATCGCCGATCTCAACGCCGAGCGTGCTCGATACGGCGGCTTCCTCGGCCCCTGCGGGGGCGCGTCCGCTGGCAATGGGAGGCATCCCGGGGCCCTGCGCCGGCGCGCCGAACACGTTGACGTTGCGGGTCGAGTCCCCGTCGGGCACGGTCGTCGCGGTGTAGACCAGCGGCACGGCGGCGGTGACGCCGGGAAGCCGGGCGGCCGTGGTGACCTCGCTCTGCGGGAACGGCGGTGAGCCGATGAAGGGGCCCGCGGGCCCGGTCCGGACCAGATAGGTGTCGAAACCCAGCGCGTCGGCGGTCTGGTTGGCCTCGACGCGGAAGCCGTTGGACAGGCCGGTGAGCACCAGCGTCATCGCGAACACCAGGCTCGTCCCGACGATCGCGATGAGGAAGCGGCGTCGCCGCCACTGCAGGTCGCGCAGGGTCACACGCAACATGGGGTGACGCTACCGACGGCCCGCCGCCTGCGGAGGCCTTTGCCACAACCGGACAGATGTGACGAAAACTACTGTGGATTACCGGTGGTTCTAGCCGCCGAGCTGTTGGCTGGGGCCGGTAGACTTGGCGGCATCGGGCATCAAGCCTGGAATATCGCGCTATCACCGTCGAGTTTGCGCATAGGTGAGCACGAACAAGAGGAATCGAGCGTGACTGCATTGCAGGACTGGCTCAACATTC
This sequence comes from Mycolicibacterium agri, assembly GCF_002553505.1. Classification (GTDB taxonomy): domain Bacteria; phylum Actinomycetota; class Actinomycetes; order Mycobacteriales; family Mycobacteriaceae; genus Mycobacterium; species Mycobacterium agri. The sequence continues at coordinate 14,040 of NZ_PDCP01000078.1, read as the reverse complement.
GCCCATTCGACCCCAGGACCCCCGTAAAGGCGGTCGTGTGCGCGTTGCGCGGTGCCACCGGCCGAGACAACGGCGACACCGCGGACCTTGGCGTAGCCGCCGACAAGGCGCCCGCCGAGGTCAATGACGCGGATAACGCCACGGCCACCGCCGAACCGGCGTTGCTGCCGCGCGGCCTCGAACGCTGCTGATCAGCGCCCTTCGACGGCCGGCGCGGCCTCTTTGATCAAGCTCCTAGCGGCTTCCTGCTCGTCGGCGTGCTCGTTACGCCCGGCGATGAGCAGCCCCAACAGCGCACCGACGACACACACGATCGCGGTGATGCCGAACATCTCCCCGTATTGCGCCGCGAACGCTTCGACGCTGGCCTTCTGGAACCGGGCAGCGGCCGCGGCGGCCCGTGCCAGCGGAGAATCCGCGTCGGGCTGGGGCAACGCCGCCAACCGTTCGGCCAGGATCTGGTTGAACCGGTAGAGGCCCCAGGCGCTGAGCGCCGCGATGCCCACCAGCATGCCGATCATCCGCGCCACCACCACGGCGGCGGACGCGATGCCGTGCTGGGCCGCTGGCACCACCCGCAGGGTCGCCGACGTCAGCGGGCCGATCACCAGCCCGAGCCCGATGCCGGCGATCGCCAGGTCGGTGTCGAGCACCGGAAGGCTGATGAAGCCCAGATCGTGGCGGGCGGCGAGCAGGTCGACCGGCCACTGCGCGATCAGCCAGTAGCCGACCGCTGCGATCAGCAGCCCGGCGCACGCGACGGCGCGGTCGCCGACCCGGGTGGCGATCCAGCCGCCGGCCAGCGCGCCGATGGGCAGCGCGATCAGGAAGCGCAGCAGCAGGAACGCCGCTTCGTTCTGGTCCTGTCCCAGCACGCCCTGACCGAACAGTTCGACGTTGACCAGCGTCACCATCAGCGCGGCGCCCGCAGTCAGCGAGGCGCCGAGCGCGGCCAGAAACGGCCGGAAGCGCACCCCGGCCGGCTCGATCAGCCGGGTCTTGGCCATGCGTTCCCACACGAAGAACGCCACGGCCGCGACCAGCGCCGCGACCAGTAGCGGCAAGCCGTATGGCGGCAGCACCTGTTTCCCGTCGGGCGCCGGGTTGTACATGCCGACGACGATCAGCCCGAGGGTGATCGCCAGCAGGACTCCGCCGATGACGTCGACTCGTTCGCCGTTCTCGGGTTTCATCCGTGTCGGCAGGCTGAAGTGGATCATCACCATCGCGATGACGGCCAGGGGCACGTTGACCCAGAACACGGCCTGCCAGTGGTGGAAGATCCACACCAGCGCGATGCCGTACATCGGGCCCAGCACGCTGCCCAACTCCTGGGCGGCCCCGATTCCGCCGAGCACGCCCGCCCGGTTGCGCGCGGCCCACAGGTCGGCCGCAAGGGCGAGCGTGACGGGAAGCAGCGCGCCGCTGGCCGCACCCTGGATCACGCGCCCGACGACCAGGACAGTCAGGTCTGTCGACAGCGCGGTGATGACCGAGCCCACTGCGAAGCCCGCGAGGCTGACCTGGAGCAGCATCTTGCGGCCGAACCGGTCCGAGGCGCGGCCCAGCAACGGCATCGCGGCGATGTAGCCGAGCAGATAGCCGGTGACGATCGGCGTGACGCGCTGAATTTGGTTGATCGCGATCCCGACGTCGGACATGATGTCGCGGATGATCGTCACCACGACATAGGTGTCGAGCGCACCGAGCAGCACGGCGAGCGCGCCCGCGCTGATCGCGATTCTGCGGCTGCGGTTCGTGTGGGTCGTCGTCGCCGCGTGCATCAAACGGCGGGTTTGGTAACGGTGACGGGCTTGTCCCAATCAGACAGTGTCATCTGGACACTGTTTCCTTCCGACGGTTCCAATTTCGCTTGCACCAACTTGTGATCGCCGTCCTTGGCGATCCACGCGGTGCCTGGCACCGGTTCGGTCGCCTTGATCGGTGGCGCGATCTTGTTGACCGCATCGGCGTTGACCTTGCCGACCACCTTCACGGTTTCCACACCGTTGATGGTCTCGGTGCTATCGGACTTCGCATCGGTGAAGTTGGCCAGCACGTTGGCCAGTCCGCGGTCGGGACTGAGGATGGCCGCGATGTCGTAGACGTCAGCGGCAGGCCCCATATCGATATAGCTGTCCCCGGAGAGAGCGACATACAGGGTGCCGTCGATCACGACGAAATTGGCGTCGACGTCACTGCCCTGGAAGGTCAGCTTGGTGTTGCCCTGACCGGCGACAGCGGGAACGTTGGTCAGATCGCCGGTGAGGGTCTTGACGGGAAAGTTCTGAATTTCGCCGTCAACGGTGAGAGTGAGGTGGACGCTTTTCAGGTTCTGCGTCGCGGTGGTGGAGTCCTTGAGAAGTGTCTCCGCGTCCGGCAGCGATTCAGTCGACTTCTCCGACGACGATGAGCAGCCTGCGAGCAGTACTGCGGCTGCGAAAAGTGCGGTGAGAATTGGCCAGAGGGGTCGGACTGCGTTTTTGGGGCGCGTCTGCATGAGTGCAATCGTAGAGGGTCTATCTGCGTACCCTGTTTGGCGTGTTCACCGGAATCGTTGAGGAGCTGGGTGAGGTCGTCGGTAAAGAAGACTTCGGAGATGCCGCCCGGTTGTCCATTCGCGGGCCCGTCGTCACCGCCGATGCGCGCCACGGCGACTCCATCTCCGTCAACGGTGTCTGTCTGACCGTGGTGGAGGTGCAGGCTGACGGCTGCTTCACCGCGGATGTGATCAAAGAGACGCTGGACCGCTCCAGCCTGCGCGGCGTCGGCGTCGGCAGCCGGGTGAATCTGGAACGCGCCGCGGCGGTGAACAGTCGCCTCGGCGGGCACATCGTGCAGGGACACGTGGACGGCACCGGCCATGTGATTGCGCGCACCCCGTCCGAGCGTTGGGAGGTGGTGCGGATCGCCCTGCCCACCTCGCTGGCCCGCTACGTCGTCGAGAAGGGATCCATCACCGTCGACGGCGTGTCGTTGACGGTGTCCGGGCTCGGCCACGACTGGTTCGAGGTGTCGTTGATTCCCACCACATTGGAGACGACGACGCTCGGGAGTGCGCCCGTCGGTGCGCAGGTCAATTTGGAAGTCGACATCATCGCGAAATACGTCGAACGGTTGATGTCGCGCGATGCGCCCGAGTCGTAGGGGGTTTCGGGTCAGCGGCGCATCGAGGCGATGAAATACGTCTCCTGCCCGGTGGGGTAGCCGCCGCCGACGGTGGCGATGTGCACGTGGTCGTAATGGTTGGCGGTCTCGTTGCCGTAGTCCGCGGTCCAACTCGGCGCGCCGATGCCGGGGTAGAAGCCCTGACGCCAGATGACGTGAATGACGCCCCAGCGTTGCGCGTTCGCCAACGCCAGGCCGGCGATCTGATTGCCCAGCTCGATGCCCTTATCGGAGTGGTGGTTCGGGATCATCACGTCGATCGCCAGCCCGTTCGGATGCCACTTCAACGGGTCTTGGCGGTAGCCGCCGATCGTCTTGATCTCGGGGAACATCACGCTGATGGCGCGCGCCGCCCAGATCGTGTTGACCTGCAGGCCGTCCTCCGGGGCGACACCGGGGGGCAGCGCGAATTGAAAGTTCGCGGCCGCGACGGGGGCGTTGGCGGCCAGCAACTGCGCTTCGGCGGGGCTGGCCGTGTTCGGCGGGCCGGCCTGGGCTGACGGCGACGCCGGTGCCGGGGCGGTGTTCTGCCCGCTGCGCTGGTCGTCCTTGATCTGCCCGTGCAGCAATACCGCCGCGACCGCGACGGAGACCACTACCGCCAGGCACCGGCCCCTGCCGTTGCCCAACAGATCACTGCGCACGAACAAGGACTTTACGGCCGTGACCGGCGGCTTATGGCCAACTTGGAATTTGAGGTCGCCCGGCACCGGGTCACCCATAATCTGCGCGGGCGACAATAAGGGCGGGCCGGGCCAGCGAAGAATGGGCGCAGTGAGATCAGCGTGAGCTGGCTCGCAGCACCGACCGGATGTGCCGCATCACACACCTGCGGACCGGTTTGCGGACCAGGCGAGCAATAATCGCACCTTCGTCGTGGTTCATACTGAAGACAACGGCGATGGTTCCGGTCCTGATGGGCGGGAGCGGCGCGTCCCGGCAAGTGACTGGAACCGGTGAAGGTGGCGATGATGACGAGGTTGGACTCCGTCGAAAGGGCGGTTGCCGACATCGCAGCGGGGAAGGCCGTCGTCGTCATCGACGACGAAGACAGGGAAAACGAAGGCGACCTGATCTTCGCCGCCGAGAAGGCCACCCCCGAACTCGTCGCGTTCATGGTGCGCTACACCTCTGGCTATCTGTGCGTCCCACTTGACGGGGCGATCTGCGACAAGCTCGGCCTGCTGCCGATGTATGCCCTCAATCAGGACAAGCACGGCACCGCCTACACCGTCACCGTCGACGCGAAAACCGATATCGGCACCGGGATTTCGGCTTCGGACCGGGCGACGACGATGCGCAAGCTCGCCGATCCGAACAGCGTCGCCGACGACTTCACCCGGCCCGGGCACGTGGTCCCGCTGCGCGCCAAGGACGGCGGGGTGCTGCGCAGGCCCGGCCACACCGAGGCCGCCGTCGACCTGGCCCGGATGGCCGGTTTGCAGCCCGCGGGCGCGATCTGCGAGATCGTCAGCCAGAAGGACGAGGGCGAGATGGCGCAGACCGACGAGCTTCGGATCTTCGCCGACGAGCACGACCTCGCGTTGATCTCCATCGCCGACCTGATCGAGTGGCGCCGCAGGCACGAAAAGCACGTCGAGCGCGTCGCCGAGGCCCGCATCCCCACCCGGCACGGCGAGTTCCGCGCGGTGGGCTACACCAGCATCTACGAAGACGTCGAACACGTCGCCTTGGTCATGGGCGACATCGCCGGGCCGCAGGGCGACGGGCACGACGTGCTGGTTCGCGTGCACTCCGAATGCCTGACCGGTGATGTCTTCGGGTCCCGCCGCTGCGACTGCGGCCCGCAGCTCGACGCGGCGCTGGCGATGGTGGCCCGCGAGGGGCGCGGGGTGGTGCTGTACATGCGCGGCCATGAGGGCCGCGGCATCGGGCTGATGCACAAGCTGCAGGCCTACCAATTGCAGGACGCCGGCGACGACACCGTCGACGCCAACCTCAAGCTGGGGTTGCCCGCCGACGCCCGCGACTACGGCATCGGTGCGCAGATCCTCGTCGACCTCGGGGTGCGGTCGATGCGGCTGCTGACCAACAACCCGGCCAAGCGCGTCGGGCTGGACGGCTACGGGCTGCACATCATCGAGCGTGTGCCGCTGCCCGTGCGGGCCAACGCCGAGAACATCCGCTATCTGATGACCAAGCGCGACCGCATGGGCCACGACCTCGTCGGCCTGGACGAGTTGCACGAGGCCGTCACCATGGACTCCTACGAAGAGGGCGTGTACCTGTTGGGCGATCGGCGCCCCAACGACGTCGGCGGAGCGATATGAGCCCTGCGGCCGGTGTTCCTGACCTGCCACAGCTCGACGCGTCCGGCCTGACGCTGGCGATTGTCGCCAGCACCTGGCACCAGCGGATCTGCGACGCGCTGCTCGACGGCGCGCGCAAGGTCGCCGCCGACGCGGGCATCGACAACCCGACCGTGGTGCGGGTGCTCGGCGCGATCGAAATCCCGGTGGTGGCACAGGCTTTGGCGGCCTCCCACGACGCCGTCGTCGCGCTCGGTGTGGTAATCCGCGGCGAGACACCGCATTTCGACTATGTGTGTGATGCGGTGACGCAGGGCCTGACCCGGGTGTCGTTGGACGCGTCAACGCCGGTGGCCAACGGTGTGCTCACGACCAACACCGAGCAGCAGGCGCTCGCCCGCGCGGGCCTGCCCGACTCCACCGAGGACAAAGGGGCGCAGGCCGCAGCGGCCGCGCTGTCGACCGCGCTGACGCTGCGTGATCTGCAGCGGCGGTCATGAGCGACTGGGATCTGGAGATACGGCCGCACCTGACACCGTATTTCGCCTATGCGGCCGCGGTCGTCATTCTGGCCGCACATGTCACTGTCGGTGTGCTGCTGAAGATTTCGTCCACCGGGGTGGTCTTTCGCACCGCCGACCAGGTGGCGATCGCGCTGCTCGGCGTCGTCATCGCCGGTGTGGTGCTGACGTTCGCGCGGCCGCGGCTGCGAGTCGGTGCGCAGGGAATGCTGGTGCGGAACTTCTTCGGCGACAAGTTGATTCCCTGGTCTGACATCGTCGGCGTGTCGTTTCCACAAGGCGCGCGCTGGGCGCGGGTCGACCTGCCCGATGACGAGTACGTCGCGTTGATGGCGATCCAGGCCGTTGACAAGGAGCGCGCCGTCGAGGCGATGGACAAGGTGCGCGCGCTGGTGGCGCGCTACCGGCCCGACCTCACCGCACGCTGAGCGACATCGCAAGTTCGCCCGCGCGAACGTCGTTGCGGCTGCCCGTGATCGGTTGAAAACCGATGCTTTCGTACACGCCGCGGGCGACGGCGTTGTCCACCGCGACCCGTAGTGTGACGATGCGGGCCTGCCGGTCACGCGCCCAGTCGACGGCGGCGGCGACGAGCGGCCGCGCCAGACCGTGGCCGCGGGCGGCCGGGTCGAGCCACAACGAGTACAGGTAGACGGTGTCGGGGTTCTCCTGCTGCGCGCCGATCAGTCCGACCGCGCGGTCGTTCAGCATCGCCGCGAACTGCGCGTGCTCGCGCAGGCGACGGCGCCACTGCGCCGCGGTGAACGACGACTCCTGCTGAAACTGCGGATCCTCGGTGCCCAGCGAGTCGCTGAGCGCCCGCAACCGGACAGCGGCGAACAGCCGCCAGTCCGACTCCGTCAACCGGGTGACCCGTACGGTCACCGGGTGTCTCCCATCACCAACCCCTCGCGGCGCGGGTCGGCGCCGCCGATCCAGCCCGGGGAGCTGCGCACGATCGCCGACAAGCCGCTGGACTGGTCGGCGAGGTCGACCTGGTGGCCCAAGTCCCTCAGCCCGACCACCAGCGAATCGTGGTCGCCGTTGTCGGTGGTGTCGATGTTGGGATGCTCGCCGCCGACGTTGGTCTTCGGCGAGTTCGCCGCGCCGAAGTCCACCATGCCCACCGCCTGCTGCGGATCCATGCCCCAATCAAGCAGACCCACAATGCTTTTCACGACGAACTGAATGATAACCGCGCCGCCCGGCGACCCCAGCGTGGCGTACAGCGGCCCGCGCTCGGCGCCGTCCTTGTCGAAGATCAGCGTCGGCGCCATCGTGCTGCGCGGCCGCTTACCCGGCTGCACGCGGTTGGGCACCGCGACGCCGTCGGGTCCGGCGGGTTCGGCGGCGAAGTCGGTCAACTGGTTGTTCAGCACGAAGCCATCGGCCATGTGAAACGAGCCGAACTGTGACTCGACGGTGGTGGTGAGGGCGGCCGCGTTGCCGTCCGCGTCGACGATGCTGACCTGACTGGTGCCGTGCTCGGGCACCGCGCCGGGCTGCGCGGGCGCGCCGAATTCGCCGGGTTCGGCGGTGCCCATGCTGCGCTGCTCGGAGACCAGCGTGGCGCGCGCAGCCAGGTAGTCGCCGTTGAGCAGGGTGTCGGGCGTGCCGCCGGGCAGCGGCACGAAGTCGGTGTCGGCGACATAGGCGTCGCGGTCGGCGTAGGCGAGCCGCTCCGCCTCCGAGATCAGGTGCACACCCGTCACCGACGGCTTGCCGCCGTTGCGGTCCATGTCGGTGGGTTTGTACTCATTCATCGGGAAGTGCTCGAGCACACCCAGCGTGGCGGCGACCGCGATGCCGCCCGACGAGGGCGGCGGCATGCCGCAGATCTCCTTGTCCCGATACGGGGTGCACAGCGGTTCGCGACGCTTGGCGGCGTAGTCGGCCAGGTCCTGCTTCGTCATCAGGCTCGGTGTCCGCCCGCCCGAGGTGTCGGCGGCCGCGGCGACGATGGCGTCGGCGATGTCGCCGGTGTAGAAAGACTCCGGATCAGATGCGATGACGCCCAACGTCTTTGCATAGGCCGGGTTGGTCAGCTTGTCGCCGGCCGCCTTGGCGCTGCCGTCGGGGCTGAGGAAGTACGCCGACGCCTGCGGGTCGAGCTTGAGCTGCGGCGCGGCATCGGAGATGGCGGCCGCAAGCCGCGGGCTGATGTCGAAGCCCTCGCCGGCCATCGTGACGGCGGGGGTGAACAGGTCGCGCCAGGCTGTCTTGCCGTGCTCGCCGTGCACATCCATCAGCATCCGCACGATCCCGGGCACACCGATGGAGCGGCCCGAGGCCCTGGCATCCGGCTTGGGTTCGCTGCGGTCGGCGTCGGACACCCAGCGCAGGTAGTTCTCGTCCGCCGCGGCAGGGGCCACCTCGCGGCCGTCGAACGCCTGCACGGTGTCGGCGCCCGCGTCGTAGTAGAGCAGGAAGCCACCGCCGCCGATGCCGGAGGACTGCGGCTCGACCAGACCCAGCACCGCCTGAGCGGTGACCAGCGCGTCGGCCGCCGTTCCGCCGTCCTCGAGCACCTCGCACGCCGCCTGGGTGGCCAGCGAGTTCGCGGTGGCCACCGCGTACCGGGCGGTGTGCACCGCGGTCATGTCCCTGCGGTAGCCGGTGGCCGGTTCCTGCGTGCCGTTCTCGACGATCGCGCACGGCTCCGCCGCGGCAGGGGGTGCGTTCTCCCCGCTGTTCTCCCCGGCGTTCTCGCCGGTGCCGCAGCCGGCCAGCACCAACGCGACCCCCGCCAGCGGGGCCGCCAGCTTTCGAAGCGACGGGATCCCCATCACTCGACGGTAAATCATTTCCGTCTGAGCACGGCAGTAACCTGGGATCCGTGCCCGATCCAGCGACGTACCGACCGGCGCCCGGGTCGATTCCCGTCGAACCCGGCGTCTATCGGTTTCTCGATCCGCATGGCCGGGTGATCTACGTCGGCAAGGCCAAGAGCCTGCGCAGCCGGCTGAACTCCTATTTCGCCGACATCTCCGGGCTGGCGCCGCGAACGCGGCAGATGGTGATGGCGGCGGGCAGCGTCGAGTGGACGGTGGTCAGCACCGAGGTCGAGGCGCTGCAGCTGGAATACAACTGGATCAAGGAGTTCGACCCGCGGTTCAACATCCGCTACCGCGACGACAAGTCCTATCCTGTGCTCGCGGTCACACTCAACGAGGAGTATCCGCGGCTGATGGTCTACCGCGGAAAGCGCCGCAAGGGGGTTCGCTACTTCGGCCCGTACTCCCATGCGTGGGCCATCCGCGAGACGCTTGATCTGCTGACCCGAGTGTTTCCCGCACGCACCTGCTCGGCAGGAGTTTTCAAGCGGCACAGGCAAATCGACCGCCCATGCCTGCTGGGCTACATCGACAAATGCTCGGCGCCATGCGTCAACCGGGTCTCCGCCGAGGAGCACCGCAAGATCGTCCTCGACTTCTGCGACTTCCTGTCCGGCAAGACCGATCGGCTGGCGCGCGACATGGAGCGCGAAATGAACGCGGCCGCCGAGCAACTCGACTTCGAGCGCGCGGCACGGCTGCGGGACAACATCTCCGCGCTCAAGCGCGCGCTGGAGAAGCAGACGGTGGTGTTCGGCGACGGCACCGACGCCGACGTGGTGGCCTTCGCCGACGACGAGTTGGAGGCCGCCGTCCAGGTGTTTCACGTGCGCGGCGGGCGCGTGCGCGGTCAGCGCGGCTGGATCGTCGAAAAGTCCGGCGACACCGAGGATTCCAGCCAGGCGCATCTGGTCGAACAGTTTCTCACCCAGTTCTACGGCGACCAGGCGGCGTTGGCCGGCGCGGCCGACGAGGCCATCAACCCGGTGCCGCGCCAGATCCTTGTCCCGGTGATGCCGAACAACGCCGAAGAGCTCGAAACCTGGCTGTGTCAGCTGCGCGGCTCGCGGGTGGCGTTGCGAGTGCCGATGCGCGGCGACAAGCGCGCGTTGGCCGAGACGGTCAAACGCAATGCGCAGGATGCGCTGGCGCAACACAAGCTCAAGAGGGCCGGTGACTTCACGGCGAGATCAGCTGCGCTGCAAAGCATTCAGGAAGCGCTCGGGCTGGTCGACGCGCCGCTGCGGATCGAATGTGTCGACATCAGCCACGTGCAGGGCACCGACGTGGTGGCGTCGCTGGTGGTGTTCGAGGACGGTCTGCCGCGCAAATCCGACTACCGGCACTACGCCATCCGCGAGGCGGCCGGCGACGGCCGCTCCAACGACGTGGCGTCCATCGCGGAGGTGACGCGACGGCGGTTCGCGCGCCATGTCTCGGACCTGCAGAACACCACTGTGCTTACCGCCGAAGGAAAGTCGCGCAAGTTCGCCTATCCGCCGAACCTGTTCGTCGTCGACGGCGGTGCCCCGCAGGTCAATGCGGCTGCGGGGGTGCTCGAGGAACTCGGTGTCACCGACGTGGCCGTGATCGGGCTCGCCAAGCGACTGGAAGAGGTGTGGGTGCCCGCGGAACCGGATCCGGTGATCCTGCCCCGCAACAGCGAGGGGTTGTTCCTGCTGCAGCGGATCCGCGATGAAGCGCACCGGTTCGCGATCACCTACCACCGCAGCAAGCGGTCCAAGCGCATGACCGCCTCGGCCTTGGACACCGTCAAGGGCCTGGGCGAACACCGGCGCAAAGCCCTGGTCACCCACTTCGGTTCGCTGGCCCGGCTGCGGCAGGCCAGCGTCGAGGAGATCACCTCGGTGCCCGGCATCGGGGTCGCCACCGCCAAGGCCGTCCTGGAAGCGCTCGGGGTCACACCCGATTCGGCAGCGCCCGCCCCGGTAATCGGAGATGATCAGACCAGGGCATCGGGATGACGGATCAAGGCACTGGCGAGGATTTGCGGGGGCAGGAGGCGCCCCGCGGCAGCGGCGCGGAAAGCGGCATCGACGTCGTGCTCGTCACCGGGCTGTCGGGGGCGGGCCGCGGCACCGCGGCCAAGGTGCTCGAGGACCTCGGCTGGTACGTGGCCGACAACCTGCCGCCGGAACTCATCGCCCGCATGGTCGACTTCGGCTTGGCGGCGGGTTCGCGCATCACCCAGCTGGCGGTGGTCATGGATGTCCGCTCGCGAGGTTTCACCGGCGACTTGGATTGGGTGCGTAGCGATCTGGCGACGCGCGGAATCGCACCGCGGGTGCTGTTCCTGGAGGCCTCCGACGACATATTGGTGCGCCGCTACGAGCAGAACCGGCGCAGCCACCCGCTGCAGGGCAACCAGACGCTTGCCGAGGGCATCGCCGCCGAACGCGCCATGTTGGCCCCGGTGCGCGCGACAGCCGACCTGATCATCGACACCTCGGCGCTGTCGGTGCCCGCATTGCGGGAAAGCATCGAGCGGGCCTTCGGCGGCGAGACCGTCGCCCACACCAGCGTCACGGTGGAGTCGTTCGGCTACAAGTACGGGCTGCCCATGGACGCCGACACGGTGATGGACGTCCGGTTCCTGCCCAACCCGCACTGGGTGGACGAACTGCGGCGACACACAGGGCAGCACCCCGCGGTGCGCGAGTACGTGCTGGGCCAACCCGGCGCCGCGGAGTTCCTGGACACCTACCATCGGCTGCTGGACCTGGTCATCGAGGGGTATCGACGGGAGGGGAAGCGTTACATGACGGTTGCCATCGGCTGCACGGGGGGTAAGCACCGCAGCGTTGCGATGGCCGAGGCGCTCGCGGCACGGCTGCAAGGCGGTGACCAACTCACGGTGCGGGTGCTCCACCGGGATCTGGGCCGCGAATGAATCCCGCACCACTCGAGGGTCACCGTCCGCCGCGCATCGTCGCACTCGGTGGCGGGCACGGCCTCTATGCCACACTGTCGGCCGCCCGCAGGCTCACCCCGCATGTCACCGCGGTCGTCACCGTCGCCGACGACGGCGGCTCGTCGGGCCGGCTGCGCGGAGAGCTCGACGTGGTCCCGCCTGGCGATCTGCGAATGGCGTTGGCTGCCTTGGCTTCTGACAGTCCACATGGGCGATTGTGGGCGACCATTCTGCAGCACAGATTCGGCGGCAGTGGCGCGCTCGCGGGTCACCCCATCGGCAATCTGCTGCTGGCGGGGCTCAACGAGGTGCTCGCCGATCCCGTTGCGGCGCTTGATGAATTGGGCCGCATACTCGGCGTCAAGGGCCGGGTGTTGCCGATGTGCCCGATCGCGTTGCAGATCGAGGCGGATGTCTCTGGGCTGGAAGCGGATCCGCGGATGAGTCGGGTGATCCGCGGTCAGGTCGCCATCGCCACGACACCCGGCAAGGTGCGCAGGGTCCGGCTGCTGCCCAACGACCCGCCCGCCACCCGTCAGGCCGTCGACGCGATCATGAGCGCCGACCTGGTCGTGCTCGGCCCCGGTTCGTGGTTCACCAGCGTCATCCCGCACGTCCTTGTGCCCGAACTGGCGGCCGCCCTGCAGGCCACGGCGGCGCGGCGGGCGCTGGTGCTGAACCTGGTGGCGGAGCCGGGGGAGACGGCGGGCTTCTCGGTCGAGCGGCATATCCATGTGCTGTCGCAGCACGCGCCGGGTTTCACGGTGAATGAGATCATTGTCGACGCTCCTCGGGTGCCCAGTGAGCGCGAGCGGGAGCAGCTGACGCGCACCGCGACCATATTGGGTGCTGCGGTTCAGTTTGCTGAGGTGTCCAGACCTGGTACACCTTTACATGACCCGGCGAGGTTGGCCGCGGCGTTGGAGGGGGTGCGCTTGCGTGGAATGCAGCCGGGAGGAGGTGCCGTCCAGCCACCGACGGTTCCCACTCCCGCACGGACAGTTGACGGACCGAGAGGTGACGACCCGTGGCGATGACAGCCGAGGTCAAGGATGAGTTGAGCCGCCTTGTTGTCAATTCGGTCAGCGCGCGCCGCGCCGAGGTGGCGTCGCTGCTGCGCTTCGCCGGCGGACTGCACATCGTTTCCGGCCGTGTCGTCGTCGAGGCCGAGGTCGACCTGGGCATCATCGCGCGGCGGCTGCGCAAGGATATTTTCGACCTGTACGGGTACAACGCGGTCGTTCATGTGTTGTCCGCCAGCGGAATCCGCAAGAACACCCGCTATGTGGTGCGGGTCGCCAAGGACGGTGAGGCGCTGGCCCGCCAGACCGGGCTGCTCGATATGCGGGGCCGACCGGTGCGCGGGCTGCCTGCCCAGGTCGTCGGCGGCAGCGTGGCCGACGCGGAGGCGGCATGGCGCGGGGCGTTCCTCGCGCACGGCTCGCTGACCGAACCCGGCCGGTCCTCGGCGCTGGAGGTCAGCTGCCCGGGGCCCGAGGCGGCGCTGGCGCTGGTGGGCGCCGCGCGTCGGCTCGGCGTGAGCGCCAAGGCGCGCGAGGTCCGCGGCGCCGACCGGGTCGTCGTGCGCGACGGGGAGGCCATCGGGGCGTTGCTGACCCGGATGGGCGCCCAGGACACCCGACTGACATGGGAAGAGCGTCGCATGCGGCGGGAAGTCCGCGCGACCGCCAACCGGCTGGCCAACTTCGACGACGCCAACCTGCGCCGCTCGGCCAGGGCGGCGGTGGCGGCGGCGGCCCGTGTCGAGCGGGCGCTGGAAATCCTCGGCGACACCGTCCCCGACCATCTGGCGGCGGCGGGCAAGCTGCGCATCGAGCACCGGCAGGCATCGCTGGAGGAGCTCGGCCGGTTGGCCGACCCGCCGATGACGAAAGACGCTGTGGCCGGGCGTATTCGGCGGCTGTTGTCGATGGCCGATCGCAAGGCCAAACAGGAGGGCATCCCCGACACCGAGTCGGCTGTCACGCCGGACCTGCTCGACGACGCCTGACCTTTCTCCCGCCAGCAGACGCAAAGGTCCCACCTTTCCTGGGGCGATTTCAGGCAGTGGATGCAACAGCGGGTGGTTTTGGCGGGTTTGAGAGTAGCTCGTCGAGGACTTCAGCGGGTTTCTTCCAGCCGAGGGTTTTGCGGGGTCGGGTGTTGAGTTGGGCGGCAACGTAGTCGAGGTAGTCGGCCGGGAACACTGATAGGTCGGTGCCTTTAGCAAAGTATTGGCGCAGCAGCCCGTTGGTGTTCTCGTTACTGCCGCGTTGCCATGGCGAGCGCGGATCGCAGAAGTAGATATCGAGCTC
>NZ_PDCP01000077.1 GCF_002553505.1 Mycolicibacterium agri | reverse complement strand
GGTCTGACTGAACACACGCGCCACAGAGCGCTTTGAGGCACCCCGCCCCCAAAGCCACTAATTCAGCAGGCTCCTAGCTCGCCCCGCACCGGCCGCGCCGCTAGCCCCCCGCCCGCAATAGCCCCGCCGATAGTGCATCTGGCGACGCTTTCGCCCCGAAAACCGTCGCTGGTTGCACAAACCAGCGGGAGTTAGGCGGCCTCCAGCGGGATCGTGACGTCGAGCGTGGTGCCCTCACCCGGCGGGCTGGATAAGTCGATGCGCCCGCCGATGGCCTCCACGCGGTCGATGAGCCCGATGAGACCCGACCCGTTGGTGGGGTCGGCGCCGCCGTCGCCGTCGTCGCGAATCGTCATGCGCAGGCGGGTGTCGTCGACCGAGGCGCTCACCGTCACCTCGGAGGCATGGGCATGGCGGGCCACATTCGTCAACGACTCGGCCACAACGTAATACGCGGCCGCCTCGACCGGCTCGGGCAGCCGCCCGGTGAGCGAAAGATTCAGCTCGACCGGTACCGCGGAGCGGCGCGCGACGGCCTTCAGCGCGGGCCCGAGACCACCCTTCGACAGCACCGCGGGGTGCAGCCCGCGGGAGATCTCCCGCAGTTCCTCCGACACGTTGGTCAGCCCTCCGACGATCTGCGAAAGCTGGTCGGCGACGGGGTTGTCGGTCGCCCGCAGCGTCGCCTCGGCGGCGCGCAGTTCGAGGCCCAGCGACAGCAGCCGCTGCTGGGCGCCGTCGTGCAGGTTGCGTTCCAGCCTGCGGCGCGCGCTGTCGGCGGCGGTGACGATCCTGGCCCGCGACGCGGCCAGTTCGGAGCGGGCCTGCGCGTTGGCGATGGCGGTCGCGACCAGGTCGGTGAAATCCGCCACGCGGGCGGCGGTGTCGGGCGGCAACGCGCGGTTCTCGCGGGTGCCGACGAGCGCGGCGCCCCAGATCCGGCCGTGCACGACGATCGGCACGCCGACGACCGAGTTCAGCCCCAGTTCGGCGGCGCGGGCGCCGCGGGGGCCGCCGGGATCCATCCGCGCCGGGCGTCCGGTCAGATACACCTCCTTGGCGACGCCGCCATGCCCCAGCGGGAACCGGTCGCTCAAATGCATCGCCCGCGGCTCGTCGTGATAGCCGATCAGAAGCAGGTGCCCGTCGGGCTCGAAGCGCACCAGCGCCGAGTGCGGCAGCCCGAGCTGGGCGGCGAGCTCCTCGGCGACCGCGGCGAACACCTCGGCCGGGCTGCTCGCTTCGGCCACCAGCGTGGCGACCCGGCGCAGCGCGGCCTGCTGCTCGGCGAGCACCCGCAGCTCCTCGCGGCTCTGCTCGGCCTCGCGGCGGCGAAGCTCGGCCTCGGCGGCGCGCAGCCTGGCCTGTCCGACAAGGAGATTGGCCAGCAACGCGACCGGGACGAAGATGACGATCGCGGCCCAGTCCTGCTTCTCCGTCGGGACGAAGCCGTCGTGGCCGAGGTGGAACGACATGTAGACCGCCGCGCTGACCACCGTCGTCGTCAACGCCAGCCCGAACCCCCAGCCCGCCGACACCACCAGCACGCCCAGCAGGAACAGCGCGCCGAAGGCGCCGCCCGGTGCCAGCCGTTCGAGCACCGACACCAGCACCGTCTCGAGAGTGATCAACACCGCGGCGACCGCGATGCCCAGCCACAGCGGCGGGGATTTCGGCCGCAGCACCCACGACACCATGCGGGACCGCGGACCGGGCTTAGAAGATGGCGCCTTCGCCGACGCCTTGGTGCTCACACCGGCCGTTCACATCTGCGGGGCGAGCGGCATATCCATGTCGAACACCCGGGCATGCAGCACTGTGCGATTGCGCAGGGCGGCCCGCACCGCACGGTGCAGCCCATCCTCGAGATAGATGACGCCACGCCACCGCACGGCATGGGGGAACAGGTCTCCGTAGAAGGTGGAGTCCTCGGAAAGCAGGCGGTCCAGCTGGAGCACGGTCGTGGTGGTCACCAGCTCGTCGAGGCGGATCTGCCGCGGCGGAATCTTTGACCACTGCCGATGGGTCAGCCCGTGATTGGGGTATGGCTTGCCATCGAGGACGCCTTTGAAGATCACCTGCCCGACGCCCTTCGTGATGCGGTGCGCGGCGATGGCTTCACCCAGACCGAAACCATGATCGAAAGGCTAACCCGAACCGATCCGCCACGCGAACCCTCAGCGAAGCGTTGTTGCTGTTGATAACCGTAAAATGGTTCTCGATTGGAGGTGAGGACATGGGTAGCGCTGACGAACGTCGGTTCGAAGTGTTGCGCGCAATCGTCGCCGACTTCGTCGCCACCAAGGAGCCGATCGGGTCGCAGACCCTCGTCGAGCGGCACAACCTCGGTGTGTCGAGCGCGACCGTCCGCAACGACATGGCCGTGCTGGAGGCGGAGGGCTACATCACCCAGCCGCACACCAGCTCGGGGCGGGTGCCGACGGAGAAGGGCTACCGCGAATTCGTCGACCGGCTCGATGACATCAAGCCACTGTCGGCCGCCGAGCGGTCCGCGATCCTGAAGTTCCTCGAGTCCGGCGTCGATCTCGATGACGTGCTGCGACGCGCTGTGCGGCTGCTGGCGCAGCTGACCCGTCAGGTCGCCGTCGTGCAGTACCCGACGCTGACGACGTCCACTGTCCGCCATCTCGAAGTGGTGCAGCTGACCCCGGCCAAGCTTCTGCTGGTGGTGATCACCGACACCGGCCGTGTCGATCAGCGCATCGTCGAACTCGGTGACGTCATCGACGAACACGAGGTCGGCAAGCTGCGCGAGTTGCTCGGCAAGGCGCTGGTCGGCAAGCAGCTGTCGGCCGCGTCGGTCGCGGTCAGCGACCTGGCCGCGCAGATGGACGGCACAGGAGGCCTCGGCGACGCAGTGGGCCGTTCGGCCACCGTCCTGCTGGAGTCGCTGGTCGAGCACACCGAGGAGCGGTTGCTGCTCGGCGGCACCGCCAACCTCACCCGCAACACCGCCGACTTCGGCGGCTCGCTGCGCTCGGTGCTGGAAGCACTTGAAGAGCAGGTGGTGGTGCTGCGGTTGCTGGCCGCCCAACAGGAGGCGGGCAAGGTGACCGTGCGCATCGGCCACGAGACCGAAGCCGAGGAAATGGCGTCGACGTCGGTGGTCACGACCGCATACGGCAGTATGGGCAAGGTCTACGGCGGCATGGGTGTGCTCGGACCCACACGAATGGACTATCCGGGAACTATCGCCAACGTCGCCGCAGTTGCGATGTATATAGGTGAAGTCTTAGGCAGCCGCTGATTTACCGCATTCGCGGTACGGGAAGGTTTGGGGAGTGGCACGCGACTACTACGGTCTGCTCGGAGTGAGCAAGGGCGCGAGTGATGCCGAGATCAAGCGCGCCTACCGCAGGCTAGCCCGCGAGTTGCATCCCGACGTCAACCCGGATCCGGCAGCGCGGGAGCGATTCCAGGAGATCAGCGCCGCCTACGAGGTGCTCAGCGACCCCGAGAAGCGACGCATCGTCGACCTCGGCGGCGACCCGCTGGAGTCCGGCAGCGGCGCAGCGGGCAACGGTTTCGCCGGCTTCGGCGGCCTCGGCGACGTGTTCGAGGCGTTCTTCGGCGGCGGCACCACATCGCGTGGCCCGATTGGGCGCGTCCGGCCCGGCTCCGACTCGCTGCTGCGCATGCGCCTCGACCTGGAGGAGTGCGCGACCGGGGTGACCAAGCAGGTCACCGTCGACACCGCGGTGCTCTGCGACATGTGTCACGGCAAGGGCACCCAGGGCAATTCCCGGCCGACCACCTGCGACACCTGCCGCGGCCAGGGTGAGATCCAGACCGTGCAGCGCTCGCTGCTCGGGCAGGTGATGACGTCACGGCCGTGCCCCGTGTGCGGCGGGGTCGGCGAGGTCATCCTCGACCCGTGCCACCGTTGTGGCGGCGACGGCCGCGTGCGGGCCCGGCGCGATATCAGCGTCAAGATCCCGGCGGGCGTCGGCGACGGCATGCGCGTTCGGTTGGCCGCCCAGGGCGAGGTGGGCCCCGGCGGCGGACCTGCCGGCGACCTGTACGTCGAGGTGCACGAGAAGCCGCATGACATATTCGTCCGTGACGGCGACGACCTGCACTGCACCATCTCGGTGCCGATGGTCGACGCGGCGTTGGGCACCACCGTCGTGATCGACGCGATCCTCGACGGCCCCACGGAGATCACCATCCCGCCCGGCACCCAGCCGGGGGAGGTGCTGACGCTGCGCGGGCACGGCATGCCGCATCTGCGGTCCGGGGTGCGCGGCGATCTGCACGCCCACATCGAGGTGGTGGTCCCGTCGCGGCTGGACCATCACGACGTGGAGCTGTTGCGCAAGTTCAAGGAGCGCCGCGACCGCGACGTCGCCGAGGTGAAGTCCACGCAGACCGGCGCCGCGAGCGGCGGACTGTTCAGCAGGCTGCGCGAGACGTTCACCGGCCGCTGACCCCCGCATGTCCGCGGCGCTGTTCTACGTCGACGCGATTCCGGCGGTCGGCGAATTGGCCCTGGTCGACGGCGACGAGGGTTTCCACGCCGCCACCGTGCGGCGCATCCGGCCGGGGGAGAAGCTCGACCTCAGCGACGGCGCAGGCACCATGGCGCACTGCGTGATCGAGGACACCGGCAAGGCGCGCCTGTCGGCGCGGGTGCTGGAGCGCTGGACTGTCGACCCGCAGGCTCCGCCGGTCACCGTCGTGCAGGCGCTGCCCAAATCTGACCGTTCCGAACTGGCCATCGAGTTGGCCACCGAAGCCGGCGCCGACGCCTTCATTGCCTGGCAGGCCGCCCGCTGCGTGGCCCGCTGGGACGGCGGCCGGGCCGACAAGGGGCTGCGGCGGTGGCGTGCGGTTGCCCGGGCGGCGGCACGCCAGTCCCGACGGCCGCACATCCCGACCGTCTCCGGTGTCGTGACGACCGACGAACTGGTCGCCTCGGTGCGCGACGCGGTCGCCGCTGGGACGACGGTGTTGGTGCTGCACCAGTCAGCAGCCGCGCCGCTGCCGAAGTCGGCTCTGGCACAGGCGAATTCGCTCATGTTAGTGGTGGGTCCGGAAGGCGGCATCGCCGACGACGAGGTCGCCGCCCTCGCGGAAGCCGGGGCGCAGCCGGCGCGGCTCGGACCGACTGTGCTGCGGACCTCGACCGCGGCGGCGGTCGCGCTCGGCGCGCTCGGTGTGTTGACCCCGCGCTGGGCCTGACCGCGCACTGATCGGCCACGCGCAGTCGATGCCGACATGAATCAGCTCGATCTGCTTATGCCGCAAAGGATTGCGCAGTTCGGGCCGATGATCGAGACGACACCTTCTACCGGCCGCCGGAGGTGCTCGGCACGCCCGACTTCCAGCGGGGCATGCGAAGCTTCTTCTCGGCTTCTTCTCGCCGGGCGGCAAAGCGGTAAGAGTGATCATCGCCCACTGCGGCGATCCGGTTACGCCGGAAGGGCTTTCGCGTGTCGAGCCGACCAAGAAGGCGGCCATCGAGGCGGTCAAGGCCACTCGCTGGAGGACGCCAAGATCTCACTCGGCGGCACGGCGGCGACTTTCAAGGACTTGGCCGAAACTCCTACTAACGACCTGCTGGTGGTATCGCGGTTCAAGGAGGAGAATCCCCGGAGGCTTGAAGACCAGCATCATCCTTGCGACGGCGGCACGGGCAGATGGGCACCACCATCGGCCTCGGGCCGTTGTTCGACACGCTGGTGGTGCGCTCGTTCATGACGCCGTCGCTGGCTACGCTGCTGGGCCGGTGGTTCTGGCGGCCGATGAACGTGCCCACCTGGCCGCCCCGGCCGAAGCCGGCCACCGCCGACGTCGTCGCTGGTTAAACATTTCCGGCGGGTCGGTGACCAGCGCTAAACTGGACAGTCAATACCGTCCATACCGGCAAGAACCCCAGAAAGCAGGCAGAAAACCCCACGTGACGCCCAGCGAGACCAACGCTGACGCGGATTTGCCCGTCCGCAGCAGCATCAATGTTCCGCCCGACCTCGTCGTGGGCCTGCTTGGTTCCGCCGACGAGAATCTGCGTGCCCTCGAGCGCCTGCTGGCCGCCGACATCCATGCGCGCGGCAACGCCCTCACCCTGTCCGGCGAACCGGCCGACGTGGCCCTGGCCGAGCGGGTGATCTCTGAACTGATCGCGATCGTAGGCAGTGGCCAGGCCCTGTCCCCGGACGTGATGCGGCACAGTGTCGCGATGCTGACCGGCGCCGAGGGCGAGTCACCCGCCGAGGTGCTCACCCTCGACATCCTGTCGCGCCGCGGCAACACGATCCGGCCGAAGACGCTGAACCAGAAGCGATATGTGGACGCCATCGATGCGCACACGATCGTGTTCGGCATCGGGCCCGCGGGCACCGGCAAGACTTATCTGGCGATGGCCAAAGCGGTCAGCGCGTTGCAGACCAAGCAGGTGTCCCGGATCATCCTGACCCGGCCCGCGGTGGAAGCCGGTGAGCGGCTTGGCTTTCTGCCCGGCACGCTCTCGGAGAAGATCGACCCGTACCTGCGGCCGCTCTACGACGCGCTGCACGACATGATGGACCCCGAGCTGATTCCGAAGCTGATGAGCGCCGGGGTGATCGAGGTAGCTCCGCTGGCGTACATGCGCGGCCGCACACTCAACGATGCATTCATCATCCTCGACGAGGCGCAGAACACCACCGGTGAGCAGATGAAGATGTTCCTCACCCGGCTGGGATTCGGCTCGAAAATGGTTGTCACCGGCGACGTCACGCAGATCGACCTGCCCGGCGGCGCCAACTCCGGTCTGCGCGCGGCAGTGCAGATCCTCGACGACGTCGAAGACATCCACATCGCAGAACTCACAAGCGCCGACGTGGTGCGCCATCGGCTGGTCTCCGAAATCGTGGACGCCTACGCCAAATTCGAAGAGCCCGGGCTGATGAACCGGGCGCAGCGCCGTGCCGCGGGCAACCACCGGTCGCGACGATAAGCGGGGCGGTCCATGAGTATTGAGGTTTCCAACGAATCGGGCCTCGACGTCTCCGAAGAGGAACTCGTCAGCGTCGCGCGCTTCGTCATCAAGAAGATGAATGTCCATCCGGCGGCGGAGCTTTCGATGGTCCTGCTCGACACCGCCGCGATGGCCGACCTGCACATGCGGTGGATGGACCTACCGGGCCCCACCGACGTGATGAGCTTTCCGATGGACGAACTGGAGCCCGGCGGACGCCCCGACGCGCCGGAGCCGGGCCCGGCGATGCTCGGCGACATCGTGCTGTGCCCGCAGTTCGCCGCCGAGCAGGCCGAACGCGCGGGCCACACCCTGGGCCAGGAACTCGCGCTGTTGACCGTGCACGGCGTGCTGCACCTGCTGGGCTACGACCACGCCGAGCCCGACGAAGAGAAAGAGATGTTCGCGTTGCAACGCCAACTGCTCGAGGAGTGGGTGGCCGATCAGGTCGAGGCTTACCACCAGGACCGTCAGACCGAGAAGGACCGGCGGCTGCTGGACAAGTCTCGCTACTTCGACGAGCCGTGACCGGCATAGGTTCGCTGCTCGGAGCGATCGCGTTGATCTGCTTCGGCGGCCTGTTCGCGGCCATCGACGCCGCGATCAGCACGGTGTCGATCGCCCGTGTCGAGGAAATGGTGCGCGACGAGCGGCCCGGTGCCGTGCGGTTGGCGCGCGTCGTCAACGAGCGGCCGCGTTACATCAATCTCGTTGTGCTGCTGCGGATCACGTGCGAGATCACCGCCACCGCGCTGCTGGTCGACTATCTCTACGAGCATCTCGGCCTGGACTGGGGGCTGATCGCCGCGGCCGCGATCATGGTCGTCGTCAGCTTCGTGGTCATCGGCGTGGGGCCCCGAACGCTGGGCAGGCAGAACGCCTACACGATCGCACTGGTGTCGGCCGTTCCGCTGCAGGCGATTTCGGTGCTGCTGACGCCGATCAGCCGGCTTTTGGTGTTGCTCGGCAACGCGCTGACGCCCGGCCGCGGCTTCCGCAACGGGCCGTTCGCCTCCGAGATCGAGCTGCGCGAGGTCGTCGACCTGGCGCAGCAGAGCGGCGTGGTGGCCGACGACGAACGCCGGATGATCCAGTCGGTGTTCGAGCTGGGCGACACACCGGCGCGCGAGGTGATGGTGCCGCGCACCGAGATGGTGTGGATCGAAAGCGACAAGACGGCGGGGCAGGCGACGTCGCTGGCGGTGCGCAGCGGGCACTCGCGCATCCCGGTGATCGGCGAGAACGTCGACGACATCGTCGGCGTGGTGTATCTGAAGGACCTCGTCGAGCGAACCTATTACTCGAAGAAGGGCGGCAGCGACACCAAGGTGTCGGAGGTCATGCGGCCCGCGGTGTTCGTGCCCGACTCCAAGCCGCTGGACGAACTGCTGCGCGAGATGCAGCGCGACCGCAACCACATGGCGCTGCTGGTCGACGAATACGGGGCGATCGCGGGCCTGGTCACCATCGAGGACGTGCTCGAGGAGATCGTCGGCGAGATCAACGACGAATACGACCAGGACGAGGTGGCTCCGGTGGAGGATCTGGGCGACAAGCGGTATCGCGTGTCTGCGCGTCTGTCCATCGAAGATCTCGGCGAGCTCTACGGCATCGAGTTCGACGAGGATCTCGACGTCGACACCGTCGGTGGCTTGTTGGCGCTGGAGTTGGGCCGCGTCCCGCTGCCCGGTGCCGAGGTGACCTGGGACGGGCTGCGGCTGCGCGCCGAAGGTGGCCGAGACCATCGCGGACGCGTGCGAATCGGCACCGTGCTGGTCAGTCCGACCGAGCCCGAGCAGAAAGGCGACGATGACTGAGCTGGACGCGGAGGACGCCAAGCTGGTGGTGCTGGCCCGCGGCGCGATGGGGCGCGCCGAGGCGGGCAGCGGCGCCGCCGTCCGCGACTCCGACGGCCGCACGTATGCCGGTGCGCCGGTCGCGCTTGACTCCCTGACGCTGACCGCGCTGCAGGCCGCCGTCGCCGCCGCGGTGTCGAGCGGCGCCCGCGGCTTGGAGGCGGCCGTGGTGGTCGGCGGCTCGGCCGACGACGCAGGCGTCGCGGCGGTACACGAGCTTTCTGCCGACGCCAAGATCATCGTCACCGACCGGTCGGGCAACCCGCTGTGAGCGAATTCCGTTCGGGCTTCGTCTGTTTCGTCGGCAGGCCGAACACCGGCAAGTCGACGTTGATGAATGCGATGGTCGGCAGCAAGGTGGCGATCACCTCTAACCGCCCGCAGACCACGCGGCACACCATCCGCGGCATCGTGCACCGCGACGACTTTCAGATCGTCATCGTCGACACCCCCGGCCTGCACCGGCCCCGCACGCTGCTGGGTCAGCGGCTCAACGACCTGGTCAAGGGCACCTACTCGGAGGTCGACGTCATCGGGCTGTGCATCCCCGCCGACGAGAAGATCGGGCCGGGGGACCGGTGGATCTACGAGCAGATTCGCGCCATCGCACCCAAGACCACGCTGGTGGCGATCGTCACCAAGATCGACAAGGTGTCCAAGGAACGGGTGGCCGCGCAGCTGGTGGCGGTCAGCGAGCTCGTCGGCCCCGAGACCGAGATCGTGCCCGTGTCGGCGACCACCGGGCAGCAGGTCGATGTGCTGATCGACGTGCTGGCCGCCCAGCTGCCGCCCGGCCCGGCGTTCTACCCGGAGGGCGAGCTGACCGACGAGCCCGAGGAGACGCTGATGGCCGAGCTGATCCGCGAGGCCGCGCTCGAAGGCGTGCGCGACGAGCTGCCGCACTCGCTGGCCGTCGTCATCGACGAGGTCAGCCCGCGGGAAGGTCGCGACGACCTCATCGACGTGCACGCCATCCTCTATGTCGAACGCGACAGCCAGAAGGGCATCGTCATCGGCAAGGGCGGCGCCAGGCTGCGCGAGGTGGGCACCGCCGCGCGCATGCAGATCGAACGACTGCTCGGCACCAAGGTCTATCTCGACCTACGCGTCAAGGTCGCCAAGAACTGGCAGCGCGACCCCAAACAGCTTGGCCGCCTCGGCTTCTGATTCCGCGATTTCGGCGCGCTAACGTGCGCTGAGCGCCGTTTAGCGCGCCGAAATCGCTAGCACGGCGGGCTAAGCGGACCCAGGTTTATGCTGCAGAGTGGGTTCTGCGGTGGCGGCGCGGCCGGGGCCGGGGCGTTGGCCTGTTTGCGTGATGCCGCTGCGGCGTTGTCGCTCTTCATCTGAGTCCGGAAGGCGGGCGTCACGCAGACCACGTCGCCGTCGAACGCCTCGCGCCAGACGAAACCCTGCTGACACGACTCCGGGCCGTAGGCGCCTTTCGGATCCTTGTTGGCCCCGCGATTCGCGTTCTGCTGCGCGACCGTGTCCCGCGTCGCCGGTGTGACACACACGGTGTCGCCGGGGCGGGCATTGCGCCAGACATAGCCCTGGATGCAGGTGTCCGGGCCGTAGGGCAGTGGATCAGCTTGCGCGGGCACCGCGAACGCCACGGGAATCATGGCAATCGCCGCAACCAGTGGCGGCATAGTCGGGTAGTTCGCCTTGGCGGTCATCGGGTTCCTTCCGTCGGCTATCCAGTGGCAAGCTGGCTGCTCGCGGAAAGAACGTATGCAGACGCGCGCGTGGTTAGCGCGAGTAGTCAGCTACTTCAATCTGGACCAGTGAAGTGAAATTTCGTGGGAAAACGAGAGAGTTTCCCAAGAAAAAGCAAATTTCTAGATATCGAGCCACCAGGGCTCGGGCTGCTTGGCCACCCAGCCGCTGACGGCCTCGAGCTCGGCCGCCAGTGAGATCAGCAGCGGCTCGCTTTCGGCCGGACCCATCAATTGCACGCCGATCGGCAGGCCGTCCGACGTGAATCCGGCGGGCACGCTGATCGACGGCCAGCCCAACAGGTTCCACGGCCACGTCGCCGGGCAGGCGCGGATCATCGCCCGGTCGGTGGACAGACCGCCACGCTTGTCGAAGTGCTCCACCCGCGGCGGCGGCAGCGCGGTCGTCGGCGCCAGGATCACGTCGGCGATATTGAAGATGTAGCCGATGCGGCGCTGCGCGGCGGCCTCCTTGGCGCGGGCCTTGCGCAGCACGTTCTCCGACAGCAGCCGGCCGAGTCGCAGGTTGGCGCGCGTGCGTTTGTCGAGTTCGACGTCATGGCCCAGCCGGTCCACCCAGTCGATCAGCCCGGCCGTCGAGCGTGACAGAAAATTCCACGACATCCCGACGGTGTA
The DNA here is from genome assembly GCF_002553505.1 of Mycolicibacterium agri. Classification (GTDB taxonomy): domain Bacteria; phylum Actinomycetota; class Actinomycetes; order Mycobacteriales; family Mycobacteriaceae; genus Mycobacterium; species Mycobacterium agri. The sequence goes on along the minus strand of NZ_PDCP01000077.1, from coordinate 12,471 downwards.
GTCGGGGTCGGCGTCGACGAGCGTGTGCCCGAGCGCGGTGAGTTGCTCGGCGACGGCGTTGAGCGCACCGGCGATCTCCGGATGCAGCCGCGGCCGAAAGAAGTTGTAGGGGAACCGTGTGGTCACCGCGATGGTGAGGGGGCCGGGCGCGCGGCCGACGGCCTCGGCGGCCTGAATCGGCGCCGGCTTGTGCGGGTCGCTGTCGACGTTGCCCTGCGCGGCGTCGAGCAGCAACGCCGCGTCCATCACCGTGCGGGCCAGGACGCCGTTGACGGTGATGCCGTTGAACGGCTCACGCAGCGGCCAGGTCGAGATGCGGCCGCGCTGCGGCTTGATGCCGACCAGATGCGTCCACGCCGCGGGAATCCGGACGCTGCCCGCGCCGTCGGATCCGATCGCCGCGGTGACCAGGCCAGCGGCCACCGCCGCGGCGCTACCGCCGGAGGAGCCGCCCGGAGTGTGATTGCGCGACCACGGGTTTCGGGTATGGCCGAACGCCGGCCCGCTGGTGAACGGCCACTGACCCAGCTCGCAGGTGTTCGTCTTGCCGACGATGATCGCGCCCGCGGTGCGCAGTCGGCGCACCACCTCCGCGTCGGCGGTGGCCGGTCGCACCCGGCCCGCCGTGCCGAACATCGTCGGCACACCGGCGACGTCGACGTCGTCCTTCACCGCGATCGGGATTCCCAGTAGCGGCGCGCGATGTCCGGCGGCGCGCCTGCGGTCCGCCTTGGCCGCATCGGCGAGCGCCTGCTGGCGAAGCACCACCCGAAACGCGTTGAGGGTGGGCTGGCTGGCCTCGATGGCGTCCAGCGAGCGCTGGACCAACTCGACCGATGTCACGCTTCCGCTGGCCAGTTGATAGAGCAGGTCGGTCAGGGTGGGAAGAGGGGCGTTTCGGGCGGACAGGGCGGAGGACAGAGGAGGCGCAGCCATCAATGTCGAGGATATCCGGCGCCGCCTACCGGCCCTGTCGCCGCACGGTGCGAGACTGAACCGATGCGCCTCTATCGGGATCGGGCGGTGGTGCTTCGTCAGCACAAGCTCGGCGAGGCCGACCGGATCGTCACCCTGCTCACCCGCGAGCACGGGCTGGTCCGCGCTGTCGCCAAGGGCGTGCGGCGCACCCGCAGCAAGTTCGGCTCGCGGCTAGAGCCGTTCGCGCACATCGACGTTCAGCTGCACCGCGGCCGCAACCTCGACATCGTCACCCAGGTGCAGGCCATCGACGCGTTCGCCGCCGACATCGTCAACGACTACGGCCGCTACACCTGCGCGTGCGCCATGCTGGAGACCGCGGAGCGGCTGGCGGGTGAGGAACGCGCCCCGGTGCCCGCGCTGCACCGGCTGACCGTCGGCGCGCTGCGGGCGGTGGCCGACGGCAACAGGCCGTGGGAACTGGTGCTCGACGCCTATCTGCTGCGGGCGATGGGGATCGCCGGTTGGGCGCCCGCGCTCAACGAATGCGCCCGCTGCGCCGCGCCGGGCCCGCATCGCGCGTTTCACATCGCCGCGGGCGGCAGCGTGTGCGTGCACTGTCGGCCGTCCGGGTCGGTGACGCCGCCGCAGGCCGTGCTGGATCTGATGTCGGCGCTCTACGACGGCGACTGGGACGCCGCGCAGGCCTCGCAGCAGTCGCACCGCAATCAGGCCAGCGGACTGGTGGCCGCCCATCTGCAGTGGCATCTCGAACGTCAGCTCCGGACATTGCCGCTGGTCGAGCGGGTGTACCGGGTCGATCGCGCGGTCGCCGAACACCGCGTCTCCCTGTTCGGGCAGGATGTCACCCGTGGTAGTGAAAAGGAAGGGACAGGGGGCGTCGACCGATACCCACCCCCAGCTGCCTCCGGCGCCTGACGACTATCCGACCTTTCCCGACAAGTCGACCTGGCCGGTGGTGTTTCCGGACCTGCCGCCGCGCACCAACGGCAGGTTTGCCCGTCCGCCGCAACACACCTCGAAGGCCGCCGCACCCAAGATTCCCGCCGACCAGGTGCCCCACCACGTCGCCGTCGTCATGGACGGCAACGGGCGCTGGGCCACGCAGCGCGGACTGCACCGCACCGAAGGCCACAAGATGGGCGAGGCGGTGCTCATCGACATCACTTGCGGCGCCATCGAAATCGGCATCAAGCATCTGACCGTCTACGCGTTCTCCACCGAGAACTGGAAGCGCAGCACCGAAGAGGTCCGCTTCCTGATGGGCTTCAACCGCGAAGTCGTGCGGCGGCGCAGGGAGAACCTCAACGACATGGGCGTGCGGATGCGGTGGGTCGGCTCGCGGCCCCGTATGTGGCGCAGCGTCATCAAGGAGTTCGACATCGCCGAGAAGATGACGGTCGGCAACGACGTCATCACCATCAACTACTGCGTGAACTACGGCGGCCGCACCGAAATCGTCGAGGCCGCAAGGGCATTGGCGCAGGAGGCCGCCGACGGCAAGATCAACCCGAAGCGGATCACCGAGGCGACGTTCGCCAAGCATCTGCACCGCGCCGACATCCCCGATGTCGACCTGTTCATCAGGACGTCGGGGGAGCAGCGCGCGAGCAACTTCCTGCTGTGGCAGGCGGCCTACGCCGAGTTCGTCTTCCAGGACAAGCTGTGGCCGGACTACGACCGCCGTGATCTGTGGGCGGCCTGCGAGGAGTACGTCAACCGCAATCGACGCTTCGGCAGGGCGTGATGGATCTCGTTGAGCGGTTGTGCACAGTGCTCGACGGGGTGCTGGAGTACGAGCAGGAGGACGACGGCGCCCTGACCGTCCACCATGAGCACACGTTCGCGTCGCTGCGGGTGGTGACGATCAGCGAGGGCCTGGACATGGTGGCGCTGACGCAGATCTTGGCGTGGGATTTGGTGCTGGACAACGCGATTCGCGACAGGGTTTCGCAACTGGCGCACGACACGGTGCTGGGCACAGTGTCGCTGGCCGAGCAGGTGGCCGGCGGCGGCCGCGCCGATGTGACGCTGCGCTACAACTTCCCGGCCTCGGGCCTGAGCGACGAGGCGTTGCAGACGCTGATCGTGATGGTGCTCACCGCGGGCGCCGACGTGCGTCGCGCGCTGGCCGGCTAGTCACGCGCGCTGGCCGGCTAGTCAGTTGTCGCGGCGTACCGACGTGCAGTCGCCGCAGACGCCGAAGATCTCGATTGTGTGGCTGACGTCGGAGAAGCCGTGCGCGCGGGCGACTTCGGCGGCCCAGGTTTCGGCTTGTCCGCCATCGACTTCGACCGTGCAGCCGCACACCCGGCACACCAGGTGATGGTGGTGCTGCTCGGAGCATTGCCGGTACACCGATTCGCCGGTGTCGGTCCGCAAGGTGTCGACCAGGCCGGCGGCGGCCATCGACTGCAGTGTGCGATACACCGTCGTCAACCCGATGCCCTCGCCGCGTCGGCGCAGTTCGTCGTGCAGTTCCTGCGCGGAGCGGAAGTCGTCGACGTTTTGCAGCAGCGCCGAGATCGCCGCCCGCTGCCGGGTGGCGCGCACGCCGGGCGTGCCGGTGGTGCTCCTCGGGCTGCTCACCTGCTGTCCTCACCGGCGTGGGTGACCGCCGCGACGACGATGTGCGCGAGGTGGTTGTCGACGAGGTGGTAGAGCACTTCGCGGCCCGAGCGTTCGCCGGCGACGACTCCGGCGGCCTTGAGGATGCGCAGGTGCTGGCTGACCAGCGGCTGCGGCACGCCGAGCGCGTCGACGAGTTCGTGCACGCAGCGGGCGGACTCGCGTAGCTGCAGCACCAACGCGATTCGGACGGGCGCGGCGAGGGCGCGCAGCAGATCACCCGCGGTGTCGAGCACCTCGCGCGACGGCAGAGCGGGCAGCGGCGCGGCGCTGTGCTGGTGGTGCTCGTCGACCTGCGAGGCTGCCGGCGAGACTTCCGTAGCGGCGGGCGAGGCCGTCGGCGAGACTTCCGTAGCGGCCTCCGACGTAGCCTCCGACGAGAAGGTGGAAACGGTTTTCATTATGTTGGCCACGATACATGCACGATCACGCATGTCAACGGCGCCGACGCGGCTTCATCGCTCATCGTTACGCTGTTGACCCGTGGCTCCGTCTCCCTCGATCATCGACACCGTTGCGAACCTGGCCAAGCGCCGCGGTTTGGTGTACCAGTCCGGCGAAATCTACGGCGGCACCAGGTCCGCCTGGGACTTCGGGCCTTTGGGCGTCGAGCTCAAGGAGAACATCAAGCGGCAGTGGTGGCGCGCCGTGGTCACCAGCCGCGACGACGTCGTCGGCCTGGACAGCGCGATCATCCTGCCGCGCGAGGTGTGGGTGGCCTCCGGGCACGTCGACGTGTTCCACGACCCGCTGGTGGAATGCCTGAACTGCCACAAGCGCCATCGGCAGGACCACCTGCAGGAGGCCTACGCCGAGAAGAAGGGCATCGACGACCCGGAGTCGGTGCCGATGACCGAGATCTCCTGCCCGGACTGCGGCACCAAGGGCCGATGGACCGAGCCGCGCGATTTCAACATGATGCTCAAGACCTACCTCGGCCCGATCGAGACCGAGGAGGGCCTGCACTATCTGCGGCCCGAGACCGCGCAGGGAATCTTCGTCAACTTCGCCAACGTCGTGACCACGGCGCGCAAGAAGCCGCCGTTCGGCATCGGCCAGATCGGCAAGAGCTTCCGCAACGAGATCACCCCCGGCAACTTCATCTTCCGCACCCGCGAGTTCGAGCAGATGGAGATGGAGTTCTTCGTCGAGCCACCGACAGCGCCCGAGTGGCACCAGTACTGGATCGACACCCGGCTGGAGTGGTACATCGACCTCGGCATCGCCCGCGATAACCTGCGGCTCTACGAGCATCCCAAGGACAAGCTGTCGCACTACTCGGACCGCACCGTCGACATCGAGTACAAGTTCGGTTTCCAGGGCAACCCGTGGGGCGAGCTGGAAGGTGTCGCCAACCGCACCGACTTCGACTTGTCAACGCACTCAAAGCATTCCGGCGTCGACCTGTCGTTCTACGACCAGGCCACCGACACCCGGTACGTGCCGTATGTGATCGAACCCGCAGCCGGGCTGACGCGGTCGTTCATGGCGTTTCTCATCGACGCCTACGCCGAGGACGAGGCGCCCAACGCCAAGGGCGGCGTCGACAAGCGTACGGTGCTGCGGCTGGATCCGCGGCTGGCGCCGGTCAAGGCGGCGGTGCTGCCGCTGTCGCGCAATGAGGCGCTGTCACCCAAGGCGCGTGACCTGGCTGCGGAGTTGCGCAAGTGCTGGAACGTCGAATTCGACGACGCCGGCGCGATCGGCCGCCGCTATCGCCGCCAGGACGAGATCGGCACCCCCTTCTGCGTCACCGTCGACTTCGACACGCTCGAGGACAACGCCGTCACGGTCCGCGAGCGCGACGCGATGACGCAGGAGCGCATCGGCATCGACTCGGTGGCCGACTATTTGGCGGGCCGCCTCAAAGGCTGCTAGCCGCACATCCCCGCGAGCCCCTTCCCTTTGGCGCGAGCAGCCCCTCCCTTTGGCGCGAGCCACCCTCTGCCGCGAGCCACCCTTTGGCGCGAGCCACCCTTTGGCGCGACCGTGCGTGTCTGCGGGCGACACGCCGGTGAAATTCGGGAGTTTGCGCACGCTCACCCAGGAGTTTGCGCACCCTCGCACCTCGGCCCTGTTATCCCCAGTCGCCGCTTCATCCACAGGCCGACCTTCGTGACCACCGCCAGCGGCAGCCGTGACTGACGATCATCGGCATGGCGGGCGATATCGCGACACTGTTCGACGCGCAGGGCGGCGTGGCCACCACAGGACAATTGCTCGGCCACCTCAGCAGAAGTCGGCTCGAAATCGGCATCCGTGACGGCGAATTCATCAAGGTCTGGCCCGGCGTCTACAGCCGCGACGAGCCCGACAATTTCACCCGGTTGGCCGGGCTGGACTTGCGCGCAGGTGAGCCCGTTGCAATCTGTCTGGCGACCGCGGCCAGAGCATTTGGATTCGATACGGAAGACGTCGTCGACCTCCATGTGCTCAATCCGATCGGCCATCAACTGCGTAATTCCGATGGCCTCGTTGTGCATCGCCGCGAGGGTGCGCCCCTGACTCAGGTCGAGGGGCGGCCCGCCACGACGCCGGCGTGGACGGCAATCGAGGTGGCCCGAAGCTTGCGTCGGCCGCGCGCCCTTGCGACGTTGGACGCCGCGCTGCGCAGTGGCACCTGTGATCGCCGACAGTTGTACGCCGTTGCGGCTCAACATTTTGGTAGACGCGGGATTGTGCAAGTGCGCGAACTGATTCCGTTGGCCGACGGACTTGCGGAATCGCCGATGGAGAGTGAGGCGCGGTTGGTGATGCTCGACGGTCGATTGCCGCCGCCCGTGCTGCAATACGAGATCGTCGACCGCAACGGCCGGACGTGGCGGGTCGATTTCGCGTGGCCCGAACGCATGGTGGCGGTCGAATACGACGGATTCGATTGGCACAGTTCGCAAGAGAAGTTTCGGCTCGACCGGCAGAAGCGCGCCGCGCTTCACGAGGTCGGTTGGACCGTCGGGTCGATTGTGTTCGACGATGTGCGATATCGGCCAGCGGACATGGTGCGGCGCATCGAATTTGACCTGATGCGCGCGGCGTGAGTGCGCGCACTGTCCCGCGAGAACGCGCAAACTGTCGCGCGCACCCGCGGCGTGAGCGTGCACAATCTCCCGCGTGAGCGTGCGCAAACTCCCGAATTCGATCGGCGTGTCGCCTGCAGACACGCACGCTCGCCGGAAGCGGAAACGAGCTAGAAGCGGCCGCCGCCGCCGAACATTCCGCCGCCGCCCGAGCCGCCGAATGAGCCCGGGCTGAAACCACCGCCTCCGCCGAATCCGCCGAATCCGCCGCGCATTCCGCCGCTGAGGATGTTGCCGATCAGGATGCCGCCGATGACGGCGCCCATGTTGCCGCCACCGCCGCCCCCGCCGTAGGGCCCCATGTACGAGCGCTGAGCGTTCTGCACATCGGCATTGGCCAGGCTCTGCGCCTGCGACGCCAGCATCGCGGCGCCGTTGGCGTGCGCGATCGCCTCCGCGGGGTCAGTCGATCGCTTGGCCTCCGCGGCGCCGAGGTGCCGGACAGCCTCGGCCAGCCGGGTACGCGCCTCGGGGCCGACGATACCGCGGCGGGTGTCGATGTAGTCCGACACCGCCCGCACCCGCGAACGGGCCGCGAACAGCGCCTCATCGACGGCGCGGGCCAGCCGTTCGGCCGCCTCGCGCTCCTTCTCGACGGCGGCGAGCAGCCGGTCGAGGTCGGCGTCGGCCTTGGTCAGTTCGGTGAACGCGCCCAGCGGGTCGACGGCGCCGGTGCGCTGGGCGGTCGCCACCGCGGCGGCTGCAGCGTCGCGCGCCTCGCTCAGCTGCGCCGCCTGCGGCACGTCGCCCTCCTTCAGCAGCTCGGTGGCCTGCTTGATCCCGTTCTGAATGTCTTCGATCGCGGCGGGCAGTGTGGCGGCCGCTTGACGGATGTCGCTGGCCGCGCTGTCCACTGCGTCCAGCAGCGAGCGCGCCTGCGCCAGCGAGGATTCGGCTGCGCGCACGCATTCGACCAGTTCGCTCTGTTGGCCCGCCACCGGACGGTTCGCCAGTTCGCGGCCGCGGGTGATGTGCTCGTCGGCGAACTTCAGCAGGTCTCTGGCCGCATCGACGTTGTCGCTCACCGAAGTCAGTGCGGCAGCGTCGAATTCGTTGTGCAGCTCGGCGAGCTTCTGCTGTGACGGTTCCAGCCGCGCGGTGATCTCGACGACCTGCTGGGTCATCCCGGCCAGCCGGGCCGGCGCGTCGATGACCAGGTCTCGCAGCTTGGCGAACGCTTCACGGCGGGCCTCCAGCTCGCGGTCGGCCTTGGCCGCGGCGACCACCACGCGGGTCAACAGATCGCGCCGCTGCGCCGGGGTCTCCGGAATGGCGTCGTCGAGCTGCTGGCGCACATTGAACGCCTGCGCCAGCGTGGTTTTCGCGTTGCTGACCGCCCGCATGAACGGCTCGGTGTCCTTCTCGCCGAATTCCTCCTGCGCAAGCTCGAGCTCGTGCTCGCTGGTGCGCACCGCGTTGTCGACGGCAACGACCATCGAGCGGGACAGGTCGTCGAGAGCATCGAGCGACAGCGCCGCCAACGCCCGCGGATCCGTCGGGTCGACCCGGCGCGCCGCTGCTAACTCGGCTTCCCGGCGCTTGCGGCGCCTGCGCCGCTGCCACAACACGAGCGCGAGGACCGCCAGACCGATCACTGCGAGCGCGATCAGCACACCGGTCCATGACATGCCTCCGCCCCCAGCAGGCCCCTCGGCGAGGCCGTTAGCGGCCGCCATCGCCGCACCGGCCCAGTCGTTTTGCCGCAGCGCCGGCTCAATCTGGTTGCGCCGCAAGTTCTCCACATCGCGAGAGCTCAGGTCGGTGGCGCTTTCGGGCACGAGGAAGGCATACGCCCGGTCGACGGTCGCGACCGCCAGCAGGGCGTCGTAGGAGCCCAGGTCGCTGACCCGCATGGTGTTGCGTCCCCACGTCTCCGACGACTGGCCGGAGAACGAGTCGACGTAGACCACCCACAGCCGCGTCTTGCGCTCGGCGTACAGCTTGTCGATCGCCGACGTCACTTCGGCGCGCTGCGCGCTGTTGAGCACGCCCGCGTTGTCGGTGACCTGGCCGGGCAGCCGGAACGGCGGTTCGGCCGACGCCGACGGCGCCACCAGCGCACCCACGGTCAGAAAAGCGAGGACCAGGCTGAGCAGGCGAGCGATGCGCATGTTTGCCAATGTAATGGGCGAGCCGCGCGAGGTAGCCTGCGCGGCCCAACAGTCCTGGCAGACTGTGCGTCGGTGGCCATGAACAACGACCCGTACAACGAGTTCGACCGGCAGCGGCTGGTGGTCGAACCGCCGAAGGGTAGCGCGCTGCCGGGGACCGACTCCGAGCACCGCACCGACTTCGCCCGCGACAGGGCCAGGGTGCTGCACTGCGCCGCCCTGCGCCGCCTCGCCGACAAGACACAGGTCGTCGGGCCGCGACAGGGCGACACCCCGCGCACCCGGCTGACCCACTCCTTGGAGGTCGCGCAGATCGGCCGCGGCATGGCGATCGGGCTTGGCTGCGACCCCGACCTCGTCGACATGGCCGGGCTCGCGCACGACATCGGCCATCCGCCGTACGGGCACAACGGTGAACGCGCGCTCAACGAGATCGCCGCCGAGTCAGGCGGGTTCGAGGGCAACGCGCAGAACTTCAGGATCCTGACGCGGCTGGAGCCCAAAGTCGCCGACGCAGAAGGCATCAGCGCGGGGCTCAACCTCACGCGAGCCGCGCTGGATGCAGTCACGAAATATCCGTGGCAGCGCAGCCGCGAGCGCGGCAAGTTCGGTTTCTACGCCGACGACGCGGTCGCCGCCGACTGGATGCGCGAGGGGGCGCCGCCGTTCCGGCCCTGCCTGGAGGCTCAGGTGATGGACTGGGCCGACGACGTCGCGTATTCGGTGCACGACGTCGAGGACGGCGTCGTGTCGGGCCGTATCGACATGCGGGTGCTTGCCGACGACGACGCGGCCGCCGAGCTGGGCCGGCTGGGTGAGTCGAGCGGCATGGGCGGCGGACTGTCCGCCGACGAGCTGGTGTCGGCGGCGCGGCGGCTGTCCGAACTGCCTGTGGTCGCCGCCGTCGGCAAGTACGACGCCACCCTCGCCGCTTCGGTGGCATTGAAGAAGCTGACAAGCGAGCTCGTCGGGCGGTTCGCGTCGGCGGCCATCGCGGCCACCCGTGCCGAAGCCGGGCCCGGCCCGCTCGTGCGCTACGCCGTCGACCTGAAGGTGCCCACCCTGGTCCGCGCCGAGGTGGCGGTGCTGAAGGTGCTGGCGCTGCAATTCATCATGTCCGACCCGCGTCACCTCGAACTGCAGGCCCGTCAGCGCGAACGCATTGAGCGGGTCGCGCATTGGTTGTTGGCGGGCGCTCCGGCGACGCTGGACCCGATTTTCGTGCCTGCCTTCAACGCCGCCGCCGACGACGGCCAACGGCTGCGGGTGATCATCGACCAGATCGCGTCGTTCACCGAAGGCCGGTTGGAGCGGCTGGAGCCCGCTCTAGACTGAGTCGGTGAGCGGTCCGGTGGGAAGGAGCGATGCGACGCGGGGTCGGGGGAGGATTCCTGATCGCGATATCGCGGCCATACGTGAACGCGTGCGCATCGAAGACGTCGTCGGTGACTACGTCCAACTGCGCCGCGCGGGCGCCGACTCGCTGAAGGGGCTGTGTCCCTTTCACGACGAAAAAACTCCGTCCTTTCACGTCCGGCCCAACCACGGCCACTTCCACTGCTTCGGCTGCGGCGAGGGCGGCGACGTATACGCCTTCGTGCAGAAGATCGAGCACGTCAACTTCGTCGAGGCGGTCGAACTGCTCGCCGACCGCGTCGGCTACACCGTCACCTACACCGGCGCGGCGACCAGCGTGCAGCGTGACCGCGGCAGCCGAAGCCGGTTGCTGGCCGCCAACGCCGCCGCCCAGGAGTTCTACGCCCAGGCGCTGCAGTCCGATGAGGCCGCACCGGCCCGTCAGTACCTGCTTGACCGCAACTTCGACCCCGAGATCACGGCGCGGTTCGGCTGCGGCTACGCGCCGTCGGGCTGGGACACGTTGACAAAACACCTGCTGCGCAAGGGTTTTGAGTTCAAGGAACTGGAAGCGGCGGGTCTGTCGCGGGAGGGTCGACGCGGCCCGATGGACCGCTTCCACCGCAGGCTGCTGTGGCCGATCCGGGTGTCCAGCGGCGAGGTCATCGGCTTCGGCGCCCGCAGGCTGTTCGACGACGACCAGAACCAGGCCAAGTACGTCAACACCCCCGAGACCGTCCTGTACAGAAAGTCGGCGGTGCTGTTCGGGCTCGACCACGCCAAACGCGACATCGCCAAGGGGCATCAGGCCGTCGTCGTCGAGGGCTACACCGACGTGATGGCGATGCACGCGGCGGGAGTGACGACGGCGGTGGCGTCGTGCGGCACCGCGTTCGGCGACGAGCACCTCGCGATGCTGCGGCGACTCATGATGGACGACAACTTCTTTCGCGGCGAGCTCATCTACGTGTTCGACGGCGACGCGGCCGGGCGCGCGGCCGCTGTCAAGGCGTTCGACGGCGAACAGAACCTCGCCGGACAGTCGTTCGTCGCGGTGGCCTCCGACGGCATGGATCCCTGCGATCTGCGGCTGAAATTCGGTGACGGCGCGCTGCGTGATCTGGTGGCGCGGCGAACGCCGTTGTTCGAGTTCGCGATTCGCACCGCACTCGCCGACCACGATCTCGACAACGCCGAGGGCCGCGTGGCCGCGCTACGGCGGTGCGTGCCGATGGTGGCCCGCATCAAGGACCCGACGCTGCGCGACGAGTACGCGCGCCAACTCGCCGGCTGGGTCGGCTGGGACGACGTCGCCCAAGTCGTGGGCAGGGTTCGCGAGCAGGCCAAAGGCGGTGGCCGGGCGGCGGCGCAGGGCGGCCGGGGTGGGCGAGCCAGACCGGCCACGACGGTGGAGCGGCCCGATCCGCGCGATCCGACGCTGTGGCCGCAACGTGAGGCGCTGAAGGCGGCGCTGCAATACCCTGCGCTGGCCGGACCCGTGTTCGACGCGTTGACCCCCGAGACGTTCACCCATCCGGGATATGCGGCGGTCCGCGCCGCGATCGCCGCCGCGGGCGGCGCCTCGGCGGGTGTGTCCGGGGCGGAATGGATCGACAAGGTGCGCCAGCACACGGCGGCAGACGCCGCCGCGAGCCTGGTCAACGAGCTCGGCGTGGAGTCGATCAAGGTCGACGACGACGAGCGGCTGCCGCGCTACATCAGCGGGGTGCTGGCCCGGCTGCAGGAGGTGGCGGTCGGCCGCCAGATCGCCGAGGTCAAGTCGAAGTTGCAGCGCATGTCGCCGGTGGAGCAGGGCGACGAATATCACGCCCTGTTCGGCGACCTGGTCGCGATGGAGGCCTACCGCCGCAGCCTGCTCGAACAGGCCAGCGGCGACGACCTTACTGCGTAACCCGTCGCCGCACGTTATGGTGTAGACGCCCTGGGCCCACTGGTGAAAGGCAATGAGGTGGCTTCGAAGATGACCCGTCGGCTGGTCGCCGTCAGCGCATTCGCGGTTGCCGCCGCGGCCGGACCGGCGTTTGCCGCGTCCCTGGCCTCGACTCCCGAGCCGCAGATCTCGCAGGCCTATCCCGGCCAGTGCCTCGCCTGGTTCGGCAACCAGGAGGACGGCAAGTGCCTGGGCTACTCGAACGGCTCACCGATCATCGCCGGAACGCCTGACTTCGGCTACCTCGGCCCCAACAACGGCGGTCTCGGCGTGACCACCGGCCCGCTGCTGCCCGGCCAGACGTTCACCGGCGGCATCAACTAACAGCGCGACTAGACGGTATGGAGGCGACTTGAGGCCGAAGGCCTCGGGCTGCAATCGGACGTGGGTTGTCGATGGCGGGTGAACA
>NZ_PDCP01000076.1 GCF_002553505.1 Mycolicibacterium agri | reverse complement strand
TTTTTTTTAAATTAACCGCCCACCCCCCACATCAACCCCCCTTCTAGGGGCGCCCGCTCCATTTGTTTAAACCACACCGGGGTCCGGGGGGGTGGGTCAGTAGATCGGCGGGTTGACGCCGTTGGGTGAGGGGTTGGGCACCGTCACGCACAGCCCGGTGCGGGTGTCGAGTGCCTTGTCGGGCAGGCAGAACGGCGCACACCCGTTGGTGACGCCCGTTTCGCCGGGCAGGCACGCCGAGCTCACGGCGGGGGTGAACACGACGACACCGGCCATCGGGACGCTCGCCAGCGCCAGCGCTGCCATCACCCGTCGCAGTGGACTCCTCATGGTGGCCCAGCGTATCGCCCGAAGATTCTCAGCGCGAACGTGAAGATTTGGTGGTTTTCGGCGCGATTTCTCGCAGAGGATTCACGTTCGGCGGGTGCGGCGGGATGCGGCGTCCGGGGTGCCCGCGAAAGCGAGCACGTTAGCCTGACGCCGTGACCGCGCAGTGGACACCGGCCCGGCTGGGCGACCTTTCAGGCAAACGCATCATCGTGACGGGCGCGACCAACGGCGTCGGCCTCGGCACCACCCGCGCCCTGGTCAGGGCGGGCACGTCATCATGGCGGTGCGCAACACCGAGCTCGGGGCGCAGCGGGCCAGCGAGATCGGCGGCTCGACGTCGATACTGAAAGTCGACCTCGCCGATCTGACGTCGGTGCGGGCGTTCGCCGGCGCGCTCGACGGCGATGTCGACATCCTGATCAACAACGCGGGCATGCTGACCGCCAACCGCGAGGAGACCGTCGACGGCTTCGAGAAGACCATCGGCACGAACCTGCTCGGGCCGTTTGCGTTGACCAACCTGATCTTCGACCGGATCCGCTCGCAGATCATCAACGTCGGCTCGCAGGCGCACCGCGGCGGCAAGCTGCGCCTCGACGACATGCATCTGCGCACGCACAAATGGACGCCGATGGGTGCCTATGCCCGCTCCAAGCTCGCGGTGATGCTGTGGGGTCTCGACCTGGATCGCAGGCTGCGCCAGGCGAACTCGCCCGTCGTCACGCATCTCACGCATCCGGGCTGGGTGTCGTCGAACCTGTCCAGCGTCTCCGACCGCCCATTGATGAAGGCCGCCGACAAGGTGGTCAGGCGGCTGGCCGGGGTGTTCGGCAACGACATCGACGAGGGTGCGGCGACCAGTCTGTACTGCATCAGCGAGCCGATCCCGCCCGGCGCCTACGTCGGTATCGAGGGCCGCTGGGGCCTGAAGGGCGCGCCGGTGCTGATCGGCCGCTCGGCGGCGGCCTGCGACTACGACACCGCCGCAGAACTCACCGCGTGGGCCGAGACCGAGACGAACACCAACCTGCCCGTCTGACGCGCTTCACGCGGGAGTGCCGTCGGCGACCCGCGGAACGCGGCCCGGCTCGGCGTTGTCCAGCACGAGTTCGGCCACCCGCGAACGGTGCTGCTCGGCGCTGCCCAGCAGCGCGGCGTCGGTGCTGGCCCGTTTGAAGTACAGGTGCGCCTGGTGCTCCCAGGTGAACCCGATGCCGCCGTGCACCTGGATGGTGTCGGCCGCGATGCGCGACAACGCCGCCGAACACGTCGCCTGCGCAATGCTCACCGCGAGCGCCGGGTCGTCCGAACCGTCCGTCAGCGCCCACACCGCGTGATACGCCGTGGACCGCGCGTGCTCGAGGTCGACGAGCAGATCGGCCAGCTTGTGCTTGACGGCCTGGAACGAACCGATCGGCCTGCCGAACTGCATCCGCGACTTCGCATAGTCCACCGACAGGTCGAGCAGATGCTGACCCGCCCCGACCTGCTCGACGGCCAGCAGCGCCGCGCCCACCTGCAGCGCGTGCTCGATGACGCGCTCGGCCTCGGCCGGGCCTGCCACCAGCCGACCGGGCGCGTTGGACAGCTCGACGGTGGCCTGCGGCCGGGTCAGATCCAGCGTCACCAGCCGCCGCCGCTGCACGCCCGCCGCCGCCGCGTCGACCGCGTAGAGCGCCACCCCGTCCGGACCGTTGGCGGCGACCAGCAGATCGTCGGCCGCACCCGCGTCGACGACCCGCTCGACGGTCCCGGTCAGCGCGTCGCCGTCGGCCCTCACCGACACCTCGCCCAGCGCGCCGGCCCGCTCGGGCACCGCGAACGCCGCGGTGCGCCGCCCGTCGACCAGCTCGGCGAGCAACTCGTCACGCGCAGGGCCCGACGAGGCCGCCACCAGGGCCGGGATCGCCAGAAACACCGTCCCGAAGACGGGCCCGCAGGCCAGCGCCGCGCCCAGCTCCTCGACGGCGACGGCCTGGTCGACGAGCGTGCCGCCGACACCACCGTCGGCCTCGGGCACCGACAGCCCGAGCACGCCCAGCTCGCCGCCCAGCCGCGCCCACACCTTCGCGTCGAACGGCGGGTCGGACTCCATCAGCGTGCGCACCGTCTGCTCGTCGAAGTGCTCGGCGCAGAACTTGCGCACGGCGGCGCGCAGCTGGTTCTGCTCGTCGGTGAACCTGAACTCGGCGGAATGCTCAACCACGGGGGATCTCCTTCCACGGCATTCCTGCATCGGCGCGCAGATCGCCGGGCAGACCCAGCACCCGCTCGCCGAGGATGTTGCGCATCACCTCGGAGGTGCCGCCTTCGATGGTGTTGGCGCGGCTGCGCAAGTACCGCTGCTGCACCGGCGCGCGCCAGTCGGCCCCGTCGCCGCCATCCTCGCGCCGGTCATAGCCGTGATACAGAATGCCTTCCGGCCCAAGGAAATCCATGCACCACTGATAGATGTGCTGATTCAGCTCGGCGCCGACGAGCTTGCCGATCGAGCCCTCGGGGCCCGGCCCGCCGACGGTCGCGGCGGCGCGGGATCGCTCCGAGGTGAGCCGCTGGGCCTCGGCGCGCAGCCACAGCTGGCTCAGCCGGTCACGCAGCACCGGTGTGCGCAGGTCCGGCCGCGACGCCCACAGCGACACCGCGTCGGCGATAGTGCCTGCACCACGGCGGCTGCCGCTGGCACCGAGCGCGCTGCGCTCGTTCATCAGCGTGGTCATCGCGACCCGCCAGCCGTCGCCGACCGCGCCAAGCCGGTGAGTGTCGGGGATGCGGGCATCGGTCATGTAGACCTCGTTGAACTCGGCCTGGCCGGTCATCTGGCGCAGCGGCCGCGTTTCCACCCCCGGCTGGTGCATGTCGATGACGAAATACGTCAGGCCCTTGTGCTTGGGCACGTCGGGGTTGGTGCGCGCCAGCAGCAGTCCCCAACGGGCTTTGTGCGCAAGGCTGGTCCACACCTTCTGCCCGTTGATGATCCACTCATCGCCGTCGGGCACCGCCGAGGTCGCCAGCCCGGCCAGATCCGACCCCGCGCCCGGCTCGGAGAACAGCTGACACCAGATGTCCTCGGTGGTGGCCAGCGGCCGCAGCAGTGCCCGCTTCAGCTCGTCGGTCTGCGCATGTTCACGCACCGTTGGCGCCGCCATGCCGTAGCCCATCGGATTCAGCGCCAGCGGTACCGGGCCGCCCGCGCCCTGCAGGATGGCGTCGGCGACGGCCTGCAGGCCGCGGGGCACGCCGAGACCGCCGAGGCCCTCGGGAAAGTGCACCCATGACAGGCCGGCGTCGTAGCAGGCGCCGAGAAACTCGGGGATCGGAACGGTCTTCGGATCGTGCTCGGCCACGACCTTGCGGGCCAGTTCAGCGACGCGATCTGCGTCGTCAGCGGTGCTCATCCGATCACGATAGGAAACGCCGGATCAGGGTCGGCTTCCGGGATCAAGATTCGGCACCGGGCTGCTCGGCTGGGTATTGTCGAAGTGTTGTCACTAAAGAAGAAGGTCAGCGCGACCGGGGTGGCGTTACGAAAAGGACGTGATTGCCCATGCGCGCGCCGCTTGAGCACCAGACCACGCCTGCTGCCCGAACGCAGGCTGTCGGCATAGCCGGGGGGCAGCGGCTGTCGGTGCTGCTCGTCGAGGATGACCGCGCCGATGCACTGCTTGTCGAGGAATTGATCGCCGACACCGCCGCCGACATCGAATGCACGTGGTCGCCCTCGGTTGCCGACGCCGAAGCCCGGCTGGCATTTATGCGGCCTGACTGTGTGCTGCTCGACCTGAATCTGCCCGACGCCAACGGGATCGCGGTGCTGGAGCGCATCAAGACCGTCGACCCGAACATCCCGATCGTGGTGCTCACCGGCCTGAACGACGAGCACTTCGGCATGTCCGCGGTCGCCTTGGGCGCACAGGACTACCTGGTCAAGGGCCGCGTCGAACCCGAGATGCTGAAACGGGCGCTGCTCTATGCCATCGAGCGCAAGCGCGCCGAGATCACCGCCGTCGAACTGCACGCCAGCCAACTGCGCGCGATGGAGAACGCCCGCCTCGAGCGTGGGCTGTCGCCGTCGCCGCTGCTGTTGGACGACCCCGGCGTCGACATCATCGCCCGCTACGTGCCCAGCCGCGAGAACGCGCTGCTGGGCGGCGACTTCTACGACTTCGTTCAGACTGCGGACCGCACGGTGCACGTCATGATCGGCGACGTCGCCGGCCACGGCCCCGACGAGGCGGCGCTCGGCGTCGCGCTGCGCATCGCCTGGCGTGCGTTGACCTTCGCGGGCCTGCGCGGACCCGATCGCATGCGCGAACTCGACCGGATCCTGTGCACCGAACGGGCGAGCAAAGGCATCTTTGCGACGGTGTTGAGCCTGGCCATCCCGCCGCACGGCGACAAGTTCCGCTCGGTCCGCGCCGGGCATCCGGGCCTCTTGGTGCAGGGCAGGGGCACGGTGGACTGGCTCGAGCCCCCCGGCGGCCCCGCGCTGGGTCTGCAGTCGGGCGGATGGGAGTACCACCAGCTGTCCTGGCCCGAGGGCACCGGTCTGGTGTTGCTGACCGACGGACTCTTCGAGGGCCATGCCGGAAGCGGAAACCGGCGCCTCGGCGAGGACGGGCTGCTCGAACTGGCACGTTCGTTCGCCGATCTGCCTGGCGAGCAATTCGTCGATGCGCTCATCGACGAAGCGGCCAAGCAAGCGCGAGCGCACGGCGGACTGACCGATGACATCGCGGTCGTCCGTGTGGAGCGCACAACTCGATGAGCGAGCCGGCCCAGCGGCCCTCGGTCAAGCCTTCGGCTGGTCGACGGCTGACCGTACAGGGGTGGCAGAACCTGGTACTGGCCCTGATGGGCGCGGTGGTGCTGGCCGGTTTGGCGGCGGGTGCGACGCTGATGGACCGCACCGACGACCTGTCGCGCGACCTGATACAGCATATGCAGCCGGCCCGCGTGGCGGCCTATCAGCTGCAAGCCGCCCTGCGTGACCAGGAGACTGCGGTCCGCGGCTTCGTCATCGCGGGCGATGAGCAATTCCTGATGCCCTACAACGCCGGGCAAGAAGCCGAAAGGCAAGCAGCCGAGGATATTCGGCAGCTCGTCGGCAACCACCCGCAGCTGATGGCCGACCTGGACGAGATCAAGCAGGCCGCGGCCGCATGGCGGGCGGCGTACGCTGAGCCCGTCATAGCCGATGTCTCCCAGGGCATTCCGGCTGACGGCGCTCTTACCGACCGTGGCAAGGCCGAGTTCGACCGGCTGCGAACGCTTTTCGACCGCCAGAACGAAAACCTTGGCACGGCCCGCGCGGAAGAAGTCGACGAGCTAGACCGGATGCGAGCGTGGCGCGACAGGCTGGCCATCGGCATGATCGTGGCCTTCTTCGGATTGGTGGCCGCGCTGGCGCTGCTGGTGCGCGGCGCGGTCACTCGCCCGCTCGGCGCGCTGGCGGCGGCCTGCCGCCGCATCACCGAGGGCAACTTCGACGAGCGCATCGTGCCGCGCGGACCTCGCGACATCCGTTCCATCGCAATCGATGTCGAAGACATGCGACAGCGGATCGTCGACGAGCTGGAAGCAGCACGGGCGGCGCGGCGTGCGTTGGACGAGCAGACCGAGGAACTGCGGCGGTCCAACGCCGAACTCGAACAGTTCGCCTATGTTGCCTCACACGATCTTCAGGAGCCGCTGCGCAAGGTCGCCTCGTTCTGCCAGCTGTTGGAGAAGCGCTATCGCGACAAGCTCGATGACCGCGGTGTCGAATACATCGGCTTCGCCGTGGACGGCGCCAAGCGGATGCAGATGTTGATCAACGACCTGCTGACGTTCTCCCGCGTCGGGCGTCTCAACGCCACGCGCACCGAGGTCGCACTCGACGACACCCTGGACGCCGCATTGGCCAACCTGTCGACCGCCATCGAAGAGGCCGACGCCGAGATCGTGCGGCCGGCCCAGCCGCTGCCTGCCATCGATGGCGATCCGACGCTTCTGACGATGGTCTGGCAGAACCTCATCGGCAACGCGGTGAAATTCCGCCGGGAAGGGCTGGCGCCGCGCGTCGTGATCGACTGTCAGCCGCGCGACGGTGACGAGCACCGCGAATGGCTGTTCAGCGTCGCCGACAACGGCATCGGCATCGCCGAAGACTTCGCCGACAAGGTGTTCGTGATCTTCCAGCGCCTGCACAGCCGCGACGAGTACAGCGGAACCGGCATCGGTTTGGCACTGTGTAAGAAGATCGTCGAACACCATGGTGGAAACATCTGGGTGGATACGTCCTACACCGGCGGCACCCGTTTCAGGTTCACCTTGCCGGAACTGTCGAAGGCCGAGCCCGAGCCCGATAACGTCTCAACATCCCTTGTGGAAGGAACCAGTTAGTGACATCAGAACCACGCCCGATCGACGTCCTGCTCGTCGAAGACGACCCGGGCGATGAGCTTATTACCCGAGAAGCCTTCGAGCACAACAAGATCAGCAACAACCTGCACGTGGCGCACGACGGCGAGGAGGGGTTGGACTTCCTCTACAAGCGGGGGCCTTACGAGGACGCACCGCGGCCGGACCTGATTCTGCTCGACCTGAACCTGCCGAAGTACGACGGCAGGCAGCTGCTCGAACAGATCAAATCGGATGCCGACCTCTGCCACATTCCGGTGGTGGTGCTGACCACGTCGTCAGCCGAAGAGGACATCCTGAAAAGCTACAAACTGCACGCCAACGCCTACGTCACCAAACCGGTGGACCTGGATCAGTTCATGAGTGCCGTGCGGCAGATCGACGAGTTCTTCGTGCAGGTGGTGCGGCTACCCAAGCTGTGAGGGCAGCCCCAGCCGGTGGGGTGAGTCAAGTCACGGCCTGCTGGGCCGCGGTCACGTGGTTCCATTCCAGACACACCTTGGTGCCGCCGGGTGACGAGTCGATGGTGGCGCGGTCGGCCAGTGCGCGCATCAACGGGATACCCCTGCCCCTGGTGTTGGTCTTTTTCTCGCCGTCGGTGATGCGCCACGAGCCTTCGTCGGCGACAGTGACCTTCAGCACTGCCGTGCCGGGTTCGTAGTCGGCGAGCAAGTGCATCGCGCCCGGCTTGTCGAACGCCGAATAGGCGAACTCCGCTGCATTGGCGAGCGCCTCGTTGACGGCCAGCACCACATCGCTGGCCCTGATGGGATCCAGCGTGAAATACCTATTGAGCCAGCCGGAAAACTCTTGCCGCAGTCGCGCCGCACACGCCGGATCGGCAAGAACATTGGTGTTTGCGAATCGTGTCTCCGAGTCGCTGTGTTTCGAGTCTGCCATCTCAGCCTGCTGGCTACCCGGTCGCGGCCGTTTTAACTCCTGAGCGCCGACAGCGCATCGTCGAGGGTGGCGTACAGATCAACCACATCGGTCACGCCGACGAGTTTGAGAGGCCGGCTGGTAGCCGGTCCGTCGGCGACAACAGCAAATTTCATGGCGGGCGCAAGCTCATCCTGGGCGGCGATCAGCACGCCCATGCCCGCGGATGCGAGAAACTCCACACTCGTCATGTCGACGACGACGGCGCTCGGGGAGCCTTTGGCGGCCTCGGCGATCGCCTTCTCCAGATCGGGCGCCGTGAGCATGTCCACCACGCCCGTAACCCCTACCACGCTGATGTTATCCACGCGGCGTTCCTCGAGCGTGCAGGTACTTCCAGCCCCGCCCGAATCGACATTACGGGCAGGATCGGGCCGGCTATCCATGCTCACCTCCAGTCAGTCCGTCCGCCCCAACGGCGACAGCACCGCGAGTTTACCGGCACTGACGGAATAGCAGGCGGACGGCCGTCAGTTGCCAGGGGCATGACCGCTACAGGATTCGACCCGCGCACGCTGCTCGCCGAGAGCCGCCTCGGCGTGCTGGCCACCATCAAGGCCGACGGAATGCCGCAGTTGTCGCCGGTCACCCCGTATTACGACCGCGACGCCGACATCATCTATGTGTCGATGACCGAGGGGCGGGCCAAGACCGCCAACCTGCGCCGCGACCCGCGCGCGGTACTGGAGGTGACCAGCGCCGACGGATGGTCGTGGGCCACCGCGGAGGGGCCGGTCACGCTGACCGGGCCCGGCACGGACCCGAATGGTCCCGAGGTCGGGGCGCTCGTCGAGTACTACCGCGCCGCGGCGGGCGAGCATCCGGACTGGCAGGAGTACCGGTCGGTGATGGTGTCCGACCGCAGGGTGCTGATGGCCATGAGCGTCAAGCGGGTCTACGGCGAAAAGATCCGCTGAGACTCGCTCACCCGGGGAATCTCGGCGGTGATGCGGTCCAGCAGCGCCGGGTAGCGGTTGGCTTCGCGATGCCTACCCGGCTTGCCGCTGCTGATCACCGCGGCCGCCAGCCCGCGCTCCGGGTCGGCCCATACCGCGATGTTGGTCAGGCCGGTGTTGCCGAACGCGGCCGCTGCGTCGCGTCCGAACGGCCCGAACCGCTTGTTGCCGAGCATGTAGCCGGTTCCCCACCGGCGCGGCGCGAAGCCGTCGGCGATGTCCGGCCGCAGCCTGCGGCACTGCCTGGTCGCTGCCCGCAGCGTGTCGGGCCGCAGCACGCGCACCCCGTCGAGCTCTCCGCCGTGGGCGAGGATGTCGGCGAACCGCGACAGCTCGCTGGCCGTTGACACCAGGTTCGACGACGGTATGACCCCGGTGAGGAACAGCGGGGTGTTGCCGAACGGGATGATCTCGCGCATGGTGCCGCCGACGGCGAGCTTGAACGCCTTCGCCACCGGGGCGGGCAGCGGCTTTCCGGTGTTGTGGCTGGGCGCGACAAGCGCTACGTCCTCGGCGGCGACACCGAAGTTGGTCCAGCGAAAGCCAAGCGGGTCAAGGATTTCGGTGGCCAGGATCTCGCGGATGCTGCGGCCGGTGGCCGCCGCGACGATCTCGCGGACCAACGGACCCCATGTCACCCCGTGGTAGATGTGCATCAGACCGGGCCGATGAATCGGCTTCAACTCGCCCAGTTTCCGGCGGGTGTATTCGGGATCGTCCATCCGCGACAGGTCGGGCCGCGGCCCAGTGGCGAACGGGACGCCCGCGCTGTGGGTCATCACATGACGGATCGTGGTGCGGTCCTTGCCGTGGCTGGTGTAGGTCGGCAGATAGTCACAAACCCGGTCGTCCAGCGAAAAGGCGCCGCGTTCGACCAACATGTGCACAACCGTCGTCGCAACCGCTTTGGCTGCCGAGTACGCGCAGAACGGGGTGTCCGTGGTGACCGGAATCTTCTGGGCGTCGGGTGGGTCTTCCGGCGCGTTGCCCCAGCCGTGCCCGATCGCGCGGTTCAGGATCACCTTCCCGTTGCGCCGCAGGCAGACCTGGATGGCGGGGTGCATGCCCGCGGCATACCAATGCCGCGCCGCCTGCCAAATCCGTTCCACCGCAGCAGGATCAACCTCGGAGTGGTCCTCGGCGCCGATGTCGGTGACAGCGTCGAGGTCGGCGGGGATGTGGATTCTGCCGTCTGCGGTCGCGGTCATGGCGTGCCCTTCGGCTCACGGCGCAGCGTCGCGCTCAGATGGTCTTGCATCGGTCGGCCCACCGCGGCCATGCGGACCGTGTAGCTCAACACGTCGTCCTCGACGCGGATCGTCCGAGCCACCGCCGTGATCTCCTTGGCCGAAGCGGTGCGCCCGATCGCGGTCGAGACCAGGTCCAGTTCGATCGTCGAACCGCGCACCGAAAGGGTGCCCTCCTCGATCTCGGTGATGCCGGTCGGATGGGCCAGCACCAGCTCGACCCGACCCGTCGAAGGCACCCGCAGATATCCGGTTTCGGCGTGCAGCGGCCGGCCGTCATCTGCCGATTTGGTGCGCTGCGCGTAGCTCAGGAACGGCTTGCCGACGTGGCCGAACGTGACTTCCTCGAGATAGTCGAACGGCTCGATCGTCGGGTATTTCCCTGCGCCGCGGCCCGCCCAGATGCCCAGCAGAGGGGCCAGCGCAGCGACGTCGGGATGGAGATCGGCCACGGCGCCAGTCTATGGTCAGGCGATGATGGGTATAGGCGAGCAGTGGCCGCCGAGCAAGACATCGATCGAGCAAGCGAGCGCCCAGTGATCTCAGACGCGATACGCCCGCGGAAGCGGTAGCGGCGTGCTTGGTCTGCCGGACAGCGTCCTGGCGTGTCTGTTCGATCTCGACGGCGTGCTCACCGACACTGCCAGCGTGCATCGTAAGGCGTGGAAGGCGATGTTCGACGCGTACCTGAGCGCGCGGGCCGAGCGCAGCGGAGATCGATTCGTGCCCTTCGACATCGATGAGGATTACCGGCGCTACGTCGACGGGAAACGGCGCGAGGACGGCGTCCGCTCCTTCTTGGCGAGCCGCGACATCACCCTGCCCGAAGGCGAACCCGACGACGACGCCTCGGTTGAGACCGTGCACGGGCTGGGCAACCGGAAGAACGAACTGTTTCACCAGATGCTGCGCACCGACGGGGTCGACGTGTTCGACGGGTCGCGTCGCTACCTGCAGGCCGTCAAGGCCGCCGGGCTCGGCGTCGCGGTCGTGTCGTCGTCGGCCAACACCCGCGAAGTGCTCGACGTGACGGGGCTTGCGCAGTTCGTTCAGGTGCGCGTCGACGGTGTCACGATGCGGGAGGAGAACATCGCCGGCAAGCCCGCCCCCGACTCGTTCCTGCGTGCCGCGGAACTGCTTGGCGTGTCGCCCGATCAGGCCGCCGTGTTCGAAGACGCGCTCGCCGGTGTGGCTGCTGGCCGCGCAGGCAACTTCGCGGTGGTGGTCGGCGTCGACCGCCTCGGGCAGGCAGATGAGTTGCGGCGCAACGGCGCCGACATCGTCGTCGCCGATCTGGCCGAACTGTTGGAGTCCCGATCATGATGACCGCAGAGCTGTTCCCGATCGAGCCGTGGCACGTCCGGGAGACCGCATTCGAGATGGGGTTGATCGCCGAGACGGAGTCGCTGTTCGCGTTGTCCAACGGCCACATCGGAATGCGCGGAAACCTCGAAGAAGGTGAACCGCACGGCTTGCCGGGCACCTACCTCAACGGCTTCTACGAGACCAGGCCGCTGCCGTACGCAGAGTCGGGCTTCTCCTATCCGGAAGACGGGCAGTCGGTGGTCGACGTCACCAACGGCAAGGTCATGCGGCTTCTGGTCGACGACGAGCCGTTCGACGTCCGATACGGCCAATTGCACGAGCACGAACGGGTTTTGGACATGCGGGCGGGCACGCTGAATCGGCTCGTCCGATGGATGTCGCCCGCAGGCAAGCAGGTCCTGATCCGGTCAACGCGGCTGGTGTCGCTGGCGCAGCGCAGCGTCGCAGCGATCGAGTACAGGGTTCAGGCGATCGACCAGTTCGCCCGTGTCACAGTGCAATCCGAACTGGTCGCCAACGAAGATCAGCCGGAGCGCTCCGGCGACCCGCGCGTGGCCGCCGTGTTACGAGATCCGCTGGTGGCCGTGCATCACGAAACCACCGAGCGTGGAGCCGTTCTGCTGCACCGCACCAGGGAGAGCGGGCTGATGTTGGCCGCCGCGATGGACCACGAAGTCGACGTGCCGGGCCGGGTCGAGGTCGGCGCCGAGGCTCGGGAGGATGTGGCGCGCACCACCGTGATCTGCGGCCTGCGCGCCGGTCAGGAACTGCGCATCGTCAAGTACATCGCCTACGGCTGGTCGAGTCTGCGCTCGCGTCCCGCGCTGCGCGACCAGGTGGCCGGCGCGATCGCCGGCGCGCGATACACCGGTTGGCAGGGGCTGCTGGACGCGCAACGCAAGTTTCTCGACGAGTTCTGGGACAGCGCCGATGTGGAGGTCGAGGGCGACCCGGAGTGCCAGCAGGCGGTGCGGTTCGGCCTCTTTCACGTGCTGCAGGCCAGTGCCCGCGCCGAGCAACGGGCGATTCCGGGTAAGGGGCTGACCGGCACCGGATACGACGGGCACGCCTTCTGGGACACCGAGGGTTTCGTGCTTCCGGTACTCACCTACACCGCGCCGAAAGCGGCGGCCGACGCACTGCGGTGGCGCGCCTCCACACTCGATCTGGCCCGCGAACGGGCCGCAGAACTCGACCTCGAGGGAGCCGCGTTCCCGTGGCGCACGATTCACGGCGAGGAGTGTTCGGCGTACTGGCCCGCGGGCACGGCGGCATGGCATGTCAACGCCGACATCGCGATGGCGTTCGAGCGCTATCGCGTTGTCACCGGCGATGATTCGCTCGAGGCCGAGTGCGGTCTCGCGGTGCTTGTGGAGACGGCACGGCTGTGGTGCTCGCTGGGCCACTATGACCGACACGGTGTTTGGCACCTCGATGGCGTCACCGGACCCGACGAGTACACCGCCCTTGTGCGCGACAACGTGTTCACCAACCTGATGGCCATGCACAACCTGCGGACCGCCGCCGAGGCGTGCGAGCGGCATCCGGAGAAGGCCGACGAGCTGGGAGTGACGCCACAGGAGATCGCGGGGTGGCGAAAAGCGGCCGACGCAGCCAACATTCCCTACGACGAAGACCTGGGGGTGCACGAGCAGTGTGCCGGCTTCACCACGATGCGGGAGTGGAACTTCACCGACAACACTTCGTATCCATTGCTGATGCACGAGCCCTACGTCAGGCTCTACCCGTCGCAGGTGATCAAGCAGGCCGATCTGGTGCTGGCCATGCACTGGCGCAGCCACGCGTTCACGCCGGAGCAGATGGCGCGCAACCTCGACTACTACGAGCGGCGCACCACGCGCGACTCGTCGCTTTCGGCATGCACCCAGGCGGTGATGTGCGCCGCGGTGGGCCATCTCGAACTGGCGCACGAGTACACGTATGAGGCCGCGATGATCGACCTGCGCGACCTGCACCACAACACCGAGGACGGCCTACACATGGCGTCGCTGGCCGGTGCGTGGACGGCGCTGGTCGCGGGGTTCGGTGGGCTGCGCGATGACGAGGGCGTACTCGACCTCGACCCGCAGCTGCCCAGCGGCATTCACCGGTTGCGGTTCCGGCTGCGGTGGCGCGGCTTCCGCCTGACCGTTGACGCCAACCACGAGAACGTCACGTACACGTTGCGCGACGGCCCTGACGCCAAGCTGACCATCCGGCACGCCGGGACGCCGCTGGAGGTGAGCACCACGTCGCCGTCGACGGTCGCGGTGCGGCCGCGCACCGCGCTGCTTCCGCCGCCTCAGCAACCTCCAGGGCGGGAGCCGATTCGGCGATCCGCTTTGCAATAGACGGCCAGGGCGTAAAGTCGATAACCGTAATCGAGCCGGTCAGGGGCGATGATCAGCAGCAACTCATCGGTGCTACGCACCACGGTGTCCACCACCGACAGCGACGAGGCCTACGGCTTGTTCAGGCAGATCTACGTCGACCATCAACCTGTGTGCGCACCGGCCGATGAGAATTTTCACATGACGGTGTCGACCGGGACCGCCGACACGGTTTGTGGCGGCCACCTCCGTGGCGCGATGCGCTACCGCGGCCGGGCCGAACCGGCCGCCATCGTCACGATGGGTGTGCTGGCGGGCGGGTGCATCACGTTCCGTAGCCGCCGTGAGGAATGTGCCTGTGGGGCGGGCGATGCGATGGCCGTCATGTTCGACGAGCGATCCGAGTTCACTGTCGAGGACCCCGACGTGGTGACGCTGCAGGTGCCGCTGGTCCGGGTGACGCAGGCCGCGCAGGTCAACTTCGGCACGCTGCAGGAAGACTTCCGGTTGCACTCCGTGCGGCCGGTTTCGCCGACGATGAACGAGTTCTTCGCCCGGGTTGTGCACATGGTGACGACGCAACTGCTCTCGCCGGAGGGGCTGGCGTTCGAATATCCGTTGGTGGCACGGCAATTGGTCGATGTCGTCATCACGGCATTGCTGAACGGATTTGCGAACTCGACGATGACGGTCGATTACCGACCGGAGCCAGGCAAGATCAGCGCCGCAGCCGTTCGGCGGGCGGTCGACTACATCGACGAGCACGCCGCCGAACCGATCGGCGCCGCCGACATCGCCGCCGCCACCGGAACCGAGGCGCGCGAGTTGCAGGCGACGTTCGTGCGCGAGCACGAATTGACCCCGATGGAGTACCTGCGCCGTGTCCGGCTCAACGGGGCGCATCATGACCTGCAAACTTGCACCCCGGATGGCGATGACGCGGTCGCGACCGTCGCGGCCATCGCGCACCGGTGGGGTTTCGTCAATCAACGGTTGTTCTCCGCGCTGTACCGTGCCGCATTCGGCCGGGCGCCGGGCATCACGCTGGGAGAGGATCCGCCATGATTTCCCGAAAGGTTTTACGTAGCACAAGGTTTCGTGCAGCGGTCGGCGCCGCCGTCGGCGCGATCACACTGTTGTCCACGTCGATCACGTTGGCGGGCAACGCAGCTGCCTACCCCTGTTACTCAGCCGAGTGTGTGCCGAACGTGGCCAGAAACGTCGTCGAGGGCGGGCCGTGCGTATTCGACCCGCGGCGGATGTTCGCCTACGGGTTGACCCCCGAAGGTGCGACCGTGGTGTGCAATGCCGCGGGGGTGTGGGCCGCGGCGGGACCGCTGATCGGGGTGTACAACGTCGCGTTGCCGTGCCCAGCGCTGGACCTGTCGGCGCAGGGCTCCGACGGGGTCGCGTTGATGTGCGCGGACATGGGCGCTGGTGCGCTGCGCTGGGCGCACCGATTGCCGTTCCCGGGATAGTTCAGCCGTTCTCATAGAAGAAACCCGCCGCCACAGCGTGGGCTGCAGCGGCGGGTTCTGTCGTGTCGCGACGTTTCGGACTAGCCGGCAGTCCTAGCCGGCCATGAACGTGTCGTAGGCGGACTGCAGGCCGGCGGGCAGCACGGTGACGTCGCACTGACGCTGCTTGTCGCCGATCGGCGCGAGGATGCCGCGCAGGTCGTAGTACTCACCGGGGTTGGCGGTGAAGTAGTTGCGAATGTCGGCCTCGGCCTGCGGACGCGGCTGGTTGAAGGCAGCCGTCACGACCTGGTTGGCGCCCGGGTGGGCGTTCAGGTACTGGCGAGCCTCGCTCCAGGTCGCGCTGGCGGTGTCGGCCACGTCGCTGAAGCTGCATCCCTGCGGCGCGGCGGCAGCAGCCGGCGCAGCGATGGTGGCTGCGGCAACGCCACCGAGAAGCGAGCCGACGACGGCGCCGGCCATTTTCCGGCGCGCAGTGATACCAGTGAAATTCATGATCAAGTGTTTCCTTGCGATTGCTTATCGTTCTTGGTTCCCCGCCCGAAAACCAAGGTAGCCGAAACCGCAAGTGCTCAAACGTCTGTGGCCAAACCCGCAGGCCCTCGCCTCGAATCGCGTTACAGGCAAGGGGCGTGATATTCGCCTCAATTTCGCCGAATTCGGTAAGTCGCCACGCAGATCGGCCCCTGGAATTTAAGCGATTCTCAAATTTGTCGGGCATCGCTTAATTGATCGTGATCTCGATAGTGATCGAATTGTTATTCGCGTGCTCGACTTTCGGGCAGTTCGTACCGGTCAAGCATCCGTTTTATGAATTCGGCAGCCTGCGCGTGGCCACGCGTGATGCCGAGGCTGCGCTCGAGGACGAGGATGCGCGCCAGGCTGGTGACGATCACCGACATCACCACAGGCGGAAACTCGTCGGTGTCGACGCCGTGCGCGCGCATCGCCAGCGTCACAGCGCTTTCCTCCAGCTCGCCGAAGCGGGTCGCGTAGGTGACGATCTCGCTGCGGATCTCCTTGCGGTGGTTGGCCAGGGCCATGAACTCCATCAACAACCTGGCGCCGTGGGCGTTGTTGAGCGTCCACAGCGCGTGCAGGGGGCGGTCGTCGGCCAGCGCCTCGCGCTGCTGGGCCAGGTTCATCTCGGCGCCTTCGCGCAGCACCGCGAGGAACAGGTCGTCCATGCTCGGGAAGTAGTAGTGCACCAGCGCGGGACGGACGCCCGCCTTGGCCGCGACCCGGCGCGACGTCGCCGCGGCGTAACCCTCTTCGAGCATGACTTGGGCGGTCGCCCGAATCAAAGCCTGCCGCGTCGACGAGCTACGTCCGGCTGATTTCGGCGCCGTCATCTGCGTCTTGACCTTGTCGCTCGCGGGCTGCTAGACATAGCGTCAGCCTAAGTGTTGGGCGATCGCCCAACAAGTCTGAGGGGGTGTGATGGCCGGACGGGTAGACGGCGAGGTCGCGTCGATCACGGGTGAGGCGCGCGGCCAAGCCGGCAGTCACGCGGTGCGGCTGGCCGAAGAGGGCGCCGACACCATCGCGGTCGGCATCTGCCGTGGCTTCGAGGGATCGCCCGCGTGCCAGTACGTCACCGGCGTCGGCCTGCCCGTGGCGGCCCGCAGTTTGTTGAAGTAGAGGAAGCATGACCACCACCCCGGAGACCGACGTCTATTACGACCCCTACGACGTCGACATCGCCGCCGACCCCTGGCCGACGTATGCCCGGTTGCGGGAGGAAGCGCCGATCTACTACAACGAGCGGTACCGCTTCTGGGCCATTTCGCGTTTCAGCGACGTCGAAGCGGCACTTGCGAATTGGCAGGCGTTCTCGAATTCGCGCAGCGACATCCTCGAATTGGTGAACTCGGACTTCGACATGCCCAACGGCGTGATGATGTTCGAGGATCCGCCGGTGCACACCATGTTGCGCGGGTTGATGAGCCGGGTGTTCACGCCGCGCCGGATGGCCGAGATCGAAGATCAGATCCGGCAGTTCTGCGTCAATTGCCTTGACCCGCACGTCGGTTCGGACGGATTCGACATCGTCGCCGAACTCGCCGCGCAGATGCCGATGCGGGTGATCGGCATGCTGCTCGGCATTCCCGAGTCCGACCAGGTGATGGTCCGCGACGTCAACGACGCCAATCTGCGCACCAAGCCGGGCGCCCCGATGAAAGTGTCCAACGCCGACAAGATCGCCGACGGCAGCATCTACGCCGATTACGTGGATTGGCGGGCCAAGAACCCGTCCGACGATTTGATGACCGCGCTGCTGACGATGGAGTTCGAGGACGAGAACGGGGTCACCCGCAAGCTGCATCGCAGCGAGATCCTGCACTACGTCCAGGTCGTCGCCGGTGCGGGCAACGAGACCACCGGCCGACTCATCGGATGGTTGGCCAAGGTGCTCGCCGAACACCCGGACCAGCGCCGCCAAGTCCATGAGGACCGATCGCTGTTGACCCGCGCGGTCGACGAGACGCTGCGGTACGAACCGACCGGGCCGCATGTCGCCCGCTACATGCTCGCCGACGTCGAGTTGTACGACACGACCGTGCCTGCGGGAAGCGCGATGCTGCTGCTTTTCGGTGCGGCCAACCGTGATCCGCGCCGATACACCGACCCGGACACGTTCGACATCCACCGCGACAACATCAGCCACCTCACATTCGGCAAGGGTGTGCACTACTGCCTCGGCGCCAACCTCGCCCGGCTGGAGGGCAGGGTCACGCTGGACGAACTGCTCAACCGGTGGCCGGAGTGGGACATCGACTACGACACCGCGGTGCGCGCCCCGACCTCGACGGTTCGGGGCTGGGAGAGGCTGCGCATCGTCTTCCCCTGATCCGGGCGAATCATAGGGAAACACCGGATATCTCGGCGCCGCGCGCCACGCTAGCGTGCGCGCATGAAATCAACATTCGCCGCGCTGTGTACCGCGGCGATCGCGTGCGCGGGATGTGCCACCGAGGCCGCGCCCGAGTCTTCGGTGCAGGCGTCGGCTGCCGGGCCGGGCCTGTTCACCGCCGTCGAACCCTGGACGATCGACGTATCCGGCGCGGCCAGATCCGATCGCAGCGACGCCATCATCGCGACCCTGCGCGATCTGGGTGGATGGGGTAACGACAATGTGTTGCAGGCCGACTTCTCAATCCCCATCCTTTCTGCCGACAGGTCCACACCGCGCGTGAAAGTCGTTGGCACAGAGGACTACTGCTACGGCGGGCCGGACTGCGACGAGGTGCCGGCCGAGATGCCGTTACCCGCTGACGCGAACATCGAAGGCTCGCCGGATTTGACTTGTGACCCGTCCGGGGACACCGAGGGCCAAGGCGACTGCCACCTGCTCGTGGTGGACCGCGATGACGGCAAGCTCTACGAGGTCTACCAGGCCAACAAGGTCGGCGACGCCATCACCGCAACCGGGTTCTTCGTGTGGGACCTGGGCAAGGCGTATCCGGAGAACCTGCGCGGCGAGCAGTGCACGAGCGCCGACGCCGCCGGTTTTCCCGTCGCGGCGCTGATGCCGACCGCTGACGAAGTCGCCGCAGGCCGAATCGATCACGCGTTGCGGTTCATCCTTCCCAACGAGCGCATGAAGGCCGACGTCTATGTGCACCCCGCGAGCCACGCAGGCGGTCCCGAGAGCACCGAGCCCGACGCACCGCCGTACGGCGTCCGATTCAGGTTGCGCAGTGACTTCGACGAATCCCGTTACACCGCACCGCAACAGGTGATCATCAAGGCACTCAAGACGCACGGCATGCTGCTGGCCGACGGCGGCGAGATCGCCTTCACCTTCGCCGACGACCGCACCAGCAGCGCCAAATGGGGCGACCTCGGAATAGACGCCCAGACGTTCAGCGGCATCACCGTCGACCAGTTCGAGGTCGTCGAACTGGGGGAGGAGATCCCGCTGACCTACGACTGCGTTCGGAATTCGTGACGGCTAACTGAGTTCGCCCATGTACCTGCCCAATTCGGCGCGGGAATGGATGTTCAGTTTGCGGTAGATCCGCGCCAGGTTGGACTCGACGGTCTTCGGGCTGATGAACAGGGCGGTGGCGACTTCCCGGTTCGTCATCCCCGCCGCCGCCAGTTCGGCGACGCGCTGTTCGGACGGGCTCAGGCTGGACATCCGGCGGGCGCCGACGTCGGCGCGGGCCAGTTCGGCGCGGGCACGGTCGGCCCACAGCGGAGTGTTGAGATCTTCGAAGACCTTCAACGCCTCCCGCAACATGCCGGCAGCCTGGTCCTTCTGGCGTTGGCGACGCTGCAGTTGACCGGCCAGCAGTTGGGTTCGCGCGTGTTCGAAGGGCATCGGTAGCCGGGCGTGCTCGAACAGTGCGGTCTCCACTTCGCGGGTTGCCGCGTCGACATCGCCCTGGGCCGCCAGCAGCATGGCGCGGCACCTGCCCGCGACCGCCTTCATCCACGGCCGGTCCAGACGCCGCCCGTTGCTCTCGACCGCCGCGATGACCGGTTCGGCGTCGGTGAGCCGACCCAACTGGATGTAGGACTCCGCGGCGTCCGGCACGAATGACGCACTGATCAGCTCTGTTGAATCCGGAAACGCCGCCAGCAGATTCAGTAAGGGCGCAAGCGTGTCGATGGCGGCCGCGTAGTTTCCCAGCGAGACCTCGAGGAAACCCAGGAGCGTGACCGGCCATTCCGCCAGCCGTCGCGACGCGCAGCGGTTGCTGGCGGCAAGGGCGTCGGCGGCGTCGCGGCGCACGGTTTCCTCGTCGCCGGCATACGCCGCGACCGCGGCGCGGGCCGACAGCGCAACCGACAGCGGCAGGTCCCCGTTGAGTTGATACGCCCGCTCCACGGCGTCTTCGGCGATTAGCGTGGCCTCTGCGGTGGAGCCGATCCAAAGATGAATCAGCACCGTGTGGAAGTCGATGAAGGAAAGTTCGCTTTCCTCGCCCCGTTCGATGCAGCGCCTGCGGATCGCCATGATCTCGTCCTGCGCCCGTTCGAGGTCGCCGGTCCAAGCGAGCATCAGTGCGTTCTGCACGGTGGGGCTGAATGCCGCCGAGCTTTCGGCCTCGGGGTCCTCCAACGCGACCGCCCGCTGCATGCTGTCGGTGTCGGCGCCGTGTCCGAGCATGAATCGGATGACCACGCGCATGCCGAGTGCCTGGCTGAGCGCGTGACGGTCGCCGAGTTCGTCTGCCCGCGCGACGGCCTCCTCGATGCACGTCACCGCGTCCTCGGCACTGCCGGCATTGATCAAAGCGAACGACAGCGACACCAGGATCTGCACCCGTAGGGCCAGATCCTGATGGCTTTCGGGCAGGGCCTGTTGTAGCAGGCCGGCGGCTTCCTCGAAGTTGTCGTTGAGCGACGCGACATGGCCGAGGAGGCTGAACGCCTCTGCGCGCCGCAGGCCTGGTTCGAGGCGATCAATCGCGTCCTGCAGCATGGTTCGGGCGCGCGCGGGTTCCCCTGCGTCGAAATGGTAAGCGGCCGAGAGGATTCGTCGCTCAGGTGTGCCACCGCCGAGTCCGATGGCCAGGTCGAGCAGCTCCGCGGCCGCAGCCGGCGCGCCGCGGCTGCGCGCCATGTCCGCCGCTTCGTCGAGCGCCATCAACGTCAGCTCGTCGCCGTGCGTGGCGGCCATGGCGAGGTGCCTCGCCTTGAGCTCGGGCTCGTCGACGATCTCGGCGAGCCGCCTGTGCATCGCGCGGCGCCGGGGAGGTGTCACGTCGGTATAGAAACCCTTGGCCAGCAACGGGTGTGTGAAGCGCAGTCGGTGACCGTCGATCCCGATGATGCCTTTGGCCTCCACATCCTCGAGCCTGGCCACGACGTCCTCGACCGTCAGCCCGGTGGCGCGGGCCGCCAACTCCACCGACGGTGTGCCGTGGCAGGCCATCACGAGTAGCACCTCGCGCGCCGCGTCGTCGATGCCACCGATGCGGGCCCGCACCAGTTCGGTCAACGTCATCGGCAACGGCAGGTCTGAGCCGCCGGCGCCGCTGTCCATCGCCATTGCCAACTCGAGCGCATAGAACGGGTTGCCGCCCGAAACCTCCTGTATGCGAACGATGGCCGGCCGCGACAGTGAGCGCCCCAGGCGTTGGGTGATCACGGCGTTCAGTCCGCCGAGGCTCAGCGGCCGGATCCGTATCCGCTGCAGGCCGTCTGGCCGCGGCAGATGCAGCCACGATGCCGGACTGCTGTCGTCGTCGGATTCGGCTCGCACGGTTGCGAACACACCGACACCCGCCGACAACCGGCGCGCGGCGAACGCGATGACCTTCTGACTCGACGGGTCGAGCCACTGCAGGTCGTCGAGCACCAACAGCACCGGTGACGTTTCTGCCAACAGGTCGATGACCGAAAGGAAACCCGCGCCAACCGCTCGTTGATCGGTGGTCGAGTCCTCCGCCTCCGCACGCAACAGCACCCGGTCGATCGCCAGCCGTTGCGGCGCGGGCAGACCGATCCATATCGACGGGTGTACTGCCGAAAGCAGATCGGCCAGCGAGGCGTAGGCCAGTACCGACTCCGCTTCGGCCGGTCGCGCCGATAACACCCGAAAGCCGCGCTCTTTCGCGAGTTCGATGGTCGACAGGCACAGCGTCGTCTTGCCGATGCCGGGTTCGCCCTCGGCGATCAGGCCCGTCGGTTCCTCCGCAGCCGATTCCAGCAGTGCCGTCACTGCTTGAGCTTCTTCGGGCCGGACCACAAGGCGGCTGGGCACCCGCTGAGTATGGCAAAGAATTTGCTGAACGGGCTGCAGAATTGAATATTCGCCTTTAGCCCGAATGACATGCTTGTTGGCTGATGTTGCCGCTCAGTTAGCCGGGGCTTCGTGCCGCAGCCAGCTGTGGATGGCACAGCACCCGGGTGCGTGCGCAACGTCAGCGCGCCGAGCGGCCGTCGGCGATCGTTCCCACCGAGCCTGCGTCACTGTGATCGGACGGCTGCCGTTTGATCTTACTTCCGTTGCGCCGCTTGGACTTCTGGCGTTTGCGTTGATCAACGGCTTCACGTTCGCCGTCGACCTGGCGCTGCCCATCGTGTCGCACTGGTGGTTCGCGCTTGCACGGGCGGCGGTTCGCCGTGTCCGTCGCCGTGGACCTGGTGAACTAACTTGGGCTGGCTGTCGACGTACGCGATGCGGTGGATCGTCTTCTGCCGCCGCCCAGGAATTCGCAAGCGAATTAGAAGCAATCCCACGGGCGCGCTCAAGGGTCCTGGCAGGCCGGTTTTCTACCGTTTGTCCAATTTAAACGGAGGTCAGATGATGACAATGCTCAAAACCCTGGGCGCGGGCCTTATCGCGGCGTCGGCGTTACCCGCGATGCTGGCAAGCGCAGGCATCGCCTCAGCCGATGACTATGCGGGACAGAAGTATTCGGACGTCATGTCCGCGCTCGGCGACGCGGGGCTCACCGGTGTGATCGCCACCCGCACCGGTGACCTCGTCGACGACGACGACTGCATGGTCACGCACTCCGAGAAGGCGCCGTGGCTCAAGGGTGACGACTTCTCCCCGGTCACCGACACCGTTCTGCTGTTCCTCGACTGCGATGCCGGTGTGGCATCGGCGAAGGCGTCGGGCAACTCGAAAGCGAGCCCCGAGGGCAGGGCGGCCATGGCCGAAGCGAAGAAGGAAGCCCAGCAGGAACAGCAGCAGGCCGCCGCCGACCAGGCCAAGGCCAAGCACTAGCTCGCCGACCGGGAGCCGTATGCGCCGCGCCGCAGCACCACGGAGGCGGCGAGGAGTCCGGCGAACACCACGCATACCCCCAGGTAGAGCCAGCCGAGCGGGGCCGCGGACTCCTCCGGCAGGTAGGCCATCAGCGCCATCGCTGCCGCGACGATGAGATAGCAGCAGGTGTTGACCAGGCCGCCGATCAGGCCG
Organism: Mycolicibacterium agri; assembly: GCF_002553505.1. Taxonomy (GTDB): domain Bacteria; phylum Actinomycetota; class Actinomycetes; order Mycobacteriales; family Mycobacteriaceae; genus Mycobacterium; species Mycobacterium agri. Next base: position 1,152 of record NZ_PDCP01000076.1, on the reverse strand, counting down.
ATGTTGCGGCTGAACACGCCCATCGCCAGTCCCTTGCTCTGCGGATCCAGCACGCCGATCCCGACGAGGGCCAGCGCGGCGCCGACGGTGATGATCAGGGCACTCAGGCCGACCACCTCAGCGGATATGAGCAGGGTCAGCGCACCGGCAGAGAACACGGCCCAGGCCCCGACCGCCAGGCGGTGGGTGGTGGTGCGTTGTGCCAGCGCACCACAACCCAGTTCACCGACCAGATTGGCGACGCCGACGATCAACGCGATCAGACCGTATGCGGCGGGGGAGAATCCGAGCTTGGTCTGATACAGGAAGGGACCGACGACGCCGAACACCATCTGTGCGGCGCCGATCAGGCCGAACATCACGACATAGGTCAGAAACAGGCGGTGCCGCAGCGCCGCACCGAGCACACGAAGGGCTGCGCGCAGGTCGATCGGTGACCGCAGGTCTGGTCGCAGCGTTTCCGGCAGCGCTCGGATGACGAGCAGCGCGACTGCGATGGCCAACACCGCCAGGACTGCGAACACCATCCGCCAGGAGCCCAGTTGCACGACGAATCCGCCCAACGCCGGCGCGAACACCGGAGCAGACCCCCACGCGGCGCCGCACAGCCCCAACACCGAGACCAGCTTCGCACCGCGGAAGCAGTCGGCGGCGATGGCCGCGGCCAGCAGCAGGCACGCGGCGGCGCCGATGCCCTGAACGAAGCGCAGCACCAGCAACTCCGTGAGGTTGACGGCCAGCGCACAGCCGATGCTCGTCGCGGCGAGTATCCCCAGCCCGATGAGCAATACCCGCTTGCGGCCGACGGCATCGGAGATCAGGCCGACCGGGATGAACGCGATGCTCAAGCCCAGCATGTATGCCGTTACGGTGTTCTGCACCAATGCGTTTGATGCGCCGAAGTCGATCGCCATCTGCGGCAGTGCGGGTGTGTATGCGTCAAGCGCGATCTGGCTCAGGGGAATCACCATGAGCAGCACCGCGATGATGCGATTGGCGGTACGCGAAATAGCCTTATCGCCAAGGGGTTTGACGTCGCCGGCGATTGTGCTCATCGTCCCGTCCCCTGTGGCCGCTGGCGGTAGCTGGTGAGGAAGTTGCCGAGGCGTTCGATGGCGTTGGCGAGGTCGCGGGCCCAGGGCAGGGTGACGA
>NZ_PDCP01000075.1 GCF_002553505.1 Mycolicibacterium agri | reverse complement strand
GGGCAATGCTCCGCGACCACGCCGTCTACCAGCCCACAACTACTGCTGCGGCCGCTTGACAACGTCATTGAGAATCTCCTTTATTTCTGATGACCCGCGTGTACCCGGGCCGCTAAGGCGGTAATCACGCGAAGATCACTTCGCGGCAGGTGTCACATATCGGCGAGTCTGGGGATGGCCTGGCGGGCGCCGAACCGCGGCAGGCGGGCCAGACCGCTGGCCTCGAGCAGGCGCACCGCACGGTGCCGGTGTGGGCGCATCGGTTCGAGAAGTTCGACCATCGCCGCGTCGTCGATCGGATAGCCCAGCAGGCTCCACCCGACGACCTTGGCCAGGTGGTAGTCGCCGATCGACAGCGCATCGGCGTCGCCGAACGCGCGCTGCGCGGTCTCGGCCGCTGTCCATACGCCGACGCCGGGAAGCGAGGTCATCGCGGCGCGGGCGGCCTCGGGCGACCTGTTGACCAGTCGCTCGAGCGAATCGGCCCGCTGCGCGCAGCCGACCACCGTGCGGGCCCGCCCGGGGTCGACGTTGGCGCGGTGAAATTCCCACGAAGGGATGCGCCGCCACACCTCTGCGGGCGGCGGGACCCGCATACGCGCGGGCGCCGGGCCGGGCGCGGGAGAGCCGTATCTGGTGACCAGCAGCCGCCACGCGCGGAACGCGTCCTTGCCGGAGACCCGCTGCTCGATCACCGCCGGGATCAGCGCCTCCAGCACCAGCCCGGTGCGGCCCAGCCGCAGGTGCGGCACCCGCCGATACGCCTCGGCGATCGTCGGCTCCTCGGGCGCGAAGCCGGTCGAGTCGTCGTCGGCGCCCAACAACGCCGGCAGCCGGTCGGCGAACTCCCGCGCGCCGCTCCCCCACGCCTCACACGCGACGGTGCTCGGCCCGGCCCGGGTGATGCGCGCGGTCACCGGCCCGCCGGGCAGCAGACTGGTCCGCCAGATCGCACCGTCGGATGTGACGACATAGCAGGGATCCCCGCCGCCGCGCCGCAACGGCGACAGCGTCAAGCCGGGACTGACCGGTCCCGGGAAGTCGACGGTGCACTCGACCGGCTTCGTCGGCCCGGTTCCCGGCTCATCGGCTGCGTTGGAGGGGGCGATGGTGGCGATGAAGCAATAGTGGCATCTCCTGGGGTTCGTTTTCCTGCACCGGGGGTATGGACACTTCGCGAATGTGCCGGTGTTGCCACTGGGTCTTCGTCGCTGGGTCGTGGAAAGGGGGCGCGGGTTTGGGACTCGAATTCGCGTTCGCGCAATTTGCCGACCCGGTGAATCATGCCGCTGGCGTGCCTAGGCTGGATGTGGTGCGCGACGTTGCACGGAAGTCGGGCGATAACACGCGGCGGGTGGTGTGATGCGGGTCGTCGGGGGCAAGACCGATCACGTGGTAGTCGTTGGTGCCGGTCTTGCCGGTTTGTCCGCGGCACTGCACCTGGCCGGACGTGGCCGTGCCGTCACCGTCGTCGAGCGCGGGGACTTTGCCGGCGGCCGCGTGGGCCGCAGGGACATCGACGGCTATCGGCTCGACACCGGCCCGACCGTTCTCACCATGCCCGACCTCATCGACGAGGCGTTCGCCGCCGTCGGCGAGACCACCTCCGACCGGCTCCAGCTCGACACTGTCGACCCGTCCTACCGCGCCGTGTTCGCCGACGGCGCCAGCCTGGACGTGCACCGCGACCGCGACGCGATGGCGGCCGAGATCGAGCGGCTGGCCGGGCCGCAGCAGGCGCAGGGTTATCTGCGGCTGCGGGACTGGCTGACGCGGCTGTACGAGGTCGAATTCGACGGGTTCATCGCCGCGAACTTCGATTCGCCACTGTCGCTGCTGACGCCGCAGCTGGCCCGGCTCGCCGCGCTTGGCGGCTTTCGCCGCTGGGAGCGGGTGATGAAGCGGTTCATCACCGATCCGCGGCTGCTGCGCATCTTCACCTTTCAGGCGCTCTATGCGGGCGTTCCGCCTCAGCGTGCGCTGGCCGTCTACGCGGTGATCGCCTACATGGACACCGTCGCGGGCGTGTACTTCCCCCGCGGCGGGATGCGCGCGCTACCCGACGCGATGGCGGCCGCGGCCTCCGATGCCGGGGTCGAATTCCGTTACGGCGCAACGGTGACGGGGCTGGACCGCCGCGGCGACCGGGTCACGGCGGTGACCACGGATACGGGTGAGCGGTTCGACGCCGACGCGGTGATCCTGACGACCGAGCTTCCCGACACCTACCGCCTGCTCGGCCGCACGCCGCGTCGGCTGCTGCCACTGCGGCCCTCACCGTCGGCGGTCGTCGCCCATGTCGGCTGCCGGGCGGCGGACGCTGAATTGCCGCACCACCACATCCTTTTCGGCGACGCATGGGACGAGACGTTCCGCGACATCATCGACGACGGCGTCCTGATGCGTGATCCGTCGCTGTTGGTGACCAGGCCGACGGCCGGAGATCCCACGCTTGCGCCCGACGGCCGCGACCTGCTCTACATCCTGGCTCCCGCGCCGAACCTGGTGCGCGGCAACGTCGATTGGAAGAGCGTCGGTGGTGCTTACACCGACAACATGATCGCCGCGGTGAATGCGCGGCTGCCGCAACTGGGTGTCGACGCGGAGCTGCTGCACGTCGTCAACCCTGCGGATTGGGCCGACCAGGGGATGGTGGCGGGCACCCCGTTCGCGCTCGCCCACACGTTCGGCCAGACCGGACCGTTCCGCCCGGCCAACCTCGTCCGCGGCATCGACAACGTCGTGCTGGCGGGGTCGTCGACCGTTCCCGGCGTCGGCGTACCGACGGCATTGTTGTCGGGTCGGCTCGCCGCCGACCGGATCACCGGGGTGACCAGTCGCCGGGTCGCCACGCATAGCCGAAGACAGACAGCATGATCCGGTCCGAACTCGACGCCGCCGGTGTGCATGACCCGGCACTTCGCGATGCGTACCGACAGTGCCGGATGCTCAACGCCGAACACGGCAAGACGTTCTTCTTGGCGACCAGACTGCTGGCCCCCGAGCAGCGACCCGCCGTGCACGCCCTGTACGGATTCGCGCGGCGCGCCGACGACATCCTCGACGAGTTCGATGACACTCTTACGGCTGCCGAACGCGGCGAGCGGCTACAGAAGTTGGCCACGCAGTTGTTCAATCAGCTTGTCCAGAACCAGGATTGCGGCGACGATCCGGCGCTGCGTGCCGTGGTGCACACCGCGCGTCGCTACGACATCCCCTGGGAGATGTTCGACGACTTCCTGACGTCGATGCGGATGGATCTGACCGTCACCGACTACCCGGACCGCACGGCGCTGGAGCGCTACATGCACGGCTCGGCCGAGGTGATCGGATTGCAGATGCTGCCGGTGCTCGGCACGGTGTGTGCCCGCGAGGAGGCCGCGCCGTACGCCGCCGCGCTCGGAAAGGCGTTCCAGCTCACCAACTTCCTGCGCGACGTCGATGAGGATCTGCAGCGCGGGCGGGTGTATCTGCCCGCCGACGAGCTGGCGGCCTACCGCGTCGACCGCGACACATTAGCGTGGTGTCACGCCAACAAACGCACCGACAAGAGGGTGCGCCGCGCGCTGATCGAACAGCACGCCGCCACCCGCCGCGTGTACGAAGTCGCCCGTAAGGGCATCGAAATGCTCGACGAGCGGTCTCGGCCCTGTGTGGCGTCGGCGTACACGCTGTACTCGGAGATCCTGGACCGCATCGAAGGCATCGACTTCGCGATCTTCAACCAACGCGCGAGCGTCGGCACCGCAAGGCGGTTGCAGGTCGCCGGCGTCGGCCTGATGAAAGCCTGGCGTGCGCGCCGCAACCACAGTACGAAGATCTAGCGATGGATCACTGGCAGTATCTGATGGTCTTGGGCGCCTGCCTGCTCATCACCGCACCGCTGGAGTTGTTCGGCGACGGGGTGTATCGCCAGGCGCGGCGGGCCGCGTTCGCGATTCTGCCGGTCGCGGCGGTGTTCGTGGTGTGGGACGTGCTGGCGATCGCCGCAGGAGTGTGGACCTACAACCCGCACTACATCAGCATGATCAAGCTGCCCGGCAAGATCCCGCTCGAAGAAGTGCTGTTCTTCCTCGTGATTCCGTTGTGCGGCCTGCTCACCTACAACGCCGTCGACACCATCCTTGGCTATCTGCACAAGCGCCGCGCCCGCTCGGAGCGGTCGTCGTGACCGGCCTCGGCTACACGCTGCCCGCGGTGCTGGCGGTGATTCTGGTGTGCGCGTGGGAATTCAAGGTCCTGCGCACCGGGCTGTTCCGCAGACCGGCGTACTGGATCTCGATGGTCATCGTGTTCGGTTTCCAGATACTCGTCGACGGTTGGCTCACCAAGCTGTCGGCGCCGATCGTCATCTACAACGAGAACCACACCATCGGGATCCGGTTCCCCTTCGACATTCCCGTCGAAGACTTTCTGTTCGGCTTCGCATTGGTGACCGCCGTGCTGCTGCTCTGGGAACAGCAGCGGCTGCGCGCCCGTGCGACGGAAGAGGCAACGTGACGTCTGAAAAGTTTTTGCGCACGCGAGGAGCACACAAGGCAGGAGTTCCTGCCGCGTTCGACGCCGGCGCGGCGGCCTACGACGGCCTCGTCGACGCCAATCCCGGCTACCACCGCCATCTCCGCATGTCGGCCGGGCGGATGCGGCTTGCCAACGGCGGCAAGGGGTTGCGGCTGCTCGACGCGGGCTGCGGCACCGGTGCGTCGACCGCGGCGCTGCTGGCCGTCGCGCCGGCTGCCGAGATCGTCGCCGTCGACGCGTCGAAGGGCATGCTGGCCGAGGCCACAGGCAAACGCTGGCCGTCGACGGTGTCGTTCGTGCACAGCCGCATCGAGGACATCGCCGAAGCCGGTGTCACCGGACCATTTGACGGCATCTTCGCCGCCTACCTGCTGCGCAACCTCGCCGACCCCGATGCCACACTGCGCGAGTTCCGGACCCTGCTGCGGCCGGGCGCCACGCTGGCCGTACACGAGTATTCGGTGCGCGACAGCCGCCTGGCCACCGCGGTGTGGAACGCGGTGTGCGCCGGCATCATCATCCCGATGGGCAAACTCCGCAGCGGCGACGCGGGCCTCTACCGCTATCTGCGGCGCAGCGTCAACGAATTCGACGGCGCGCAGGTTTTCCGGAAGCGACTGCAGGACAACGAGTTTGTCAATGTACGGTCTGAGACGGTGCCCGGCTGGCAGCGCAACATCGTGCACACCTTCCTCGGGGATGCCCCGTCATGACCGATCCCCGCCGCGCGACCCATCCCGCACCGGACGGCCTGCCCGATGCAGGCGCGCTGGACAAGCGGCCGCACGTCGTAGTGGTCGGCGCGGGCATCGCCGGGCTCGCGGCGGCGACCGGTCTCGCCGAGCGCGGCGTCGCGGTCGACGTCATCGAGCGCGAGTCCTACCTCGGCGGGCGGGTCGGTGGTTGGACCGACACGGCCGACGGCGTCGAGCTCGCGATGAACCGCGGCTTCCACGCGTTCTTCCGCCAGTACTACAACCTGCGAGACCTGTTGCGCCGCATCGACGACGGCTTGGGCATGTTGACGCCGGTCGAGGACTACCCGCTGGTCGACGGGCAGGGTCGGCGCGACACGTTTCGCGGACTGCCTCAGACACCGCCGCTGAATGCGTTGGCGTTCGCGTTGCGCAGCCCGACGTTCCGGCTGCGTGATCTGGCGCGGCTGAACGCCCGCGCGGCCGCACCATTGGCGGCGGTGTCGGTGCCCGACATCTACCAGCGCCTCGACCACGTCGACGCTGACAGCTTCCTGCGCGACATCAACTTTCCCGAAGCGGCGCGCCATCTCGCGTTCGAGGTGTTCTCCCGCAGCTTCTTCGCCGAACCCCCTCGGCTGTCGGCGGCCGAGCTGGCCACCATGTTCCACATTTACTTCCTCGGCTCCAGCGAGGGCTTGATCTTCGACGTGGCGAACGCCAATTTCGATGTCGCGCTGTGGAATCCGCTCCGTGCCTATCTGGAGTCGCGGGGCGTGCGGTTTCACACCGGCGCGTCGGTGACCGCGGTGAGCACCGACCCGCAGCTGCGGGTACACACCGACAACGGCGGCGAGTTCGACTGCGACGGACTGGTGTTGGCCACCGATGTGGCCGGTCTGCGCACCATCGTCGATGCGTCACCTGGCCTCGGCAGTGACGTTTGGCGCGCGCAAGTCGCAGCGTTGGGCACCGCGCCGCCGTTCGTCGTGCAGCGGCTGTGGCTGGATCGACCGGTGCGCGCCGATCGTGCCGCGTTTCTCGGCACGGGCGGGCGGCCGCCGCTGGACAATGTCAGCGTGCTGGAACGCTACGAACGCGAGGCGGCGGCATGGGCCCGCCGCACCGGCGGCTCCGTCGTCGAGCTGCACTCCTATGCGGCCACGACGTCGCCCGACGACCTCCGCGACCGGATGTTCGCCCGGCTGCCCGAGCTCTATCCAGAGACCAAGGGCGCCAACATCATTCACGAACGGGTGCTGGTGCGCAGCGACTGCCCGCGGTTTGCGCCCGGCGACCACGCCGCGCGCCCGACCGTGCGCACACCGCTTCCGACCGTCGCCCTGGCCGGTGACGGCGTCCGCATCGACCTGCCCGTCGCCCTGATGGAACGCGCCGCGACCACGGGCTGGGCGGCGGCCAACCATCTTCTCGCACAGTACGGCCTTGCGGGTCACACCCTGCACACCGTGCCGGTGCAGGGTCGATCCGCTGCGCTACGCAAACTCGCGCAACGGGAAAGGCAATTGGTGCGATGAGCGTGCTCACCGAATTGAAGACGAAATGGGCGAAAACTTCGCCGTTCAAACTGCTTCCGCGACAGCAATGGGCCAGCCAGCGGCCGACGTACCAGGACGCGCAGCCCGCGATCATCGACGCCGCGTTGCAGCGATCGCAGCGACGCCCGAGCGGCAGCTGGTTTGTGTTCGCCGCGGCCGAGGACATCGGCAAGCGTCCGTTCGGCACCTCGGTCGGCGGCGTCGAGATCGTCGCGTGGCGTGGCCTCGACGGCGCCCTGCACGTCGGGCCCGCAACGTGTCCGCATCTGGGCGCGGACCTGTCGACCGGAACCGTGGACTGCGGCGCGTTGATCTGCCCGTGGCACGGCCTTCGGCTGGAAGGCGGCCGCGAATTCGGTTGGAAGCCATACCCGGCCTACGACGACGGGGTGCTGGCATGGGTGCGGCTGGACCACATCGGCGGCGAGGAGCCGACCGACGCGCCGATCGTGCCAACCCGACCCGACGGCGCCTGCCTGCACGCCGTCACGCGGTTGGTCGGCATCTGCGAGCCCAGCGACATCATCGCCAACCGGCTCGACCCGTGGCACGGCGCCTGGTATCACCCGTATTCGTTCGCGCAACTGGACGTGCTGTCCGCGCCGCCGGCCGACGCCGACCTGCCCGAGGAACAAGACCGCTTCCTGGTTCCGGTGACGTTTCACATCGGCCGCTTCGGCATCCCCGTCGTCGCCGAATTCACCAGCCCTGAGCCGCGCACAGTCGTCATGCGCATCGTCGACGGCGAGGGCGCGGGCAGCGTCGTCGAAACCCACGCCACCCCGGTCAGCTCCGGACCCGACGGGCTGCCACGCAGCGCGGTGATCGAAGCCGTCGTCGCGCATTCCGACCGCCCCGGCTTCGTGCATGCGCTGAGGGGCCGGCCGTTGATCGCACCGTTCATGCGGCACGCCGCCACCAAGCTGTGGCGCGACGATCTGGCCTACGCCGAACGGCGCTACGCGGTGCGCACTAGGCGACGGTGATGTCGGCCTTGTCCGGGTAGAACGCCACATGCCCGGCGATGTCGCCGACCGCGGGATACGGCCGCTCGTAGGTCCAGATGGCGTCCTCGACGATATCCCCGGCCGACGTCGTCACGTTGTAGTAGCTGGCGTCGCCCTTGAACGGGCAGTACGTGGTGGTGTCGCTTGACGTCAGCTTGCTCGCGACGACGTCCCGCATCGGGATGTACTGCACGGCGGGATAGGTCGACTCCTGCAGCGTCAGCGCATTGTCGGTGTCGGCGACCACTTCGCCGTTGATGCGCACGGTGACGTGCTTGCCGGTGGGTGCGACGGTGATGGGGTGCTCGGCGGTGGGCTCGAGGACGGGTTTGTCGGTCATGGGTGTCTCCTGACGGATCGATTGCCCTTCTATGCGCAACCGGTCCATAGACGCTATTTCTTCCCCCACTGCACGGGTCTACCATCGCCGAATGACTGTTCTCGGACCGGCCAGCGCCCAGGCCGACGTCGACATCAGGGCCGACTGCGGCACGGTGTACTCGCTCATCACCGACCTGCCTACGCTGGCGTCGCTGGCCGAGGAGAACGAAGTGATGAAGTGGCGCAAGGGCGGGCAGGCGGCGCCGGGCGCAGTGTTCAGGGGCACCAACCGCAACGGGATTCGGCGCTGGTCGACCACCTGCACGGTCACCGACGCGGAACCGGGCCGCGTGTTCGCTTTCGACGTCAGCTACCTCGGCCTGCCGGTCGCGCACTGGCGCTACGAGATCGTCCCCACCGAGGACGGCTGCCGCGTCACCGAGGGCACCTGGGACCGCAGGCCGAAGTGGTTCGTCAAGCCCGGCGGACTGGCGACCGGTGTGATGGACCGCGACACGGCCAACGCCGAGCACATCGAGGTCACGTTGGCGCGACTCAAGGCCAAGGCCGAAGCGGGCTGATTTTTCGCCGAGACGGAAACCACGCAGCAAAAGTGCGAGTACGGGCCTGCGTCGACTCCGTTTGGCGGCGAAGGCACGCTAACGCCCCGGGCCGCGGCGAGGTGGGCTAGGGCCTGCCCGCGATCTTGTCGGCGATCACCGCGATCGGCGAGGTGGTGTCGCGACCGCGGGCCTCATGCCAGTCGGCGAGCTTGTAGGCGAGGTACATGCCGCGTACTCCCAGCCAACGCAACGGCTCTGGCTCCCATGTCGGTGAGCGGTGGCCGACCCACGGCAGCTCGGTCAGCGGCGTCGTGGCGTCGAGCACCAGATCGGCGAGAGTGCGGCCGGCGAGGTTCGTCGCGGTGACCCCGTGGCCGACATACCCGCCGGCCCAACCCAATCCGGACTTCTTGTCGAGGTCGATTCCCGCCGACCAGTCGCGCGGCACGGCCAGTACGCCGCACCAGCCGTGCGCGATCGGCACGTCACGAATCTGCGGCAGCACGGCGCGCAGCGTCTTGGTCAGATGGGTGATCGTGCGCTCGGGCACACGGCCGTCCTTATCGGTGCGGGAGGCGTAGCGGTAGGGCACGCTCCTGCCGCCGATCGCGATGCGATTGTCGACGGTGCGCTGCGCGTAGAAGAACCCGTGGGCGGTGTCGCCGACGGTTTCGCGTCCACTCCAGCCGATGGTGTTCCACAGGTCGTCGGGGATCGGGTCGGTGGCGATCATCGAGCTGTTCATCGGCAGCCACCGCCGCCGCAGCCCCGGCAGCGAGGCGGTAAAGCCTTCCGTCGCGCGCAGCACGATCGGCGCGGTGACGGTGCCGTGCGACGTGCTCGCCTTGCCGGGCGAGATCTCGGTGACGGGTGACTGTTCGTAGATGTCGACGCCGAGCTTCTCGACCGTGTCGGCCAGCCTCCGCGCGAGCCTGGCCGGTTGGATGCGGGCGCAGTGCGGGTTGTGGTACGCGGCCACCACCCCGTCGAACCGAATACGTTCGGCCGCTTCGCCTTTCGTCAGAACGGTGATGCCGTCGACCTTCCAGCGCATCTCCTCCTCGACTTCGGCGGCCAACCGGGAGGCCTGTGCGGCATTGCGAGCGATCTGCATAGTGCCGCCCTTGACGATGCCCGCGTCGATCCCCTCGCGTGCCGCGACGTCGATGACCTCGTCGACGGCGTCGTTGAGCGCGCGTTGCCACGCCACCACTCCGTCACGGCCGTGCTGGGCGGCCATCCTGTTGCGGTCGCCCGGCACCAGTCCCGACAGCCAGCCGCCGTTGCGGCCGGAAGCGCCGAACCCGGCGAACCGTGCTTCGAGGATCGCGATGCGCAGCGACGGGTCGGCGCGCTTGAGGTAGTAGGCCGTCCACAGGCCGGTGTAGCCGGCGCCGACGATGCAGACGTCGACGTCGCGGTCGCCGGGCAGCGCAGGCCGGTAGGCGGGCAGTTGGTCGAACCAGTGCGACACCTGGCCGTTGATCGTGGGCACCGAGCGATTCTGCCAGGCCCGTCAACTCTGCTCGTCAACTTGTCAGAGGCCAGGCGCATGGTGTGGGCAAGTACGACGAAAGGACGTGCCATGTGCTGGCAATGCGACCACCCGCAGGCCACTCCCGCGGATTACCTCAGGGAGTTGCGCAGGACCATCACCAAACACAGGTGGGTCGTGCAGTACGTCGAGGACGAGCGACGACCGTTCGCCTACACGATCGGGTTGCACAAGCGCGGTTTCGCCGAGTATCTGGTGACGGGCGTATCACCCGAATTCGCTTCGAAGCTGCTGAACTCGGTGGCCGACTACACCATCTGCGAGGTCCAGCCGAAGCCCGGCGACACCATGACGATCGCCGGCGAAGTCGACCTCGAGTTCGTCGAAGTCGCTCAACCGGACGCGCATCTGTGTCATGCGGTCAACCTCTACGGGCCGAGTGTGCGCGCGCTGCAACTCGTCTGGCGCGACGACGACGGGCACACCCCGTGGTGTTCCGATTTCGACGGCGGCCGCGGCAGTCAACCCGTTCTCGGCAGGCGCGGGCCCCGTTGCGCGTAGCGGCTCTTCGCTGATCGCCGGCGTGTCAGGACCGCGACAGCACCTGTGCCATCTGCTCCTCGGTCGGCGGGGCCGGTAGCGGCTCGTCCGGTGCGTGCGCGCCGACGCCCTCGAGCCACAGCGCGACCAGGCGCGCGCTGGCGCCGGGTGCGTCGTCGGCGGCCCTGCGGATCAGGCCCTCGTTGGCGATCAGCAGCACGGCGACGTCGGCGGGTGTGACGTCACCGTGGACCGCGCCTGCCGCGACCGCGCGTTCGACGACGGTGCGGATCGCCGCGTAGTGCCGGTCGCGGAGTTCGTCCACGGCGGGTGAGACGGGTTGCAGCGAGACCAGCAGGCCCGCCAGCGCGCGGTTGCTGGCCTGTAGCGCGGCGGTTGCGGTGATCGCCTCACGGAATGCGGTCGCGGGATCCGGCGCGTCGGCGGCCTCTTTGGCCAGCGTGCAGTACCGCCGCAGCTGCCGTTCGAACAGTTCGGCGACCAGTGCCGAGCGGTCGCGGAAGTGCCGGTAGAGCGTGGCGTTGCCGACGCCCGCGCGCCGTGCGATCTCGTTCAGCGACACGTCAAGGCCGTGCTCCGCGAACGCCGCTTCTGCGGCCTCGAGCAGCGCCGACCTGTTGCTCGCCGCATCGGTGCGCACAACGACCCCCTTCCTGGCCCCGTCTGGCCCCTCTTCGGACCCGTCCGGTCCCTGTCCCGCCGCTGTCCGGCCCCGATTTGCGGCCGCGGCTGTGCGCCGAGATCACGACCATCACCGCAAAATCGTCGTCGCGGAATAACCGAGGAGCCATCCCCGTTTATTCTCCATATTCGAAACGAGGAAGTATCCCCACTTATGAAAGGTATGCCATGACACGTATCGCCGTCATCATCACCAGCACCCGCAGGGAGCGTTTCGCCGATCGGCCCGCCGCATGGGTGTCGGAACGACTGCGCCGCGAAGGTGTCGACGTCGACGTGATCGACATGCGTGATCACGATCTGCCCAGCTTCGACGGACGTGCGCCGCTGTACACCCCGCGCCAGTACGCCAATCCCGCCGTCGCGGACTTCGCGCGCCGGATCGACGCCGCCGACGGCTACATCGTCCTCACCGGCGAGTACAACCACGGCTACACGGGCGTCTTCAAGAATGCGCTCGACCACACGTACGTGGAATGGGATCGCAAGCCGATCGCCTTCGTGGGATGGGGCGGCGTGGGCGGAGCCCGCGCGGTGGAGCAATTGCGAACGGTGGCCATCGAATTGGGCCTCGCCCCGATCCGCCCCGCCGTGCACATCCTGCCCGACGTACTGGGTGCCCGCCATGACCGCCGACGATTACGACCCCAGCCTGTTCGCGACGCTGAACCACAAGATCGACACGCTGGTTAGCGAATTACGGTGGTGGACAGAGGCATTGGCGAACGCCAGGGCGGGATCGGTCGACTGGAGCCGCGAACCTCAGAACGCGTAGCGGTGGTATTGCGCCATGTAATGCAATGACTTGGTCGTCGACATCACCTTGCCCAACAGCCGGTACGGCCACGGCAGGCCGACGAACGACGGTGCGTCGAAGACCGACATCCACTGCAGCAGGCGCAAGCCCGGCACCGCCTCCAGGATGTCGTCTGGCCCGTCGATGCCCCAATGCAGCGTCGCCCCCGCGCGCCGGACGACGGAGTTGGTCCACTGCGTCTTGATGCCGAACCGGCTGAACGCGTCGAACTGCAACTCCCCCGACGGCGCGTGCTCGACAATCCGGCGCAGCAGCGCCACACCCTCGTCCTCGGTCAGGTACATCATCAGGCCTTCGCCGATCATCAGCGTCGGCCGGTCGGCGGGGACGTCGGCGAGCCACGCCGGATCGGTGACCGACGCGGGGACGACGTGGCAGTGCTCGCGCGGCGGAAACAGCTGCGTGCGCAGCGCGGCGACGTCGGGATAGTCGACGTCGAACCACTCGACGGCAGGTCCGGGATCGAGGCGGTAGTACCGGCTGTCCAGGCCGCAGCCCAGGTGCAGCACGATCGCCTCGGGGTGCACCGCGAGAAATTGCCGCGCCCAGAGGTCGAAGTGCGCGGTGCGGGTGGTCACCGACGGCGCCCGAAAGGGCGTGATCGTGGTCTGTGACCAGTCGTAGTCGATGCGGTCGACGATGTCCTTGGCCCACCGGTCGCCGAGGACCGGCTTGTCGGACTCGGCGTCAAGCGCCTTGGCGTAGAGGGTGGCCAACATCGTCTGCGGCGCGCCGGACAGGTCGACATTGAGTTTCTCGCTCACCCCACCGACGCTAGTCCGCTTCACCTCTTCACGCCCAAACCGACAAACGGGCGCAAAAGTGCGAGAAGATCGCACCATTTCGTCGATCTCGGCGTTGCGCTAAGTCGCCCTGCTCTTGCGCTTGGCTTCGCGCAGACCGACCCAGAATCGCGCCGCCTCGCGGATCGACTCCTCGACCGGCCTTGGCTGCCAACCCAACTCACGCCGTGCCTTGGCACAGTCGACCGGCGCCTCGGCACGCATCAGCCGCAGCGAAGCCAGCGACAGTTGCTCGTCAGTGCCGCGCAGCCGCGCCTTGAGCGTGCCCATCGCGGCCAACGCATAGGACAACGCCAGCGGAATCGCCTTGGCCGGCGGCGCCACACCCGCGGCCTCCGCTGCGATGCGGACCACCTCAGCGTTGGTGATCATCTTCTCCGACACCAGGTATCGCCCACCGACGCGGCCCTTTTCGGCGGCCAGGATGAGCGCGCGGGCGGCGTCGTCGACACCCACGGCCTCCAGTTCGATGCCCTTCATCACGAACGGCAACTTGCCGAACGCCGCGCCCGCGATGACCGCGCCGTGCGGTGTGCGGCCCCAGTCGCCCGCGCCGTATGTCGTCGACACGCACATCGCGATGGCGGGCAAGCCGTGCTCACGCGCGTACCGCAGCACCATCTCCTCGGCCTGCAGACGCGAACGCACGTACGGCGTCAGGCCGCGACGCCGCCCCGGCGGGATCACGTCGTCTTCGGTCGCAACTCGACCTCGCTTGCGACCCACTGTGACATAGCTGCTGGTGAAGATGAATCGCTGCAGCCCAGCGCCTTTCGCGATTTCCAAGACGTTGCGGGTGCCGTCGACATTGGTGTGAAACAGCGGCGCGGGATCCTTGAGCCAGCCGCGGGTGTCGACGACGCAGTAGTACACGACATCGCACCCTGCCATCGCCTCGCGCAGCACATCGTCGGCCCAGATGTCGCCGACGAACCGCGTGGTCTCCAGGTCGTCGATGCCGATGGTGTTCGCACCCTCGCGCACCATCACCCGCACGTCCTGCCCATCGTTGACGAGTTGGCGGGTGACGTGGCTGCCGAGATAACCGTTGGCGCCGATCACGAGAACGGTCATCGCGTGCTCCTCGCGTCCGCGTTCGCCCCGTAGGTCTTCATCCACTCCCTCGCCTCGTCAGGCAACGTGCCCAGTTCCTCCGCCTTGCGGCACCACTTGCTGACCGCCGACACGAACCGCAGCGGGTTGTAGACGTCTTCCTGCCTGCACCACTGCCCGTCGCCGGCGTAGGTCAGGATCGAGATGTTGGTGGCGCTGATGACGGTGCCGTCGCCGGGGTCGCGCATGGGGTTGTCCAACTCGCAGACGATCCGCCCCGTCGGCTCGTCGATGACCGACCACAGCGCCGGAAACGCGATCATATGGCTGCCCGGGAAGGTCTCCATCGTCTTCCAGATCCACTTGCGCACTTCCTCGCGGCCGCGCATGGTCCCTGCCGCGTGTTCGACGTAGACGACGTCCTCGCTGTATTGCTCGGCCCAGGGATCCCAGTCGCGGGTCTGTGCGGCCCGCGCGACCGTCTGCTCGAAGTTCGCGAACGCCTCGGCCAGTTCGGCGCGGGTGAACACCTTGCTCGTCACGGGACAAACTAGAACACGTTCTACCCGTGTTTGTCGAGCAAGCTACGTTCTTTCGTGCTTCCATAAGTTCCACGGAGAAACTTCCGAATTCGAGCCTTGAGTGTTCGCGGGGTCAGCTCATCCCTCATGGAGAGTAGGAACGCGACGGGCTCATCTGCCTTCGCAGCCGTTCGTACGGCGCCGACCTCCCACCAGGCGACGCCGATTGCAACCGCTATGCCAGTCGCGGCTGAGACCGTGGGGCTCGCTCCCGCAGCAGCCAACCCGCCACCCGCGATCGCTGGGGGTGCAAGTGACTGGGCGAGCAAGAGTGAGCGCGTCGGCTGCAGTTTGTGAAGCTCTAGGGCCTTTTCAAGTCGACGAAGCCGCGGCTCGACGGTGCACTTAACATGGTCGGCGAACGCTTCGACACGCCGGCGGTCGTGGCGGATAGCGGCCAACTCCGCGAGCTCTGTCTGTTGAGCAGAGACATAGTCGCGGAAGGCGTTCAGTTCCTCAGCCAGGCTCGTGCGACAACGCAGGATCGTCTCGGCCGGAATACTTTCGAGGTTCGCTGGACATACCTGCTGAAGCGCCACCATCAGGTAGGTCGCCACACCGGTGTCCAGCCCTCGCTTGTCTACTTCGGTCGACTGGCCGAGAAGAAGGCTCAGCGCTGACCGAATATCGGTGCTTGGCGAGGCAATCCGTAAATCGGTTTGGTCGGTGAGCGGTTCGAAGTGGCATTCGGCGCTCAGTTGAGCGGCGAGAGCGGTCATGTAGGCGCTGGCGAGAGTTGGGTGCAAGCCCATCCAATTCTCTTTCTGTCGAAGTCCCCGAACCGCGAGCCCCTTGTCCGACAACGCCTCGGCAACACCGTGAGGAAACTTGTCCACGTGAATCCACCCGAGCGCGGGCAGCTCCCAGTCTGGACCGCCAGCATCGGCCCAGCGCTTACCATCCCAGCAACCTCTCGCGCGCTCTACGCCGAACTGATCCACAAGAACGTCGGCGTTTTCTGAGAGGGCCTGTCCCAGATGCCATGTCGACATGGCCAGTAGGTCCCCCGGGGCTTCATCCTGGAGAACTCCCGCTTCCGCGAACACCTGCTCGGTGAGAGTGTCTCGCTTCGCATATCCGTCCGGAACGAGCCGACGCACTGAAGGCCAATACAGCGCCGCCGCTTTCAGCCATTCGTCATTGCGGATGTGAACAAAGGGGAAGTACAACGCAGGCTTCTGCATGATGGATCCTCGTCGCTCTGGTGCCGGCCGCCCGCTGTTCGATCACCTTCGCACTGACGACTGCGCTCCGGGAGCCGTTGTACAAAGTCGTGCACCAGTTCAGTGAGCGCTGAGCACCTGTCGGTCGCCGAGCGGCGCCTGCAGCGGCACCTCCAGCGTCCCGCGCAGGGCGATCATGATGCAGGCCCGGCCGATGGCCTCGGGCGGTGTGCCGCCGCGCAGATCCACGGTGACCGTCGAGGGCGTCTCCTGCGCGGTGGCATGCACGCCGGTGCATTCCGGCGGACCCGACGTGAAGTGGACGAGGACGGCGTCGTCCTGCGCCGCGCGACTCCAGGACTCGATGTGCATCGGATGGGGATCGAGGAGCGCCGGGTTGTCGGTGAACACGACGCCACCCTCGGGTGGCACCTCCGGCGGAGCAATAGGCTCCGCGGCCGCGACCGGGGCGCACAGCACCATCGCGAACAGGGCCGCCAGCATCGTCCTGCGCACTGCCATGTGTCCACGCTAACCGTTGTGACCTGGATTAATCGACCGCCCTATACCGTTATAGGAGCGCCATGAAGAGCAACTATCACAAGAATCCCGAAGCGGTCGGTGCGTTGTCACCCGAGCAGTACTACGTCACGCAGAAGAACGGCACCGAGCGGCCGTTCACCGGCGAGTACTGGGACAACCACGAGCCAGGCATCTACGTCGACGTGGTGTCCGGTGAACCGCTGTTCGCGTCGGTCGACAAGTTCGACAGCGGCACCGGCTGGCCGAGCTTCACCAAGCCGATCGAGCGCGACAACGTGGTCGAGAAGCGCGACCTCTCGCACCTGATGATCCGCACCGAGGTGCGCTCGGCGCACGGCGACAGCCATCTCGGCCACGTGTTCAAGGACGGCCCGCGAGATCGCGGCGGGCTGCGCTATTGCATCAACTCCGCCGCCCTGCGGTTCATCCACCTCGACGACCTCGAGGCGGAAGGATATGGGCAGTACCGGCAGCTGTTTACGAATCAGGAGGCACAGGCATGACTGAGTACAAGAAGGCGATCCTGGCGGGCGGCTGCTTCTGGGGCATGCAGGACTTGATCCGCAAGCAACCGGGGGTGATCTCGACGCGTGTCGGGTACACCGGCGGGCAGAACGATCACCCGACCTACCGCAACCATCCCGGGCACGCCGAGGCGGTCGAGATCATCTACGACCCGGCGCAGACCGACTATCGCGCGCTGCTGGAGTTCTTCTTCCAGATCCACGATCCGACGACGAAGAACCGGCAGGGCAACGACGTCGGGACCAGCTACCGCTCGGCGATCTTCTATCTCGACGAGGAGCAAAAGCGCATCGCGGAAGACACCATCGCCGACGTTGACGCCTCCGGGCTGTGGCCGGGCAAGGTGGTCACCGAGGTGACGCCCGCCAGCGACTTCTGGGAAGCCGAACCCGAGCACCAGGACTACCTGCAGCGCTATCCGCAGGGATACACCTGCCACTTCCCGCGGCCCAACTGGAAGCTCCCGAAGCGGGCCAAGCAAGACGCCTAGCGGCCGCGCGCGCGCAGCTGATACAGCCCGTGCGTGACTGAAACCGTCTGTCCGGCTTCATCTTTGACCACCGCGTCGAGGGTGAAGTCGGCTTTTCCGTTTTCGGCGGCTTCGGCCTCGACGCGCGTGATCTCGTCCTCGCTCAGGCTGGTCTCGGCGCGTAGGTCACTGCGCGCCATCCCGGTGAACTTGATGTCGACGTTCTTGACCAAGGGGTAGTACTTGGCGGGGTCGAACGTGGCCAGCGCGATCACGCCGCCGAGCATCTCGGCGACGGTGAACTGCACCCCGGCGTACACGACGCCGAAGTGATTGCCGTTGCCCTCGAACGGCACTGTGGCGACGGCGCGGCCGCGGTCCGCCTCAACCACCTTGATGCCCATCTTGTGCGCAGGCGGGATGGTCTGCGCCATCGCGCCGTTCATCATGTCGACGAGGCTGGTCACCAGCGCAAGCCTACTTGCGCCGGTACATCACCACGCGACCGCCGGCCTTGGGGGTGTAGGCAACCCCCCTGTGGTGCACCTTCTCGTCGGGCGCGTCGTCGGTTTGGATCCGGAAGCGCTCGAGCACGGTGCGCAGCACCACATCCATCTCGGTGTTGGCGAAGGCCGCGCCGATGCAGCGCCGGGTGCCGCCGCCGAACGGCAGCCACGCGAACGTCGGCGGCTTGCTCTCGACGAACCGGTACGGATCGAATCGCTCGGGATGCGGGAAGATTTCCGGGTTTTCGTGCAGATCGGCGATGCTGACCAGCACCGTGTAACCGTGCGGGATCTCCCACTCGCCGACGTCGAACTTCGGCGCCTTGACGTGGCGGCCCGAGAAGTCGATGACCGTTCGCGCCCTTTGCAATTCGAGGATGGTGGCCTGCCGGAAGTCACTTCCGCCCGCGTCGACCTCCTCGACCAGTTTGGCCAGTACATCCGGGTGACGGCGCAACCGCTCGAATGCCCAGCCAAGCGACGACGCGGTGGTTTCATGCCCGGCGCCGAGCAGTGTCAGCAGTTCGTCGGAGACGTCCTGACGCGACATCGTCGTGCCGTCGTCGTAGCGGCTGCGCAACAGCAGTGCCAGAATGTCTTGCCGCTCATCGAGTTTCGGGTCTGCCTCGGCCTTGTCGATCAGCGTGAACACGATGCGGTCGAACTTCTCGCGGAAAATCTCCAGCCGGCCCCACGGGCTGTAGCGGGTGGTGTTGAACGGCGGCAGGGGCAGGGTGGCCATCCGCGACCCCAGCTTCACCCACGGCGGGATGATTTCGCGCAGCTCGTCGAGTTCGGCTCCGTCGGCGCCGAACACGGTCCGCAGAATCACGTTCAGCGTGATCCGGTTCATCGGCTCGAGGGTCCGAAATTCCTTGCCCTCAGGCCAATTCGCGCTCTCGCGCATCGTCTCTTCTTCGATGACCTTCTCGTAATTCTTGATGCTCTGGCCGTGGAAGGGCGGCGCGAGCAGCTTGCGCCGGTTGCGGTGCTCCTTGCCGTCGAGTGCGAACACCGAACCCGGCCCGAACACTCGGCTGAGGTTGGGTTGCACGTTGATCAGGTCCTCGGTGCTGGCCGTGAACACCGTGCGCACCAGCGCGGGATCGGAGATGATCACGGTCCGGCCGAAGAACGGCACGTCGATGGAGAACACCGGCCCGAGCCGCTGCCGCGCCTTGCGCATCGTCTTGCGGCGAAATCCGATGAAGGCGGCCGCCTGCAGATACCTCGGCAACCGCAGTTCGGGTGGCCGCTTACCCGGTTCACTGGTCTCGAAGGACTCCGTGGGGACGGTGGCTGCCTCAGTCATTCCCGAATCGCTCCCAACCTCTGTGATACTGCTTCGTACCGCCGGATTTCCCCAAACGGTACTCTGCGGTACCGTGTTGTGACAAGCTTTTCCGCAGACCTTTCGGAAGGATTGCCGCGTGACCGTCGCCAAGGATTGGCAGCCCGTCGTCGTCGACGACGCTGTCAGCCCGTTTCGGCGCCGCTTGCTCGACGGGCTGGCGGCGTCGATCGACGAGCGCGGCTACCGCGACACCACGGTGGCCGACATCGTCCGGCACGCCCGCACCTCGAAGCGCACCTTCTACGGCGAGTTCTCCAGCAAGGAGGAGTGCTTCATCGAACTGCTCACGTGGGGCAACCAGCAGATGATCGCCAACATCCGCGCCGCGGTTGATCCCGAAGCCGACTGGCGCGAGCAGGTCCGCAAGGCCGTCGACGCCTGGGTGGCCGAGATCGAGGCGCGCCCGGCGATCACCCTCAGCTGGATCCGCGAGCTGCCCGCGCTGGGCCGGGACGTCCGCGCGCTGCAGCGTCGCGGCATGAACGCCTTCGTCGACATGTTCGTCGAATTCAGCAGCAACGCCGGCTTCCAGCGCGCAGGCATCGCACCGCTGAGCCGCCAGATGGCCGTGCTGCTGTTCGGCGGCCTGCGCGAGTTGAGTGCGCTCACCGTCGAGGACGGCGCCGACGTCCGTGAGCTCGTCGAGACGGCGGTGGCGGGATCGATCGCGATCCTGAGCGCCGGCAGGATCGACTGACCTACCCGAGCATCAGCCGCGCGGACTTCTCCAAGCGGTCGGCGATCTCGGCGTAGGAGCCGTATCCCATACCGGCACGCACGAGTGCCCCCGCGTACAGCAGCTCAAGCGATTCGATCACGTCGGGGTCGCGATCCTGGCCCAGTGCGGCCAACAGCCGCTGGTGGATCTCGCGGCCGATGCGCAGCCGCAACACTTCGACGTCCGGATCGCGACCGAGCAGAGCGCTGGTGACGGCACCCGCGAATTCCGGTTCGTCGGCGACAAGCAGTGCGATCTGCCGTAGCACGCCGATCACCCTGCTCGCGACGTCGTCGTTTTGATCTGTGACCAATGGCGCCGCCGCCAGCCTGCGCCAGAACACCTCGGCGACCAGATGCTCCTTCGACGAGAAGTACGTGTAGGCGGTTGCGGCGCCGACACCCGCCTCGGCGGCGACGCGCCGCACGGTCAGGCCGACGAAGCCCTCCCTGGCGAGAATGTCGACGGCGGCCTTGCCCAGGCGTTCGACGGTGTCGGCCTGCTTGGCGGTCAGACGGCGCCGGGTCGATTCCAGGCCCGGGTCAGACACGTGTCCGGACGCTACTACAACGCGGTATCACCAGCAATGGGACGCGGCGGTAAGTTGGACCGCGATGAGCGCCACCGACACCGCACTGCCCGAATCGGCCGCCCGGCTTTTCGCCCTCGCCGACCGAGTCACCGGATTCATGCCCGCCGACGAAGGTCGGGCGCTGTACGACACGGCGCTGCGCTACCTCGGCGACGGCGTCGGCGTCGAGATCGGCACGTACTGCGGGAAATCGACGCTGTTGCTCGGTGCCGCCGCGCAGCAGACCGGCGGCGTGGTCTACACCGTCGATCACCATCACGGGTCCGAAGAGCATCAGCCGGGCTGGGAGTATCACGACACCTCGCTGGTCGATCCGGTCAGCGGCCGCTTCGACACGCTGCCGTCGTTGCGTCGCGCGCTCGACGACGCCGAACTCGACGAGCACGTTGTCGCCGTCGTCGGCAAGTCGGTCGTCGTCGCCCGCGGGTGGCGAACGGCGTTGAGGTTCTTGTTCATTGACGGCGGGCACACCGAAGAGGCCGCGCAACGCGACTTCGACGGCTGGGCGCGATGGGTCGACATCGGCGGCGCACTGGTCATCCACGACGTGTTCCCCGACCCCAAGGACGGCGGCCAGGCGCCGTTTCACATCTACCAGCGCGGGCTGGAAACCGGTGCGTTCCGCGAGGTTTCGGCCATCGGCTCGATGCGGGTGCTGGAACGCACCTCGGGAACGGTCGGCGAACCGCTGTAGGTTCAGCGGCCGCTTGTCGCGCACTCGCAGTCGAATTCGCCGACCAGGCCGCGCGGCAGATCGTGGCCGCGGAAGATGCCGCTCCCCGGCGTCGTGCACGACAGCGCGTCCGCGGCGAGGATCATCGCCCCGCCGGTCCATGTGGTGCGCTCCTCGGGCCAGCGCTTGCCGTCGGCGAAGACCAGCCCTGTCCAGTAGGAGCCGTCTTCCTCGCGCAGGTGATGCATGGCCGCAAACTGATCGCGCGCTCGTCCGGTTTCGCCGATGGCGTCCAAAGCCATTACCAGTTCGCAGGTTTCGGCGCCGGTGACCCACGGCCGGTCGTCGACGCACCGGATGCCGAGTCCGGGCACGACGAAGTCGTCCCACCGCTCGTCGATGCGTGACCGCGCGGCCGCACCGCGCAGCGCACCACCGAGCACCGGGTAATACCACTCCATCGACCAGCGGTCCTTGCAGACGAACCGGTCTGGATGATGTGCGATCGCGTGGCCGAGCTGGCCGACGGCCACCTCCCACTCAGGTTGGGGGTCGTCGAAGTAGTCGGCCAGCGCAAGCGCGCAGCGCAGGCTGTGGTAGATGCTGGCGCAGCCGGTCAGCAGAGCATCCTGCTCTGGCCCCGAGTCGCTTCGCGCCCAGGCGATTTCGCCGGTCGGACGCTGCAGATCCAAGACGAACTCGATGGCCTTGGTGACCACCGGCCACATGTTCTCGGCAAATCGCCGGTCGCGGGTGATCAGCAGGTGGTGCCAGACGCCGGTCGCGATGTAGGCGCAGAAGTTGCTATCGCTGTTGGCGTCCTCGACGACTCCGTTGCGCAACTGGATCGGCCATGACCCGTCGGGGCGCTGGGTGTCGCGGCACCAATCGAACGCTGCGCGCGCGGGTTCCAGCAGACCGGCCACGGTCAGCGCCATCGCGTTCTCGACATGATCCCACGGATCGGTATGTCCACCGACCGACCACGGGATGGCGCCCGATGACTCCTGGGTGTCCGCGATCGACTGAGCGGTCTGTCGGCATTGCGCCGGCGTCAGGACGCCGGGCACCCCGGGAGCGTCAGGCACCCGCAACAGACACCTCCGGCTTGCGGAAGTACAGCGCCACGCTCTTGCCGATCAACGGGTTCAACAGCGACTCGGCGGTGCGCGTCAACCACGGTTGACTGACCATGTCCCACACCAGCAGTTTGTGGTAGGCCGCGACGACCGGATGATTCGTCTTCGACGGCCCAACAGCGCATTTCAGCCACCAGAACGGCGCGTGCAGCGCATGCGCGTGATGGGTGTGGGTCAGGCGAAGGCCGTGCGCGAGCACCTTGTCGCGCAGTTCGTTGGCGCGGTAGATCCTGATGTGGCCGCCCTCGTTGGCGTGGTACTCGTCCGACAGCGCCCAGCACACTCGTTCGGGCAGCCACCGCGGCACCGTGATGGCCAGCGCGCCGCCCGGCTTGAGGACACGCACGAGTTCGGCGATCGCCCGGTCGTCCTGCGGCACGTGCTCGAGGATCTCCGACGCGATCACGCAATCGAAAGTGCCGTCGGCATAGGGCAAGTCGAGCGCGTCACCCTTGACCGCCTCGGCGGTCGCCGAAGCCGGGACCTCGCCCTGCTCCTTCATCGCCTGCAAGATCTCGTCGACGTCGTTGAGATCGCTTGCGTTCTGGTCGAATGCAATGACCTCGGCGCCGCGCCGGAACGCTTCGAACGAGTGCCGTCCCGCTCCGCAGCCGACATCGATGACCTTCGTGCCCGCGCCGACGCCGAGACGGTCGAAGTCGACGGTCAGCATCGGCCTACCCGAGCGCAGGCCAGTTCGTACACGGCAACGGTCTGGGCCGCAACGGATTCCCAGCTGAACACGTCGAGCGCGCGCTGACGACCGTTGGCGCCGAGGCGGCGCAGTTCCAGCGGCGAATCGAGCAGTTCGCCGAGAACCTTGGTGAGCTCGTCGACGTCGGCCGGAGTCACCAGGCGGGCGCACTGGCCGTCGGGTCCGACCACCTCCGGTAGCGCCCCGGCCCGGCTGGCCACGATAGGCGTACCGCTGGCCATCGCCTCGACCGCGGGCAACGAAAAGCCTTCGTACAGCGACGGTATGCACGCGACCTCCGCGGAGGCCAGCAGGTCAGCCAGCTCGGCGTCGGAGAGACCGCTGGAGCTGTGCACGATATCGGAGATGCCGAGTTCGGCGATCAGCTTCTCGGTCGGCCCGTTCGGTTCGAGCTTGGCGACGAGCTGCAGTTCGAGGTCGCGTTCCACGCGAAGCCGGGCCACCGCGTGCAGCAGGTGGCTGACACCCTTGACCGGGACGTCGGCGCTGGCAATGGCGATGATGCGGTTGCGCACGCGCCGCTCGGCCGGCTTGAACAGCGCGGTGTCGACGCCGAGCGGCACGACATGCAGTTGGTCCGACGCCACCGCGAAGTCCTCGGCGATGTCGGCCGCCGACGTGGATGACACCGTCAGCAGCTCAGGAATCTGGCGCGCGACCTTCTTCTGCATCTCGGCGAAGCCGTACCAGCGACGCACCAGCGGCTTGCGCCACCACGGCGCCGCGGCCACGTCGAGCACCTTGTCCCGCGTGATCGGATGGTGCACGGTCGCCACCACCGGCAGGCCGAGGTCGGCGATCTGCAACAGGCCGGTGCCGAGGCACTGGTTGTCGTGCACGACATCGAAGTCGGCCAGTCGTTCGGCCAGCACCCGCGCGGCGCGCAGGCTGAACGTCTTGGGTTCGGGAAAGCCTGCCGTCCACGTCGTCAGCAACTCGAGCAGATCAATCCGGGTCTTGATCTCGCTGGGCCACGGAATGCGGAAGGGGTCGGGCTCGCGATAGAGGTCGAGGCTGGGCACCTTGGTCAGGCGCACCCTGGGATCTAGGCCCTCGGGGTAAGGCTGGCCGGAGAAGACTTCAACGTCGTGGCCGAGCTCGACGAGGCCGCGGCTCAAGTGGCGGACATACACTCCTTGGCCACCGCAGTGCGTCTTGCTTCGATAGGACAGCAGGGCAACGCGCATACTCAGTTCACTGCCTGCCTACCGCCACGACCTGCGGTCCGGGTAGACGACAGGCCACTGGACATGTGTCCAGACTATAGTTTGACGGGCTATCCGACGCAACGCGGGCCATCCTGAGTGACTACCACAGCGGCCCACGGCCGTCGCGGCCAGCCTGTTGTCCGGTTGTGCGCCGCTATGGCGGCGGGAAGCCGCCGGTGGCCACCGGGCCCCATCGGCGCGGCGTGATCCGGATCAGACATTTGCCTTGATCGACCATCGCCTGTCGGTACTCGGCCCAGTCCGGATGCTCACCCGCGATCGACCGGTAGTAGTCCACCAGCGGTTCGACCGCGTCGGGCAGATCGATCACTTCGGCGTCACCGTCGACCTGAACGTAGGGGCCGTTGAAGTCGTCCGACAGCACGGTCACGCTCGCGGTCGGCCTGCGCCGGATGTTGGCCGACTTCGCCCGCTGCGGGTAGCTGGCGATGATGATGCGGCCGAGGCCGTCGACGCCGCCCGTGACCGGTGAACTCTGAAGCGAGCCGTCGGCGCGAAAGGTGGTCAGCACCATGCGATGTCGCGGGCGGACGAACTCGAGCAGTTCCGGCAGGCCGACGACGTCGGCGGTTGCGTATCTCCTGGCCACCGGGCCAGCCTAGCGAGCGTTCCTGAGTCGAAGTCGGACAAGAGTGCAAATCCGCCGTTCGCAGCGAATTTGCTCGGTACGGTTATCGATTACGCAAATATCCGCATGTCACCGGAGGGCATCGGCACATGGCGATAGGGTCCGCGGGCGGCGCCCCGCCCTCGCGGTCGGGAATAGCGGCCGAGTTGGCAGCGGCCGGGTTCCTCGACGCCGTGGAGATCGGTCGCGGCGGCGGCGGGGTCGTCTACCGCTGCCGCCAGGAGACCCTGGCCCGCAACGTCGCCATCAAGGTGATGACCAACGACCTCGACGAGGACGGCCAGGAGCGCTTCCTGCGTGAGGGCTACGCGATGGGCGCGCTTTCCGGCCACCCGAACATCGTCAACATCTTGCAGGTCGGCGTCACCGAGACCGGCAGGCCCTACATCGTAATGCCGTACCACGCAGCGGGTTCCCTCGCCGAAAGGGTGCGCCGCGAGGGGCGTATCGCGTGGCCAGAGGCGCTGCGCATCGGCGTGAAGTTATGTGGCGCACTGGAAACCGCGCACCGGGCGGACACGCTGCACCGCGACATCAAGCCGGCCAACGTGCTCATCAACGACTACGGCGAACCGCAGTTGTCCGACTTCGGTACCGCGCGCATCGCGGGCGGCTTCAAGACGATGACGGGGTTCTTCACCGGCACCCTGTCCTACACCGCGCCGGAGGTGCTCGCGGGCAACCCGCCGACCGTCGCCGCCGACGTGTACTCCCTAGGCGCGACGCTGTACGCGTTGATCGCGGGCATGCCGCCACACGAGCGCAAGACCGACGAAGACCTGATCGCGCACTATCTGCGGATCACATCGACCCCGGTGCCGAACCTGCGGCCGCAGGGCATTCCGACCGACGTGTGCGCTGCGATCGAGAAGGCGATGGCGCGTGAGCCAGCCGAAAGATTCGTCTCCGCAGAGGATTTCGGACATGTGCTGCAGCTTACGCAGCGTCACAACGGGTTGATCCCGGATCCGATGGCGCTCAGCGACCACAGCAGTCCATCCGCTCAGACGGCGGCCATGCCTGCGACCCCGTTGACCGGCGACCACACCGGCTACACCCCGCCGCCGGGCGTAACCCCTCCGCCGACTCGGGTGCCGGGCGCGACACCCCCGCCGGGCGCGACGCCTCCTCCGGGCGCGACGCCCCCGCCCCGTCCGCCGTTCGGCTCGACGCCTTCGCCGAGTCCACAGCCCATGCCGGCGGCGACCACAAACGTCTTCGCCCACAGCAGGCAGCGAGACCCAACGGCTGTTGACCACTCGCCACACCTGATCGGTCGCGACCCGTGTGTTGCTGCCGTCGGTTCG
>NZ_PDCP01000074.1 GCF_002553505.1 Mycolicibacterium agri | reverse complement strand
GAGCTCGATATCTACTTCTGCGATCCGCACTCGCCATGGCAACGCGGCAGTAACGAGAACACCAACGGGCTGCTGCGCCAATACTTTGCTAAAGGCACCGACCTATCAGTGTTCCCGGCCGACTACCTCGACTACGTTGCCGCCCAACTCAACACCCGACCCCGCAAAACCCTCGGCTGGAAGAAACCCGCTGAAGTCCTCGACGAGCTACTCTCAAACCCGCCAAAACCACCCGCTGTTGCATCCACTGCCTGAAATCGCCCAGGAAAGGGCGGACCTTTGCGTCTGCTCGCGGGAAGAGAGTTACGCCGAGGCGGCCAGCGCCTTCTTGTCCTCGTCGGCGAAGGTGTCCTCGAGCGTCAGCGGCGAGTAGTCCAGATCGATCTCGGCGACCGGACGGCCGCGGGCGCTGGCGATCGTCCCGAAGCGCCGCATCCCCTTGTCGCTGGCGTACTGCTGGAACTCCTCCATCGCCAGATCGAACGGAACCTCGTCGTACAGCGCGAAGCCGTCTTCGGTGTTCTTCAGCGCCAACGGGATCAGTTCATTCATCCGCTCCTCGAACACCTTCCAGTTCGAGTCGTCGGCGGCCACGTGGCGTCGGCAGGTGAACGTGCCCCACGCCATGTGGCGGCGCTCGTCGTCGCCGATGCGCCGCACCAGCTCCTGCATGCCGGGCAGGATGCCGCGATCAACGCAAATGCGGTGCCACGCATAGTATCCCGTCAACGCCATCATGCCCTCGATGACGTGGTTGTAGGTCACCGACGCTCGCACCTGAGCGGCGGGGGATGGGTCGGCGGTCAACGCCTCCAGTGAACTCGGCAGCTCCTCGTAGAACATCTGCCGGTAGGCCGGAAGCTCATCGATGTAGTGGTGCAGGTCTTCGGTGAGTCCAACCGCATCGAGCCACATCCGGAACACCTGCGTGTGCTTGGCCTCCTCGAACGCGAACTGCGTCAGATACATTTCGTCACCGAGGCGTCCTTCGGCCCGCATGGCCGCCATGAACGGCTGGATGTCCTGGGTGACTGCTTCCTCGCCCGCGATGAACTCGGCGCACAGCCTTGCGGCCCAGTCGCGTTCGAGTTCGGTCAGCGACTCCCAGTCCTCCCGGTCGCGGGAGAAGTCGATGTCGGCGGGATTCCAGAATTTCGCGTTGCCCCCGGCGAACAACTTCAACGGAAGGCTGTCCCAATTGAGGCCACCCGCGTCGAGTGAGGCTGAGTTCTTTCGTGTCATCTGCTGACCTCCTTGGTCGTCTTGCGGGCTGGGCTGGTGGAAGAGAAGGCGTCTGCCAGGACGGCTACGAGCCGACGCACCGCGAGTGCTGGCTGTTCCGGGGTCGGGTCGTCGAGCCCGAGGACCGGGTCCATGCCGCGCACATAGGGCGCCAGCGCCATGTGCGGGAAGATCATCAACAACAGCGACAGCAGCGCGTCGGTGTCGCAGTCGGCGCGCAGGTCGCCGCGGGCGTGTGCGTCGCGCACCAGCGGCCGCAGCACCTCCAGATAGTGGCGGTGGATGACCGTGCGCACGCTGACGCGCGCCTCGGTGTCGACTTCGAAGCTGGACGCCGCGTGCAGCGCGCGGTCCTGCGGGTGGTCGGCGAAGTATGCCACCCAGGTGTCGAGCAGGTCGGTCAGAAACTCGAAGAACGGGCGCGTGGGATCGAGCTCGCGGATGCGGTCCTCCATGAACGAGCGCACCCGCTGGCTGCCCACGTCGGCGATGTATGCGTAGAGGTCACGCTTGTCGGCGAAGTACTGAAACAGGCTGCCCTTGGCGACGCCTGCGCGCCGCGCGATGACGTTCAGGCTGCCCTGCGAGAAGCCGTGCGCACCGAATTCCGCCTCCGCAGCTTCGATCACCGCGGCGCGTCGGCCCGGGTCGACCCGGGCCCATGTGACCGTCGGCATTGGCGCCTCCCACGGTTCGATGACCACTGGTCATATTACTGTGATCGGCGTCACGGTCAAGCGGCGTTCTAGGTCCTACAGGCACGCAGAACCTGCAGCAAACACCGGCGTGAGCGCTCACTGAGGTACGTTTCCAGGCCGGGATTGCGTACCAGGCTGAGCGCTCGCTGGAACTCGCGGGGCTGGGCTCCGGCTAGAAGATCAACCCCTGCGCCTTGCTGGTCGCAGCGGTGAAGCGGTTCTGCACGTCCTGCCAGTTGACGACGTTCCAGAACGCCTTCACGTAGTCGGCCTTGACGTTCTTGTACTGCAGGTAATACGCGTGCTCCCACATGTCGACCTGCAGCAGCGGGATGATGCCCAGCGGCACATTGGCCTGCTGGTCGTAGAGCTGGAACGTCAGCAGGCGCTGCCCAAGAGTGTCCCAGCCCAGCACGGCCCAGCCCGAACCCTGCAACCCGTTCGCGGCCGCGGCGAATTGGCCCTGGAATCTGTCGAACGCGCCGAAGTGCTCGTCGACGGCGGCCGCAAGTTCACCGGTCGGCTTGTCGCCGCCGTTGGGGGACAGGTTCTTCCACCAGATCGAGTGGTTGACGTGACCGCCGAGATGAAACGCGAGGTTCTTCTCGTTGAGCAGGATCGCCGAATGGTCTCCGGTCGCGCGGGCCTCCTCCAGCTTCGCTAAGGCGTCGTTGGCGCCCTTGACATAGGTGGCGTGGTGCTTGCCGTGGTGAATCTCGTTGATCTGACCCGAGATATGCGGCTCGAGCGCGCCGTAGTCGTAGTCCAGATCGGGCAGCGTGTACTCGGCCATCGATGCTTCCTCCTGCGCCAATTACTATCTGTCCACCTGTTCAGATGTTCAGATGTAGTGTACTGTAATCATGTGGGTCGGCCGTACGCGGCATCGATGCAGCACATCATGTAGCGAACTGCCTTTGCGGCGGCGGCAACGCGACGGCCGATCCGCTCTTTCTTGCTGCCGCTCTGAATTGCGTTGGTGCGGACTGTATTTCGTCGATGAGGATGGCAGCGTCGCTGGCATCGTCGCGCTGACGCCAATCCGCGACACGACGCAGTCCAGCGTGGCGGCCAGACCATGCTGTCCTTTCCGGAGTGCTCGCACGTCGCGGTGCGGCATAGGCCGGCACCGCGACGCGAAGCGGTGTCACGTCTTGTCGGGATCGACCGCGTCCTTCAACTTGCCCATCAGCCCCTTCTCGGTGCCGAAGGCCGGCGTCCGCGGTTCGCCCATGCCTCCGTCATAGGTGCAGTAGAGCTTCGGGTCAGGCGGCGGTCCGGACTGCCGGTCGCCGAGCGGTTGCGGGTCGGCGAGGAACTGGCCGGTGTGACGACCATCCGGCAACGGCCCGATCCATCGGCCCTTGTCGGAGTCATTCCCGTCGGACAGATGCCACAGGGTGCTCGCGTGCTCCTCGAACTCCTCGTCGAACAGGTCGTTGGGTGCCACCACGCCCTCCACGCCGTCGGCTTGCAGTTCCTCGATCGCGGCCAGCCACATGTTCTGGTGATAGGTGTCGCGGGCCAGGTTGAACTTGAGCATGGCCTTGACGCCCGGGTCGTCGGTCATGTGCCACAGCCGCGCGGTCTGCACCCGGCCCTGCGCCTCGGCCGCGGCGTTGGCGCGGAAGTCGGCGAGCAGGTTGCCCGACGCCACGATGTACTTGCCGCTCCACGGTGCCCCCTGGCTGTCGGACAGCGTCGGTGCGCCACCGGAGACGATGGCGTGTTGCGGGTCCATCCCGCCCATCACCGCGGCGACCACGGGATCGCCGAGCGCGTTCTCGGTGGCGTCGGTGGCCGGTGCGCTCTCCAGCAGGCGTGCGATCATCGTCGCGATCATCTCGACATGGCCGATTTCCTCGGTCGCGATGTCCATGATCAAGTCCTTGTACTTACCCTTCATGCGACAGTTCCAGCCCTGCATGAGGTATTGCATGGTGACGGTCATCTCGCCGTACGCACCACCGAGCAACTCCTGCAGCTTCCGGGCGTACACGGGGTCCGGCTTTTCCGGCTTGACATCAAACTGCATGTAGTCGGTATGTCTGAACACAAGCAACTCCTGAGATCTCGTGAAGCAATCGTTTTCACGAAGTACCCGAGGACTTCTTGGTCAAACAAACAGTCGTTAGGCCATCCAATGAAAACTCACCGCAGATTCGGTACGGGAAGCGAAACAAAGAATCGGTTCAGTTCCACCGCTGCCGACGCAGAAGTGGAGTAGCGTCAGGGCAGCGGTTGAGTTGACAGCCTGTACGCCTGCATCAGGTGAACCTCATGGGTTGCGATGGGCCGAAGCGCCCCCTCCAAACCTGCTCCATCAAAAGGTAGACATGACCGTAGATATGACTCTCCCCGAACAACATTCGCGCCCCCAAGGCGCCGGTTGGCGGACAGCTTCCATCTCTGTCGAAACGCGTGGGTCGACGACGTTGATATCCGCCAGCGGGGAGGTCGACGCGTCGAACGCCGACTTTCTGGCCACTGTGCTCACCGGATTCACCCAGCGCAGAACGCCGGTGGTGCTCAATTTGGCCGATCTTGAATTCGTTGGCACACAAGGGCTTCGAGTGCTACTTCACTTCGACGATGAGTGCCAGCGCGGCGGTGTGCCGTGGACACTTGTGCCATGCGGGACGATGCGCGAGCTGTTCGGGGTGTTCCGCCTCTTCGACCAACTTCCAATCGTTGACTCGGTCACCGCTGCGGTCGATTCGTTTGAATGCACGGGCATACCCCACGAAGGGAAGAACCGGGCCCGCGTGACTCGCGACAAGCTGCGGTGCTGAGCACTGGACCGCAGGGCCGTCGGCGTGATCCCTAAGCACCCTAAGCGGCCTAAGCGGTGGACATCGCCGATGTCGGTGCCACCGCGAAGTCGAGCGCGAACTGGTTGACCGTCATCGGCAGCGGCTGCTGCGGCGACAGCCGAGGTTGCGATGTCAGCCGAAAGTCCAATGCACTCAACAGATGCGCCAACACGCTGCTGGTCGTGAACAACACGAGGTCGCGTCCGGGGCATTCGGCGGGGCCCGCGGAGAACGGCACCAGCTGCGGGTAACGCTGTGCGCGCCCGTCCAGCCAGATATCGGGGCTGAAGTGGTGCGCGAATGGCAACAGCTCGTCGTCCCGGTGGAATGCGGGCGCCACGATCATCAGCCCGGCGCCAGCCGCGACGGTGAAGCGTTCGGAGCCGCTGCGCCACTCGGTGTCTTCGGTGATGTCGCGGAGAATCGTCGGCGTCGTCGGCCACAGCCGCACGGACTCGAGCACGCTCGCGCGCAGGAACTGGCGCGACAGCGGCGCATTCGGAGTCGCAGCGTCCTCGACCGCACGCGTCAGCTTCTCCGGATGGCTGGCCAGCAGCGCCAGCGCACGCAGCGACGCCATACCGGCGGCGTCGAACGCGAACAGCCACTGCGGGACCTGACCGACCGCATCGACGGCTCCGGAGGTTGGCGTCGATGCCACCGCGGCCATCAGCGTGTCGGGTTGTGGGTTCTCGGCGTAGCCGTACAGCCGCTGGAAGAACCGTGCGCGCGCCCGGTAGTGCGGCAGCGACAGGAACGACCAGTTTCCGGCACTGCGCAGCCGACTCAGGGAGCCGGTGATGTCCTCGTCGTCCCGCGCCGACGGCCCGAGCGTCAGCCGTCGCACCATTCGCCACCAGCCGCGCATGAACAGCGTCGAGTCGAGGTGGCCGCCGCGCGTCGCGTGGTCGATGATCTCGGCGGTCTCGGCGGCGATCACATCGCTGAACGCGCCCGCCAGCCGGTGCAGATCGGAGCCGAAGTCGAGAACCGCTTCGTTGAAGCGGCGCCGCTCCTGGCGGATCGGGCCCTGCGAGATCAGTACTCCGTGTGGCTGGAACCATTGCAGCGCTTTGCGCTTCTCGGCGTTGGCGGGATGGAACGGATCGGGCGCCCCGTCGAGCACGCGGCCGACGTCCTCGGGATCGGTGATCACCAACATGCGGCGGCCTGGCAGCACCAGTTCCACGGGACCGCGGCCGAACTGGTCGCGAAGCTTCTTCATCCGCGCGAGCGCCCTGGTGTCGGCCTGAAGCTTCTCCAGAACGCGGACGACCGGGGGACGACGCGCGATCACGCCCGCCGCGATCGACGCGGACCCCAGGTCAGCGAGGGTGGCGGCGGCCTGTACGCCGGTCAACTGATTCCTGTGCATGCCCACCCCAGCTCTCTACCCCTGACCAGCGCGGCCAAACGGTAATCGGCGTTGCCGCGTTTCGCCGAGGCGCGCCTCGGGTACAGGTTGCCGACGCCGTTGCGGCGCCATACGACTTTTCTGGGAGGGCTGATGTTCGTTCATCCCGCGGATGTCTTGCTCGCCTCCACGCGGCTCTACTCGTCGCTTCCCGTGGTCGGTAAGCACCTCGAACCGTTCGCCGGACTGACCGCGATGGCCCTCTGGGCAGGCCACTACGCACCCGCGGCCATCCGCGCGGCGGTCAAGCGCCGTACGGTCGGCCCACTGGTCGACGCGGCGGTCGAGGCGACGCAGGGATCGGCCCCCACCGCGAGCAGAATTCCTCCATTCCTGCGGGCCAGCGCACAGCGGCGATGGTGCCTGTATCGCGGCTCGGTCCGCTACGGCGATCACCCCGCTCAGTTGCTCGACGTCTGGCGCAGGCCCGACCTGCCGGCGGATGCGCCGGTGCTGTTGTTCGTGCCGGGCGGCGCATGGGTGCAGGGCAGGCGAGTGCTGCAGGGCCACACACTGCTGTCGCACCTCGTCAAAGCTGGCTGGGTCTGCTTGACGATGGACTACCGGGTCTCACCGGTGCACCGCTGGCCGCGCCACATCGCCGACGTCAACGCCGCCATCGCGTGGGCGCGCGCGCCAACATCGGCGACTACGGCGGCGATCCCGGCTTCGTCGCCGTCGCGGGATGCTCGGCAGGCGGCCATCTCGCTTCGCTCGCCGGTCTCACCCCAGGCGACCCGGACTTCCGCGGCGAACTCGACGACGACGCCGACACGTCGGTTGATGCCGTCGTCAGTATCTACGGCCGCTACGACTGGGAGGACACCTCGACCGCAACGCGTCGCAACTTCCAGAGCTTCTTGGAACGGGTTGTGGTGCGGCGCAGCCAGTCTCGACATCCTGAGGTCTTCGCCGCGGCCTCACCGCTGGCGCGGATACACGAGGATGCGCCGCCGTTCTTCCTCATCCACGGCGAGCTGGACACCATCATCCCGGTGGGCGAGGCCCGGCATTTTCGCGATGCACTGGACGCGACCTCGCGCAACCCGGTCGTCTACTCCGAAATTCCCAGGGCCGGGCATGCTTTCGACCTCGTCGACACTTCGCACGCGCGCCGCTGCGCCGTTGAAGTGGGGAGGTTCCTCGACGACGTGCGGGCCAGTCGGGTCGAAAACCGTCCTGCCGCGGCGGTTTGATGCGAATAGTCGTCACCGGAGCATCGGGCAACGTCGGCACAGCGCTGCTCCGCCGGTTGACCGCGCCGGACAGCGGACATCAGGTCATCGGTGTCGTGCGCAGGCCGCCGCGGCCGGCCGGCGTCTACGCGAACGTGCAGTGGCGAAAACTCGACCTCGCCGGTCCCGATGCGAGTGGCGAACTGCGCACGATTCTCGACGGCTGCGACGTCGTCGTTCACCTCGCCTGGGGTTTCCAACCCACCCGAAACACCCGGTATCTGACCCGCGTCGGTGTCGGCGGCACCACCGCCGTCGTGGAAGCAGCCCACGCCGCGGCCGTCGGCCATCTGCTGCACATGTCGTCAGTCGGCACGTATGCGGCCGGACGCTACGGGCGGCGCGTCGACGAAACCTGGCCACATACGGGCATTGCGACGTCTCCGTACAGCCGTGACAAGGCCGCCGCGGAGGCCCTGCTCGACGACTACGAACGCAGACACGGCGACGCGGGTGTGCCCGTCACGCGGATGCGTCCCGGCTTCATCGTCCAGCGCGCGGCGGCCAGCGGATTGATGCGTTATGCGCTGCCCGGCTACGTGCCGATGCTGGCCGTGCCGCTGCTGCCGGTTCTGCCGCTGGATCGTCGGCTGCGCATCCCGCTGATCCACGCCGACGATGTCGCCGAGGCATTCGTGCGCGCTATCGAGCGACGCGCGACCGGGCCGTTCAACCTGGCCGCCGAACCGCCGCTGGACCGCGACGACGTCGCCGAAGTGCTTGGCGCCAAGGCAATTCACGTGCCGTCGGGATTGCTGGGTGCACTCGTCGACGTCAGTTGGCGGGCCAGGCTGCAACCCATCGACCGGGGTTGGCTCGACATGGCGTTCAGCGTGCCGCTGCTGGATTGCGCGCGAGCCGGCGACAAACTCGACTGGCACCCGCAATGGTCGTCGCTGGCCGCGCTCGCTGATGTGCTCAAAGGCGTTGGCCAGCAGGCACATACCGAAAGCCCACCGCTGCGCCGCAGATCGATGGTCGAGCAGGCGCGCCGAGACCTCACCCAAGGGCTGCTGACCACGAGGCGCCTGCCGTAGATGACCGGAATGCGCGACGAACGGGTGATCATCGTCGGTGCGGGGCCCTGTGGCTTGGCGATCGCGCGCCAGCTCAACCATGAACAGCACATCGACGCGCTGGTCGTCGACCGAGCCGACACCCCCGCGGCCTCGTGGCGCAACCGCTACGACGGCTTCCGGCTGAACACCTGCGGCTTCTGGTCTCACCTTCCCGGACAACACATTCCGCGTCGCTACGGGCGCTGGCCCGAGCGCGACGACATGGTGAACTATTTCGACGACTATGTGCGCCGCCAGCGACTCCGGCTCGCCCTCGGCGTAACCGTGAGGCGCATCGACGCCGAACAATCCCGCTGGGTGCTGACCACCGACAGCGGAGAGCTGAGCGCACACGCCGTCATCGTCGCGACGGGCAACTATCACACACCGGCGCTGCCGTCGTGGCCCGGCGCTGACACGTTCGCGGGAAAGCTGTTGCACGCGGCCGATTACCGCAATTCACGACCGTTCTCCGGACAAGACGTGCTCGTGGTCGGAGCAGGCAATTCGGCAACCGATATCGCCCTGCAACTGAGCGACGGCGTGGCTGATCGGGTGCGCATGGCGGTCCGCAAGCCGCCGCATCTGGTGCCGCGCGCGGTCGCCGGTGTGCCCGTCGACGCGTTCGCCGCGGTGTTCAGCCGGATGCCGGTGCCGCTGCTCGACCAGGCCGCCAAGCTGATGCAACGGTTGTGGTTCGGCGACGTGGCCGACGACCTGCCGGTGCCCGGGCGGGGGATCTACGCCTCATTGCTCGACGACGATCACGTCCCGACGATCGGTGATGAACTGACGCGGCGGGTGAAGACCCGCCGCATCGAGATCGTCGCTGCCGTGCAAGCATTCGACGACGGCCGCGTCCTGCTCACCGACGGCACCGCGGTCACCCCCGACGTCGTCGTCGCCGCTACCGGCTATCGGCAAGGCCTCGAGGCGATCGTCGGTCATCTCGGCGTCCTCGACGAAGCCGGCAAGCCCGCTGCCAATGGGTTGCCCTCCGCGGCTCCCGGCCTGTGGTTCGCCGGGTATGACGAGCCGCTGATCGGCCCGATGCAATCGTTTCGGCTGCAGGCCTCACCCATCGCCACGGACGTGGCGGGCTACCTCGCCGACGCACTTCTCCCGTACCCTGCGAAGCCATGACGGAGGCGCGATGAGCGCGGGATTGTTCGGGCTTCTTGACGACGTTGCCGTCCTGGCCCGGATGGCGGCCGCCTCGGTCGACGACATCGGCGCGGCGGCGGGGCGCGCGACGGCCAAGGCCGCAGGCGTCGTCATCGACGACACCGCGGTGACCCCGCAGTATGTGCACGGCATCGCGGCCGAGCGTGAGCTGCCGATCATCAAGCGGATCGCCATCGGATCGCTGCGTAACAAGCTGCTGTTCATCCTGCCCGCCGCGCTGCTGATCAGTCAGTTCGTGCCGTGGCTGCTGACGCCGATCTTGATGCTGGGCGCCACCTATCTGTGCTATGAGGGCGCCGAGAAGGCTTTTGCCGCCGTCTTCCACAGAGGCGGCCACGACAAGCCCAAGCCGGTCGCCGAGCGGGGCCAAGACGCCGAGAAGTTCATGGTGACCGGCGCCATCCGCACCGACTTCATCCTGTCCGCCGAGATCATGGTGATCGCCCTCAACGAGGTCACCGACCAGGCGTTCCTGCCGCGGCTCATCATCCTTGCTGTCGTCGCCGTGGTGATCACCGCGGCGGTCTACGGCGTCGTCGCAGGCATCGTGAAGATGGACGACATCGGGCTGAGCCTCACCGAGCGAACCTCGCGGTTCTCGCGGCGGGTCGGCAGGGGACTGGTTGTCGCGATGCCCAAACTGCTGTCAGCCTTGTCCGCCGTCGGCACGGTGGCGATGCTGTGGGTCGGCGGCCACATCCTGCTGCTCGGCACCGACACCCTCGGCTGGCACGCGCCCTACGGGGTGGTCCACCACGCCGAGGAAGCGGTCCATTCGATACAAGGCGTCGGCGCCGTGCTGGCCTGGTTGGTCAACACCGCCGCGTCGGCCGTCGTCGGCCTTGCGGTCGGCGCACTCGTCGTGGTGGTCGTGCATCTGGTCCAGCGAATCAAAGGACATTCGCGACAACCGCATTGATGGAACAATTGCGGAATGCCGAAGCCGGACCACGCTCGCGGCAGCACTGAGCGCACAGTCGAGTCCGCGCTCGCGAGCAATCTCGATGTGGGCAGCTTCCGCTTCTGGTTCGTCGGCCAGCGCTGGGAATGGTCGGACGAGGTCGCGCGGATGCACGGCTACGAACCGGGCACCGTCGTTCCGACCACCGAGTTGCTGCTGTCCCATAAGCACCCCGACGACCGCCAGCACGTTCAGGACCTTCTGGACCACCTACTGCACTACGGCGAGTCGTTCAACAGCAGGCACCGGTTCATCGACACTCAAGGCAACGAGCACAACGTGCTGGTGCTTGCCGACCGGATGGTCGACGACGACGGCGCGGTGGTCGGCAGCGAGGGCTACTACATCGACCTGACCGACTCCTTCCGGCAGGTACGCAGGCAGGCGCTCGACGACTCGCTGCCCGAGTTGTTCGAAGCCCGCGCGGCGATCGAGCAGGCCAAGGGTGTGCTGATGCTCGTCTACCGGATCAGCGCCGACGCGGCGTTCGAGATCCTGCTCTGGCGGTCCCAGCAGACCAACACCAAACTGCGGGCGCTCGCGGCTCAGATCGTCGCCGAACTCGACACCGTCAAGTACCAACCCGAGGGCCTGCGCCGCGAATTCGACCATTTGTTGCTGACGGTGCACGACCGCGTCGGCCGACCGGGAGACCGTTAACCTGCAGCATTCCGCTGCCGCCGGGAACGAAGTAGGGCTTAATGGAGAACGGAGGAAGCGTTCAAAGATGTGCGCCGCCGAGGATCCGCTGGCATGGCGGATCGGTGAGTTGACGGAGAGCGTGCCTGTGACGTTGTTAGAAGTCAAACAGGATGTGCGCGACGCCGCCGTGGTGGTTTCCGTGGGCGGCGAAATCGACTCCGGCACCGTGGACACGCTGATTTCACATCTCGACGCTGCACTGCAAGCCGCAGCCGAGCATCCGGCACGGCTGCTCGTTCTCGAGATGAGCGACGTCACCTACTTCGGCAGCGCCGGGCTCAACGCGGTCCTCGGCGGTTACGAGAAGGGCCGCTCGGACGGGGTGTCCGTGCGCCTGGTCGCCAGCAACGCCGAAGTGATGATCCCGATCGAGGTGACCCGGCTGGACAACGTGCTTCGACCCTTCCGGACCGTCACCGAGGCGCTTGACGCCACCAACGAGCCGCGATGAAGGGCGCTGGCCGCGGGTCTTCGGCCGCGGTGTTCGGCGCCGATCCGGACGTGGGGCGAGACCTCGCCCAGGTGCACTGGTCGGCCACGCCGCTCGGATCGCCGTCGGGCTGGCCACAGAGCCTTCAGACCGCGGTCAGCATCCTGCTGTCGTCGCGGTTCCCGATGTGGATGGCGTGGGGTCGCGAGCTGACCTTCTTCTGCAATGCGGCCTATCGCCGCGACACCCTGGGCCGTAAATACCCGTGGGCGCTGGGCCGGCCGGCCAGCGAGGTGTGGTCGGAGATCTGGGATGACATCGGTCCGCGCATCGACCGGGTGCTCGCCACCGGGCAGGCGACATGGGATGAGGGGCTGCTGCTGTTCCTGGAGCGCTCCGGCTACCCCGAGGAGACCTACCACACGTTCTCCTACAGCCCCTTGCGCGACGACGACGACCGCGTCGTGGGCATGCTGTGCGTCGTCAGCGAGGACACAGACAGAATCATCGGTGAGCGGCGAATGGCGACGTTGCGGCTGCTGGGCTCGGACCCCAGCGTGACACGCACCGAGGAGGAGAGCCTGGCCTTCGCGCATCGGCAGCTCGGCAAGAACCTGCGTGACCTGCCGTTCGCGCTGACGTACCTGTTCGACGCGAACGGCGACGCGCGGCTGGCGGGGACGAGCGGAATCGCCGAGGGGCATCCGGCCGCGCCGACGATGCTGCCCGCCGACGGCGCGAGCGTGTGGCCCGTGCAGCAGGTCGCTGCGGGCGAGTCGGTGCTGGTCGATCTGGTCGGCGGACCGTTTGCCGACCTGCCGACCGGCGACTGGGCCGAACCGCCGGTGAAGGCGTTGGTCGTCCCGATGATGGAGCAGGGCGGCGCGCCCCGCGGCTTCCTGGTCGCCGCCTTGAATCGGTATCGGCCGGTGAACGAGAAGAACACCGGGTTCGTGCGGTTGGCGGCGGCGCATATCTCCGCGGGAATCGGCAGCGCCCGCAGCTACCGCGCCCAGCAGCAGCGCGCCGAAGAACTCGCCGAACTCGACCGCGCCAAGACCGCCTTCTTCTCGAACATCAGCCATGAGTTCCGCACCCCGCTCACGCTGATCCTCGACCCTGTCGCCGAACTGCGCGGCCGGTCCGGGCTGGACGAGCAGATGCGCAAAGACTTAGACGTGGTGTGGCGCAACGGATTACGCCTCACCAAACTCGTCAACACATTGCTCGATTTCTCCCGCATCGAGGCCGGTCGGGCGCAGGCGCGCTACGAACCGGTCGACTTGTCGGCGATCACCGCCGAGCTGGCCAGCGTCTTCCGGTCAGCCGTCGACCGTGCCGGGCTGGAGTTCGTCGTGGACTGTCCAGCGCTGGACGAACCCGTCTACATCGACCACGACATGTGGGAGAAGGTGATCCTGAACCTGCTGTCCAACGCGCTGAAGTTCACCTTCTCCGGTTCCATCGCCGTGCGGGTGCGGCGCCAAGGCGACGAGGCGGTCGTCACCGTGTCCGACACAGGGGTCGGCATACCCGCCGAGGAAATGCCTCGGCTGTTCGAACGGTTCCACCGCATCGAGTCGGCGGAGGCGCGCTCCAACGAGGGCAGCGGAATCGGCCTGGCGCTGGTGCATGAACTGATCCATCTGCATCACGGCGACATCTCCGCCGAGAGCACCGAAGGCAGCGGCACCACATTCACCATCCGCCTACCGTTCGGCGCGTCGCATCTGCCCGCCGATGCCGTCGCGGCAACCGGCCGACACCGATCGGCCTCTCACGCCGCCGAACCGTATGTCCAGGAGGCGCTGCGCTGGATTCCCGGCGACGTCGACTCCAGCGGGGGTGCCGTCGAGTCGGCGCAGTCACTGGACAACGCCAACCTGCGGGCTCCGGACGGGGACGTCGAATCGCGGGTTCTGGTCGCCGACGACAACAGTGACATGCGCGAATACCTGGCCCGCCTGCTGAGCGGCGCCGGCTACCAGGTCAAGACGGTCAGCGACGGTCAGCAGGCGCTGGCGACCGTCAGGGCCGAGCTGCCGGACCTTGTCGTCAGCGACGTCATGATGCCCCGCTTGGACGGGCTGGCCCTGGTGGCGGCGCTGCGGGAGGACCCGCGCACCGCGGCCGTGCCCGTGCTGCTGCTGTCGGCCCGCGCCGGCCAGGAGGCGTCCATCGAGGGTCTGGCCGCCGGCGCCGACGACTACCTCGTCAAGCCGTTCGCCGCGGCCGAGCTGCTCGCCCGAGTGCGGGCCAACATCGAGCTGGCCCGGCTTCGCACCCACCACGCGCGCTGGCGCACCGCGCTGGTCGACTCGCTGCAGGAAGGGTTCTTCGTCTGCGACGCCGACGGCGCCGTCATCGAGATCAACGCGGCTTTCACCGAAATCCTCGGCTACGGCGCCGACGGCGTGCCCTACCATCCGCCGTTTCCCTGGTTGCCGCAGGCCGACACGGATCCTGACGCGCGCAAAGAGACAGACACGGCCTTCGCCGCCTTGCTGTCCGAAACGCACGGCACGTTCACCGTTCCGGTGCAGCACCGCGACGGGCACCGGCTATGGGTCACCGCCACTCACAATCACGCAGAGGACCCCGAAACCGGGCGCCGGGTCATAGTCGGTACGTTTCGCGATGTGACCGCCGAGCACTACACCGTGCAGCGGGAGACCGCGCTCGCGTCGCTCAACCAACATCTGGTCCACGCCGACACCGTCGACGATGCGGTCAGCGCCGGCGGCGACGAACTGCGCAGGCTGTGGCGGGCGCGGCGGGTCCTTGCGGTCACGTTCCCCGCGGGCAGCGCGGAAATCGAGACTCCGCATTTCAACTGTCTTGGCGAGCCGGCGCGTTGGGACGACCTGCCGCCCCGAACCCATCAAATGATCCGTGGGCTGGCCGATGGCGACCTGCTCACCCCCGACACCGCCACGCCGGGTGCGGCCGGTATCGCGTTGCAGCATCCCAGCGGTGTGTTGGTCCTTTACATCGAATTGGCCGAGCGGCGGCTGTTCACCCCGGAGGACCGCACGCTGCTCACGGTGTTGGCGGGTCGTCTCGGCCAAGGCCTGCAGCGCGTCCACCAGCTCGACCAGCAGCGGGAAGCGGCGCTGGCGCTGCAGAACGCCATCCTCGGTCCAGCCAACCTGCCCGCCGGGTTCGCGGTGCGCTACCAGCCGGCGACCCGCCCGCTTCAGGTGGGCGGTGATTGGTATGACGTGGTCGGTCTCGACGATGGTCGGATCGCTCTTGTGGTGGGCGACTGTGTCGGGCACGGCCTGACCGCGGCGACGGTGATGGGTCAACTCCGAAGCGCTTGTCGGGCACTGCTTTTGGAGGATCCCACTCCGGGCGCCGTGTTGTGCGCCATGGATCGGTTCGCCGCGCGGCTGGCGGGTGCGCGGTGCACCACGGCCTTCTGCGCGGTGCTGCGCCCCGAGACCGGCGAGATCGTGTACTCGTGCGCGGGTCACCCTCCGCCGGTAGTGGTCGACGCCGATGGCGCCGTTCGCCTGCTTGACCAAGCCAGGGCCACGCCGCTCGGGGTCACCTTCTACAGCGCCCGCCCCGAACACCGCGACACGTTGCCTGCCCGGTCGACATTGGTGCTCTACACCGACGGCCTGGTCGAGCGGCGTCGAGAGCCATTGGACGACGGCATCGCCCGCGCCGCCGACCTCGTCGCGGAGAACCGTGCCAGCGTGCTGGAAGACCTTGCCAAACAGGTGATGTCGGGGCTGGCGCCCGGCGACGGTTACCAGGACG
The DNA here is from genome assembly GCF_002553505.1 of Mycolicibacterium agri. Lineage (GTDB taxonomy): Bacteria > Actinomycetota > Actinomycetes > Mycobacteriales > Mycobacteriaceae > Mycobacterium > Mycobacterium agri. The sequence continues at coordinate 12,052 of NZ_PDCP01000074.1, read as the reverse complement.
ATGTCGCGCTGCTGCTGTACCGTCAGCCGGCGCCGTTGGACATCAAAGTGCCCGCCGAGCCGAGCTATCTCGCCGAAACCCGTGCCGCGCTGAAGGATTGGCTGCACATGGCCGGGGTGGATGCCGATCAGACGCTGAAGGTCCTCATCGCCGCAGGAGAAGCCCTCGCCAATGCGATCGAGCACGGCCACCGCAACACCAAAGGCTTCGTCCGCCTGCGGGCCACCGCGCTGGCGGATCGGCTGCACGTCACGGTCGTCGACGCCGGCTCGTGGAAGCCGCCGGTGGCGGCCGCGAATCGGGGCCGCGGCATCTCGCTGATGCGGGCGCTGATGCAAGACGTCACCATTCATCCGCTCGACGACGGCACGACCGTCCATATGCAGGCCAAGATCGCCTGATGGCCGCGCCGCTGCGAATCGACATCGACAGCCGCGGCGACGGCACGGTCGTGCTGACCGCCACCGGCGAGATTGACCTGAGCAACATCAACGTTTTCACCGAAGCCCTCAGTGCCGCCGCCCGCGACAACGACGGCGCCTCTCTGACGGTCGACCTTCGCGGTGTCGAGTACCTCGACAGCGGGGCGATCAACGTGTTGTTCGCCCATGCGGACCGCATCCACGTGATCGTCAACCCGATCCTGATGCCTGTCTTGCGAATCAGCGGCCTCGCCGATGTCGGCTCGGTGGAAGCCGCCTCGTGACCGAATCGGGTCACCGTTCTCTCGGAAAGGCGGAGATGACGGCTCCACGAGTGGTCCGTGCACATTCACGACGTGAAGCGCGCCGTCGTCTACCGGCTCGGTAGGTACCGGACGCACGAAGCCGCCTACGAGGCTGAGCGCGTCGACAATTGATCCGCGCTGCCCGTCACCGACAGCGCCAACGCCTTGAGTTTCGCGTCGAGTTCCCGCGCGGCGGCCTCGAGCGGCTCGTTGGGTTCGACAACGATGAGCGACGACGGCGCCACGTAGGTCAGGGCGCTTCGGTTACCCGCCTCCTCGGTGAGCAGAACCTCAACGGGCGCAAACAGTCCCGCTGTTATGTCGTGGCGCAGCATCGTTATCGCGATCAACGGGTTGCCGAGCACCACGCGCACCACCCTGCGGTGTATGCCAGCCTTGACGATCCAGCCGCCGTGGTCGACCGCGGCGAAGAGCATGAAGCCGCTGGGCCCGACGTATCGTTGCACGGCCCGCTCGAACCCGTCCCAGTTGTCGGACTCGGCGACGAGGTCGTAGAGCGGCGCCGGTTGCCGACCGATGTCGGCCAGCAGCGCGTCGACGAGGGCTTCGAAGCTCTTGGCGCTGTCGAACCGCAGCCGCAAGCCGTTGAAGGGGATCTCCGTGATCGCGTCAGCCATGTTGAGCCCGCCTCTCCCGCGAACGCTTTCCTCCGTAACGGGCATCGCGGCCGGACTATTCCTGAGTACGGCTTGCTGAACTCAGCGGTTTCGGATGCGGGGAAACAGCTGCACCGCCTCGGGCACCACGCTGGGGTTGGCGTAGGCGGTGAGGACCAGCGACAACAGCGTGTTGGCGACGTCCTGCAGCGCCGACATCTGCGCGGGCAGCTGCCCGCGCTCCACCCACGACTTGAACAGCAACGCGAGCAGGTCCCGGTCGGCACCGCGCAGGATCTCGGTGTCGGCGGTCGGCCCGATGCCGACGCGCACGATCGACAGTTCCGGGTGCTCGCTGCGCCACGAGTGCAGGATCTCGTCCAACGCCGCCTTGCTGGCGCTGTACGCCGACACCCCAGCGCGGGGCCTGCCGACATCGTGGCTGGACGCGATCAGCACCACACCGTTCTCGGACAGGTGTGGCAGCGCGGCCCGCAGCACGTTGTTGGCGCCGAGCGCGTTGACCGAGAAGGCGTGCACCCACGTCGTCACGTCGGTGTCTTCGATGTGGGCGAACGGCACGACGGTGCTGGTGAACACGACGGCGTCCAGCCCGCCGAGCGCCTCGGCCGCCTGGGCGACGACCCTGGTGATTGCTGCGCCGTCCTCGACATCGAGTTCGAACGCCGAGCCGCCGATACTGTCGGCGAGCTTGGTCAGCAGGTCCATGCGGCGTGCCGCGACCGCCACCCTGGCGCCGAGCTTGCCCGCGCTTTCGGCGACGGCGTGGCCGATGCCCGAGGAGGCGCCGACGACGAGCAGGCGCAGCCCGGTGGCATCGCTGGGTTGAGCAACCATTTACGGCCCTTCCGCTGTGTCGTGCGTGTTAGGTGACCCTTCGTTGGTGGGGACAGTACCTGGTCGGTTGCCGGCCCTGCCACGGCGGCGCCAATGCCGGTAGCCGCGATGCGTAGCGAATGCGCCGACGACCGCCGTCACGCACCACACCGCGACCGCCGCGTAAGCCAACGGTGACGACAGATCGGAGATCGACGCGCCCAAGGCGGTGTAGACGAAGGCGCGCGGCGCCGATCCGATGAACGCGCCGACGGCCATCTGCCATACCGGCACACCGAATGCGCCGAACGCGTAGGAGGCGAGCGCATCCGATACGCCGGGAACGAACCGCTGCCCGACGACTGCCCACAGGCCGTGGCGTTCGATGAGCCCGTCGAGCCGGTCGGCACGATCGGCGCCCAGCAGGCCGCGCGCGCTGCGCCTGCCCGCGCGTCTGCCGACCAGGCTGGTGATGATCGCCGTGCCGACGGTCGCGCCCAGCGTCACGAACAGCCCGACCACCGGACCGAACAGCACCCCGCTGCCCGCCGCGAGGATCGGCCCCGGCACGAAGACGGCGCCGAGCACCGCAGACACCACGACGTAGGTCAGCGGCGCCAGTGGGCCCGTCGCTGCCACCGTGCGCCGGACGTCCTCGACGTCGATCACCCGGGAGACCGCGACCAGATAGAACAGTCCCAGCAGAAACGCCGCGAACAGGGCCAACCGCACGATGTGGCCGCGGCGGGAGGCGGCGCTGGCACCTTCGGTATCGGTCATGTTGACCGCGATTCTCCCGCACGCCGGATATGGTCCACCTGTGAGCACGCCCGATGAGATCGTCGACGTCGTCGTCGCCGGCTCGGGCGGAGGTACCGCGGGTGCCTATACCGCTGCGCGCGAAGGGCTTTCGGTGGCCGTGGTGGAGGCCACCGACCGGTTCGGCGGGACGTTCGCCTACTCCGGTGGCGGCGGAATGTGGTATCCGTGCAACCCCGTAGTCCTGCGCGCCGGAGTCGACGACACCATCGAAGAGGCACTGCGCTACTACCGCGGCGTGGTCGGCGACCGTACCCCCGCCGAACTGCAGGAGGCCTACGTTCGCGGCGGCGCGGCCCTGATCGAATACCTCGAACGCGACGACCACTTCGCCTTCAAAATCCTGCCGTGGCCCGACTATTACAGTTCGGTGCCCGGCGCCCGCGCCGACGGCATGCGCCACATCGTCTCGAAGGCCGTGCCGGACAGTCGCCTCGGACGATTCGCCGGTCTGGTCCGCGGGCCGCTCGATCACGAACGTCTTGGCGCGCCCCAGCCTGATCTGCTGACCGGCGGCCGGGCGCTGATCGGCCGCTTCCTGTCCGCGATGGCCGACAACCCGGCGGTGGCTGCGCATCTCAACACCACCCTGGTCGAGCCGATCGTCGATGGACGCGACGAGGGACGCGTCGTCGGCGCCGTGGTGGAGTCCGATGGTCGAAGGCGGGTGATTCGGGCCCGTCGCGGGGTGCTGCTGGCTGCGGGCGGGTTCGAACGCAACGACGCCATGCGCGCCGAATACGGCGTTCCCGGAGCGGCTTTCGACACGATGGGTGCACCCGGCAATCTCGGGCTGGCGCACCGTGCGGCGATCTCGGTCGGCGCGGCCACCGACCTGATGGACCAGGCGTGGTGGTCGCCAGGACTGGTGCACCCCGACGGCCGGGCGGCCTTCGCGCTGTGCTTCACCGGCGGCATCTTCGTCGACCGCGACGGCAGGCGGTTCGTCAATGAATCCGCGGCCTACGACAGGCTCGCTCGCGACATCATCCGCGCCATCGGCAACGGCCGGGTCGGGTCGCGCTACTGGATGGTCTACGACAGCCGTAACGGTGACCAGCCGCCGGTCATGGCGACCAACGTGTCGTTCTCGCCGACGAAAGAGTATGTGTCGGCCGGCTTGTGGCGGCAGGCCGACTCGGTGGCCGAATTGGCGGGGCTGATCGGTGTGCCCGCCGACAATCTCGTCGCCACGGTGCGCCGCTTCAACGAGTTCGCCCGGCGCGGCGACGACGACGATTTCGGCCGGGGCCGTGAAGCTTTCGACCGGACGTTCACCGCGGGCGCGTCGCCGTTGGTGCCGATCGACACGCCGCCCTACCGCGCCGCGGCATTCGGGCTGTCGGACCTCGGCACCAAGGGCGGGCTGCGCACCGACATCGACGCGCGCGTGCTCGACGCCGACGGCCGCCCGATTCCCGGCCTGTATGCCGCGGGCAACACGATGGCCGCGGTGTCGGGTGAGACGTATCCGGGCGGCGGCAACCCGATCGGCGCGTCGTTGTTGTTCAGCCATCGCGCGGCGTTGCACATGGCGGCTGCGCGGTGAACCTCGAGGAACTGCACTGGTTCGTGGTGCTCGCCGAAACCGAGCACGTCACCGATGCCGCCGCCGAGTTGGGCGTCAGTCAGCCGACGTTGTCACGAGCGCTGGCCCGGCTGGAACGCGAGGCGGGCACGCCGCTGTTCGATCGCGTCAATCGGCGGTTGCGGCTCAACGCGTACGGGCAGATCATGCTCGAACACGCGCGACGCGGAATCGCCGAGATGCGTTCGGCCACAGAGCGCATCGCCGCGCTGCGTGATCCGGACACCGGAGGCGTCCGATTCGCCTTCCTGCATTCGCTGGCGAGTTGGTACGTGCCCGAGCAACTTCGACGGTTTCGTGCTTCGGCACCCGCGATTCGGTTCGAGCTCTTTCAGGGGCCCGCGCACGAGATCAGCCGGCGGGTGCTGTCCGGACACGCCGACGTCGCGATCACCTCGCCGCGGCCGACGGCGCCTGGCTTGGGCTGGCGCAGGCTCTATGTCGAACAGCTGACCCTGGCCGTCCCGCGCGGACATCCGCTGGCCGGGCGCGCCAAAGTGCGCTTGTCGGCGGCCGCCGGCGAGCCTTTCGTGGCGCTGAGCCCCCAAGCCGGTCTGCGCCAGCTCGCCGACGAACTGTGGGCGGAAGACGCCGTCGACCCCGACATCGTGTTCGAAGCGACCGAAATACCGACAGTCGAAGGGCTGGTCGCCGCGGGCTTCGGTGTAGCGGTCGTGCCCATTCCCCGCCAGCCCAGAGGCGAATCCAGGATTGTCCACGTCCCGTTGTCCAACGCCGGTGCGAAGCGGGAAGTGGGTTTGGTCTGGAACCGTGACGCAGTCCTGTCGCCGCCTGCGCAGCGTTTCTTCGACTTCCTTCGCAACCATGCGTTAGAAGCATGAATCTGCGCCGACTCATGCATTGGACACATTAATCACCGGCTTCTACCGTTGCCCGGGTGACCATCGACGACGCCGCGCCACCGATATGGGTCGGGCACAGCCGTGGCTCGTCGGCGTACACCCGGCTACTCGCCGCGCTGTTCTGCGCCGGCGTCGCGACGTTCGCACAGCTGTACTCGCCGCAGGCCGTCCTGCCGCTGATCTCGGCCGACCTGCACATCGGTGCCGCCGACGCGGCGCTGACGATCTCCGCGTCGACCGTCGGACTGGCGATCGGCGTCATCCCGTGGTCCACCCTGGCCGACCGTATCGGCCGGGTTCGGGCGATCTCGATCTCCGTCGTCGGCGCTACGGTCGTCGGACTCCTCGTGCCGTTCACGCCGACCTACGAGATGCTTCTGGTCGGGCGCCTGATCGAAGGGCTGGCGCTCGGCGGTGTCCCCGCAGTCGCCATCGCCTATCTCACCGAGGAAATCGACCCCGCGCACGCCGCTCGGGCGGCTGGCACATTCGTCGCGGGCACGACCATCGGCGGCCTGCTGGGCCGGCTGTTGTCCAGCCCGGTCGCGCAGATCGCCGGCTGGCGCATCGGGGTTTTCGCCGTCGCGCTCGTGTGCGGCACCGCCGCGCTCAGTTTCGTCAAACTGGCGCCGCGGCCGCGCGGCTTCGTTCCGACGCGCCGATCCAGCGCCAATCCCGAAGGCAGTCTTGCCCACCGACTGATGACCAACCTGCGCTCGCCGCGGCAACTGGTCCTGTTCGCGCAGGGCTTCCTGTTGATGGGCGGATTCGTCGCGCTCTACAACTTCCTGGGATTCCGCCTCTCGGGCGGCCCGTTCTTCCTGCCGCCGTCCGTGGTCAGCCTGGTGTTTCTGGCCTACCTCGCGGGCACCTGGACCTCGTCGCTGGCGGGAGCGCAGGCCACTCGGTTCGGCCGCAAGCCGGTGCTGATCGTGTCGATCTCGATCATGATTGCAGGCGTGGCAATCACGTTGTCGAGCAACGTCATTGTGGTGCTGGCCGGTTTGGTGGTCGCGACCGCCGGGTTCTTCGGCGCGCACTCCATCGCAGCGGGATGGACGGGTCGTTCGGCGTCGGTGGGTAAGGCGCAGGCCTCGTCGCTGTACAACCTGTTCTATTACGGCGGTTCGAGCGTCGTCGGATGGTTGGGCGGCGTGGCCTACGACGGTTGTGGCTGGGCCGCGGTGGCGGGGATCATCGCGGGGCTGGCCGTGCTCGCGGCCGTCGCAGCGGCAGTGCTGTTGCCACGAAACTGATCTCCGACGACGGGTTCGCCCCGGCGATGTAGCCGTCCGGCCGCGGCAGACACATCGCTGGCGGGCTGGCTCAACCCGTTCTCACACACTACCTCACGATCCGGCGCCGTCGCCCCGATCAGACAGTGGTTGAGAGGGCCCGAACAGTGCTGACGAACTGTCCAGTGCCTTCGTCGATTTGGCTGACGGTCACATACACCGTGCCGTCTTTCGCCACCGTGACGGCTGTGACCGCGGCGGTGTCGAAAGTTTGAATTCGGGTTGCACCCTTGGCGGTAATGGCCCACACCTCGGCCGTGCCGGGCAGGTCCTCCAACCCGGACGACAGCGTGACGTACGCCGTTCCATTCGGCGCCAACACGATCGGCCGGGGCGCGAATCCGAACGGCCCCTGATCCGGGTCGACCGCCAAGACGATGCCTCCCGGGCCGATGATTTTCGCGATCGTCTTGCCCGCGGAGTTGAAGCCCACCACTCGTGCCTCTGGGCCCTGAGCGCCCATATTGCCGGTGATGAGGTATCCGTTGCCCTTCAGATCGATGGATCCGGCGATGAGTTGACCCGGCACCTCTTCGGTGCTCTTACCCGACGACAGGATCACCGCCGAGGTGTAATAGGCGCCCGTAGTGTCCTGTCTTTCGACTATCTGGGCGGCAGCGCCTTTCAGCGTGAAGTAGACCCTGTTCTTGATGACGGTCCCGACCGGCATGTCTTTGATCGTGGCGCGGCCCGCCGGCGTGACGATTGCGACGTGGTAGCGGCCGTTGGCGTCGACATAGGCGACGTAGGCGTTCTTGTTCCATCCGACGGTCAGTGCCGCACCGCCGACAGTGTCTACCGCTCCGGCGACCACACCGTTGATCGGCACGACGCGGGTCTTGCCCGCCTTCGCAATTCCGAGTTGATACCCCCCGCCGTTCAGGATGACCATATACGTCGTGCCATCGCCGGCGACAACAGGCTGACCCAGGGCCAGCCCGGTGATGGGCGTGCTGGTCTTCAGGGTCGTTGCGGTCAGCTCGGTTACGTAAGTCTTGCCGTTGTCGTAGTCAACGGTGGTCTGGTATATCGTCCCTTTCGCACCCGCGACGGCCAAACCGAGTCGCACTCCTGGAATCTCGCGCTCCGTATATGAGCTACCCGTGAATGTCAGCATCTTGGTGACGACAGCGGTCTGGTCATCGTTCACCACCGAGACGGCGACATACGCCTTCCCGTCGGAGGAGATCGTGACAGGGCCCGCTATCCCCGGGCGTTCGATAAGCACAGTCGTGGACAAGCCGCTCGAATCGACCGCCAGCACACCGATCTGTTCCAGGCTGTCCTGGTACACGACATAGGCTGTGCCGTTGGGCGCCAGTGTGGGTGGTAAGCCCGACGTCGTTCCGTTGATCTCATACGTCTGGAACGCATTGGATCGCGACACTCGGATGAGTCGATAGGCACTCTGTGTGCCGTCGACATCGGCCAGCACGAATGCGGCGCCGTTCGATGCGACGAGTATCGAGCTCGCGGCGACGCCGGTCACCGTTCCCACAGTCGTTGCGACGCCTGATGTGCTGATCGCCGTGACTGTCGTGGTGTTGGTGACCTCGTCGTAGGTCGTCAGCAGCAGACTGCCGTCGGGCCGCGTCATCGGGAAAGCGAAGCCGTTTGGGCTGCCGGCAATGCTCGCCGAGGTCGTGATGACCCGACCGTCCGTGTCCAGGATGCTCACGCGGGTCGAACCGCTCGGCTCCAACGTCTGTGGATCGACATCCACGGTCACCTGATACCGAGTGCCGAACGCGCCGATGATGACGTTGCCCACCGGCGCCCCGGGAGTCGAAGCGGCGGTGGCAGGCAGCACCGAGATGACCTGTATGCCTTGGTCGGTGGAGTAGTAGAGCTCGCGTCCATCGGGGGACAGCACGGCGCCGGGGTAATACCCCTCGGTAGTGGTATCGAGATCGACGGTTGTGAGCAGAACGTGGTTGGCGGTTGTGTCGTAGACGCGTACGGCGCCGTCGACGGAATCTACTGCAAACAAAAGGGATCCGTCTTTACTGAGCGTGATTCCGCTCAACGTCTCAGGTGTCACGTTGATCGTGCCCAACACCTTGTGGTTCTTTGCGTCGAGCACCGTGATGACGCCTTCATCGACGTCGTTGACATAGACGCGGGTACCGGCCGGGTTGACGACCACGTCGAGGATGTAGGTGCCCGTGGCGACCAGCTTGGCGGCGGTCGATGTCGTCGCGAATGTGTAAACGGCGGAAAGGGGGATCTCCTGGGGATCGTCGGTGAGGAGATCGCCCACGACGTAGACCTTCTTGCCGTCCGGGCTGAACACGATGCTGTAGAAGGCATCCGGCGATGCGCCGGGCAGTTTCACGGTGCCCGTGATCTTTCCGGTTGCGACGGCCACTTTGGTGACCACGCTCGTCCACGTACCGGTCCTGGCGTCGAACAGTCCACCGGTTGCCATTAGTGTCTTGCCATCGGGGGATACCGCGACCGATATCGGGTAGCGGTTGTCGCCGAAGTCAATGGGGCTCAAGGCGGTATTGGTGGTGCCGTCGATGACGTGAATCAAATGCGTTTCGTCGTCAACGACGAAGACACGCTTGCCGTCGGGAGTCACGTCAAGGGAGACCGGTTGCACGTCAAGGTGAATGGTCGTCACGACCGCGCGGTTGACGGTGTCGATCACGGTGATGGTCTTGCCGACGGAGTCGGCGACGTAAGCACGTGTCTTCGTCACGGCGATGGCGTCTACCGAGCCACCGGTTTCAATCGCGCCGGCGTCGGCCAGCGGCATGGGGTTGATTGCCACGTTGATTGTGACGGTCTGGACGTTGGCCTTGACTCCGTCGGACACCGCCACCGTGAATTGCGCAGAAGCGTATTCGGAACTCAGCCCGGCGAGCACCCGCTGCGTCGTGGTCGGAGTGTAGGTGAACGCACCGGTGCTCTTGTTCAGAACCAACTTGCCCTCGGTGGGCTGGGTGACAACGGTGTAGGTGAGCTTCTTCTTCTCGGGGTCTTCGGCGATGACCTGACCCGCCACGGTGCCCGTCCTTGGGTCCGGCGTGCCGAGGGCCGCCTCCTGCTCCACGATCGGCGGCTGATTCACCGGCGCGGCCGCTGCGACCGCGGTCGTCGTCAGGCTGGTCGAGGTCTGCGCCGCGGCCATCTGCGCCGCCTGCTGCGAAGTTCCGCCCGCCTCCGTGCCGGCACCGAGGCGGCGCGTCGCGGCCATCACGATCCACGACAGCGGCGATTCCACGTCCGCGTTGGGCAGGGAGCCGAAAAGCGCGGTCGCCAAGGTACTGCTCACCGTCGTGGTGAGGGGCACCGACGCGGCATGAATCACCTCGACAACGGGGGCGCGGTAAGCCGGTGGCACGTATGTCGGCGCCGTCGAATCCGCCGCGGGCGAGGTTTGTACGGATGTTGTTGCGGAAGTGGGCGCCGGAAGCGGCGACGCGGCGGGCGTCGCGGCGGTCGTGTTGACAGACCGGGGAGTGGTCGACGTCGCCGACCGCTCAGGTTGCGCCGCTTTGGACCCCACCGTGCTCGATGGCGTCTTGAGTGTGACTGACTTCTTCGGCTTCGTGACGCGGGATTCTTTCCGATCGGACGACGTATGCGCCCCACCGGAGCTGGAGATGACGACGCCGGGAGCGACCTCCTGTGTGCTGCCGGACGGCGACGCGTTTCCACTCGCCGTGCCCGCACTGGGGTTCTCGGGGGTGCTCGTGTCGTTTGTTGTCGGATTGGAGGTCGTTGTGTCGACGGGGCCAGTGGAAGTGGGCTCGCTAGTGTCGCCGTCCTTGTTGTTGTCGTTCGGACCGGCGGTGGATGAAGGGCTGTCGTGTGCATCCGAACCTGCATCATCGGCCCACGCGGTACCAGGGCCATTCGCGATGGCGAGACCGATACCCAAAGCAACTGCAAGCGCGCCGACTCGGCCTACGTAATGGCTGTAACCCATGAGATCCCCCATTGACACGATCCGCTTCCTTAGCGAACTCTCTGGTGGATGCAAGCTAACACTAGGAAATGGAAACGGGATGGCAAATCGCCGGTATTAACGTCAGGGAAAAGATCAAACTGAGGTTTTGCCAGGCTCAGCGGGCATTATGATCTTGAATGCTTTAACTACGCGGACTAGCTGCGTTTACGCTTCATAATAAAAGTTTCTATAGTGTTAATAACGTTCGCCTTGCTAACGAAAAGGTATTTGGATGAGTGGAATGAAGCGCTAGCTTTATTCCGTGCGCAGCAATCATTCCGAACGGCTCTGGCGAACACATATCGGGTACCACCAAGTGGCCTAGCCGGACTGCAGATCGGATTCGGAGAAGACGTTGATCTCCGTCTCGGGGCTCAGCACGATCACCGGGATGTGCCGCGACGTCGCCCTCTGATAGGCCAAATAGGGCGGGTATGCCGACACCATGAACTCCCAAACACGGTGCCGCTCTTCAAATTCGGGCTCTCGCCAGGTTGCGCGGAAGGCTTGCGTGGCGATCTGGATGTCGACATGCTGGCTGGCGCGAATGTTGTGATACCAGTCCGGATTTCGGTCGGCGCCGCCCTTCGACGCGACGATCACCACCTCGCCGCCGAGGTCGCCGTAGATCAGCGGAAAGATACGCGTCAATCCCGATTTGCGGCCGCGCACCCTGATCAAGCAGTGGGTGGTGAACCGATGGCCACCGATGTCGCTGAGGTCCATGATGTGGCCCTGGGTGCCGCCTGAACGCAGGTACGTCTGCAAATGCTTGGTCATCCAGTCGGGACGGCCCTCGTGGGTGGCTGCGGCCGAGTCATCGGTCATGGCACCATCTTGCACGTGACCGACGAAACGTCTCCCGCGATTACCGGAATCAACCATCTGTCCGTCACGGTGCGCGACATCGAAGCCAGCGCGGCCTGGTATCAGCGCGTATTCGCCGCGCAACGGCTGCCCATGCAATTCCCGCACTACGGATGCGAGGAGACCGGCTACGGCGTGCTGCTGGTCGAGCCGCGGTCGGGTCTCGGTATCGGCTTGCACACCAACACCGGCAATGACGGCGCCGAATTCGACGAAGCGAAAACGGGTTTGGACCACGTCGGATTCAACGTCGCTTCACGCGAGGACCTCGAGGCGTGGGTGCGATGGCTCGACATGCTCGGCATCCCGCACACCGAGATCCGGACCGGACAGGAACCATTCCCGTACGCGACGCTGGTGTTTCGCGACCCCGACAACATCCAGCTCGAGTTGTTCGCGATGCTCTAGGAGCCTGCTGAATTAGTGGCTTTGGGGGCGGGGTGCCTCAAAGCGCTCTGTGGCGCGTGTGTTCAGTCAGACC
>NZ_PDCP01000073.1 GCF_002553505.1 Mycolicibacterium agri | reverse complement strand
CTACGATGCATCACGGACCGACCAACCCCTGGTCGGAATCCAATAGCTCGAGCCTCCGGCGAATCCAGGGCGATTCATCGGTCTGTCGCTTGATCTCTTCGATCGAGATGGTGGATCGGTCTCCGTCGAGCGAATCCAGCACCTTGATCGCAGCGTCCCGGTAGTGCTGATCGATTCGGTCGTAGGAGTTGGTGGGGCGCAGGGCGCGGCCATCGATGAGCGCGTGCAACCCGCCCCGCTTGAATTCGCGAACCCACCGTCTGATGGTCTGCTCGCTAACGCCCCCTGATTTGAGGTCGCCGTCGGCGACGCGGCGTTGAAGGTTGCGATCGAACTTCGCCTCGAGGTTGAGTTGCTTGGCCATCGCGATGCACTGTTGGTGCTCGGACACCCCGAATCCGGGTCCGAACGGTGCCCGCGGTTCGCCCTCGCGGGCGAAGGCGGGATGGCCGTCGCGGTAACCCGTCAGGATCTCCTGCACGATCTCGAGCCGGGTGAGTGCGGCGGAGCGGATCGCCTCCGTGAGCCCGTCCCACACCGGCTGCATCGGTTCGCTCAGCGCTTCGGGAATGCCATCCTCGATGGAACGCAGAGTGCCGAGGTCGGCCCAGCTGATCGTATCGACGGCGCCCCAGGAGTAACGCAAACCCACACCCGTGTCGTCCAACGAAATCACCTGTGCGGTACCCGAATCTGTCAGTAGGCGAGCGCCGTCGACGAGGACGGTTCGGACGCTAGTCATGGTGCACCTCGCTGGCCAATGTGACCGCGGTGTGCAGTGTCCATGGAGCCTTCATGTCGGTGCGCAGGTCGCCGGCCCACAGCAGGTGCCACACGACCGGCTTGATCTCTTCGGAGCCGTCATCGGCTCCGAAGAGGGCATCGAGGGTCACCGGGCCGGCTGCGGCCATCGTGAGGATGGCGTTCTTATATCGGTCAGTCCAGGGTGGTCGCCGTCGAAAGCCGTGCAGCCACAGGTGGTTCATGCGTTCGACGGTCTTGAGGCCAGAGAAGACCTCGTAACGCCATCCGGCGATCGCGCAGGCATCGCGGGTGATCCGACTCTTGACCCGGAAGTCATCGTCTTGCTCGTCCACCGCGCGGACGTCCCACACCGTTACGGCACCCGAGTGGTGGATGGTCAGCAGATCGGGTGTGTGGCTTGCCGGATCGGTGGCAGTCCACTGCAGTCGCAGCGGCTGAGCGACCATTCGGCGGATCGTAGGGTCGCGATCCAGCCGTCGGACAAGATCGTGCTCGAGCCCTGACTCCAGATGAACGACACCGGCATTCTTCATCGAGTAAGCGGACACCGGGATGTGCCGATTACGGGATGACGACCGTGGAGTGCGGATCGCCGACAAGTCGTCGAGTGGGGGCGCCCCGCGATCACGCCAGCACCACTGCACTACGTCACCGTCGCGGAAACGCATGAACCAACACAATTCGGCGATCTCTGCGTCACCGGATCGGACTTTCGTCGAGATGATTGAAGTCACCTGTACCTCCCAGCTTGTCCCTACAGTCAGAGACGTGACGCTAGGCCCGTTGGGAGGTAACTACTCGACTCTGAGAACGTTTCTAGCTGTATTTTTACGCTCATGATATGTTTGCTGTGGGCGTATCGCTCCGCGCCTCAAGGACTCGTTTGGGGCAGCACCAGTCCGTTGAGGAGATCGAGCGGTGCGTGCCATGTCACCGGCTCGTCGATGCCTTGCTCAGACAAGAAGGTCTGCGCCCTCGCCGCCAAATTCGTTCTGAGGTCTGGACTTATTTCCTTATCGAAGGTCGCAACCAATTCGACGTCGTGCCTATTGCGAACCGCAGTGCCGCCCAACTCGGCGATAAGGTAGCCGCGGGCAGCGGTCACGGAGCGGACCGATAGGTGACTGCCTTCACTACGGAGCATTTGCTGCCACGTACCGTCGGCCAGCAGCGCGGCGTAGTTAAGTCGGCGACGCCGACCGTAATCGATAGGCCCGCCATCCTCCTCAACGAGGTATTCGCTGAGAAGAATCAGCGCAGCACATATCGACATCCAGTATTCCGAGCCTCGAAGAACCCACAATCGAGAGTTAAGAGCATTCGGCGTGATCGCCTCGCCCAAGAGTCGAGCCGCAGCAACGGATTTCACCGTACTCCCAACCAGCAGCGTTGCACAGGATAACGTCCGCCGCATCACCTCGGTGGGACGAACGTCCAGCAGGAGCCGGTCTGACCATTCGCGCCACATCACACTGGGCACGGACATCGCGATGTTCGCCGTGCGGGAAATATCAAGATCCGGCGCACACGGAATCGTTACGGCGGCGCTGTACCGCAACTGCAGTTCCGGACCGAGGTCCGGACGGCGGGCCTCGATCGCTATCGCCGCGGACAACTCACCATCACGGGCACAGGACCTCAATTCCGCGGGTCCGGTGTCCGCGTTCTGGCCCCGAACAATCCACCGTGCGTACTTCCCGGCGTGAATAACGTCAGGGAGGCTTAGGATGCCAAGCGCTGCGCCAACTCCTACGGCTGTATCGATGGCACGCGTAGGCGCAGTGTTGTTCAAGGTGCTCCTCGCGTGCAGCGGTTTGACAGCATCGAGGCAGAGTCCGTCTGTAAGCTGAGCTGGTCGCACTGCTTCGAAGCCGTGGATCGACGCGAAGTTCAGAACCCGGTTGGCGATACTTCTGATCGCCACTAGGGCTTCCCTGCCCGGTGTGTAGGCGCTCGCGAAGATGCGGAACTTCGCGACATCGTTTGCGATGATGTCGGACACGATCCGCTGCGCTCCGACGATCATGTGCCCTTCACCCAACGTCTGGGTGCGGACTTCGGTCAGATCGCAACCGCAAACGCATGTCGTCGGTGCGGGTGTACGCGAGTAGTTCTGTTGTCGCCGCTGGGGTTTCATGCACACAGGACATGCATCGGCGAGTAGACAGCGATGCTCCGTACACAGGAATGACCACCCCAGTCGCCAGTCGAGCTGCCAACGTCCTTCCGTCGCCTGTAGACACTGCGGACAGAACCTCGAACGTGGCAACAGTCCGCCGAATGGGAACGTCGGATCGTAACGGTGCGAAACCGGGTCAAGTCGCAACGCCCGGTTGTCATAGGACTGCAGCGTCATCGCCTGAATCGCGGCGCCAGAAACACCCGTCGCCGTTTCCAAGGCTTTCACCTCGTCGGGGCCAATCCACCTGATCCACGGCGGTCGGGCCGCAACCGAGAGTCCCGCCAGCCGCGCCAGCGCGCCGACCGTTGTGTGCATACTCGTAGCCGTCGCCTCCAGCCAGGAGTCGATCCCCTCCCCCGCCAACGGCTCAACCCGTAGAGGCAGGCGCCGGCGAGGCATTACGCCACCGCAGCGGGCAACGTGAACGAAACCGACGTTAAGACGAGCAACGCGCTTCTGTCCGAGCTGCGAATCAAACCCGACGTGAGCAGCAGATTCACTGTCAAGAATCGATGCTTAGATATGCTAAGCAGATTGTGTTTAACAATCCGGCTCGTTTGTTCATCTTCGTTGCATCTCGACAACGATTTCGCCGTCGACGGTTACCGACGCCGACGTGACCCGCTGCACCAGAACACGCACGCGACGACGCTAATACGTAGGCCTGGACCCATATACCCTACGGGGGTAGCGTAGCGGCGCATGAAGCTGAACGGCATCGAACGGGCGGCGATGAACAACCCGCTGCGCGCCGCACACCAGCACCATCGGGAGGCGGCCTGGTTTCGCCGGCTTGCCGGCGACTCACTGGCGGGTCAGCATGTGCTCGAGGTCGGCTGCGGCCGCGGCGTCGGGTCTGAAGTGCTTCTCAAACGCCTCGGCGCGGCAAGGGTCACGGCCTTCGACATCGACGAGTCGATGGTCGAACTGGCCCGCAGGCGACTGCACCGCCATCCGGTCGAGTTGTCCGTCGGCGATGCCTGCGCGATCGAACAGCCGACCGGATCCGTCGACGCCGTCATGGATTTCGGCATCATCCACCACGTACCCGATTGGCAGCAGGCCGTTTCCGAGATCGCCCGTGTCCTGCGGCCGGGCGGGCTGGTGCTGTTCGAGGAACTGCCGCGCTGGGTGCTCGACACGTGGGCGTTTCGCACCTTGACCGTGCATCCGCGCGAAAACCGTTTCGAGGCGGGCGAGTTCGCTGCGGAACTCGCCCGTCATGGGCTCCACGGTGTGGGCCGGATCGAACAGCATTTCGGCGGCATGTTGTTCGTCGGCGCCGCGCGCAAGACCTAGAGCAAGACCTCCACTATGGCCTAGAGCGAGCCGAGAATGCCCTTCATCTCGTCGATCTCCTTCTGCTGCGAAGTCTCGATGGAGTGCGCCAAGTCGATGGCGGGCTGAAACTGGCCATCCTTGATCTCGTTCTGCGCCATGTCAATTGCGCCCTCGTGGTGGGTGATCATCCCGCTGAGGAAAAGCCTCGAGGCCTCGACAGCCTCCGCGTTCTGCAAAGCCGTCATCTGTTCGGGCGACATCATTCCCATCATGTCGCCCGACATACCACCCATGTCGTGGCCGTCGTGGCCTTCGCTGGCAGTCATGGGCGGCATCGGCGGGTTGCCCCACTCGTTCAACCAGCCCTGCATCTGCTGTATCTCGGGCGCCTGCGCGGCCTTGATCTGGGTGGCCAGTTCGGTGACGCGCGGATCAATGCCCTGCTTGCCGAGCACGATGTCGCTCATTTCGACCGCCTGTTCGTGGTGCGGGATCATGTGCTGGGCGAACATCACATCGGCCTCGTTGTGGGTCTGGCTGCTCGGAGCCGCACTCTCTGCCGGGGCCGCACCCGCCGACGTCGGCGAGTTGTGCCCCCCGGCGTGCTCGGTTCCGGCCTCGCTGCTACATCCTGTCGCAAGGGCGATCGCGGCGGCGGCGCCGGCAGCGATGGCCATCATTTTCGTCCGCATTTCTCCTATGATCCCTTCATCCTCGTCTTTACCTATACCCCCTATGGGTATAAGGTGGCAAGCATGACGTCATCCGCTCGTACCACCGATCGGCACGCAATAACGCTCTTCATCAGCGGGATGTCGTGTGCGTCGTGTGCGGCGCGCGTGGAAAAAAGACTCAACGCGCTCGACGGCGTCGTCGCATCCGTGAACCTCGCCACCGAGCAGGCCACCGTCGACTTCCCCGACACCGTCAGCCCGGACGACCTGGTGGCCGCGGTCGAGGAAACGGGCTACACCGCGACGCTGCCCGCAGCCGCCGAAGCATCGCAGGCCGACAAAGAGGCCGACCCCGCCGCTTCGTGGCTTCGCCGGCTGTGGGTGTCGGCGCTGTTCACCGTCCCGGTGGTGCTGCTGTCGATGGTGCCGGCGCTGCAATTCGACTACTGGCAGTGGGTGGCTCTCGCCCTGGCCACCCCGGTCGCGGTGTGGGGCGCGTGGCCGTTCCACCGTGCGGCGATCGCCAACCTGCGCCACCGCGCGGCGACGATGGACACCCTGATTTCGGTCGGCGTGGCGGCGGCCTACCTGTGGTCGCTGTGGGCGCTGGTGTTCACCGGCGCCGGCACGCCGGGCATGACGATGACGCTCCGGCTGTTCGGCACCGACGACGGCGGAGCGCACCTCTATCTCGAAGTCGCCGCCGCGGTCACCACGTTCATCCTCGCCGGCCGCTACTTCGAGTCACGCGCCAAGCGGCGATCCGGCGCAGCGTTGCGGGCGCTGCTCGACATGGGCGCCAAAGACGTCGCCGTCCTGCGCGACGGTGTCGGCAGATCTGACGAAACACGGGTTCCCATAAGCGAACTCGCTGTCGGTGACATCTTCGTGGCCCGTCCCGGTGAGAAGATCGCGACCGACGGCGTGGTCGTGTCCGGCACCTCGGCGGTGGACGTGTCGATGCTGACGGGCGAACCGGTGCCGGCCGAGGTCGGGCCGGGCGACAGCGTCGTCGGCGCGACCGTCAACGTGGGCGGGCGACTGGAGATCCGCGCGACCCGCGTCGGCGCCGATACTCAACTGGCTCAGATCGCCCGCCTTGTCACGCAGGCGCAGAGCGGCAAGGCCGAAGTGCAGCGGCTGGCCGACCGCATCTCGGCGGTGTTCGTGCCGATCGTCATCGGGCTTTCCCTGCTGACGCTGGCCGCCTGGTTGCTGCTCGGATCGTCGCCGACCGCCGCATTCACCGCGGCCGTCGCGGTGCTGATCATCGCCTGCCCGTGCGCGCTGGGGTTGGCCACCCCGACCGCCCTGCTCGTCGGCACCGGCCGCGGCGCGCAGCTGGGCATTTTGATCAAGGGCCCGCAGGTGCTCGAGTCCACTCGCCGTATCGACACCGTCGTGCTGGACAAGACCGGAACCGTGACCACCGGACAGATGGCGATCGCATCGCTGCACACCGACGACGGCGTGTCGGAAGCCGAAATACTGCGGCTGGCAGGAGCTCTCGAACACGCGTCGGAGCACCCGATCGGGCGCGCCATCGCCGCCCGCGCCGCCGAGGCCGGTCCGCTGCCGCCGGTGACTGACTTCGTGAATCACGGCGGCAGCGGCGTCACCGGTGTCGTAGAGGGGCGGCTGCTGGCCGCCGGCCGCTACAGCTGGCTGCGCGACGAGTGGCGCCAGGAGGCCGCCGAGGTGCTCCAGCGCGCGGCCGACGCTGCCGAGGCCGACGGCAAGACAGCGGTCTGGGTGGCCGTCGACGGGCGTATCCGGGCGGTCATCGTCGTTGCCGACACCATCAAGGAAAGCTCGGCCGCCGCGGTCGCCGAACTGCGCGCCCTTGGCCTGACGCCGGTCCTGCTGACCGGTGACAACCGCCGCTCCGCGCACACGGTCGCTCGACAGCTCGGCATCGACGAGGTGATCGCCGAGGTGCTGCCCGCCGACAAGGTCGACCAGATCAAGCGGTTGCAGGCCGAAGGCAAGGTGGTGGCGATGGTCGGCGACGGGGTCAACGACGCCGCCGCGCTGGCGCAGGCCGACCTCGGCCTGGCCATGGGCACCGGCACCGACGTCGCAATCGCCGCGTCGGACCTGACGCTGGTGCGTGGCGATCTGCGGGCCGCGCCGGAGGCGATCCGGCTGTCGCGCGCCACGCTGCGCATCATCAAGGGCAATTTGTTCTGGGCGTTCGCCTACAACGTCGCGGCCGTGCCGCTGGCGGCGTTAGGGCTGCTCAACCCGCTGATCGCCGGGGCCGCGATGGCCTTTTCGTCGATCTTCGTCGTGAGCAACAGCCTGCGGTTGCGCCGGTTCCGCGCGTCGGGCTAAGCAGGCGCGCCAGGCGCTGGACGGGCCGGCGCTAGGCGGGCTGGCGGCACAGGGCGCACAAACCAGCGCCGAGTGTCGGATAACCGCAGGCCGGACACACCGTCGAAATGGTGATCAGGTCGGCTAAGGCCTTGACCGGCGCATCGCGTGCCGGGTCGGGGCGTAATTCTCGTGGCGTCATGGGTCGTCCTCCCGCTGCCGAAGGGACTACCCACATCGGCGGCAAATGAACACCAACGTCAGAAATTGTCCCGGACGAAGGCCGTCACGGGGCGGGGGTGTCCGCGGCGCGGGCCCGAAACAGCTTCGTCTCCCCCTTCACACCCTTCAGGCGTCGTGCACCGGCAAACGACCACCGGAACTCCTCGCTGTCGCCGACGAGCTCACGGGCGGACTCCGCGACCAGCACCGCGCCAGGGCGGGCGGCCGCTGTCACCCGGCTGGCCTGGTTGACCGGGCTGCCGAACCAGTCCCCCGCCCGTTGCACGGCGGGGCCCGCGGCCAGGCCGATCCGCAGTTGCGGCAGGTCCTCCTTCTCGGCGGTGGCCAGCAGTTCGAGCGCGGCGCGAAGAAGCGCTGCCGCATCGGTGCTGACGAACATCACCGCATCGCCGATGGTCTTGACGAAGTGCACCGGCGGGGCTGCGACGTCGCCGGCCAGACGGGACAGCCGATTCGCGAGGTTCTCCAACTCCTCCGGCGGCACCGCTTCACCGAGCCTCGTGAAGTCGACGAGGTCAGCGAAGCAGACTGTCACTTCCCGGGCCCCCGGCAGCTTTCCTGCCGCGCGCTCGGCGGCGTTGATCGCCTCGGTTTCCATGCCATGGCGCAGCGCAAGCCGCAGCACGTCCTCGGCCAGCGGGCCGAGCAGCGGTGAGACCCGTTGCACCAGTTCGCCGTACGCCTTGGCGATCTGCAACTCGGTGGCGCCGGGCTCGATCACGGTCTCGAGCACCGCGTGCCGCATCACCTCGGCGGTCTGCATCATGCCGCGGCCGAGCACGCGCGCGACGGCGATCACCTGCTCTCGCGTGAAGCCCGCGTCGATGAAGACCTTTGCGCGTGCCGCGACCTCCGCGTCGGCGCGCAGATGAGCCGGCACGTCGGGGTCGTCGATGCGCGGCAGGCCCAACGCCCGCTGCATGGCCTGGAGCAGTTCCATGTCGATGCCGGTGGCGTCGCAGATCTCGCGAGCCGACACGTATCTGCCGTCGTTGCCCATGACGCGGCCGGCATACAACTGCAGTGGCGCGAACTCGCCGCAGATGTGCTCGATGGTGAATCCCTCGTCGAGCAGCCATTCGATCAACTCGGCCCGTTCCTCGCGGGCCTTGCCCTCGAGGCCGTCGAGCAGGCCCGCAGCCTCGATGGCGCTCATGTCGATGTCGTGATGCCTGTCGTCGGCCACCGTCTCAACGTATACCTGTTGGTGTGACGCAACCGCTGCTTGAGGGATTGCCGCCGATCGTTGCCGATGATGCGCACATCCTCATCCTCGGCAACATGCCCAGCGTGATGTCGCTGGCCGGGGCACAGTACTACGCCAACCCGCGCAACGCGTTCTGGCGAATCACCGGCCACATCTTCGGTTTTGACCCGTACGCGCCCTATGCGCAACGGACGGCGGCGTTGTGCTCCAACGGCGTTGCGGTGTGGGATGTGCTGCGGATGTGTCGGCGGCGCGGCAGCCTGGATTCGGCGATCGAGCCAGACAGCGTGGTGGCCAACGATTTCGGGCCGTTCTTCGATGCACACTCCGCGATCGCGCGGGTGTTCTTCAACGGCGCCGCCGCCGAGAAGCACTTCACCCGGCTGGCCGCGATCGACCGGCCACTGCGCTATCGCAGGCTGCCGTCGACCAGTCCCGCGCAGACCATGCGTTACGAAGACAAACTACGGGCCTGGCGTGAGGCGATCGTCGATGCGGGCTAGGACACCGCCGGGCGGCGCGGCGTCCACGGTCTGACCTTCTCGATCTGCGCGGCCAGCGACAGCAGCGTCGATTCGTCGAACGGCCTACCCACCAACTGGATTGCGGTGGGATGTCCGTTGCGGTCGAAGCCCCACGGCACCACCGCTGCGGGCTGGCCGGTGGCGTTGAACATCGCGTGGTACGGCACGCGCGCGGCGACGAGCGCCAGCGTGGTCAACGCGCCACGTCGCTGGTAGGCGCCGATACGCGACGGCCCGGTGGCGGTGCTCGGCGTGATCACCACGTCGAAGTTGTCGAAGATCGACAAAACCCGTTGTGACAGTGCGGCTTCCCGCTCGCGGATGGCGGCGATCCGGCGGTCGGAGATCAGGCCGCCGATGCGCGCGAACGCGCGGGTACGCTTCTCCAGCCGCTCTTTGTGCGGCAGAGTCTGCATGTCGTCGTACACGCCGCGGAAATAGCGCGGCAGCAGGTGTCCGAACACCGCGTTGGGTGGATAGTCCGGATCGCGCGCGAAGATGTGGTGACCGAGGTCGCGCAACAGGGCCCCCGCTTCGTCGACAGCTGCGCGCTGCGCGCGGCCGGGCCGAGTGGTCGACGGCGGAGGAACCTTGACACTCAAGGCGATTCGCAACGGCCGGGGTTCGCGAATCGCTGCAGTCACGAAACTGCCGTCGGCCGCGGGCGTCGTCGCCGTCACATCGAGAAACAGCGCGGCGTCCTCGACTGTCCTGGACATCGGCCCGTTGACCGACATGCCGTTCCACGCGTCGTCGTGCGGCGACATCGGCACCCGGTCGCGCTGCGGCTTGATACCGAACAGCCCACACCACGTCGACGGGATTCGGATCGAACCCATGCCGTCGGAACCCTGCGCCATCGACGCCATGCCCGCGGCGACGGCCGCACCGCTACCGCCGCTGCTGCCGCCGGGAGTGTAGTTGGGATCCCACGGGTTTCGGGTGGCGCCGTACTCGAGCGATTCGGTGAACGACCACAACATCAATTCGGGCACCGTGGTTTTGCCGAGGATGACCGCGCCCGCGGCACGCAATCGGCGGACCACTTCGGCGTCCTCGGTCGCCGGCGGGCCGTAGGCCGCGGTGCCGTACGTCGTCACCTCGCCGGCGACGTCGACGTCGTCCTTGATCGCGATCGGGACGCCGAGCAGCGGCAGCCGTTCACCGTTGTCGAGTCGGGTCTGCGCGGCGGCGGCCTCCTTCCGCGCGGACTCGGCCAGCACGACACGGTAGGCGCGCAACTGCGGGTCGAGCCGGCGGATGCGGTCCAGATAGATCTCGAGCAGCGCGGGTGCGCTGATGGTTCCTGCCGCGAGCCGCCGGGCCTGTTCCGCGGCCCCGGCGAAGGCGATGTCGGTGGACTCCACTCGCCGCAGCGTAGCCGTCTAGGCGCGGTGCGCGTCGGCGTATTCGCCCGGGGTGGTGCCGAGCATCGACCGGAAGTCGTTGATGAGGTGCGCCTGGTCGTACCAGCCGAGACGGACCGCGAGGTCGGCGAAGTCGACGTCAGGCGTGCTCTCGATCTCCAACGCGGCCTGCTGCAGCCGGTAGCGGCACAACACCCATTTCAACGGCACACCGACGTAGCGGCGGAACACCCGCTGCGTGGTGCGCGCACTCCACGGCGAGAGATCTGCGACTTGATCCACCCGGTGCAGCCGGTCGTCGTCGCGGATGCGCTCCACCAACGCAGTAAGCGCGTCATACGTCGGATCGCTCTCTGCGCGGTGTGCGGCGATCGCATCGTCGAGCACGGCGGCGGCGGACTCCACGTCGTCATCGAGATCGATTGGGCAACCGAACAATTGATCATCGACAAGTTCGACTCGTCCCGTCAGCACGGACGCGTCGCGGCCGAAGCGCGCGGTGAATCCGCCTGGCCGAAACCGTGCGCCGACGACGGCGCCGCGCTCGCTGATCGTCGTGCGAAACACCCTTTCGACGACGCCGTGCACGAGCGTGTTCGGCAGCGAGAAGCCGTGCCGAGGCCCGTCGCTGCCCCACTCGTGGGTGATGTGCAGCACCGGGAATGTGATGACGGTGCTGGTGAGTGGGTCACGGCCACGCAGATCCCAGCGCACCGACCAGAAGTGCTCGACGAATCGACCGGCACGGCCCGACGGCGGCCACCGGTTGAGGTCGAACAACGACGCGCTCGCGGCGCGGCCGACGACACCTCGCACCGGCGCCGCCGTGTCGCGCTCGAGTGCGGTCACGCATTCCAGGTTAGGTCCGGCAGCCGGCAAAGTGATGACCCGTCGGCACGCCTGCCTTACTCTCTATCCTCATGTCTTGCGCACGCTCTGTGATCAGGCCGTGGTCTGTGGCCGCGGCGACAGCGTTGTTGTCTGCCGCCGGCCTCCTCACGACGCCAGCAGGCAACGCGGCCGCCGACTGCCCCGGCGGCTGGGAATTCGGGCCGAAACTCAAGCTCGTCCAGAACGACGAGTGGGCGGTGACGGTTGCCACGTCCGGCCGCGCGGTCGGCGGCCCCGCGGTGGCCGTACCGCCCGACGGCGACCCGCTGTGGCGCGGAACCGCGGAGGGCGGAAGCGACGGCAACACCGTCGCGTTCGGCATCGGCTGGGACAACGGCCTCGTCATGCACTACACCGGGGTGATAGATCAAGCGACGGGTTCGCTGACCGGCGAACGCGCCGACGGGGTCACCTGGCAGAGCAGCAATGCGATGCGCTGCATCGGCGGCCAGACGTCCAGTGCTGCCCTGCCGGCGGCCTGACATCGCCTGACCCAACAGAAAGAGGGCACCCGCGATTGGGGTGCCCTCTTGGTGGCTCTCTGCGTCAGCGGCTCTGCTGCACGGAGGTATCCACGTGCGGCACGGTGACCGAAGGCTGAATGTTGTAGATCCAGTCGTGGTGACCGACATCAGCCTGCGCGGGGCCGGCTAGTCCGATGAAAGCGGCGGCCAACCCGGATGCGGCGAGGGAAGCAATTCCGAACTTCTTCATTGTGGTGCCTTCTTCTGTCTTCTCGGGGCTCTTCTCGTTCTTTCTGTGCCCTCTGATTGGGTTAAACACACAGGTCAGGCTGTTAATTCCAATGGCAGCAATTGATTGGCGATTGGCAGTAACCGTTCCCTAATACGATGCCGAAATGGCGAAGTTGGAGCTCTCTCGCAGCCTTTCGATGACACCGCAGCACGCGTGGGAGCATGCGTCGAACTTCGCGACGCTCGGTGACTGGCTCACGATGCATCAGGGTTGGCGCAAAGAGTTGCCCGATGAGCTTGAGGTGGGCACGACGCTCGTCGGCGTCGCCGGTGTGAAGGGCATGCGCAACCGCGTCACCTGGACGGTGACCGACATGGATGCGCCGAAGTCGCTGACGGTCAAGGGTGACGGCGTCGGCGGCACCAGATACGGGCTGCGGATGGTGGTGAAACCCACTGCGGCCGGATGCGAATTCTTTGTCAGGATCGAGCTTGGCGGCCGGCCGCTGTTCGGCCCGATCGGCGCGACAGCGGCGCGTCTGGTCAAAGGCGACATCGAACGCTCCATCGAGCGGTTCGAAGAACTGTACGGCTGAGGTGTCGGCACGGTAGTCGGCCGCGGTCGTGGGCGTTGCGCTGGCGGGAATTTCCAATCCGTGCCTGCGCCGGTTCGCGAGGCTGACGACTATGACTGTTTCACCGATTCCGCAGGACTACACCAGCCTCACCCCGTTTCTGTGCGTCGACGGCGCGGCGGCGGCGATCGACTTCTACGTCGAGGTCTACGGCGCCACGCTCGTCGAGCGGATGGACGGGCCCGGCGGCACGGTCGCACATGCCGAACTGGACTTCGGCCAGGGCCGGCTGCAGCTGGGCGACCCGAACGACGGGTATCGGATCGCCGCGCCGCAGCCGGATGCCTTCGCGACGCACTCGCTGGCGCTGTACTGCCCGGACACCGACGCTGTGGTGGCGCGCGCCCAGCGGGCCGGCGCGACGATCCGCGAGCCGGCGCAGACCTTCGTCACCGGTGACCGCTTCGCCTCCATCGTCGATCCGTTCGGCCATCGCTGGACGGTGATGACCCGCGTCGAGGACGTCTCCCCCGCCGACCGGGATCGCCGCCTGGCCGAGTGGGCCACCGAGAACGTCTAGCAGCGGGTGGGCTGGGTCAGACCTGCGCCTGACCCAGCGTCACCTGCACCGTCTTGGCGGCGCCCGAGGCGTCCTCGTACGTCAGCGTCACGGTGTCGCCCGGCGCCTTCGAGCGGACCGCGGCGACCAGCGCGTCGGCGCCGTCGATCGGCCGATCGTCCACCTTGGTGATCACCACACCACTGGGCAGCCCCGCCGCCGCGGCCGGGCCGTCGGCGACCACCTCGGCCACCGCGGCGCCGTGCGTGTTGGCGTCCTGGCTGAGCTGGACGCCCAACGTGGCGTGCGAGACGGTGCCCTTCGACACCAGTTCGTCGGCGATGCGCTTGGCTTGATCGGACGGGATGGCAAAGCCGAGGCCGATCGAGCCGCTTTGCGCGTTAACGGCACCCGGGCCGCCGCCGAGGGAGGCGATCGCGGAGTTCACGCCGACGAGCTCGCCCTTCATGTTCACCAGTGCGCCGCCGGAGTTGCCGGGGTTGATGGCGGCATCGGTCTGGATGGCGTCCATCACCGAATGCTGGCCGGTGGTTTCATCACCGGTGACGACCGGGCGGTTCAGCGCGCTGACGATTCCCGTCGTCACCGTGCCGTCGAGCCCGAGCGGCGACCCGATGGCGACCACGTTCTCGCCGACCTTCAAGTCCTTCGATGACCCGAACGTGATCGGGGTCAGACCCGAAACGCCTTCGGCGCGAACGACAGCCAGGTCGTCGGCCGGGTCGGTGCCGACCACGGAGAAGGGCACCGTCTTGCCGTCGGAGAACGTCACAGTGGGTTCTGCCTCGCGGGTCGACATCGCACCGTTGCCGAACGACGGTTGACCGCCCAGCGGTCCCGGGCCGAGTCCGAACGGGCCGAACGGGAAGCCCTGGCCGTCCGGTCCGTCGGGCGACTGCCGGTCGACGGCGGGGCTACTGAGGGCCGCGACCACGTGATTGTTGGTCAGGATCAGCCCGTCTTGGCTGATCACGATGCCCGAACCTTCTCCGCGACCCTGAGGGGTCTTGATCTGCAGCTTGACCACGCTGGGCATCACCTTGGCGGCCACCTGTTCGACCGAACCGGCAGGCGGCGCTGCGACGGGCTGGTTCGGCGAGGGAGCGGCGGTCGCTGTGGCGATCGTCGACGCGGCGGCGCGGTCGGCGTCATCGCGGGTGACGATGACCGCTGCGCCGACACCGGCGGACACCACGGCCACCGCTGCGGCACCGGCCACGATGGTGCCTGCGCGAGCACGGTTGCGCACTACGGGAATTGGGGTGGTCGGCGCCGAGTCCGGCTGATGCACAGGACGATACGGATCAAACGGGGGTGGGGTCTGCTGTGCGGTGGCATAGCGCCAGTCGTAGGGCTGCTGAAATCCGGGTTGCTGAGGATTGCCCGGATACTGTTGCGGTGCAGGTGGCTTCGGTTCGGTCGAGCGGCGCGAATCCCGCAGCGAGAATCGAGAGTTCTTCTTCATCGGTTGGTTTCATCCCTTTTTCGTCGGGGAACAAGCTGGTTGACCCCAATGTGCGGGCGTTTGCTGAGACCCGACTGAGAGAAGGCTCTATACAGTCCAAGACTGTCGGCACGACTGCGTCACACTGTGATCAAGGAGACGTTCGCGCGGGGTGCGAGGTTTGCCCGCCCGCGTAACGGGTTAGCCTGCCCGAATGTCTTGTGTGTTCTGCGCCATCGTTGCAGGGGAAGCGCCCGCGATCCGCATCTACGAGGACGACGGCTACGTGGCCATCCTCGATATCCGGCCGTTCACCCGCGGACACACGCTGGTCATCCCCAAACGCCACACCGTCGACTTGACCGATACTCCGCCCGAGACGTGCGCCGACCTGGTGCGCATCGGGCAGCGAATCGCCAAGGCCGCACGGCGATCGGGGCTGCACGCCGACGGCAACAACGTCGTCATCAACGACGGCAAGGCGGCCTTCCAGAGCGTGCTCCACATCCACCTGCATGTGGTGCCCCGTCAGTCCGGCGACAAACTGGCGTTCGCCAAGGGCATGCTCGTGCGTCGCGACCCGGACCGCGAGGAAACCGGACGGTTGCTGCGTGAGGCGTTGGCCGAAATCGATGCCGATGCGCAGGAGGATGCGCCGTGAACCATGTCGAGAAGGCGTTCGGTCAGGTCTATCGGTTGCACAACACGGTCTATCAGCGCACCAACGGATGGGTGGGCCATCGGCTGTTGATCCTGCCGAGCCTGCTGCTGCACACCGTCGGCGCCAGGACCGGCAAACCGCGCACCACCTCGCTGACCTACGCCCGCGACGGAGACGACTATCTGGTGGTCGCATCCAACGGCGGCGCGCCGCGATCGCCGGGTTGGTATCACAACCTGAAGGCCAACCCGAACGCCGAAATCAACGTGGGCCCAAAGCGATTGGCCGTGACGGCGCAACCGGTGCTGCCCGGCGACCCGGACCGCGAACGGCTGTGGAAGATCGTCACCAAGTACAACAAGGCGTACGACATCTACCAGAAGCGAACCAGCCGACCGATTCCGATCGTGCGGCTCACGCCGAAAGCCTGACTCAGAACAGCTCTTTGGCGAGCAACTCGAGCGTCTTGACCCGGGCGGGTGAGGCCGCGGGGTCGGTGCCGCGGCGCGCCGACGCCACCGGATGCACCATCACCTCGTCCACGCCGAACTCCTCGGCCAGTGCCCGCACCTGTTCGGCGGCCTCCGTCGGGTCGCCGACCACGGCGCGCCGCAACCCGGCGTCGACGATCGCCTGCTCCTGTGGCGTCATCCGCTTTGCTTCGGCGTCCTCGACCAGATCCAGCGGCAGCAGCGGCTGGCCGGTGCGCAGCCGCGCCATCATCTGCAGGTTGGGCAGCAGCAAAGCTGTTGCCTCATCGTGTGTTTCGGCCACCACCGCGTTGACGGTCAGGAACGTCACGGGCTCGGAGGTGAGGTCGCTCGGCTTGAACTCAGAGCGGTAGATCGCCAGCGCTTCGGCGGTGCCCTGCCCGGAGAAGTGGTGGGCGAACACGTAGGGCAGGCCCTTTGCGGCGGCCAGGTGCGCGGAGTACATCGACGAGCCGAGCAGCCACAGCCGTGGCTCGCTGGTCGCGGCAGGCGTCGCCTTGAGGATGTATTCCTCGCGCATCAGGTCCCGCGGCAGCGTCACGCGCACGCCATTGGTGCTCATCAGCGCCGCGACGTCGTCGAGGTACTGCGGGAACTTCTCGATGTCGTCGCGTTCGGCGTTGCCCTTGAATCCCCGCAGCATGATCGACGTGACCGGATCGGAGCCCGGCGCTCGGCCGATGCCCAGGTCGATGCGGCCTGGGTGCGCGGCTTCCAGCAACGCGAACTGCTCGGCGACGGCCAGCGGCGCGTGGTTGGGCAGCATCACGCCGCCCGAGCCGACGCGGATCTGCGAGGTGTGTGCGGCCAGGTGCGCGATCAGCACCGGTGGGCTGGTGGCCGCCACCGACGGCATGTTGTGGTGTTCGGCCACCCAGTAGCGGGTGTATCCCAGCCGGTCGGCGGTCTGCGCGAGCTGCGTCGACGCCGCCAGCGCGTCGGATGTCGTCTGGTCGGTGCGTACGGGAACGAGGTCAAGGACGGAGAGCCGCATATGTATAGCTAACGCCGGCCCCTGCTGGTCCGTTCCCGCGATTTAGGCGCGCTTTCCGGCGCTGAGCGCACGTTAGCGCGCCGAAATCGCCCGATGCCGGCGAGGGCGGCGGCCTTGCCGAACACGTCGTCGAGCATCTGCGGCGTCAGCTTGCCGGTGAAGGTGTTTTGCTGGCTGGGGTGATACACGCCCATCAGCGTGACCTCGCCGTGCGGCGTCTGCATGCCGGCCGTCACGCCGTGACCGAACTTCGGCGCGGGCCTGCCCACCGACCCGCCCGCCGCGCGCACCATGTCCAGCGCGGCGCGCCAGGCGAAGCCGCCCAGCGCGATGATGACCCGCACGTCGGCTCCGACAAGGCGCCATTCGGCGTCCAGCCACGGCGCGCACGTCGCCCGCTCGGCCGGGGTGGGCGCGTTGGCCGGCGGCGCGCAGCGCACCGCCGCCACCAGCCGGGTGTCGTTGAGCGCCAACCCATCCGCGGCGTCGACGCACAACGGCTGGTTGGCCAACCCGGCGCGATGCAACGCGGCGAAGAGGAAGTCCCCGGAGCGGTCGCCGGTGAACACGCGCCCGGTCCGGTTGCCGCCGTGTGCAGCGGGCGCGAGGCCGACGATCATCAGCCGCGGCCGCGCCGCGCCGAATCCCGGAATCGGCCTGCCCCAGTACGGTTCGCCGGCGAACGACTTGCGCTTCTCGACGGCCACTTGTTCGCGCCATTCGACCAGCCGAGGGCAGGCGCGGCAAACCGACACCTCGGCGTCCAGCTGCTCGATCGAGCCCGCCGCCTCGGCCAGCGCGACCACCTCGGGGGGCGTCTTGGCCACCGCCGTGGCAGCCGTCGCCGGGTCGCCCGGCCAGCCCGTGCCCACGGGCACCGGCGAGTCGAACAGCCTTCCGGTGCGGGGATGAGGCAGCTGCATCGCTCCACTGTGCCTGCGCGGGAAATTCCCCCGCCGACCGGGTCCGCCGCTGTTACATTCGCCGGGATATCTCATGAGCAACGGCAAGCGCGGACCGCTTCTCGTCATCCTCTTTGCCACTTTGATGGCCGGTGCGGGCAACGGCATCTCGATCGTTGCGTTCCCGTGGCTGGTGCTGCAACGTACCGGGTCGGCTTTTGATGCGTCGATCGTCGCGATGGCAGGGACGATCCCGCTGCTCGTTGCGACCCTGCTGGCCGGCGCGGCCGTCGATTACCTTGGCCGCAAACGCGTTTCGATGATTTCTGATGCGTTGTCGGCGCTGTCGGTGGCGACCGTGCCCGTGCTGGCCTTGACGTTGGGCGTGGAGGCGATCAACGTCGCGGTGCTGGCCTGCCTGGCCGCGCTGGGGGCCTTCTTCGACCCGGCGGGCATGACGGCCCGCGAAACGATGTTGCCGGAGGCCGCCACCCGCGCCGGGTGGACACTCGATCACGCCAACAGCGTCTACGAAGCGGTGTTCAACCTGTCCTACATCGTCGGCCCCGGCGTCGGCGGCCTGCTGATCGCCACGCTCGGAGGCATCAACACCATGTGGGTGACGGCCGCGGCGTTCGGTTTGTCGATCATCGCGATCGCGACGCTGCGCCTCGAGGGCGCAGGCAAGCCCGACCGCGCGGCTTTGCCCCAGGGTATGTGGGCCGGCATCGTCGAAGGGTTGCGCTTCGTCTGGAACACCAGGGTGCTGCGTGCACTGGCGATCGTCGACCTGGCCGCGACCGGCCTGTACATGCCGATGGAGTCGGTGCTGTTTCCGAAGTACTTCGCCGACCGCAACGAACCCGCGCATCTGGGCTGGGTGCTGATGGCATTGAGCGTCGGTGGGCTGCTCGGTGCCTTGAGTTACGCTGCGATGTCGAAGTTTTCGCGTCGACGGACCGTGATGTTGACCGCGGTGCTCACGCTGGGTGTGGCGATGACGATCATCGCGTTCCTTCCGCCGCTGCCGTTGATTCTGGTGCTGTGCGCCGTCATCGGATTCGTCTACGGCCCGATCGCACCGATCTACAACTACGTAATGCAAACCACGGCGCCGCAACACTTGCGCGGCAGGGTGGTCGGCGTGATGGGTTCGCTGGCCTACGCCGCAGGCCCGCTCGGGTTGGTGCTGGCCGGTCCGCTGGCCGACACCGCGGGGCTGCACGCGACGTTCCTCGCGCTGGCGCTGCCGATGCTTCTGCTCGGGGTGATCGCGGTGTTCTTACCTGCGCTTCGCGACCTCGACCGCGGCTCCGCCGTCGAAATCTAGGCCCCTATTTGACCATTCAAAAACATGCGTTACGTTGTGTGACGCCCAGCACACCACTCAGCCTCGAGGTCGCCTGTGTACCAGCAAGTTTTGGATCCCGTTGCTCATTCCCTCGCATGGAGTTCGCTGGTCGCGGCGATACCCTTGCTTTTGCTGTTCGTCCTGCTCGGCGCGATGAGAGTCACCGCATGGGTGGCCTCGCTGATCTCCCTCGCCGTCGCCATCATCGTGGCAGTCCTCGTGTACGGCATGCCCATCGGGCAGGCGTTGCTGGCAGGCACCGAAGGCGCCGCGTTCGGGTTCTTCCCGATTCTGTGGATCGTCATCAACGCGATCTGGGTGTACCAGTTGACCGTCGAGACCGGACATTTCGACGTGCTGCGCCGGTCGTTCGCCCGAGTCAGCGACGACCAACGCATACAGGCGATCCTGATCGCGTTCTCGTTTGGCGCCCTGATGGAAGCGCTGGCAGGGTTCGGCACCCCGGTCGCCGTGACGTCGGTGATGTTGATGGCGCTGGGATTCAAGCCGATGAAGGCCGCCGTACTCGCCCTCGTTGCCAACACCGCGCCGGTCGCCTTCGGCGCCATGGCAACCCCGATCTTGACGCTGGCCAAGGTGACCGAGCTGTCGCCCGACACGCTCGGCGCGATGGTTGGGCGGCAGACACCGATCCTGTCGGTGCTGGTTCCCCTCGCGCTCGTGGGAATCGTCGACGGGTGGCGCGGCGTCCGCGAGACGTGGCTTCCCGCGCTGGTCTGCGGGATCTTCTTCGGCCTCGGCCAATACGCCACGTCGAACTTCGTCTCGGTGCCGCTGGCCGACGTCGTCGCCTCGCTGGTGTCGGCGGCCGCTGTCGTCGCGCTGGTCCGGGTGTGGAAGCCGCGCCGGATCCACACCGAGTCGACGGTGATCGCAGGCGGCGCGGCGGATTCCCCGACGCCCGAATTCGCCGAACGCGTCGAGCATCCCGACTCGCGGGCCGACGTCGTCAAGGCCTACGCCCCCTACGCGATCATCATCGCGGTGTTCGTCATCTG
Organism: Mycolicibacterium agri; assembly: GCF_002553505.1. Classification (GTDB taxonomy): domain Bacteria; phylum Actinomycetota; class Actinomycetes; order Mycobacteriales; family Mycobacteriaceae; genus Mycobacterium; species Mycobacterium agri. Next base: position 7,587 of record NZ_PDCP01000073.1, on the reverse strand, counting down.
CCAGATCACCGCGGTCAAGAACCTGCTCGACAAGGCCACCATCAAGTTCGAATGGCCGGGGATCGACGTCCTCAGCCCGTCGGGGAGCCCCGTGACGCTGTCGGCGTTCACGCTGAACCTGCTCACCACCCCGGGCACGCAGATGCTGGTCGCAGGCGCGCTGACGATGATCGTGCTCAAACTGTCGGTGGGGCGGGGGGTCAGGGCCTACGGCACGACGCTGCATCAGCTGCGCTGGGCCATCGTCACGGTGATGGCGGTGTTGGCCCTGGCGTTCGTGATGAACCTGTCAGGGCAGACCATCACGCTCGGCACATGGATGGCGGCGGCCGGTGGCGCATTCGCCTTGATCTCACCGATTCTCGGCTGGCTCGGCGTGGCCGTCACCGGGTCTGACACCTCGTCCAACTCGCTGTTCGGCGCCCTGCAGGTCACCGCGGCGAACCAGGCCGGCCTGTCCGAACTGTTGATGGCGGCGGCCAACAGCTCCGGCGGCGTGCTTGGCAAGATGATCTCGCCGCAGAACCTCGCCATCGCGGCGGCCGCCGTCGGCATGAACGGCAAAGAGGGCGACATCTTCCGCCGCGTCGTCATCTGGAGTCTGGTGTTCCTGGCCCTGCTGTGCGCCCTGACCGCGCTGCAGGCCTCGCCGCTGCTTTCGTGGATGGTTCCGTCGTGACCGCCCGTAGCATCGACAGCGTGACCGCACTCGACAGCTTGATCGCCGACCTGCCCGAAGGAATGGTCGTCACCGACCCGGCGATCACCGAGGGCTACCGGCAGGATCGAGCGCTCGACCCGTCGGCGGGTAAACCGCTGGCGGTGGTGCGGCCGCTGACCACCGAGCAGGTGCAGACCGTGATGCGCTGGGCCAGTGCGCACCGCGTCCCGGTCGTGCCGCGCGGGGCGGGCAGCGGCCTATCCGGCGGGGCCACCGCTCTGGACAACGGCATCGTGTTGTCGACGGAGAAGATGCGCGACATCACCGTCGACCCGGTGACCCGCACGGCGGTGTGCCAACCCGGCCTGTTCAACGCCGAGGTGAAGAAGGCGGCCGCCAAATACGGGTTGTGGTATCCGCCGGATCCGTCGTCGTTCGAGATCTGCAGCATCGGCGGCAACATCGCCACCAACGCGGGCGGGTTGTGCTGCGTAAAGTACGGCGTCACCACCGACTACGTGATGGGCCTGCAGGTGGTGCTTGCCGACGGCACGGCGGTGCGGCTCGGCGGCCCCCGGCTGAAAGACGTTGCGGGGCTGAGCCTTACGAAGCTGTTCGTCGGCAGTGAGGGCACGCTGGGCATCGTCACCGAGATCACGTTGCGGTTGCTGCCCAAGCAGAACCGGTCCAGCACCGTCGTCGCGAACTTCCCCACGGTCGACGCCGCCACCAGCGCCGTGCTGGGCGTCTCCGGACAGATGCGGCCGTCGATGCTGGAGTTCATGGACGCGGTCGCGATCAACGCCGTCGAGGACAAGCTCAGGATGGGCCTGGACCGCGACGCCGCGGCGCTGCTGCTGGCCGGCTCCGACGAACGCGGGCACTCGGCCGCCGAGGACGCGGCCAGAATCGCCGAGGCGTTCGGCCAGAACGGCGCGACCGACGTGTTCACCACCGACGACCCCGACGAGGGCGAGGCGTTCGTGGCCGCCCGCCGCTTCGCGATACCCGCGGTCGAGGCGAAGGGCACGCTGCTGCTGGAGGATGTCGGGGTGCCGCTGCCCCGGCTGGGCGATCTGGTCGGCGGCGTCGAGCGCATCGCCGCCCAACGCGAGGTGATGATCTCGGTGATCGCGCACGCAGGCGACGGCAACACCCACCCGCTGATCGTGTTCGACCCGTCCGACGCCGCTATGGCCGACCGGGCACAGCTCGCGTTCGGCGAGATCATGGACCTGGCGGTGGGCCTCGGCGGCACGATCACCGGCGAACACGGCGTCGGCAGGCTGAAAAGACCCTGGCTGGCGAACCAGCTCGGACCGGAGGCGATGGAGCTCAACCGCCGCATCAAGGCCGCGCTCGACCCCGACGGGATCCTGAACCCCGGCGCTGCCATTTGATGACAATTCGCTGAACCCTGTTGACAGGGTGCGTTGCTTTGTCGTACGCATAAGACATGCCTGCCACTCTGTCTCAGAGTTCGCCGGCCCGGTTCGTGCTCGCGACGGCCGAGACCTGGGCGAACCCGTGGCCGATGTATCAAGCGCTGCGCGACAAGGACCCCGTCCATCACGTGGTGCCCGAGGGTCGGCCCGACCACGACTACTGGGTGCTGTCCCGGCACGCCGACGTGTGGAACGCCGCGCGCGACCACGAGACGTTCTCGTCCGCGCAGGGCTTGACCGTCAACTACGGCGAGCTGGAAATGATTGGCCTGCAGGACAATCCGCCGTTCGTGATGCAGGACCCGCCGAGCCACACCGAGTTTCGCAAGCTGGTGTCGCGCGGGTTCACTCCCCGCCAGGTCGAGGCCGTCGAGCCTGCGGTGCGCCAGTTCGTCGTCGAACGCCTGGAGCGGCTGCGCGCGGCCGGGGGCGGTGACATCGTCGCCGAATTGTTCAAGCCGCTGCCGTCGATGGTCGTCGCGCACTATCTCGGTGTGCCGGAGGAGGACCGCGCGCAGTTCGACGGCTGGTCGGAAGCGATCGTCGCCGCCAACTCGGAGTCGACGTCGTTCGCCAACGCCGCGGAGTCCGCGGGCGAGGCCGTCGCGTCCATGATGGCCTACTTCACCCAACTCATCGAACGCCGCCGCTACGAACCCGGCGACGACACGGTGTCGCATCTCGTCGCCGCGGGCATGGGCGCCGACGGCGACATGGCCGGGATGCTGTCCATCCTGGCGTTCACGTTCACGATGGTCACCGGCGGCAACGACACCACGACCGGCATGCTCGGCGGAGCGGTGCAACTGCTGCACCAGCGGCCGGATCAGAAGCGGCTGCTGGTCAACCACCCCGACCTGATTCCGGACGCGGTCGACGAGTTCCTGCGACTCACCTCGCCCGTGCAGGGCCTGGCCCGTACCACGACTCGCGATGTGCGAATCGGCAATACGACGATTCCCGCAGGCCGCAAGGTGCTGCTGCTGTACGGGTCGGCCAACCGCGACGAACGCGAATACGGCGCCGGCGCAGGCGAACTCGACGTGCGCAGGCGCCCACGCAACATCCTGACGTTCAGCCACGGCGCGCACTTCTGCCTCGGTGCGGCCGCGGCGCGGATGCAGTCGCGTGTGGCGCTGACCGAACTGCTGGCCCGCTGCCCGGATTTCGAGGTCGACATGTCCGGTGTGGTGTGGGCCGGCGGCAGCTACGTGCGCAGACCATTGTCGGTTCCGTTCCGGGTGCTGTCCTGATGGCGGGTAACGACTGGTTGGGCGACCGCCGCTCGGAGGTGGCCGCCGACCGCATTCTCGACGCCGCCGACGCGTTGTTCGCCCAGAAGGACGCGGCGACGGTCGGTATGCATGAAATCGCCAAGGCCGCAGGGTGTTCGCGGGCCACGCTGTACCGCTATTTCGAGAACCGCGAAGCGCTCTACACCGCCTACGTGCACCGGGAGAGCTATCGGCTGTTTCATCAGATGACTGAGCAGCTCACCGGCGTCGACGAGCCACGCGAGCGGCTGATCGAGGGCATGGTGTCGTCGCTGCGCAACGTGCGCGAAAGCCCGGCGCTGTCGTCGTGGTTCGCGACCGCGCAGCGCCCGATCGGCGCGGAGATCGCCGAACAGTCGCAGGTGATCAAGGCGCTGACCGAGGCGTTCCTGATATCGATGGCCCCCGACGAGCCCGAGGTGGTCGAGCGCAAGGCCCGCTGGCTGGTGCGGGTGATGACCTCGCTGCTGGTCTTCCCCGGCCGCGACGAGGACGAGGAACGCATGATGATCGAGCAGTTCGTCGTCCCGATGGTGCTTCCCGCGGCGCAGGAGGCCTAGCGGTTCTCCCCGCGAAACGGAATCGGCGCAGCGAAAGTGCGAGTGAACGCCTGCGTGGATTACGTCTCGCGGGGGTTCAGCGGACGCGGGTGAACCGGTGCAGCAGCCACGCCAGCGGCACCGTCACGATGAACGTCACGATAAACAGCCACGCCATCGAGCCCGTGTAGATCGGATAGCGCAGGATCTCGACCATCACGAGTTCCATCGTCAACAGGTGAATCAGGAAGATCTCGTAGGAGATCTCGCCGAGAAACACCATCGGGCGGCTCGCCAACAGCCACGCGTACCAGCCGCGGTCGTTGAGCGCGAGCGGTGCGACCGCGAGCGTCGCGATCACCGCGTAGAACGCCGCCTTGGCGAGTGCCTCGCGCAACTCGGCGGGCGACGTCGTCGGCTCTCCCCCGAGCGGTGTGGAGACGATGAAGTAGCACGCCACCGCGACCGGCAGGCACGCCATCGCGTACGCGCGCGCCCCCATGGGCTGCAACACGGCCAGCAACATGCCGCCGATGAACCAGACGAGATAGCTCGGCAGCCACAGGCGTGCGCCGTCGGGCAGAAAGTCGGTGGTGTGCACCAGGATCAGCCAGGCCGGTGTGATCGCCGCCAGGACCGCCAGTCCGAACAGCAACAGCCCTGGCCGCCACTGGCGACGACACAGCACGACAAGCAGCAGATATGCCAGCAGCGGCAGCACCGCGTAGAACGCGACTTCCACTGCCAGGCTCCACATTTGGGTCAGCGCCTGGTGCAGGTAGGAGTACAGGTAGTTGTCGGTGTAGATCTGCGTCAGGGTGAGGTTGCGAAACAAGCCCATCCAGGTGTGGCCGGGATTCGGCCCCGCGGTGCGGAAGTGGTAGACGAGATAGGCGACCAGCACCGTCACGACGTAGGCGGGCATGATGCGCAGCACCCGGCGCCACGCGTAGCGGCGCACCGACGGCGGCGGCCCGCCCGTGGCGGCGGCCTTGACCCACGGACCGAACAGCAGAAACCCGGACAGCACAAAGAAAATCGGCACACCGATTTCCATTCGCGAATACACCAGCCCGACGTAGCCGTGCGTGTACTTGCCAGTGGTGTAGGCGGCGTGCGTTGCCATCACCAACAGCGCCGCCACCGCGCGAATGCCGGTGAGCGAGGCCACCCGTTCCGGCCTGCCGACGGATTCGAGCCCGCCCTGTGCTTCCTCTTGTCCGACGCCCCTGGACACGATCATTTCGATTTGCGGTGCGGCTTTTTCGGGCCGCGGTCGGGTGCCAAGTTGATCAGTTGACCCTGAATCCGCGTCTTGGCAAGCGCTTTCAGCGTCTGCTTGGGCAGCTTGGCGGGCAGTTCCACCAGCGAGTAGTCCTGCCGGATGTCGATATGGCCGAAATCGCTTCGGTGCAGCCCGCCTTCGTTGGCGATCGCACCGACGATGGCACCGGGCATGACCTTGTGCCGCTTGCCGACGGCGATGCGGTATGTCGCGAGATCAGCGCGGACCTCGCGACGCTTGCGCGCGGGCCCGTCGTCGCGGCTGCGGTCGGGTCGTTCGCGTCGCTTCTCCGGCGGCGGCTCCGTCATCAGAAACTCGCCGCCATCGCGCGACTGCAGCGCCAACGCCGCCGCGACATCGGCCATCGGCACGTCCTTCTCGCGCGCATAGTCCTCGATCATGCGGCGAAACAGGTCGATGCCCGGCGCTCCGAGCGCGTCGGTGATGGAGTCGTAGAACTTCGCGACGCGCTGGGCGTTGACGTCCTCGACCGATGGCAGCTCGGCCTCGACCAGCTTCGAGCGCGTCGCCTTCTCGATCGCTTTCAGCAGGTGGCGTTCGCGCGGCGTGACGAACAGCAACGCCGAACCCGACCTGCCGGCTCGGCCGGTGCGCCCGATGCGGTGCACATACGACTCGGTGTCGTGCGGGATGTCGTAGTTGACGACGTGCGAAATGCGTTCCACATCAAGGCCGCGGGCGGCGACGTCGGTGGCGATCAGGATGTCGATGCGGCCGTCCTTGAGCGCGGCGATGGTGCGCTCGCGCTGGGCCTGCGGGATGTCGCCGTTGATGGCGGCCGCGGCGAACCCGCGCGCCCGCAGCCGCTCAGCGACCTCCTCGGTGGCCTGCTTGGTGCGCACGAACACGATCATCGCGTCGCCCTGCTCGACCTCGAGCACCCGCGTCAGCGCGTCCATCTTGCGCGGCCCCGCCACCTGGATGAAGCGTTGCGAAATGTTCTCTGCGGTGGCGGTTTTCGCCTTGACGGTGACCTCGACCGGGTCGTGCAGGTACTTGCGGGTGATCTTGCGGATGGCCTGCGGCATCGTCGCCGAGAACAGCGCGACCTGCTTGTATTCGGGTGTGTCGGCCAGGATGCGTTCGACGTCCTCGGCGAAACCCATCTGCAGCATCTCGTCGGCCTCGTCGAGGACGAGGTAGTCCAGCCGCGACAGGTCCAGCGTCCCGCGCTCCAGGTGGTCGATGACGCGGCCGGGCGTGCCGATCACCACCTGGGCGCCGCGCCGCAGGCCCGACAGCTGCACCGCGTACGACGAGCCGCCGTAGATCGGCAGCACGTTGATGTCGGGCAGGTGCGCGCCGTAGCGGCCGAACGCCTCCGACACCTGCAGGGCGAGCTCGCGCGTCGGCGCCAGCACCAGCGCCTGCGTCGTCTTCTCGGCGGTGTCGATCTTGGACAGGATCGGTATCGCGAAGGCCGCCGTCTTGCCGGTGCCGGTCTGGGCCAGGCCGACGACGTCGGAGCCCGCCATCATCGCCGGAATGGTCTCTGCCTGGATGGCCGACGGCGTCTCGTAGCCGACATCGGCGATCGCCCGCAGCACCGCCGGGTGAATCTGCAGGTCAGCGAAGGTCAGGTCGGCGCTGGTGGCGTCCGAGTCGGGCGACGTCATCGAGTTGCCAGTCTAGTGGTCAGGATCGCTTCGACCCGCCGCGCGGCCTGCCAGGCAGCCGGACGGGTTGGCGGTACGGTGCGCAACTGTGAAAAGGGTCCTCACCGCGGGGACGGCCGCGGGAGCGCTGTTGCTGGCCGGATGCGGCTCCGGTGACTCGACCGTTTCCAAGACGCCGGAGCCGACGGCCTCAGTCGCACCCGCGACCGCAGCGCCCGCACCGCCGGCTCGCCCCAGCGAAACGCCGACCGCGCCCGCGCCCGATCCGTGCGCGGTGAACCTGGCGGCACCCGAGATCGCGAAGGCGGTTTCGGAGTTGCCGCGCGATCCTCGCAGCGGGCAGGCCTGGAGTCCCGAGCCGGTGGCAGGGACCTACAACGAGTGCGCCCAGCTGTCGGCGGTCATCGTCAAGGCTAACACCAACGCCGAGAATCCGAACACCCGCGCGGTGCTGTTTCACCTCGGCAAGTTCATCCCGAGGGGCGTGCCCGACACGTACGGCTTCAACGGCATCGAGCCGACGCAGAGCACCGGCGACACCGTCGCGCTGGTGTACTCCAACGGCACGCCCGGGCTGCAGAGCGTGGTGAAGTTCCGCTGGAACGGCAACGGCGTGGAGTTGGTCGGCAACACGCCCGGCTAACACGGGCCCACGGCCGCCCGCCCCGCCCCGCCGAAACCGACACATGGGTGGCGACACGCCGTGAAAACGCGCCCAAATGTCGGTCTGTCTCATAAACACATCT
>NZ_PDCP01000072.1 GCF_002553505.1 Mycolicibacterium agri | reverse complement strand
CCGCCGTCGTCGTCGACTGCGAAACGTCCTTTGTGCGACTGAATTTGGCCTCGCAATTGGCGGCACATCTCGATGCGCCGACGGTGCGACTGGCGCAGTTGCGTGCCGACGACCTGACCCAGCTCATCCAGACGCAGAACCGCGCCGCGTAAGGCCGCGTAAGGAGGATTGCACGATGCCTCAAGGCCGTCCGCTGGCCGTGCCCGACGACGGGCTGACAACTCGCGCTCGCCGCAACGCCCCACTGCTGGCGGTGCACACCGGTGCGGGCAAGGGCAAGTCGACGGCCGCGTTCGGAATGGCGTTGCGCGCGTGGAACCAGGGTTTCGATATCGCCGTGTTTCAGTTCGTCAAGAGCGCGAAATGGAAAGTGGGCGAGGAGGCCGCATTTCGTCAACTCGGCCGCCTGCACGACGAGCACGGCGTCGGCGGTCCCGTGGAGTGGCACAAGATGGGGGCAGGCTGGTCGTGGTCGCGTAAGGCCGGCACCGATGACGACCATGCGGCCGCGGCGGCCGACGGTTGGGCCGAGATCGCGCGACGGCTGGCGCAGGAGCGCCACGACTTCTACGTTCTCGACGAGTTCACCTATCCGTTGAAGTGGGGCTGGATCGACCTCGATGAGGTGATCGCCACACTGACGTCGCGGCCCGGCACGCAGCATGTGGTGATCACCGGCCGCGACGCCCCGCAACCGCTGCTGGATGCCGCCGATCTGGTGACCGAGATGACGAAGGTCAAGCACCCGATGGATGTCGGCCGCAAGGGTCAAAAGGGCATCGAGTGGTAGCCGTCCCCCCATTTCGTTTTCCGCGAGCGTGCGTGTCTGCAGGCGACACGCCGATGAAATTCCGTAGTTTGCGCACGCTCGCGGGGCGTCGGAGCTGTCGGTCGGCGGCTCGGCCTGGCGCGGCTGTCTTGCCCGCCCTTGTTGCGGGTGTCGACGCGACGGGTCGCGAACGTGCGCAAAAGCCGACATTTGCACGGCGTGTCGCCTGCAGACACGCACGCTCGCCGGAGTGGGGATGGGTGCCGCCGGAGTGGGGATGGGTGCCGCCGGAGTGGGGCTGGGTGCCGCGGAGTTTGGTATGAGCGGCGGCGCGCCCGCTGTTGTGATCGCCGCGCCCGCGTCGGGCAGCGGAAAGACCACTGTCGCAACGGGTTTGATGGGTGCGCTGAGCAGGGCGGGCCACCGCGTGGCGCCGTTCAAGGTGGGCCCCGACTACATCGACCCCGGCTATCACACGCTTGCGTCGGGCAGACCGGGCCGCAACCTCGACCCGGTGCTGGTCGGCGAGGACCTGATCGCCCCGCTGTACCGGCATGGCAGCGCGGGCTGTGACATCGCCGTCGTCGAAGGCGTGATGGGCTTGTTCGACGGGCGCATCGAGGGCACGATGACGGGCCCTGCGACGGGGTCGACGGCGCATGTGGCCGCACTGCTGGGTGGCGCGCCGGTCATCCTCGTCGTCGACGGGCGCGGACAGAGCCACAGCATGGCGGCGCTGCTGCACGGCTTTGCGACATTCGACGACGCAACCCGCATCGCCGGCGTGATCCTCAACCGCGTGGGCTCGCCGCGGCATGCCGATGTGCTGCGGCAGGCGTGCGAACATGCCGGCGTCCCGGTGCTCGGCGCCCTGCCGCGGGTCGACGAAATGTCTGTGCCGTCACGGCATCTGGGCTTGGTGACCGCCGTCGAGCACGGCCGCCGTGCCCGCGATGCCGTGGATGCAATGACGACGCTGGTCGCCGAGCACGTCGATCTGCCCGCGGTCGTCGCTGCGGCCGGGGGCCATGTCGACGCCGAGCCCTGGAGCGCCGAAGTGGCCGTCGGCGGCCGAAGCGAAAAGACCGGGACACGGGTCGCGATCGCCGCGGGCAAGGCGTTCAGCTTCAGCTACGCCGAGCACTCCGAACTGCTGCGTGCAGCGGGCGCCGAGGTCATTGAATTCGACCCGCTCACCGACGAATTGCCGCCCGAGGCCGCCGGGCTCGTGCTGCCCGGCGGCTTTCCCGAAGAGTTCAGCACCGAGCTGTCCGCCAACGACCGCGTACGGCAACAGATCGCGGCGCTGGCCCGCGGCGGCGGTCCCGTGCACGCCGAATGCGCGGGCCTGGCGTATCTGGTCGACGAACTCGAGGGCTATCCGATGTGTGGCGTGCTGGCGGGCAGCGCGCGTTTCACCGATCGGCTGACGCTGGCCTACCGCGATGCGACCGCGGTCGCTGACTCGTCGCTGTACCAAGAGGGCGAGCGCGCCGTCGGACACGAATTCCATCGCACCACCGTCACTTTCACCGACAACTACCAGCCTGCGTGGGTGTTCCGCGGCCGCGAAGTGTCCGCGGTTCGTGACGGCGCGGTGCACGCCGGCGTGCACGCCAGCTATCTGCACACCCACCCTGCGGCGAGGCCGCATGCGATCGCTCGCTTCGTCGATGCGGCGGCACGCTCTAGGCTCGCCGGATGAAGACGCGAGGAGCGAGTTGACGGTGCGGACGCGAGGAGCGAGTTGACGGTGCGGACGCGAGGAGCGAGTTGACGGTGCGGACGCGAGGAGCACATTGACAAGCGAGGACGCCTACCTTGTCGGCCTTCGGTTGGCCGGCAAGAAGGTTGTGGTGGTCGGCGGCGGCAGCGTCGCCCAGCGCCGGCTGCCGCTGTTGATCGCATCCGGCGCCGACGTCCACGTCGTCTCCCCGTCGGTGACGCCGGCCGTCGAGGCCATGTCCGGAGTCACGGTGACGCTGCGGCCCTTTGAGGACGCCGATCTCGACGACGCGTGGTACGTCATCGCCGCCACCGACGATCCCGACGTCAACGCCGCCGTCGTGGCGGGGGCCGAACGTCGCCGCATCTTCTGTGTCCGCGCCGACGCCGCCCGCGAGGGCACCGCGGTCACCCCCGCCACCTTCGAGTACGAAGGCCTGTCCGTCGGGGTGCTGGCCGGCGGGGAGCACCGGCGCTCGGCCGCGATCCGGTCGGCCATCCACGAAGCGTTCCAGCAGGGGCTGATCACCGGCGATGCGCCCGGCGTCGTGCACGGAGGCGTCGCCCTCGTCGGCGGCGGACCGGGCGACCCCGAACTGATCACGGTGCGCGGGCGGCGGCTGCTGGCCCACGCCGACGTCGTCGTCGCCGATCGCCTCGCCCCGCCCGAACTGCTGGCCGAATTGCCCCCGCACGTCGAGGTGATCGACGCCGCCAAGATTCCGTACGGCAGGGCGATGGCGCAGGACGCCATCAACGAGGTGCTCATCGACCGGGCCAGGCAGGGCAAGTTCGTGGTCCGGCTCAAGGGTGGCGATCCGTTCGTGTTCGCGCGCGGTTATGAAGAGGTGATCGCGTGCACGGATGCCGGGATTCCGGTGACTGTTGTGCCGGGTGTGACAAGTGCCATAGCAGTTCCTGCGCTGGCGGGTGTTCCGGTCACACATCGGGCCGTGACGCACGAGTTTGTAGTGGTCAGCGGCCATGTTGCGCCAGGGCACCCCGAATCGTTAGTGAATTGGGATGCGCTGGCCGCGATGTCCGGCACGATAGTGTTGCTGATGGCCGTCGAGCGGATCGAACTTTTCGCCAAGGCGCTGCTGAATGGGGGCCGACCTGCGGATACGCCGGTCCTGGTGGTGCAGAACGGTTCGACGGCCGCGCAACGGACGTTGCGGACGACGCTGAGCGACGCGCCCGAGGACATCCGCTCTGAGGGCATACGACCTCCGGCGATCATCGTGATCGGCCGGGTGGCGGCGTTCGGCGGTTAAAGGATTCCTAAGATTACTGTAAGGTAACCGGTTATGACGGCTCTCAACGATGCAGAGCGCGCCGCCATCCGTCGTGACGCCCAAGGCGGCACGAAACGGGCGCTGCAAGACCGGGTGGATAGCCCCGCGGCAGCGAAAACTGCCAGGTATCTCGACTGGCTGCCCTCTCGGCGCTTCATCGCCGCTGTCATCGCGATCGGCGGCATGCAGCTGCTGGCGACGATGGACAGCACGGTCGCCATCGTCGCGCTTCCTAAGATCCAAGACGAGCTAAGCCTTTCCGACGCGGGCCGCAGCTGGGTCATCACCGCCTATGTGCTGACATTTGGCGGGTTGATGCTGCTTGGCGGACGCCTCGGCGACACCATCGGCCGCAAACGCACCTTCATCGTCGGTGTCGCGCTGTTCACCATCGCCTCGATCCTGTGCGGCATCGCGTGGGACGAGACGACATTGGTCATCGCCCGGCTGCTGCAGGGTGTCGGGTCGGCCATCGCATCCCCGACCGGCCTCGCCCTGGTCGCCACGACGTTCCCGAAGGGCCCGGCCCGCAATGCGGCGACGGCGGTGTTCGGCGCCATGACGGCGGTTGGCTCGGTGATGGGCCTCGTCGTCGGCGGCGCCCTGACCGAGGTGTCCTGGCGCTGGGCGTTCCTGGTGAACGTGCCGATCGGCCTGGTGATGATCTACCTGGCCCGCACCAGCCTGCGTGAGACCCACAAGGAGCGGATGAAGCTCGACGCGTCGGGCGCCATCCTGGCCACCCTCGGCTGCACGGCCGCGGTGTTCGGCTTCTCCATGGGCCCCGAGAAGGGCTGGCTGTCGCCGATCACCGTCGGATCGGTGCTCGCCGCGGGCGTCTTCGCGATCGCGTTCATCATCGTCGAGCGCACCGCCGCGAACCCGGTCGTGCCGTTCAACTTGTTCAAGGACCGCAACCGGTTGGCCGTCTTCGCCGCGATCTTCCTCGCCGGCGGTGTGCTGTTCTCGCTGACCGTTCTCATCGGCCTCTACGTGCAGGACATCCTCGGCTACAGCGCGCTGCGGGCGGGCATCGGCTTCATCCCGTTCGTCATCGCGATGGGTGTCGGCCTCGGGTTGTCGGCACAACTGGTGTCGATCTTCCCGCCGCGCGTGCTGGTGATCGCCGGCGGCGTCCTGGTGCTGGGCGCCATGATCTACGGCTCGACGCTGAATGCGGGCATTCCGTACTTCCCGAACCTGGTGGCGCCCATCGTGATCGGCGGCATCGGCATCGGCACGATCGTCGTCCCGCTGACCCTGTCTGCGATCGCCGGTGTCGGCTTCGACCAGATCGGCCCCGTCTCGGCGATCGCGCTGATGCTGCAGAACCTGGGCGGGCCGCTGGTGCTCGCGGTCGTGCAGGCAGTCATCACGTCGCGGACGCTGTACCTGGGCGGCACGACGGGCCCGGTGAAGAACATGAATCCTGCGCAACTGCACGCGCTGGACCAGGGCTACACCTACGGCCTGCTGTGGGTCGCCGCGGTGGCGGTCATCGTCGGCGGCGCGGCGTTGTTCATCAAGTACACGGCCGCGCAGGTGGCGCACGCGCAGGAAGTCAAGGACGCGCTGGAGCAAGGCGATCTCTAGCGATTTCGGCGCGCTGACGGGCGCGAAGCGCCGTTGAGCGCGCCGAAATCACAGGGTACCGGCCCACTCGCGGCGGGTGTGCTCGAGATGTGCGCGCGCGAGCCGATCCACCTCCTGCGCATCACCCGCGTCGATGGCGGCGAGCAGCCGCCGGTGCTCGGCGGCCGATGAGCCCAGCATGTTCTGCGCCGCCAGCGCTTTGAGGCCGTACAGGCGCGTCTGGTCGCGCAGATTGGCCACGATCGACACCAGCCGGCCATTGCCCAGCAGCCCCAGCAGCTCCAGGTGAAACGCGCGATCGGCCTCCAAGAACCGGATCACGTCGCGGTCGGCTGCGGCCTTTTCGATGTCTTCGGCCAGGGCGGTCAACCGTTCACGGTCGTCGGCGATCCCGCGCTCGGCGAGCTGGACCATGGCAGGCACCTCGAGCATGAGCCGTAGCCGGTAGATCTCGTCGAGGTCGGCATCCGACAGCGGGACGACGCGGAATCCGCGGTTGGGCACCGCCTCCATCAAGCCCTCGTGCACCAAGGTGAGCATCGCCTCGCGCACCGGGCTGTTGGACACCCCGAGCCGCTCGGCCAAAGCGGCGGCCGAATAGATGTCGCCGGGCTTGATCTCGCCGGACACCAGCGCCTGCCGCAGCACGTCCAGGGCTTGTTCCCGCAGGCTGACCCGCCGCAGCGCCGTGCTCATGAACCCTCCGATCGCCGCCGGACTGACAGCGTCTTGACAGATTATTGCCAAGGCACAACTATAGCCGCTTATCGGTAATCGATTACCGTCCACTGGGGAGGGGATGGCCATCCAACGCCACGGATACTGCACGCTGTGCCGGTCCCGGTGCGGAGCGCTGTATTCCATCGAAGGCGATCGACTGCTGTCCGTCGCGCCCGACCCGGAGCACCCCACCGGTGCGGCGCTGTGCCCGAAAGGCCGGGCCGCCCCCGAGATCGTGCACAGCCCGCGCCGGCTGACCCGCCCGCTGCGCCGCACCAATCCCAAGACCGCCGAAGACCCCGGCTGGGTGGAGATCGGATGGGACGAGGCGCTGGACGAGATCGCCGCCCGCTTCGACATGATCCGCCGCGAGAGCGGCCCGGAGGCCGTCGCGTTCTCGGTGACATCGCCCAGCGGGACGCCGATCTCCGACGGCATCGACTGGGTCGAGCGGTTCATCCGCCTCTTTGGCAGCCCGAACATCGCCTATGCCACCGAAATCTGCAATTGGCACAAGGATCACGCGCACGCCTTCACGTTCGGCCGCGGCATCCCGACCGCCGATTACGCGAACACCGATCTGGCCCTGCTGTGGGGACACAACCCCGCCCGCGTGTGGCTGGCCCAATCCACCGCCATCGCCAAGGCGCGCGCCCGTGGCGCCAAAGTGGCGGTGGTCGACCCGCGCTCGGCGGGCAGCGGCGCGCAGGCCGACCTGTGGGTGCGCGTGCGGCCCGGCTCCGACGCGGCGCTGGCCCTCGGCGTGGCCAACCGGCTCATCGAAACCGGCCGCTACGACCAGCAATTCGTCCGACGGTGGACCAACGGCCCCCTGCTGGTGCGTGAGGACACCGGCCGACTCCTGCGGGGCGACGACCTCGCCGACGGGGGACCGCCGGACTCCTTCGTCGGCTTCGACGGAACTGACGTCGTGCCCTACGACACCCGCCTCCCGGCACCGGACGGTTTAGTGCTCGACACCGACGTCGTGGTGTCCACCCGTACGGGTAACGTGCGCTGCACCACCGCTTTTCAGCGTTACCGCCGACGCTGCGCCGAATGGCCGCTGGAGCGCGCCGCCGCCGTCACCTGGGCGCCGGAGGCAGACATCGCCGCCCTAGCCGACGCGATCGCCGATGCGCGACGGGTGGCGTATCACAGTTGGTCCGGCGTAGGGCAGCACACCAACGCGACGCAGACCGAGCGGGCCATCGCCTGTCTGTACGCGCTCACCGGCTCGTTCGATGCGCCCGGCGGCAACGTGATTCATCCCGCACCGCCGGTCAACGCGGTGACGAGTTTCGACCAGCTCGACTCGGCGCAACGGGCCAAGGCGCTCGGCATCGACGAACGACCGCTCGGCCCGCCGTCGCAGGGCTGGGTGACCGCCCGCGACCTGTACACCGCGATCCTCGACGAAAAGCCGTATCCGGTGCGCGCCATGATGGGTTTCGGCTCCAACCTGCTTGTCTCGCAGGCTGATCCACTGCGTGGTCGGGAAGCGCTGCAGCACCTCGAGTTTCACGTCCACGCCAACCTGTTCATGAACCCGACCGCCGGGCTCGCCGACATCGTGCTGCCGGTGAACAGCCCTTGGGAACGTGAGGCCCTCAAGACCGGGTTCGAGATCAGCCACGAGGCACAGGAGCGGATTGCGCTGCGCCCTCGGATGGTTCCGCCGGTGGGGGAGAGCCGGTCCGACACCGAGATCGTCTTCGCGTTGGCGACCCGGCTCGGGCTCGACGAGCAATTCTTCGGCGGCGACATCGAAGCGGGATGGCAGCACATACTCGACCCGCTCGGCCTCACCGTGGCCGAACTGCGCAAGCGGCCGCAGGGCATAGACGTGCCGTTGCCGCGTCAGCACCGCAAACACACCGACGCGCAACCCGACGGCACCGTCCGCGGCTTCGCCACCGAAACCCGAAGGGCCGAACTGTATTCCGAGCGGCTCGCCCGACACGGCTACGACCCGCTGCCCGGACACGTCGAGCCGGCCGACTCGCCGCTCGGCGATGATGCCGACTTTCCGCTGGTGCTCACCTCGACCAAGGCCAGCCGCTTCTGCCACACCCAGCACCGCGGCATCGCGTCGCTGCGTGCGCGCGCGGCCGAACCGACCGTGTACCTCGGCCCCGAACTGGCCATGCAGCGCGGCATCGCCGCCGACGACTGGGTAGAACTTTCGACACGCCACGGCCGGATCCGCATGCGCGCCGAACTCGACCCTGCACTGCACGAGCGTGTGGTCGCCGCCGAGTACGGGTGGTGGGAGTCCGCACCCGACATCGGCCTGCCCGGCTACGACCCGTTCACGGCGACCGGAAGCAACTTCAACCTGCTGGTCTCCGCCGACCACGGCGACCCGGTCAGCGGTTCGGTGCCGCATCGGTCGCTGGTTTGCGACGTCCACAAGGTCGCGCAGTCCCGGCCGCGCTGGCCCGGCGAGCGCCCGTTCACCGTGACCAACGTAGTGGCCGAGGCGGCCGACACGGTGTCGATCCACCTGCAGCCGTCGCACGGCGCGGCCCCGCCGGATTTCCGCCCCGGCCAACACACTACGGTGCACCTCGATCACGGGGTAGCCAGGTCCTACTCGCTGTCCGGGCCCGCAACGGCCGCGGATCGGCACGGATACCGGATCACGGTGAAGTGTGGCGACGGGCCGGTGTCGAACTACCTCACCAAATCGCTTCGCGTCGGCGACATCGTGCGCCTGACCGCCCCTGCGGGCCGATTCGCGTTACCCACCGAGCCGGATCTGCCGGTGGTAATGATCGCCGGCGGTATCGGGATCACCCCGTTCATCGGCTATTTGGAGACGATGGCCGCGCGGCGGTCGCTGGATCCGATCACGCTGTATTACGTCTGCCGCGACGGTGGGCATCACGCGTTCAAAGAGCGGCTGACCGAACTTGCCGCCGGGTTGCCGGGCCTGCAGGTGCACACCCACTACACGCGGCCGCGGGCTGGCGACCGGCCCGGGCTGGACTACAGCGCCACGGGTCGGATCACCGCCGATGACGTGGACGGCGCGCTGATCTCCGCGCGGGCCCGGTTCTATCTGTGCGGACCGGACGCGATGATCCGGCAACTGCGCGCCGGTTTGGCCGCCCGCGGGGTGCCCGACTTCGGCATCTTCGAGGAGCGGTTCAGTTCGCCCGTGCCGACCTGGACGCCGCCGCCCGACGCCGCGCACACCGTTCGTTTCCTTCGCAGCGGACGGGACGTGACGTGGACACCCGCCGACGGCAGCCTGCTCGCGCTCGCCGAATCACAAGGCGTCGCCATCCTCAGCGGATGCCGCACTGGTCAATGCGAAAGCTGTGAGGTCCCAGTCCTTTCCGGCGGTGTCCGCTACCTGGTGCCCGAAGCCGATCCCACCGACGACAACCGGTGCCTGACGTGTCAGGCCGTGCCGATATCCGACCTTGCCCTAGACGCCTGATCTTTGGAGCTGACAACGTGCGAATGATCGACGCGGCGGAGATCGCCCAGCGGTTGCCGTTCGACCGTCTGGTGCCCGCGCTGCGGTCGGGGTTTGCGGCCGGCGCCGAGGTGCCGACCCGTCACCACCACGACATCGGCGGCGCAGGCACGCTGCTGCTGATGCCGTGCTGGAACGAAAACCGTTATCTCGGGGTGAAAGTCGCCGGCGTCTTCCCGGCCAACCGCGAACGCGGCCTGCCGTCGCTGCACTCCACATACTTGCTTTGCGACGCCACCACCGGCGAACAGTTGGCTGTTCTCGACGGCGCCGAACTGACCCGGCGGCGCACGATCGCCACCGCCGCTCTGGCCGCCGACTACCTGGCCCGGCCGGACGCGCACACCCTGCTTGTCGTCGGCAGCGGGGCGGTCGCCTCACTGGCCGCGCACGCTTACCGCGCGGTGCGGCTCATCAAAGAAGTTCTGGTGTACAACATTCGGCCAGCGGGCGCCGAAACGCTGGCGGCAGCGTTGCGCGACGACGGCTTCCACGCGCAGGCGGTGACCGACCTGGCGGCCGCGACCGGGCGAGCCGACATCGTCAGCGCCGCCACGCTGGCCACCGAGCCGCTGCTGCGGGGGGCGTGGATACGCCCAGGCGTGCACATCGACCTGATCGGCAGCTTCCGCCCGGACATGCGCGAGGCGGACGACGAATTGATCAGCGGGGGAAGCCTTTTCGTCGACACTCCCACCGCGATCGAGGAATCGGGCGACCTGACGCAGCCGTTGCGCGACGGTGTGCTGACGCCCGAAGGCATCCGCGCCACCTTGACCGAGCTGTGCCGCGGCCAGCACGCCGGTCGACGTGACCCCGCGGAGATCACCGTTTTCAAGTCGGTCGGTCTAGCGCTGACAGATCTGGCGGCCGCGACCGTCGTCTACGAATCCGTCACGGGCACATCGAGAGGGTAAATGCATGTCGCAGGCAACGCAGGGACAGGAACGGGACACGCTGCTACAGCGCCTCGCCGGTGGATTGAGCCGATGGAGTTTGCGGTGGGTGCCCGACGCGTGGGTGGTCGTGGTCCTGCTGACCTTCGTGGTGTTCGTCCTGACCTTCTTCCTGGGACCCGGGCAGATCGGCATCGGCAAGGCCGGCGACCTGATCGCGGGATGGGGCGACGGGTTCTGGGAACTGCTCGAGTTCGGCATGCAGATGGCGTTGATCATGCTGACCGGGTTCGTGGTGGCCACCTCGCCGCCGTTCCGCCGCCTGCTGACCTGGGTGGCCGACCGGCCGAAGGGCCCCAAGAGCGCCGTCGCGGTGATGGCCGCAACCAGCATGATCCTGGTGCTGATCAACTGGGGGCTGGGGTTGATCGGCTCGGCGGTGCTGGTGCGTTACATGGCCGCCCGGCAGCCCAAGGTGGATTACCGGCTGCTGGTGGCGGCGGCCTATCTCGGCATGGCGGGCACCTGGCACGCCGGTCTGTCGGCGTCCGCGCCGCTGCTGGTGGCCACGCCCGGCAACTTCGCCGAGGAATTCTTCGGTCGCCTGATTCCCGTCAGCGACACGATCTTCTCGCCGTTCAACATGGTGCTGACGGTCGTGGTGATCCTGCTGTGGGTGGTCATGACGCCGCTGATCCATCCGCGGCCGGACAAGACCGTGACTCCGCCCGCAGGCATCGCGGAGGCCGAAGACGTCGACGACGAAACTGTGCGCGCGGAGGGGCCCGGCGCGGCGACCGCTCCCGTGCAATTGACACCGGCCCAACGCATCGAGAACTCGCGCTGGGTCAACATGGTGATCGGCGGCATCGGGCTGATCTACATCGTCATCTACTTCACCGGCCTAGAGGAGGGCCTCCTCTCCGGAATCACGCTCAACACCGTCAACTTCATCTTCCTGTTCCTCGGCATACTCCTGCACGGCACCCCGGCGTCGCTGTTGAAGCAGGCCGAGCGCGGCGGCTCGTTCGCGTGGGGCATCATCATCCAATTCCCGTTCTACGCAGGGATTTTGGGGATCCTCACCGCGACCGGCTTCAGCGAGCGCATCGCCGGCTGGTTCACCACCATCGCCAATGAGCACACCTTCCCGCTGGTGACCTACTGGTATTCGGGCCTGGTCAACGTGTTCGTGCCGTCGGGCGGGTCGAAGTTCGCGATCGAAGCGCCCTATATCGCCGAAGCCGCAGCCAACCTCGGCGTCTCACCGGAATTGACGGTGCTGGCCTACGCGTGGGGCGATATGGCCACCGACGCGATCCAGCCGTTCTGGGCGCTGCCGCTGCTCGCGATCGCCCGGCTCGGCTTCCGCGACGTGATGGGATTCCTGCTCACGCTGTTCATCGCCTACGCCGTCGTCGTGTCGGGTGCGTTCCTGGTGGCGCCGCTGTTCTTCTGATCCCGCGATTTCGGCGCGCTGGCGTGGGCTCAGCGCCGCTGAGCGCGCCCAAATCGCAGGGCTGGGTAGGCTGGCGAACCATGTCTGCGACGGGCGGTTCCAGCGAGTCGTCCCGCCGTTCACAGGCGGCCGGGCGGCCGCTGACGACGAGCGTGCTCGGCATTGCGATCTTCGCGATCACCGGCATGCAGCTGATGTCGACGCTCGACGGCACCATCGTGATCGTCGCGCTGCCGAGGCTGCAGGACGAGCTCGACCTGTCCGACGCGGGCAAGAGCTGGGTCATCACCGCCTATGTGCTGACGTTCGGCGGCCTGCTGCTGATCGGCGGCCGCGTCGGCGACGCGATCGGCCACAAACGGGCGTTCCTGTCCGGCGTCGGAGTGTTCACCATCGCCTCGCTGGTGTGCGGGGTGGCCACCGACGGCGTGACGCTGATCGTCGCTCGCGCGGTGCAGGGCATCGGCGCGGCCGTCGCGGCGCCGACCGGCCTGGCCCTGATCGCCACCACCTACGCCGTCGGGCACGCCCGCAACAGGGCGTTCGCGGTGTCGGCGGCCATGCAGGCGTCGGGGTCGGTGCTGGGCCTGGTGCTCGGCGGCGCGCTGACCGTCGTGTCCTGGCGACTGGCGTTTCTCATCAACGTCCCGATCGGCATCGTCATCGTCTGGATCGCGGTGGCCCGCCTCGCCGAGACGCAGCACGAGCGCCTCAAGCTTGACGTCGCGGGCGCGGCACTGGCGACGCTGGCGTGCACGTCGGCCGTGCTGGTGTTCACGCAGGGCCCGCCGCGCGGCTGGATCGATCCCTGGGTGATCGGCGCGGGCGTCGCCGCGGTGGTGTTCCTGGTGGCGTTCCTGATCGTCGAGCGCACTGCGGAGCACCCGATCATCCCGTTCTCGGTGTTCGACAACCGCAGCCGCGTCATGACCTTCGTCTCGCTGTTCATGGCCGGCGGCGTGATGCTCACCGCGACGGTGATCATCGGGCTGTACGTGCAAGACGTGATGGGGTATTCGGCGTTGCGCGCAGGCATCGCGTTCCTCCCGTTCGCAGGCGCGTTCGGGTTGGGCACCCTGCTCGCGACGCGCACCGCGCCGCTCATCGCCCCACGGTGGTTGATCATCGGTTGCGGGACATTGGTTCTCGCGGCGATGCTGTACGGCTCCACACTCGACCGGACGATCTCCTATTTTCCCGACTTCGTCACGCTGATCGTGGTGGGCGGCTTCGGAATCGGCGTCATCTCGGTGGTGCTTCCGTTGTGCGCTGTCGCCGGCGTCGGCCCGCGCGAAATCGGCCCGGTATCGGCGATCCAATTGATGGTCTACAACCTCGGCGGCCCGCTGGTGCTGGTGGTCATCCAGGCGGTGCAGGTATCGCGCACGCTGTATCTCGGTGGAACGACGGGACCGGTGGCCGACATGACGGAAAGCCAACTCGATGCGCTCGACGCCGGCTACACCTACTCGCTGCTGTGGGTCGCCGGTGTCGCGGTGGTCGTCGGCGCCGCCGCGCTTGGCATCGGCTTCAGCGCCCGAGAGATCGCGGCCGCCCAACACATCCGCGAGGCGTTCGAAGCGGGCGAACTCGACGACGCCAAGAACGGCGGGGCAAGCGAGAGCGAAGTCGACGGCGTATAAGGCGGCGTAGAGCAAACCGGCCGACCCGCGGCCACGCGGTGACACACTTTGCGCTGTGGGCATCGGCCGCGTGAAATACGCGCGAAACGGCGACATTCGACTCGCCTACCGGGAGATGGGCGAGGGCGATGTGCCCGTGGTGTTGGTGCCCGGCTGGGTCAGCAATGTCGATCTCTACGACGACCCGACGACTTTGTACGCGAGCATGGCCGAACGGATCGCCCGGCACGTGCACCTGATCGTGTGGGACAAGCGCGGCACCGGCCTGTCGGATCCCGTGACTGGCGTGCCGACGCTCGAGGAACGCATGGACGACATGCGGGCCGTCCTAACCGCCGCCGGCGTGGACTATCCGGTGTTGGTCGGCGTCTCCGAGGGCGGTCCTATGAGCTTGCTTTTCGCCGCGACCTATCCGGAGCAGGTGCGCTCGCTGTTGCTGCTCGGCACGACGGCACGGTTCACCGAGGACTTGCCGGAGCGGCCATGGGGTTTCACCCCCGAGCAGACCACCGCGGGCTACACCGAGATCGAAAACTGTTGGGGTGAAGGCGCTCTCGCCGAACTCTTCTTCGGACCCGTCGCCGACATACCCGGCGTTCGCGAGTTGTTCGGCAAGGAGCAGCGGGCGTCGGCAAGCCCGCTGACCGCGCGCCTGACATGGCAAGCCGTCGAGGAGATCGACGTGCGCAACATCCTCGGCGCGGTTCGCACACCGACCCTGGTGTTGGGTCGGCGAGGCGACCGCATCGCGCGGTTCGAGCGGCGGTGGAGTTGGCGGACCGGATACCGAACGCCGTGCTGCGGGAGTTGCCGCCGGGTGAACACTACGCCACCGACCTCATCGAGGTGATCCCGCAGGTGGTGCTGGAATTCGTTGGGCAGCAGGCCGATGCGACGCCCGCCGAACGTGTGTTGAGCACGGTGCTGTTCACCGACATCGTCGGCTCGACGGAGATGCTCGCCGCGCGCGGCGACGAATACTGGCGCCGTCAACTCGACGACCACGACCGCTTGGTCGACACCGTGCTGGGCAGATACGGCGGCCGGCGCGCCAAACACACCGGCGACGGGATCTTCGCGTTGTTCGACGGTCCGACGAAGGCCGCGCGCTGCGGTTTGGATCTGGTGCCCGCACTGGCCACGCACGGCATCCCGATCCGGGCCGGCGTGCACATCGGCGAATGCGAGAAGTGCGGCGAGGAATGGAGCGGGATGGCCGTGCATGTCGGTGCCCGCATCGGTGCGATGGCCGGCGCGGGCGAGGTGCTTGCCAGCCGCACCGTGCGCGATCTGTCCGTCGGCTCCGGCCTCGTCTTCGAAGAGCTTGGCCCGCGTCGTCTGAAGGGACTGCCCGAGGACACCGAGGTATTCCGCGTCAAGGTGCCCTAGCCGTCGCGTGACGGCGGTTCCCGTGAGGGCACTGCCTGGTCATTGATGGGGGAGAACCACCTAAGCTAGCGGGCTGTGATCACCCGCATGTCCGAGCTGTTCCTGCGCACGCTGCGCGACGACCCGGCCGACGCCGAAGTGCCCAGCCACAAGTTGCTGATCAGGGCCGGCTACATCCGGCCGGTCGGGCCCGGGCTGTACAGCTGGCTGCCGCTGGGGCTGCGGGTGCTGCACAAGATCGAGCGAGTCGTGCGCGAGGAGATAGTCGCGATCGGCGGGCAGGAGATCCTGTTCCCGGCGCTGCTGCCGCGCGCGCCGTATGAGGCGACGAACCGCTGGACCGAGTACGGCGACTCGTTGTTTCGGCTCAAGGACCGCCGCGACAACGACTATCTGCTCGGCCCCACCCATGAAGAGTTGTTCGCGCTGACGGTGAAGGGGGAGTACAGCAGCTACAAGGACTTCCCGCTGCTGCTGTTCCAGATCCAGACGAAGTACCGCGACGAGGCCCGTCCGCGCGCGGGCATCCTGCGCGGCCGCGAGTTCGTCATGAAGGACTCCTACTCCTTCGACGTCGACGACGACGGGCTGCGCGTCGCCTACCAGCGCCACCGCGAGGCCTACCAGCGCATTTTCGACCGGCTGGGGGTGCGCTACGTCATCGTGTCGGCTGTTTCCGGCGCCATGGGCGGCAGCGCGTCCGAGGAGTTCCTCGCCGAGAGCGACATCGGCGAGGACACGTTCGTGCGGTGCCTGGAGTCCGGTTATGCCGCCAACGTCGAGGCCGTCGTCACGCCGGCGCCCGACCCGCTGCCCATCGACGGCCTGCCCGAGGCCAAGGTGTACGACACTCCGGATGCCCCGACGATCGCCACGCTGGTCGAATGGGCCAACACCGTCGACCTCGGGCGGGAGATCACCGCCGCGGACACCCTCAAAAACGTGTTGCTCAAAGTCCGCCAGCCCGACGGCGACTGGGAGCTGCTGGCCATCGCCGTGCCCGGAGACCGCGAGATCGACGACAAACGCCTGGGCGCCGCGCTCGACCCCGCCGAGTACGCCTTCCTCGATGATGCCGACTTCGCCAAGCACCCCTTCTTGGTGAAGGGCTACGTCGGCCCGAAGGCATTGCGGGAGAACGGCGTTCGCTATCTGGTCGACCCGCGGGTAGTGGACGGCACGTCGTGGATCACCGGAGCTGACGCCCCCAACAAGCATGTCGTCGGCCTGGTGATGGGCCGCGACTTCACCGCTGACGGCACCATCGAAGCGGCCGAGGTGCGCGACGGAGACCCGTCGCCGGACGGCGCAGGTCCGCTGGTGTCGGCCCGCGGCATCGAAATCGGCCACATCTTCCAGCTGGGCCGCAAATACACCGACGCGTTCAACGTCGATGTCCTGGGTGAGGACGGCAAGCCGGTGCGGCTGACGATGGGGTCTTACGGCATCGGGGTGTCGCGGCTGGTCGCGGTGATCGCCGAGCAACACCACGACGAGCTCGGCCTGCGCTGGCCGTCGTCCGTGTCGCCGTTCGACGCCCATGTGGTGATCGCCAACAAGGACGAGGCCGCCCGCGCCGGCGCCGGCGAGCTGGCCGCCGAGCTGGACCGGCTTGGCGTCGAGGTGCTGCTCGATGACCGGTCGTCGTCGCCGGGCGTGAAGTTCAAGGACGCCGAGTTGCTGGGGGTGCCGTGGATCGTGGTCGTCGGCCGCGGCTGGGCCGACGGTGTTGTCGAGCTGCGCAACCGGTTCAGCGGCGAAACCCGCGAGGTGCCCGTCGACGGCGCGGCAGCCGCGATCGCCGAAGCCCTCACCTCCTGACCGCGAGCAGACGCAAAGGTCCGCCCTTTCCTGGGACTTTGCGGGCACGAACGTCTGCTCGCGAGGGAGAGGTGACCTCGGGCGCGCCCGAAGAAGCCCTATTGCTCGGTGCCGCCGGGGAAAGGCTCGTTGACCGGCGTGGCGCCCAGCACCTTGTTCCAACGCGCGGTCGCGACGGCCGCCTGGGTGAGCGCCTTCAGGGCGAACTCCCGATACTCGCTGCTGGTGGCCTGTTCGAGCACCGCGCGCCAGGCGACTGCGGCGTCCTCTTCCATGCGCACCGCGAGGTTGGCGGCGTCGGTCGGGTTGTCCACCTCCATGGGCAGCTCGTAGCCGGCGGCGGGCAGCGGCGGGTCCACCGACCGCTCCTCGAGCATCTCGATCGCGGCCTCGCGGCGTTCGCGGTGCTCGGCCATCGCGCCGGACACCAGCTTGTTGTTCTCGGGCAGGGAGTGGGCCGACACGAAGCCGTAGCCGTAGATGACGGCATGCTCGGTGGCCACGGCGTCGAACAGCGCGGCCACATCGGCATCGGGCGGCCGCGGCGGGCCGTCCGTCTCGACAGTCGGCTCCGGTGAGGTCATGTCAGCGCCACCGTGAAAGCCGCCGTGCAATACGCCGCGATCGACCCCACCAGCCCCGCGCGGTAACCGGACAGCTGCGGCGCCAGGCTGGTGGCGCTGTCGGCGGACTTCCGCAGGGCCGCGGCGACGTCCCTGACCGTCGGCGGCGTCGCCTGCGCAGGGGTGGTGCTGGTCGTCGTCGGGGCGGTCGACGCCGTCGTCTCTCCGGTGATGCGGGCGATCTCGTCGGAGAGGGCCTGCGCATGCTCCGAACGCGCCGACGACACCGCCGCCAGCGCGGGCTTCTGCGCGGGGCCGGCCGCGGTCGCGGCGTCGCTGGCCAGTTGGCTGTCACTGCGGGCCAGATCGAGTTGGGTCATCAGGTCGTCGAGCTCAGGCGGGGGCGGGGACTTGCCGCACGCGGCGGACGTGACGCTCAGCGCCGCCAGGGCCGCCGTCCCGAGCAGCATGCGGCGCCTGCTGACGAGGGGAAGGGCACTCGGCACAGCGCCATCCTGCCATCGCCCGATTCGGCCGCGCGCATTCGCTGGGTGCCGCCAGCCAGATTCCGGTTCGCCTACTGCTGACTGGCGTATCGTGGGGCGCGTCGGGACAATTCAACATGAGGAGCTCGCCGTGGCATCGGATTCGCAGCTGCGGTCTGCGAGGTTGCCCTCGCAGAAGCAGGTGATCGAGCTACTCGACGGCGAGTTCGCGCGCGCAGGTTATGAGATCGAAGACGTCGTCATCGACAGCGCCGCGCGCCCACCCCGCATCACCGTGATCGCCGACGGGGACGAAGGGCTCGACCTCGAAACCATCGCCAACCTGTCGCGGTCGGCATCCGAACTGCTCGACCGGCTCGACTCCTCGAAGAAAGCCTCGCCCTATGTCCTCGAGGTCACCTCACCCGGCGTCGACCGGCCGCTGACCGAGGAGAAGCACTACCGGCGCGCCCGCGGCCGCAAGGTGGAGTTGACGTTGTCCGACGGATCGCAGTTGAGCGGCAGGCTCGGCGAGACACGCGACGGCACCGTCCGCGTGGTGGTGCGCGAGCGAGGCAAGAACTACTCCGTGCGCGAACTGCCCCTGGACGGGATCGCCAAAGCTGTTGTGCAGGTTGAGTTTTCAACTCCCGACCAGCGGGAACTGGAGTTGGCCGGCGGGACGGGGAAGGGGGCGTAAGCATGAATATCGACATGGCGGCGCTGCACGCCATCGAGGCCGACAAGGGCATTTCCGTCGATGTCGTGGTGGAGACCATCAAGTCCGCGCTGCTCACCGCCTATCGCCACACCGAAGGGCATCATCCCGACGCCCGCATCGAGATCGACCGCAAGACCGGCGCCGTGCAGGTGATCGCGCGCGAAACCGACGAGGACGGCAACGTCATCAGCGAATGGGATGACACCCCAGAGGGATTCGGCCGCATCGCCGCCACCACCGCACGTCAGGTGATCCTGCAGCGGCTGCGTGACGCCGAGAACGAGAAGAACTACGGCGAGTTCTCCACCCACGAGGGCGAGATCGTCGCCGGCGTCATCCAGCGCGACAGCCGCGCCAACGCCCGCGGGCTCGTCGTGGTGCGGATCGGCAGCGAAACGAAGGGCTCCGAAGGCGTCATCCCCGCCGCAGAACAGGTGCCCGGCGAGCGGTACGAACACGGCGACCGGCTGCGCTGCTACGTCGTCGGCGTCACCCGCGGCGCCCGCGAACCGGTGATCACCCTGTCGCGCACACATCCCAACCTGGTCCGCAAGCTGTTCTCGCTGGAAGTGCCCGAGATCGCCGACGGCTCGGTGGAGATCGTCGCGGTGGCCCGCGAGGCCGGGCACCGGTCGAAGATCGCGGTGGCCTCCCGGGTGCCGGGCCTGAACGCCAAGGGCGCCTGCATCGGCCCGATGGGCCAGCGGGTACGCAACGTGATGAGCGAGTTGTCGGGCGAGAAGATCGACATCATCGACTACGACGAGGACCCGGCCAAGTTCGTCGCCAACGCCCTGTCCCCGGCCAAAGTGGTGTCGGTGCAGGTGATCGACGAAGCCGCCCGCGCGGCCCGGGTGATAGTGCCCGACTTCCAGCTGTCGCTGGCCATCGGCAAGGAGGGCCAGAACGCCCGGCTCGCCGCGCGGCTGACCGGCTGGCGCATCGACATCCGCAGCGACGCGGCGACCGCGCCGGACAGCCCGCCGAGTCCCGACGCCGCGCACGGGGTGCCCCACGATAGATAGCCCCGGATAGCTAGCCCATAGATCGGTCCATAGATAAGGCCCCGCCTGCGTTTCTGTTCGCAAGGGCCCAGACGGTAGACTCAGGCGTGATCCAGCGCGAGATTTCGGCGTCGCCGCATCGAAGTACGGAAGGACCCGTACGGACATGCATCGGCTGCCGAAAACGAGGGCTGGCCGCCGAACTGCTACGGATGGTTGCTCGCGACAGCGGGAACGGTGTTTACACCGTGATCGTTGACACAGCAGGTAACCTGCCAGGGCGGGGTGCGTGGCTGCACCCCGACAAGCAGTGTTTGCACGCAGCAATCCGGCGGCGAGCATTCGGACGAGCGTTGCGCATCACCGGCTCACCGGATACATCCGCGGTGTCGGAGCACTTGGAGTCGATCGCAGCATCGTTCGAAGAGCCTCGCCACCCCGGCAACAGAACAGGCAGCGAAGAACATGAGCACACCGTGAAGTCCAGACGATGACCATGCGTCGTAGCTAAACCCGAGGCGCGGCCCACCACCGCTTGCGCCTCATAGACAGGAGAGTAAGTGGCAGGCAAGGCCCGCGTACACGAGTTGGCCAAGGAACTCGGTGTAACCAGCAAAGAAGTACTCGCCCGGCTGAGCGAACAGGGCGAGTTTGTGAAATCTGCATCTTCGACGGTGGAAGCCCCCGTCGCGCGCCGGCTGCGCGAATCCTTCGGCGGACCGAAGCCCGCGCCCGAAAAGGCCAAGGCCGACGGGAACGGCGCGCCCGCGAAGAAGGCGACGGCGGCCAAGGCGTCGGCGCCGGAGAAGGCCCCGGCGGCCAAGCCGGGCCCCAAGCCCGCCGCACCTGCGCCAACGCCGAAAGAGCCCGAGGCTCCGGTCGCGCCGCCGGCACCGGCTGCCTCCGCGTCCGCCCCGGCTCCTGCGCCCGCACGTCCGGGCCCGACACCGGGCCCGCGGCCCGGCCCGAAGCCGGCGCCGCGCACCCCCCGCGTCGGAAACAACCCGTTCTCGTCGTCGCAGCCCGTCGACCGGCCCATCCCGCGGCCGCAGGCGCCCCGACCCGGCGCCCCGCGTCCCGGCGGAGGCCCGCGTCCGGGCGTCACACCAGGCAATATGCCGCCGCGTCCGCCGGGCGCCGTCGGCCGCCCGCGGCCAGGCGGCGCGCGGCCGGGACCGGGTGGCGGTCCACGTCCGGGCGCAGGCCAGGGCGGGCGCCCCGGCGGTGGCGGCGGTGGCTACCGCGGCGGCGGTGCACCTGCAGGTGGTGGCTATCGCGGTCGCCCCGGCGGTGGTGGCCGTCCCGGTCAGCGCGGCGGTGCCGCAGGTGCGTTCGGTCGCCCCGGCGGCGCGCCCAAGCGCGGGCGCAAGTCGAAGCGGGCGAAGCGCGCCGAATACGAGAACATGCAGGCGCCGGTCGTCGGTGGCGTGCGGTTGCCGAAGGGCAACGGCGAGACCATCCGGCTGGCCCGCGGCGCGTCGCTCGCCGACTTCGCCGAGAAGATCGACGCCAACCCGGCCGCGCTGGTGCAGGCGCTGTTCAACCTCGGTGAGATGGTCACCGCGACGCAGTCGGTCAGCGAGGACACGCTCGAGCTGCTCGGCAGCGAGATGAACTACAAGGTCCAGGTGGTGTCCCCGGAGGACGAGGACCGCGAACTGCTCGAGTCGTTCGACCTGACCTATGGCGAGGACGAAGGCGACGAGTCCGATCTGGAGAGCCGCCCGCCGGTGGTGACCGTGATGGGCCACGTCGACCACGGCAAGACCCGACTGCTCGACACCATCCGGCAGGCCAACGTCCGCGAGGGCGAGGCCGGCGGCATCACCCAGCACATCGGCGCCTACCAGGTGACCGTCGACCTCGACGGCAACGAGCGGAAGATCACCTTCATCGATACCCCGGGCCACGAGGCGTTCACCGCCATGCGTGCCCGCGGCGCCAAGGCCACCGACATCGCGATCCTGGTGGTCGCCGCCGACGACGGCGTGATGCCGCAGACGGTGGAGGCCATCAACCACGCGCAGGCGGCCGACGTGCCGATTGTGGTGGCGGTCAACAAGATCGACAAGGAAGGCGCCGATCCGGCCAAGATCCGCGGGCAGTTGACCGAATACGGTTTGGTGCCAGAGGAATTCGGCGGCGACACCATGTTCGTCGACATCTCCGCCAAGCAGGGCACCAACATCGACCAGCTACTGGAGGCGGTGCTGCTGACCGCCGACGCCGCACTGGATCTGCGGGCCAACCCCGATATGGAGGCCCAGGGTGTGGCGATCGAGGCGCACCTGGACCGCGGTCGCGGCCCGGTGGCCACGGTGCTCGTCCAGCGCGGCACGCTGCGTGTCGGCGACTCGATCGTCGCCGGCGACGCCTACGGGCGTGTCCGCCGCATGGTCGACGAGCACGGCAACGACGTCGAAGAGGCGCTGCCGTCGCGGCCCGTGCAGGTCATCGGCTTCACGTCGGTGCCAGGCGCAGGCGACAACCTGCTCGTCGTCGACGAGGACCGCATCGCGCGTCAGATCGCCGACCGGCGCAGCGCGCGTAAGCGCAACGCGTTGGCCGCCCGCAGCCGCAAGCGGATCAGCCTCGAGGACCTGGATTCGGCGCTGAAGGAAACCAGCCAGCTGAACCTGATCCTCAAGGGCGACAACGCCGGTACGGTCGAAGCGCTCGAGGAGGCCCTGCTGGGCATCCAGGTCGACGACGAGGTCGAGCTTCGCGTCATCGACCGCGGCGTCGGTGGCATCACCGAAACCAACGTCAACCTGGCGTCGGCCTCGGATGCGATCATCATCGGCTTCAACGTGCGCGCCGAGGGCAAGGCCACCGAGCTGGCCAACCGCGAAGGTGTCGAGATCCGCTACTACTCGGTGATCTACCAGGCCATCGATGACATCGAGCGTGCGCTCAAGGGCATGCTCAAGCCGATCTACGAGGAGAAGGAACTCGGCCGGGCGGAGATCCGCGCGATCTTCCGGTCGTCGAAGGTCGGCAACATCGCCGGCTGCCTGGTCACCTCCGGCATCATCCGACGCAACTCGAAAGCGCGGCTGCTGCGCGACAACATCGTGGTCGCCGAGAACCTCACGGTGCAGTCGCTGCGCCGGGAGAAGGACGACGTCACCGAGGTGCGCGAGGGTTACGAATGCGGTCTGACGCTGTCGTACTCCGACATCAAGGAAGGCGACATCATCGAGACCTACGAACTCGTCGAAAAGGCGCGGACGTGATGAGCCGCTCCTGCGAGGGGCAGTATGGCTGACCCGGCGCGAGCACGCCGGCTGGCCAAGCGGATATCGGAACTCGTCGCCTCGGCGATCGAGTATGAGATCAAGGATCCGCGGCTGGCCGGCGTCACCATCACGGACGCGAAGGTGACCGCGGATCTGCACGACGCGACGCTGTACTACACGGTGCTGGGTAAGTCGCTCGACGACGAGCCCGACTATGCCGGTGCAGCGGCTGCGCTGGAGAAAGCCAAGGGGGTGCTGCGCAGCAGGGTCGGCGCGGCGCTCGGCGTGCGGTTCACCCCGACCTTGGCGTTTGCGCGCGACACCGTCCCCGACGCCGCTCACCGAATGGAAGAACTGCTGGCGCGAGCCCGCGCCGCAGATGAGAATTTGGCGAGAGTTCGGCAGGGCGCCAAGCACGCCGGTGATGCGGACCCGTACCGTGTCACGGGGGCGGAGGGTGCCAGCGGGGAGCTGGACGACGAGCGAAACGCTGAGGACACCGTTGACCGCGATTGATCCGAAGTTCGACGAAGAAGTCGTCGGTGAGCGCGTAGACGCTCGGGCCGCCGCAGACCTGCTGGCCTCGGCCGGTTCGGTCAGCGTTGTCTGCCACGTCTATCCCGACGCCGACACCATCGGCGCCGGTTTGGCGTTGGCGTTGGTGCTCGACCACGCCGGCAAAGACGTCGAGGTGGCATTCGCGGCGCCCGACCGGCTGCCGGAGTCGCTGCAGTCGCTGCCCGGTGTTCACCTGATGATTCCGCCCGACGACATGCGCCGCGACGCGGATCTGGTGGTCACCGTCGACATTCCGAGCCTCAACCGGCTCGGCTCGCTGCAGGAGCTGGCCTATCCGGGCCGCGAGGTGCTGGTCATCGACCATCACGCCTCCAACCGGCTGTTCGGCACCGCCAACTATGTCGACCCGTCCGCCGACTCCACGACGGTGCTTGTCGCCGAACTGCTCGACGCGTGGGGCAAACCGATCGACTTGCGTGTGGCGCACTGCCTCTACGCGGGCCTTACCACCGACACCGGCTCGTTCCGGTGGGCCAGCGCGCGGGCACACCGGCTGGCGGCCCGGCTCGTCGATCTGGGTGTCGACAACGCCTCGATCAGCCGCACGCTGCTCGACACCCACCCGTTCGCCTGGCTGCCGATGCTGTCGCGGGTGCTGGCATCGGCGACGCTGCTGCCCGACGCCGCCGAAGGGCGCGGACTGGTGTACGCCATTGTGCGACACGAGGAATGGGCCAACGCGCGACCTGAGGAAGTGGAAAGCGTCGTCGACATCGTGCGCACCACCGAGCAGGCCGAGGTGGCCGCGGTGTTCAAGGAGATCGAGCCGGGGCACTGGTCGGTGTCGATGCGCGCCAAGTCGATGGATCTGTCGACGGTCGCGAGCGCGTTCGGCGGTGGCGGCCATCCGCATGCCGCGGGCTATTCGACGACCGGGTCCGCCGACGACGTCGTGCAGGCCCTGTACGTAGCCCTTGGCTGAGCCGCAGCCGGATTCCCCGGTTGCGCCCGCGACCGGCCGCCGCATCGCCGGGCTCGCACTGCCCGCTCTCGGTGTGCTGGCTGCAGAACCCATCTACCTGCTGTTCGACTTGGCCATAGTGGGCCGGCTGGGCGCGCTCAGCCTGGCCGGGTTGGCGATCGGCGCGCTGATCCTGAGCACGCTGGCCTCGCAGATGACATTTCTGTCCTACGGCACCACGGCGCGCTCGGCGCGGTTCTTCGGCGCGGGCGACCGAGAAGCGGCGGTCGGCGAGGGTGTGCAGGCGACCTGGCTGGCGATCGGATTGGGCACGTTCATCGTGCTGGCCGTTCAGATCGTGGCGGTGCCGCTGGTGTCGGCGCTCGCCGCCGGTGGCGACGTCGCCGATGCGGCGCTGCCGTGGGTGCGGATCGCGATCGTCGGCGTGCCCGCGATCCTGATCTCGTCGGCGGGCAACGGGTGGATGCGCGGTGTACAGGACACGGTGCGCCCGCTGCGCTACGTCGTCACCGGATTCACGGTGTCGGCGATCCTGTGCCCGCTTCTGGTGTACGGCTGGCTGGGCATGCCTCGGCTGGAGTTGGCGGGCTCGGCCGTCGCCAACCTCGTCGGACAATGGTTGGCCGCCTTGATGTTCTGCCGCGCGCTGCTGGTGGAGCGGGTGCCGCTGCGCATCCATCCGACGGTGTTGCGCGCGCAGTTGGCCATGGGCCGCGACCTGATCCTGCGCACGCTGGCCTTCCAGGCGTGCTTCGTCTCCGCCGGAGCCGTCGCCGCCCGGTTCGGTGCGGCCGCCGTCGCCGCCCATCAGGTCGTGCTGCAGTTGTGGAATTTGCTTGCGCTGGTGCTGGATTCGCTGGCGATCGCCGCGCAGTCGCTGGTCGGCGCCGCGCTCGGTGCCGGCGCATTGGCGCATGCGAAGTCGGTGGCGTGGCGGGTGACGATCTTCTCCACGGCGGCCGCCGCGGTGCTGGCGGGCATATTCGCCGTCGGCGCGTCGGTACTGCCGAGCGTCTTCACCGACGACGAGTCGGTGCTCGACGCCATCGGGGTGCCGTGGTGGTTCATGGTCGCCCAATTGCCCATCGCGGGAATAGTTTTCGCTCTCGACGGCGTGCTGCTCGGCGCCGGCGATGCGAAGTTCATGCGTAACGCCACGCTGATCAGCGCGCTCGTTGGCTTCCTGCCGTTGATCTGGTTGTCGCTGGCATTCGGCTGGGGTCTACTGGGCATCTGGTCGGGCCTGAGCACCTTCATGGTGCTGCGCCTGTGCTTCGTGTGCTGGCGGTCGTTTTCCGGCCACTGGTTGGTGCCGGGCACGGCCGCGAGGGGTTAGGGCGGCGGCGCGCTGTCCGGGACGCGCTGCGGGCCCGGCTGATCGATGACGATGTCCGACGGTCCCGTCAGCCTGCCCACACCGGGGCGCTCCGGGTCGGGCTGCGGCCATTGCGGCCACTGCCATTCGGGCCATTGCCACTCCGGTATCGGATCGGGCGACACCGGCGGCGGGTCCTCCACGACGGGCGGCGGTTCGTCGACCACGGGTGGCGGCGCGGGCGGCGGCTCGGGTTGCGGCTCGACGACCGGCGGTTGTTCGACGACCCGCGGCGGCGGTGCCTGCACCGTGGGGGCCTGTCGCGGCGAAGGTGGCTCTGCGGGCGGCGGTAACACTTTGGCGGTCGGTGGCGGTGTGTTGTTGGGTTTGACCGGCGCCACCGGCGGCGGCACAGTCTGGCTGACCTCAACCGGAGTGACCGCGACGGTGTTGCGCTGCTGCAGCCAAATCACCGTCAGCCCAAGGGATGCCAGCAGGGCGATGGTGAACAGGACGGCGGGCAGCTTGTCGCGAACACCGTGCCGAGCGCCGCCGCCGATGGTGTCGGTCGCGTTGACCAACTCGATCTCGCCGAGGGTGCGGTCGCGCAGCCACTGCGGTGCGGGAATGAACACCGGCGCGGCGCCCAGCAGCGCGACGGGGTTGACGAGCCTGCGCCGCTCTTCGCTGCAGACGGCGCACTTCTCGATGTGGCGGGATATGCGCTTGCGCATCAACACCGTGAACGTGCCGTCCCAGCCGGCAAGGATCTCCGCGAGGTCGGCGCAACGGTCCGGATCCGCGCGCACCCCGCGGGACACCAGCAGCGCGCCGAGGGTGCGTTCGATCGTCTCCCGTAGGCGGTGCGCGATCACATGTGCGGTGGACTGGCTGACGCCAAGGGCCTGGGCGAGGTCGGCGCCGTCCAGCCCGTGCCGGTAGGCCAACTCGAGCACCGAGCGGTCGCGATCGGACAGGCCACCGGCCGCCTCGGCCACCAGATCGGCGAGTTCCGTTCGGGCAGCGAGTAATTCGGGGCTCGGGTCGTCTGATTCGGCGTCGGGCAGTTCGTCGGAGACGGTTTCGCGTTGGCGGTCTCGGAGGCGGCGAAGCGCTTCGGTCCTGGCGATCGCGTACAGCCAGGGCCGCAGTTTGTCCGGCTCCCGCAGTTGCGTCATACGGGCCGCGGCGATGCAGAACACGTCCTGCACACAGTCGGCGGCGCTGTCGCGGTCGCGCAGCATCCCGCAGCAGAAGTCGTGCAGGCGATGGGCGTAGCGGTCGTAGATGCCGGCGAAGGCGTCGCGGTCGCCCGCCGCGGAGGCCATGACCAGTTCCGCGTCTGTGCCGGACGGGCCGACGATGTCCCACTCGGGTACAGCGGTCATCACAGTGCTTCCCATGGAAGGTGGTCCAATACTACGGCGTCAGGGCTTCGGCTTGATTTCGTCGAACGGGTTCAACACCGGTTTCGGCTTCGCCGGATCGAACTGAGGGATCTGCAGCTTGTCGAGGTCCAGCTGCTCGACGGGGTCCGGCTTCTCCTCGTCCGGCTTCTCCTCGTCCTCAGGCGTCTGTTCCTCGTCCGGCTGCTGGTCGTCCTCCGGCTGCTGGTCGTCCTCCGACGGCGGCGACTGCGGCAGGTCGACGTCGACGATCACCGGAGGGGCGGGAGCCGGCTTGGGCGCCGGGGCAGCGGGCGCGGCCGACGCTCGTGGCGCGCTCACCGCGGGGGGCGGCGCGATCTTCGTGGCCATCACCGGCGACTGGGTGGCAGCGCTCGGCAGCGGCGAGACGACGACGCTGGATTCGGGTGCGATGACGGTCGATTGCGCCGGCTCGACCCAGCCGAACAGCACGGCGCCCAGGGTCGCGCCGCCGATGACGCCCGCGGCAAGTGCGCCGAACAGCTTGGCGCGCGCGAGCGTCGGATCGGGTTCGAAAGCGTCGTCGGTCGTGGATTCGGTGAATGCAACCGGCAGGGGCCTGTCGAACTGCTCGAGTGGGGTGGCGCTCCAGGCCTCGGCGACCGTGGACGGGTCTGATTCGTCGTAGCGCGCGGACGCGAGGGTGTGCGTGGTCGCCAGGGTTTGCGTGGTCGACGCGAAGGCGGTGCTCATGATGCTCTCCTGAGGTTTCGCGGAACCTGGTGGATCCGCTGCTACAGGTAGGAGCACGCAACCCGGCGACTGCTTACGTTTTTTGCGCCGAGTTTTCGACGGTTTTCGACCCCGCCGCGATTGGTGGCGCTAGCTGTACTGCCCAGGCAGGTTGGTCAATCGGGTGATGGGTGGGACCTTGCCGATTGCCGAGTGTTGCCGGTGGTGATTGTAGGTGTGTAGCCAGGTCGGCAGTGCGGATCGTCGGGTGCGTTCGTCGCGGTAGTGGCGGGCGAAGGCCCATTCGTCGGCCATGCTGCGGTGGAATCTCTCGGCGATTTCTGGGGGTGATTGCAACAGCGACCTTGTTGGAGGTTGTTGTGTATCTGAAGGCTTATCCCTGGATTATGCGTCAGTTCTGGGATCGCGTTCGGGATGG
>NZ_PDCP01000071.1 GCF_002553505.1 Mycolicibacterium agri | reverse complement strand
GCCGCGGCCACCGAGCTCGATATCTACTTCTGCGATCCGCACTCGCCATGGCAACGCGGCAGTAACGAGAACACCTATTGGTGCACAGTGTTGATGCCGGAACGCTTCGACGGGAGTCGACCGGCGGGCTGCTGGGTGACTCGGAAAACACGTGCCGCAGATGGCTTTCCGTTGATTTGTCCACGGCAACCCAGGGCGAGAGCCCTGACCGGGAGTGACTTGATAGAAGCCTGCTGAGCCGTCAACTCGCAATAGGTCTGTCCGCCCGGGCAGAGCCCTCGCTGTCGTCCCGTCATCGACCGAAGGTGAAGAAGGGACGTTTCGATGGTGACAGTAGGGATCGACCCGCACAAGCGCGTCCACGTCGCAGTGGCAGTAGATGCTGGCGGCCGACGCATCGGCAAGCCGCTGACCGTGAAAAATGACGGGCAACTGATCATCACCCTGCTGAAGTGGATTCGATCGATGATCGATACCACGGCGGTGACTTGGGCCATCGAAGATGGGCGTGGCTTCGCTCGTCGTTTGGCCGATGAACTCCTGCTTGCCGGTCAGGAGGTGGTGTGGGTGCCCAGCCGGCTCACGGTCGCCCACCGCAAGCTGCACGCAGCCACGGGCGCCAAGTCCGATGTCATCGACGCCATCGCGGCTGCGCATGCGGCGATCGCCACACCAAGTCTGAGCCGTCATCAGATCGATGAGCGGGTCCGCGAACTCCGAGTGCTCAGCGACTACCGCTCCGACCTGGTCAAACGACGGACAACACTGATCAACCAGATCAAGACGCACGCGCATTTATGGCTCGACTACACCCCGGGCGATCTTGCCCGCGCCAAGACCATATCGCTGCTCAGTGCTCGGCTTGATGCCGCATCGATGAGTGCTCACGTCCGGCACGTGTTCACCGAGATGGTCACCGAGCTCGTCGACGTCAACCGACGCATCCACGATCTCGACGAGATGATCAAGAATCTCGTGAGCCCCCTGGCACCCAACCTCTTGCAGATCACCGGGATCAGTCATATCTCGGCCGCGGTGCTGGTCACCGAAATCGGCGATATCACTAGGTTTTCCAGCTCAGCCAAGCTCGCCCGCTACACCGGCTGCGCACCGATCCCGGTCTACTCATCCGACCACGAACGTCATCGCCTCCACCGAGGAGGAAACCGCCGCCTCAATAGCGTCCTTTACACAGCAGCGATCGTGCAGAACCGGTTCAACTCCGCGGCCCAACAACTCACCGCACGCCACCTACCAACAAAAGGGGCCCGAGGCGCCCGACGTATTCTCAAACGCCACCTCGTCGACGTCATCCATAGAGCCATGCAGCTCGATCAAGCCAACTGGCAGCACCACATCGCCAGATACGAACCAGCGGCGTTGACATAGAAGCATCAACGGGCTGCTGCGCCAATACTTTGCTAAAGGCACCGACCTATCAGTGTTCCCGGCCGACTACCTCGACTACGTTGCCGCCCAACTCAACACCCGACCCCGCAAAACCCTCGGCTGGAAGAAACCCGCTGAAGTCCTCGACGAGCTACTCTCAAACCCGCCAAAACCACCCGCTGTTGCATCCACTGCCTGAAATCGCCCCAGGAGAAGGCGGACTTTTGCGTCTGCTCGCGGTGGAGAGGGGACCGAGCGGCACAATGGGACAGTGGGTAACGCGGACGCGAGGAGCATGACAGATTCACGCCTGCGCGTGCTGGTCCTCGGCAGCACCGGTTCGATCGGCACCCAGGCGCTCGAGGTGATCGCGGCCAACCCGGACCGATTCGAGGTCGTCGGCCTGGCCGCAGGCGGCGGCAACCCCGATCTGCTGGGCCGCCAGCGTGCGGAAACCGGCGTCACCAACATCGCGGTGGCCGACCGCGATGCGGCAGAGCGGGTCGGTGACGTCGCTTACATCGGCGCGGAAGCCGCCGCTTCGCTCGTCGAGAACACCGAAGCCGACGTCGTCCTCAACGCGCTGGTCGGAGCGCTAGGGCTGAAGCCGACGCTGGCGGCTCTCGCCAGCGGCGCCCGGTTGGCGCTGGCCAACAAGGAGTCGCTGATCGCGGGCGGTCCGCTGGTGCTCAAGGCGGCCAAGCCCGGCCAGATCGTGCCCGTCGACTCCGAGCACTCCGCGATTGCGCAGTGCCTGCGCGGCGGCACAGCCGACGAGGTCGCCAAGATCGTGCTGACCGCGTCGGGCGGCCCGTTCCGCGGCTGGACCGCCGAGCAGCTGGAGGCGGTCACCCCCGAACAGGCAGGCGCCCATCCGACCTGGTCGATGGGGCCGATGAACACGCTGAACTCGGCGTCGCTGGTGAACAAGGGCCTCGAGCTGATCGAAACCCACCTGCTGTTCGGCGTGCCCTATGACCAGATCGAGGTGGTGGTGCACCCCCAGTCGATCGTGCACTCGATGGTGACGTTCACCGACGGTTCGACGATCGCGCAAGCCAGCCCGCCGGACATGAAGCTGCCGATCGCCCTGGCTCTCGGTTGGCCGACGCGGGTGCCCGCAGCGGCGGCGGCGTGCGACTTCACCACCGCGTCGACCTGGGAATTCGAGCCGCTGGACGCCGCCGTCTTCCCGGCCGTCGAACTGGCCCGCGAGGCCGGTCAGCGGGGCGGCTGCCTGACCGCGGTCTACAACGCCGCCAATGAGGAGGCCGCGGCGGCCTTTCTCGACGGCCGCATCCGCTTCCCAGCCATCGTGAGAACTATCGCCGACGTGCTGCACGCCGCAGACCAGTGGGCCGCCGAACCCGCTACCGTGGAAGAGGTACTTGACGCGCAACTCTGGGCTCGCGAGCGGGCGCGGAGCGCGGTTTCTCGGGAGGTTGTCACCACAAAATGATGTGGCTCATTGGTGTCGTGCTGTTCGCACTGGCCATCTTGGTGTCAGTGGCGCTGCACGAATGCGGTCACATGTGGGTGGCGCGTGCCACAGGCATGAAGGTGCGCCGCTACTTCGTCGGCTTCGGCCCGACGCTGTGGTCGACCCGTCGACCCAACAAGCTGGGCTCCACCGAGTACGGCGTCAAGGCGATCCCGCTCGGCGGGTTCTGCGATATCGCAGGCATGACATCGATCGACGAGATCGCGCCGGAAGACCGCCCGTATGCCATGTACAAGCAGAAGACATGGAAGCGGGCCGCTGTGCTGTTCGCAGGCCCCGGCATGAACTTCATCGTCGGCCTGGCGATCCTGTACGGCATCGCGCTCTACTGGGGCCTGCCCAACCTCAACCCCCAGCCGGCCGCCTACGTCAGCCAAACCACTTGTGTGGCACCGGCAATCAGCAAGACCGAATTCGCTCCATGCGAAGGCGAGGGACCCGCGGCCGCCGCAGGCATCAAGCAGGGCGACATCATCGTCAAGGTCGGTGACACCGAGGTGCGCACCGCCGACGAAATGGTCAAGGCTGTGCGGGCGGCCAGCGGCCCGACGCCGTTCGTCGTCAAGCGCAAAGAGGGCGACACGACGAGGGAGTTCACCACCGTCGTCAACGTGCAGCAGACCCAGCGCTATGTCTCGGAAACCGCCGAAGCGCCGTCGCCCATCGGCGCCATTGGGGTGTCCGCCGCCGAGTACGGGCCCCCCGAATACATGCAGTACAACCCGATCACCGCCATCCCAGGCACGATCTCCTTCACCGGTGATCTGGCCGTGGAACTCGGCAAGTCGCTGGCCAAGATCCCGACCAAGGTCGGCGCGCTGGTGCACTCCATCGGCGGCGGTGAACGCGATCCCGAGACGCCCATCAGCGTGGTTGGCGCGTCGATCATCGGCGGGGACGCCTTCGAACGCGGCCTGTTCATGGCGTTCTGGTTCTTCTTGGCCCAGCTCAATTTCGTGCTGGGCGCGGTCAACCTGGTGCCGCTGCTGCCCTTCGACGGCGGGCATATCGCGGTGGCGTTCTACGAGAAGATCCGTAATACCCTGCGCAGAGCCCGCGGCATGGCGGCCGGCGCACCGGTGAACTACATGAAGCTCATGCCCGCCACGTGGATCATCCTGGTCGTCGTGGTCGGGTACATGGCACTCACCGTCACCGCCGATTTCGTCAACCCGATTCATCCGTTCGAGTAGGAGACCTCAATGTCGTCCGGCCCCACTATCGGATTAGGCATGCCGGCACCCCCCGCACCCACCCTGGCGCCGCGACGAAAAACCCGTCAGCTCATGGTCGGCAACGTGGGCGTCGGCAGCGACCACCCGGTCGCGGTGCAGTCCATGTGCACCACCAAGACCCACGACGTCAACAGCACGCTGCAGCAGATCGCCGAACTGACCGCTTCCGGCTGCGACATCGTTCGCGTCGCCTGCCCCCGGCAGGAGGACGCCGACGCGCTGCCCGAGATCGCCAAGCACAGCCAGATCCCCGTCATCGCCGACATCCACTTCCAGCCGAAGTACATCTTCGCCGCGATCGACGCGGGCTGCGCTGCGGTGCGCGTCAACCCCGGCAACATCAAGGAGTTCGACGGCCGGGTCAAGGAGGTCGCCAAGGCGGCAGGCGATGCGGGCATCCCGATCCGCATCGGCGTCAACGCCGGCTCGCTGGACAAGCGCTTCATGGCCAAATACGGCAAGGCCACACCCGAGGCGCTCGTCGAGTCGGCGCTGTGGGAGGCCTCGCTGTTCGAGGAGCACGGCTTCGGCGATATCAAGATCAGCGTCAAGCACAGCGATCCGGTGGTCATGGTCGCTGCCTACGAACAGCTTGCGGCGCAATGCGATTACCCGCTGCACCTCGGCGTCACCGAGGCCGGTCCCGCGTTCCAGGGCACGATCAAGTCCGCCGTCGCGTTCGGCGCGCTGCTGTCGCGGGGCATCGGCGACACCATCCGGGTGTCGCTGTCGGCGCCGCCCGTCGAAGAGGTCAAGGTCGGCAACCAGATCCTCGAGTCGTTGAACCTGCGGCCCCGCTCGCTGGAGATCGTGTCGTGCCCGTCGTGCGGGCGCGCCCAGGTCGACGTGTACACCTTGGCCAACGAGGTCACCGCGGGCCTGGAGGGCATGGACGTTCCGCTGCGCGTCGCGGTGATGGGCTGCGTCGTCAACGGCCCCGGCGAGGCGCGCGAGGCCGACCTCGGCGTGGCGTCCGGCAACGGCAAGGGCCAGATCTTCGTCAAGGGCGAGGTCATCAAGACCGTGCCCGAGTCGCAGATCGTCGAGACGCTGATCGAAGAGGCGATGCGCATCGCCAGCGAGAAAGAATCCGAGCCGGGATCCGATGATGCCACCGGTTCGCCCGTGGTGACCGTAAGCTGAGTGTGTCCGCTGTGATTGGAATCACCGCGCCCTAAGCCGCAGAAAGAGACCCGATGTCGGCTCCGCCGCTGTTTCGCTTCGTCGACGAGCGACGCGTCTCGGTGGTGCGCGACGTCGCCGCGGTGCAGCAGGTGCTCGACGCCGACC
Source organism: Mycolicibacterium agri (assembly GCF_002553505.1). Lineage (GTDB taxonomy): Bacteria > Actinomycetota > Actinomycetes > Mycobacteriales > Mycobacteriaceae > Mycobacterium > Mycobacterium agri. Next base: position 23,420 of record NZ_PDCP01000071.1, on the reverse strand, counting down.
CGGTCGGAAGCTGCATGGTGGCCTCGCGGGTGGCCGAGCACGGCGTGGAGCCCAGCGCCATCGGTGGTGAGCTGTGGTCGCGGGGCCGGGCCACCGACTCGCTCTGCTATGCGGGTGCCAATCTCATTCCGCTGCGGGGGCAACCTGCCGACCTGCATGCCTTCGCCGACAAGGCCGTCAGCACGGCGCGCCGGTGCTCATCGCTCGTCGGCCGTGCCGAGTTGGTGCTGCCCATGTGGCGGCGCCTCGAGCACGCCTGGGGGCCCGCCCGCGATGTGCGCGGCTGTCAGCCGCTGATGGCGCTCGCCGGCGCGCCGCAGTGCCGGATCGATCCCGCCGTGCGTCCGGTGCGGATGGAGGAACTCGACGCCTATCTGGTGGCCGCCATCGACATGTTCATCGGTGAGGTCGGCATCGACCCCCGGCTGGGCGACGGCGGGCGCGGCTACCGTCGGCGCGTCGCGAGCCTGATCGCGGCCGGACGCGCGTGGGCCCGCTTCGAACGCGGCCAGGTGGTGTTCAAGGCGGAGGTCGGCTCGCAGTCGCCCGCCGTCGGCCAGATCCAGGGCGTGTGGGTGCATCCCGACTGGCGCGGACGCGGCCTCGGCACCGCCGGCACCGCTGCGCTCGCCGCCGCGGTGGTGCGCAGTGGACGCATCGCCAGCCTCTACGTCAACGACTTCAACACCGTTGCCCGCGCAACGTATGACCGCATCGGCTTCGTCGAAGTGGGAACGTTCGCAACGGTTCTGCTCGACTAGACCGCTCGCATCGCGGTGTTGGCTACGCTTCACGCCATGACCGACGACCAGCAGAAGGCCGAACGCCGAGAAATCGCCGACACTCTCGTGCGCGCGCTGGAGAGACGCCACGAGTTGCTCGACGTGATCGTCGCGTCGGAGGACTACGACGCGGCCGTCGAGGCGATCGCGGGCATGCTCGGCACGTCGACATCGGGCGCAGAGGCGGTGCTCGGGTTGTCGTTCGACCGGCTCACCAAGGTGTCGCGGCGGCGGATCCGCGACGAACTCGAGGATCTCAATCACGAGCTGAGCTTCACGATCGGGCATCGCAAACCCGCTCCGGGCGAAAGCCTGATGCTGCGCCCGTTCAAGGCCGACGTCGACCGCGACGTCTTCGCCGCGCGTACCGAGGACGTGCGTGCCGCCGGTGACGGGTCCGGGGCTCCGGCCGGCGACCTGGACGACGAGATCCGCGCCGCCGAGGACCGCATGCACGCCGAGGAGGCGGTGTGGTTGGTCGCGCTCGACGGGTCGGAGAAGGTCGGCATGGTGTTCGGCGAGCTGGCCAACGGCGAGGTCAACGTCCGCATCTGGATCCATCCGGCCTACCGCAAGCAGGGCTACGGCACCGCGGCGCTGCGCAAGTCGCGCTCCGAGATGGCGGCGTACTTCCCGGCCGTGCCGCTTGTGGTGCGCGCCCCCGCGGCCGGCGCGTAACGACGCCGGGCTTAGCGCCCTTTGCGCCCCGGGCTTAGCGCCCTTTGCGCCCAAACCGACATTTGGGCGCGAATTTCCCGTGTTTTCTCACCCAAATGTCGGTTTCGGCGTCGCGCCTCCGTCGCTTTAGCGTTTCGGTTTCTTAACATTTGCCTCAATGGCAACACAATTCACATCTGCAACGCGCCTGGCGAGTCTGCTGTCTGCCCTGGCGATCGCGGTTTCTCTCAATGCCTGCACGCCAAAACCCGACGGGCCCGAACCGGCCGCGCAGAGGTTCTTCGCGGCGCTGGCCACCGGCGACACCGACGCCGCGTCGCAATTGACCGACCGGCCGGAGGACGCGCGGGCGGCACTGAACGAGGCGTGGGCCGGCCTGCAGGCGCAGCACCTCGACGCCAAGGTGCTCAGCGCTCGATTCGCCGAGGACACCGGCACGGTCGACTACCGCTACACCTGGCACCTGCCGAAGGACCGCACCTGGACCTACGACGGCCAGCTCAACATGGTGCGCAACGAGGGGACCTGGCAAGTCCGTTGGACTGCAACGGGATTGCATCCGAAACTGGGGGAGAATCAGACCTTCGCGTTGCGGGCGGACCCGCCGCCGCGCGCATCGGTGCACGAGCGCGGCGGCACTGACGTGCTGGCGCCCGGCTACCTCTACCACTTCGCGCTGGACGCCAAGTCCGCGGGAGCCGAGCTGATGAATACCGCGACGGCCCTTGTCGATGCGCTACGGCCGTTCGACGACACCCTGGACCCCCAGCGCCTCGCCGAAGAGGCCAGTTCGGCGGCCGAGCCGCTGAGCCTCATCACGCTGCGCCAGGCCGACCGCGACCGGGTGGCCGCGGTGCTGGGTAACCGGCCAGGCGTCATCATCACGCCGCAGGATGCACTGCTGCCCACCGACGACCATTTCGCGCCGGCGATCTTGAGCGAGGTCAAGAAGGCGGTGCTGGACGACCTCGACGGCAAGGCCGGTTGGCGGGTCGTCAGCGTCAATCAGAACGGCGTCGAAGTCGACGTGCTCAACGAGGTGCCCGGCGAGCCGGCGCCGTCGATCACGATCAGCCTCGACCGTGCCGTTCAAGAGGCCGCGCAGAACGCGGTCGACGCGGTCGGCAAGAAGGCGATGATCGTGGCGATCAAGCCGTCGACCGGGGAGATCCTCGCGGTGGCGCAGAACCCCGCCGCCGACGCCGACGGACCGACGGCCACCATGGGCCTGTACCCGCCGGGGTCGACGTTCAAGATCATCACCGCCGGCGCGGCGATAGAACGCGACATGGCCACGCCCAACACGCTTCTCGGCTGCCCGGGCACGATCGACATCGGCCACCGGACCGTGCCCAACTACGGCGGTTTCGACCTCGGTGTCGTGCCGATGTCGCGGGCGTTCGCCAGTTCCTGCAACACCACGTTCGCCGAGTTGGCCAGCAGGATGCCGCCCCGCGGTCTGACGCAGGCCGCCGCACAGTACGGCATCGGTCCCGACTACGAAATCGAAGGGATCCCAACGGTTTCCGGCTCCGTGCCGCCGACGGTCAACCTCGCCGAACGCACCGAGGACGGCTTCGGTCAGGGCAAGGTCCTGGTCAGCCCGTTCGGGATGGCGCTGGCCGCGGCCACCGTGGCAGCGGGCAAAACCCCTGTGCCGCAACTGATCGAGGGCAGGCAGACAACGGTCAACGGCAATCCCGCGCCCATCTCGCAGAAGATGGTCGAGGGCTTGCGGCCGATGATGCAGCTGGTGGTCACCAACGGCACCGCCAAGGACCTCAACGGCATGGGCGATGTGCGTGGGAAGACCGGAGAGGCCGAGTTCGAGGGCGGATCGCATTCCTGGTTCGCCGGCTACCGCGGCGATATGGCCTTCTCGGCGCTGATCGTCGGGGGCGGCAGTTCGGAGTACGCGGTGCGCATGCTGCGCGGGATGCTCGAGGCCCTGCCGCCCGACTACCTGGCGTAAGCGCTACTGCAGAGGCTCGCTTGGGACGTGGTAGCGGTCCTGATAGTCGGCGACCTGTTCGCGTAGCAGGCCCGCTGGGAGGTGCTCCCACGACCGCGTTGCACCCAGATGCGGTCACGCTAGCCAGCATCGCGGGGCGAACTCGGGAAACATCAGCGAAAACGCGCAATCCGCGCCGCGGCTCATGCTGATCTATTGCGCCGGTCGCGGCGGTATTTTGGAAAGGCGATGACCGGTATCAACGAGCAACCCGCCACACTGCGCGTTTCGGACGCCGACCGCAACGGCACGCTGCGGCGTCTGCACAACGCGGTGGCGCTCGGCCTGATCGACATCGACGAGTTCGAGGAACGTTCGGTGCTGGTGTCACAAGCCCGGCTGCGCTCAGATCTCGACTCCCTCGTCGACGACCTGCCCGGCCCCGGCGCCATCGTCACCTCCGCCACCGACCGGGTGGAGCTGCGCGGCGTGATGGGGTCGTTGAAGCGGCAGGGCGAATGGACGGTGCCGACGCGGCTGTCGCTGCACCGCCGGGTCGGCTCGGTCGATCTGGACCTGACCAGGGCGCGATTCGCCGGTCCGATGGTCATCATCGAGCTTGATCTCAAGTTCAGCGGGCTGGACCTGCGGCTGCCCGACGGCGCCAGCGCCTCCATCGACGACGTCGAGGTCGTCGTCGGCAGCGCCACCGACCACCGCAGGGACGCGCCTGCCGAGGGGACCCCGCACGTCATCCTGACCGGCAAGGTCGTCTGCGGTTCGGTCGACATCCGCGGGCCGCGCAAATCGTGGCTGGCTCGCCGCCTCGACCGCGGCTGACACCCACCCCGAGTCGCAAACCCTACCGGCCGAGCAGATCGGCCGCCCGCTCGGCGAGCAGCTCGTAGATCGACGGCGCCGCGGTCAGCCGGGCAGCTCATCGGACACATCGGTCACTGTCGCAAACCGCGCGGCCCCGCGCCTGCGGTTTTCCCACCGCGAGCAAGCGGACCCCGCTCAGCTACGCTGGCGTTATGCCTGTTCGCACCGCACTTCGTCCCGGCGTGGTGTCGCCCACCCGGCCCGTGCCCAAGTCGATCGAACGCCCCGAATACGTGGGCAAAGCGACCGCAAACGAGGGACACGAGCCGTGGGTGCAGACACCCGAGGTGATCGAGAAGATGCGGATCGCGGGCCGGATCGCCGCGGGTGCCCTCGCCGAGGCGGGCAAGGCCGTCGAGCCCGGTGTGACGACCGACGAGCTGGACCGCATCGCCCACGAGTACATGGTCGACCACGGCGCCTACCCGTCGACGCTGGGCTACAAGGGCTACCCGAAGTCGTGCTGCACGTCGCTGAACGAGGTCATCTGCCACGGCATCCCCGATTCGACGGTCATCGAGGACGGCGACATCGTCAACATCGACGTGACCGCCTACATCCACGGCGTACACGGCGACACCAACGCCACCTTTCTGGCGGGCAACGTCTCCGAGGAACACCGCCTGCTCGTGGAGCGCACGCGCGAGGCGACCATGCGCGCCATCAAGGCGGTGCGGCCTGGCCGCGCGCTGTCGGTGATCGGCCGGGTCATCGAGTCGTACGCAAACCGCTTCGGCTACAACGTCGTTCGCGATTTCACCGGACACGGCATCGGCACAACGTTCCACAACGGGCTGGTGGTACTGCACTACGACCAGCCGGCCGTCGAGACCATCCTCGAGCCTGGCATGACGTTCACCATCGAGCCGATGATCAACCTCGGCTCGCTCGATTACGAGATCTGGGACGACGACTGGACCGTCGTCACCAAGGACCGCAAGTGGACGGCGCAGTTCGAGCACACGCTGGTGGTGACCGAAGACGGCGCCGAAGTCCTGACCCTCGCCGACTGAGGCGCTCGATTGTGAATATGCCGACGCCAGGAGGCGGTTTTCCGTCGCCAGATTCACAAACGGGTGAGGCAACGCGTGAGGCAACGGGTGAGGCAACCTGCGGGCGGACAGGCCGGGCAACCGGTGGGGCACTAGGTGGGGCACTGCTGGTGGCGGGCACGTCGAGCGACGCCGGCAAGTCCATGGTGGTCGCCGGGTTGTGCCGGCTGCTGGCCCGCAAGGGCATCACCGTCGCGCCGTTCAAAGCGCAGAACATGTCCAACAACTCGGCGGTGACGGTCGAAGGCGGCGAGATCGGCCGGGCGCAGGCCATGCAGGCGCGCGCCGCGGGCTTGGCGCCGAGCGTCCGGTTCAACCCGATCCTGCTCAAGCCGGGCAGCGACCGTACGTCGCAACTAGTCGTCAAGGGGCAGGTCACCGGCGCGGTCGCCGCAGGAGACTACATCAAGCATCGCGACCGGCTGGCCCAAGTGGTGGCCGACGAATTAGCTTCGCTGCGAAGCGAATTCGATGCGGTCATCTGCGAGGGCGCCGGTTCACCCGCCGAGATCAACCTGCGGGCAACCGATCTGGCGAACATGGGCCTTGCGCAGGCCGCGCACATACCGGTCGTCCTGGTCGGCGACATCGAAAGGGGTGGGCTGCTCGCGCACCTGTTCGGCACCGTGGCGGTGCTTTCGCCGCAAGACCAGCAACTCGTTGCGGGCTTCATCGTCAACAAGTTTCGCGGTGATCCCGCTCTGCTCGCGCCGGGCTTGACACAGCTGCAGAAGCTGACCGGTAGACCGACCTACGGCGTCATCCCGTTCGACGACGACTTCTGGCTCGACACCGAGGATTCGGTGTCGGTGCAGGCGCATCGCGTCGTCGGCCAGCCGCAACCGCCGGTGGGGGAGCAGTGGCTGCGGGTGGCGGCGATTCGGCTGCCGCGCATCTCGAACTCCACCGACGTCGAGGCGCTGGCATGCGAACCCGGCGTGCTGGTGCGCTGGGTGACCGATCCCGCCGACCTGGCCGACACCGACGTCGTCGTCATCCCCGGCAGCAAGGCCACGGTCGCCGACCTCGACTGGCTGCGCGCCCGCGGCCTGGCCGACGGAATCGCCGCACATGCCAGGGCAGGCAGGCCGGTGCTGGGCATCTGCGGCGGCTTCCAGATGCTGTGCCGTCGCATCGACGACCCCGTGGAGTCCGGAACCGGGCCCGTGGCGGCCCTCGGCCTGCTCGACGCCGACATCGTCTTCGCCGCCGCCAAGACCCTGCGCCGTCACGAGGCGCCTTTGCACGGCTACGAGATCCATCACGGTCAGGTGTCGCGCGCCGCTGCCGACGACTGGCTCGGCGTCGGGCACCGGCAGGCGTCGGTATACGGCACGCACTGGCACGGCCTGCTCGACAACGACGACGTGCGCCGCCGCTGGCTCGCCGACGCCGCCGCGGCCGCCGGGCGGAACGGGTTCACCGTCGCCGACGACGTCGACGTGCGTGCGAGGCGCGACGCTCAACTCGACCTGATGGCCGACCTGCTGACCGCCAACGTCGACGTCGACGCGATCGTTGGCCTGCTGGAGAACGGCCCGCCGCCCCGGCCGACGATTCTCACCTCGATTTAGCGGCTTTGGCGCCGTCGCCGTCGCCGTGGCCGGGGCGCACCCTCTCTCCGGGCGTCGCGCACGACGTGCGTGTCACCAGCGACACCGGCAGCACGGTTCGGCGCCGCATCCGTCGGCCGGGCTGATCCCAGCGCGCGAACAGGCGATCGGCGGCGAAGCGGCCCATCGCGTCGCCGTCCTGGTGGATCACCGTGATCGCCGGCTTCAGCGACGCGGCAGTCGGGAAGTCGCCGAACCCCACCAGCGCGATGTCTCTGCGGCGCAACCTCTGCAGCGCCGAGACCAGCGCGATGGTGAACCGTGCATTGGAGGAGAACACCGCGCTCGGCGGGTCGGGCGCCGCAAGCACCCGCTGCAGTGCGGCGGTCAGCGTCGCGACGTCATGCTCGCCGATGTGCACGTGGTCGTGCGGCAGGCCAGCCTCGTCGAGCGCCTGCTGCCACCCCTTCAGCCGCAGCATCCCGGTGAAGGTGTCGTCGCCGAAGAACGCGATGCTGCGATGGCCGTGCGAGATCAGATGCCGGGTCGCGTCGAAGCCGCCGCCGAGGTCGTCCTGCACCACCGCATCCGCGGTCAGCCTGCCCGGTTCGCGGTCGACGAACACCAGCGGTGTGCGCTCCTGCCACGGCCGCAGATACGACATGTCGCGGCCGACCGGACAGATGATCATGCCCGCCACTTGGCGTTTCAAAACCGCTTCCAGCGAGCGCCTTTCGTGTGACGGCTCCCAGCCGACGCTGGTGACGATCACGGCGACATCGCGCTTGCTGGCCTCGCGTTCGACCGCGTCGATGATGCTGGCGAAAAAGGGGTCCGCCACACCGGGCACCGCGACACCGATGGCGGCGTCGCGACCGGTGCGGAAGCTGACCGCGAGCATATTGGGGACGTAACGCAGCTCGTCGATCGCGCGCTCGACCCTCTCACGCACGTCGGCGGAGACGTAGCGGTCGTTGTTGATCACCCGCGAGACCGTCTTCGCGCTCACGCCGGCGCGCTGGGCGACGTCGCGCATCGTGACCATCGGTCGTCCTCCTCGTCGGTCAGCGGTCAGTATGACACCGATGACAGAGAATTTTCTGACACCGGTGACATAACGCGGAAGATGGCGTACTGTCCGGCACATGCCAATCGCTGAGTGGCGCGGGTTACAGCACGAGTGACCGCGCGGCCGCAGTTGCTACCTCCGAATGTGGTGCCGCACTGGTATGCCGGCGGTCCGGCCTTGGCCGCATGGCGCGGCCTGCCGCCGGTCGGGGACTTTTCGCCCGAGGAGTGGATCGGCGCCACCGTCGCCCGGTTCGGCGAGCCGAACCTCGGTCCGGCGCGGCTTGCCGACGGCACACTGCTGCGTGACGCGGTCCGTGACGATCCGGTCGGCTGGCTCGGCCGCGACGACGGCGCGCCCGGCGACACCGGCCTACTAGTCAAGCTGCTGGACGCCGGGCAGCGGCTGCCCGTGCACGTGCATCCCACCCGCGAATTCGCGTGCAGACATCTGGACTGCCCATACGGCAAGACCGAGGCGTGGTACATCCTGCGCGCCGACGGCGACGCCGCCGTCTGGGTGGGGTGGCGCGAAGCGGTTGCGCCCGAACGGCTCTCGGCGATCGTTGAGGCCCAGGACACCGAGGCGATGCTCGCGCTGATGCACCGGATCCCGGTGCGGCCGGGCGACGGCGTGCTGGTTCCCGGCGGCACACCTCATGCCATCGGACGCGGGGTGTTGCTCGTCGAGGCGCAGGAACCGACCGACCAGTCGATCCTGCTTGAGCGGGTCAACACCACAGCCGCCGACGACGAGATCTTCCTCGGCCTCGACCGTGACGTCGCGCTGTCGGCCGTCGAATCGTCACCCCTCGGCGACGTCGACCAGCTGGTGCGCCACGCCACCGCCTGCGGGGTGACCTCCGTGCTGCCCGACGCGGCCGCCGAGTTCTTCCGGATGGATTTGCTTGCGCCGCATGCCGATATGCCTGCCGGGTTCGCCGTCGCGGTGGTGCTGTCCGGCGCCGGGTCGCTGCAATCCGCGCACGGCGACCCGTTGCACCTGGCCGCAGGCGACACGCTCGTGGTGCCCGCCTCGTGCGGCGACTGGCATGTCGACGGTGACGCTCAGCTTCTGGTGTGCCGTGCCGGCGAGTCGTGGCCGCCGCAGCGCACACCGACCACACAAGGAGGTGCCGCATGACCCCGATCCTCCAAGCGCGTGGGCTCTCCCGCAGCTTCGGTCACGTGCGCGCGCTGGACGGCGCGGACTTCGACGTGCACGAAGGTGAGATCGTCGGCCTGATCGGCGACAACGGAGCGGGCAAGTCGACGCTGATCAAGGCTCTGTCGGGCAACCTCGACCTGGACGACGGCGAGATCTACTTCAGAGGCGAACGGGTGCGGTTCGCAGGCCCGAGAGACGCAGAAGAGGTGGGCATCGAGGTCGTCTACCAAGACCTGGCTCTCGCGCCGCACCTCAACCCCGTCCAGAATGTGTTCCTCGGCAGGGAGATTGCTCGCAAGGGCATCCTCGGCCATCTCGGCTTCATGGACGAGAAGGAGATGCGCGGCCGCGCCGCCCAGTCCTTCGCCGAACTGGGTGCGACGGTGAGATCGCTTAGTGCACCTGTCGGTTCGATGTCGGGCGGTCAGCGGCAGGGCATCGCCATCGCCAGGGCGATGGCATGGGCCAAAAGGGTGCTGATCCTCGACGAGCCGACCGCCGCGCTCGGTGTCGTGCAGACCAAGAACGTGCTGGAGTCCATCAAGCGGGTGCGCGACAAGGGCATCGCGGTGGTGTTCATCAGCCATTCGATGCCACACGTGCTCGAGGTGTGTGACCGCATCCAGGTCCTGCGACTGGGCAAGCGCGTCGCCACGTATCCCGGTCACCAAACCACCGTCGAAGAACTCGTCGGCGCAATGACGGGTGCGCTGGACGCACGGGACGGCGCGGCATGAGCACCGTCGCGAGCCAGCAAGCCGTCGTCACTGGGGCCGACGGGATGGATTCCGATCAGCCGTTCCTCAAACGCGTTGTCGGACTGCAGGCGTTCTGGATCCTCGGCGTCCTGATCGTCATCTGTGTGTTCTTCGCCGTCATCGCGGGCAGCCGCTTCATGTCCACCGGCAACTTCACCTTGATCTCCGAGAACGTCGCGGTGTGGGCAGTGCTCGGGGTCGGCATGACCTTCGTCATCATCACCGCGGGCATCGACCTGTCGGTCGGCTCGGTGCTGGTGTTCGCGTCGGTGGTGTCGGCGAAGGTGATGGAGGCGATGGGTGGCGCGGGGCCGGGCGTGGCGGCCACCGGGCTCGCCGTCGCGATCGTCGGCGGACTCGCCTGGGGCATCGTCAACGGGGTGCTCGTGGCGGTGGCCAGAGTGCCTGCGCTGATCGTCACCCTCGGCACCCTTTCCATCGCGCTCGGTCTCGCGCAGGTGCTCACCGGCGGCATCGACATCCGCTCCGTACCTACCGAACTCACCGACTTCAGCGTCTACACCAAGGTGCTCGGCATTCCCGGCCTGCCATTCGTGGCCCTGGTCGTCGTGATCGTCGGCGCAATCGTGTTGCACAAGACCAAGTTCGGCCGGTACACGTATGCGATCGGCTCCAACGCGGAGGCGGCGCGGCGCACCGGCATCAAGGTGACGCGGCACCTCGTGCTCGTATACGCGCTCGCAGGAACGCTCGCCGGGGTCGGGGCGATCCTCACCCTGGCGCAGTTCGGCACCACCACCATCGCGGGACAGTCGCTGACCAACCTCAACGTGATCGCCGCGGTGGTCATCGGCGGCACATCCATCTTCGGCGGCGAGGGCAGCATCTTCGGCACCGTGGTCGGCCTGTTCATCCCCGCCGTGCTGCAGTCGGGTTTCGTCATCATCGGAGTCCAGCCGTTCTGGCAGGGCGTCGCGGTCGGCACCGTGCTGATCGCCGCCGTCTACGTCGACCAGTCCCGCCGCGCCGCGGCGCAGCGCGGTGCGCGCTCCCACAACATCTTCAAACGCCAGTCGCAACGAAAGGAACCTCAGTGAACCGCAAGCGCGCAATGCTGGTCGCGGGAACGTTGGGCTCGATAGTTCTCGCCATGTCGTCCTGCACCTCGTCGAAACCGCAGGCTTCCGAAGACGCGGGAGAAGCGGGCGGCAACGCGCCGGAAACGATGGCGACGACGGTGGCGGCACCGCCAAAAGCCAGCAAGGAGTACAACATTGCGCTGCTGCAGGGCGTGGCGGGCGACCAGTTCTACATCACCATGCAGTGCGGGGCGCAAGAAGAGGCGGCGAAGCTGGGGGTCAAACTCGACACCCAGGGGCCGCAGAAGTTCGACCCGACGCTGCAGAAGCCGATCCTCGACTCGATCGTGGCCGCACGGCCCGACGCGGTGCTCGTCGCGCCCACCGATGTGAAGGCCATGCAACAACCCCTGCAGCAGGCGGCCGCGGCCGGAATCAAGGTCGTCCTCGTCGACACCACCACCGAGGACCCGTCATACGCGGTCTCCGAGATCGCCAGCGACAACGAAGGCGGCGGCAGGGCGGCGTTCGAAGCAATCAAGAAGCTGCGCCCCGAGGGCGGCAAGGTCATGGTGATGAACGTCGATCCCGGCGTCTCGACCACCGACGCGCGCGCCAAGGGATTCGAGGATGCGGTCAAGGCGGACAGCAACTTTCAGTATGTCGGCGTCCAGTACAGCCACAACGATCCGGCGACGGCCGCGCAGCTGATCGGCGCGCAGTTGCAGAAGGATCCGGATCTCGTCGGCGTCTTCGCAACCAACATCTTCTCGGCCGAGGGTTCGGCCACCGGTGTGCGGCAGGCCGGCAAGGCCGGCCAGGTGTCGGTGGTCGGCTTCGACGCCGGCCCCAACCAGATGCAGGCGCTGCGGGACGGCACCGTTCAGGCCCTCGTGGCCCAGGATCCCGGGCTGATCGGCAAATTCGGCGTCGACGAGGCCGTGACGGCGCTGGACGGCGGCGACAACACCACGAGGGTGCAGACCGGATTCACGATCATCACGCAGGACAACCTCAACGGTGAAGGGGGCGCGGCCGCCTACAAGTCGAACTGCTAGCCGGCACCGCCCCCGCAGCAACATTGCGGCGGTAGCCTGGGCACATGTTCAGGCGGCGCGGGGGGCTGGGTGCGCTGACGCTCATCGCGGTCACCGCACTGGCCGGATGCGCCACCACCATCGCAGGCACCGCTACGTGGCCCGGCGCCAAGCTGGAGAAAACCGTGCTGACCGCCGAGGACTTTCCACCCGGAGTGCAGTACGACCGCATCATCGACAAGCCGGGCATCCCCGACGGCGCGGGCGGCCCGCCGCCGATGCTGTCGAAACCGGAAGGCTGCTCCGACGGACTGACGCGGGTGATCGCCGCGTCGGCCGAACGCGGCGCGGGCAGCGCGGCGAAGTACGTCGTCGCCTACGACGGTGCCCGGATCGTGATGACCGTGCTGACCTGGAACCTGGATCTGGACAACCTCGCCGCCACCGCCGAACGCTGCGCGAGCTATCAGACCTTCTTCGACCCGTCGTCGGAGGGTATCCCCATGACCACCACCCGGTTGCAGGCCGGCAGGCCCGACGCACTCGTCTACGAGCAGACGATGGACCTCAACGGCGCGAAAAGCAGCGTTTTCTTTTCTTTCGAAAACGTCGGCGCCATGGCGGTTTTCGGCATAGCGTTCGCCACACCGAATCCGCAGATTGCGGTCAAAGGTTCGCTGCCGCAAACGTTTCTAGAAATCACTGACGCCCAGGCGGGTCGACTGGCGACCAGCTGACCGATGGGTCCAGACCGCCGAAAACATTCCCATCGAGCGCCGTCTCGCTGTAGTTTGACGCAATGCCCTCGACGATGGTCACCGTCGACGGTTTCCCTGTTCCAGTCGATGTCTCCGGCCCGGACAAGGGGTCCGTCGTGGTATTGCTCGGCGCCGCGCAGCAAGCCGCGTCGGCATACGAGGCGGTATGTCAACGGCTGCACACCGCGTCGCTGCGCACCATCGTCATCGGGCCCGATCCGCGACTGACGGCAAAGTCGGTCGTCGGCATCATGGACATGCTCGATGTGCAGTGGGGTCTGGTGGTCGGCGACCGTGTCGGCGGCGAACTCGCGTGGGAACTGGCCGCCACCCGCCTGGACCGCTTCATCGGCCTCGTCGTGATCGACCGCGGCCATCCCCGGGTGGCTGACCTGTCCGGTGTCATCCGCGACGAGCACTGCCCACCGGTCGAGATGAACACCACCGCGCTGGTCACCTCGCCGGCGGCGCGGGCGGTGGCGCAGGCCAGCCAGCGTTACGTCTACGGCGACTTCCGCTTGGTGGAACTGCTCGGGCGACGCAACGCGCAGGAGTCAACCGCGCAACTGGCCGCCGAGATCGTGCTGCGCACCAGCACCTGGTGAGCTTCGCCCTATCCCTGGTCAGGCGCTTGATCGGGTTTCCACGGCTGCGGCAACCCGGTGGTGGTCGGGAACAGGTAGTCGATGAAGGCCGCCGCGGTCGGCTGCGGCTCGTGGTTGGCCAGCCCAGGACGCTCGTTGGCCTCGATGAAGACGTACTCGTCCTTGGTCACGTCGGGCACCAACAGGTCGATGCCGGTTACCGGGATGCCGATCGCCTCGGCCGCCTTGACCGCCACCCGGCACAGCTCGGGGTGTACCTCGGCGGTGACGTCGTGAATGGTGCCGCCCTGGTGAAGGTTGGCGGTGCGGCGCACGCGCAACCGCTCGCCTTCGGGCAGCACATCGTCGAACGACCATCCGGCCTCGGCGACCGTCCCCTCGGTCACCGCGTCGATCGGGATGCGTGACTCGCCGCCGGTGGCGGCCTCCCGCCGACGGCTCTGCGCCTCGATCAACTCGCGAATGGTGTGATGGCCGGTGCCGACGATCTCGGCGGGCCTGCGGATCGCGGCCGCGACGACTTTGCCGTCGATCACGACCAGCCGGAGGTCGTCGCCCCTGGCCCGCTGCTCGATGAGCACCTCGGGATGCTGCTCGCGGGCGCGTGCCAGCGCGCGATCCAGGTCCTCGGGGCCGTCGACGCCGACGGTGATGCCCTTGCCCTGCTCGCCCCTGGTCGGCTTGACCACCACGTCGCCGACCTCGGCCAGGAACTTGTGGTCCTCTTCGTCGAAGGTGACCAGCCGTCCGCGCGGCACGATGATGCCCGCCTCGCCGACGATGCGCCGGGTCTGACGCTTGTCGTCGCAGCGGCTCATCGCCACCGCAGAGGTGAACTCCGACAACGACTCTCGCGTGATGACGGTGCGGCCGCCGTGGGACAGCCGCATCTCGCCCGCCCCGGCGTCGAGCACCTCGACCCAGATACCGCGCCGCATGGCCTCGTCGGCGATGATGCGCGCGTAGGGGTTGAGGTCGTCGACCGTCTCGGGCGGGTGCGTGAACAGCGGCTCGTTGATGGCGTTCTTGCGCTTGACCGCCATCACCGGAACGCGCTGGAACCCCAACTTCTCGTACAAGCCGATGGCGGCGACGTTGTCGTGGGTGACCGACAGGTCCATGTAGGCGCGCCCGCGGTCGCGGTAGAGCGCGGCGAGCGCGCGGGTCAGCGCCGCGCCGACGCCGGGCAGGCTGGTCGTCGGGTCGACGGCAAGCGTCCACAGGCTCGAGCCGTTCTCCGGGTCGTTGAACAGCATCTTGTGGTCGACGCCGGTCACGGTGCCCAACACCGAGCCGTCGTCGTCGCGGACCGCGACGAGGTAGTCGACCGGCTCGAGGTTGAGGTGGTTGTCCCAGATGACGTCGGTTGGGGCAGGCACCATGCCGCAGCGCACGTAGACGTTGTTCATGGCGTCGGCTTCGGCCTCGCTCTGCAGCGGACGCACCGTGAAACCCGTCGTCGCGGGCGCGGCTTCGTCCTCGCCGGAGAACCGCAGCCGGTAGGTGTGGCTGGGGTCGATGAACAGTTCCGCGGGCGCCCTCGAGACCAGCACGTGCGGCTCGCGGGCGTAGATGCAGATGTCGCGCCTGCCGTAGGTCTCGCCGCGCAGCGCCTCGGCGAGTTCGTCCGCGTCGGCGAACGTCTGGCCGAAAAGCAGGCGTCCCCAACCCAATTCGAGCACCACGTTGTCGGCCATCGCGTCGACGAGGTGCGGGGGAGTGGCGTCGTGCAGCCCGAGGGTGATCTCCTCGGTGTGGTCAGTGGGATTCTCGGTCATGCTCATGCGGCGGGGCCCGTGATGCCGTGCCGTTGCAGCCACAGCTCGAGCAGCGCGATCTGCCACAGCTCGTTGCCGCGCAACGGGGTCAGCCGCCCGTTCGGGTCGGCGAGCAGCGCGTCGACCGCCTCGGGGCGAAACAGCCCGCGTTCCTTGGCAACCGGCGCGTAGAGAGCATCGCGGACCATATCCAGATAGGGCCCTTCGAGATGGGTCAGGGCGGGCACGGGGAAGTAGCCCTTTGGCCGGTCGATCACCTCCGACGGGATCACCCGTCGCGCGGCCTCCTTGAGCACACCCTTGCCGCCCTGTGCGGTCTTCAGTTCCGGCGGACAGCTCGCTGCCAGTTCGACGACCTCATGGTCGAGGAACGGCACGCGACCCTCCAAACCCCAGGCCATGGTCATGTTGTCGACCCGTTTGACCGGGTCGTCGACCAGCATCACCATGGTGTCCAACCGCAGCGCGCGGTCGACACCGGTCTCGGCGCCCGCGCGGGCGAAGTGTTCGGTGACGAAGCGCCTGCTCGGGTCGTCGTCCGCGACGTGGGATTGTGCTGCGAGCGCCTCCACGCCGCTGGCGTCCCGGTCGAAAAACGCTGTGCGGTAGGCCGATACGGAGCCGTCCAGCGAGGCGGCGGCGGGCTCGCCCATCGGCGGATACCAGTGGTATCCGGCGAACACCTCGTCGGCGCCCTGACCCGACTGCACCACCTTGACGTGCTTGGCCACTTCCTGGCTGAGCAGATAGAAGGCGACGCAGTCGTGGCTGACCATGGGTTCGCTCATCGCGCCGATCGCGCCGTCGAGCGCGGGCAGCATCCGCTCGGAGGGGATCCGGATCTGATGGTGGTCGGTGCCGAATCGGTCGGCCACGATGTCGGACCACTTGAACTCGTCGCCCTCGACGCCGCCGACGGACTCGAAGCCGATGGAGAACGTCTTGAGTCCGGTCTGTCCCGCTTCGGCCAGCAGGCCGACGATCAGGCTGGAGTCGACGCCACCGGAGAGCAGGCAGCCCACCGGCACGTCGGCCACCATGCGGCGGTCGACAGCGACCCGCAGTGCGGCCAAAACCGCGTCTTCCCAATCCCTTTCGGACCAGTCCTTGCGCTCCTCGCTGCGGGTGAAGTCGGGCTCCCAGTACGTGGTGGTGGTGCGCCTGCCGTCGGGTTCGATCGCGATCAGCGTGGCAGGCGGGATCTTGGCGACCCCGCGCAGGATCGTGCGTGGCGGCGGCACGACGGAGTGGAACGTGAGGTAGTTGTGCAGCGCGACCGGATCGATGCGGGTGTCGACGCCGCCGCCGGCCAGCAGAGCGGGCAGTGACGAGGCGAACCGCAGGCGGTGAGCGTCCTCGGTGATGTAGAGCGGTTTGATGCCGAGGCGGTCGCGGCCGAGCAACACCCTGCCGCTGTCGCGTTCGACGATCGCGAAGGCGAACATGCCGTACAGGTGGTCGACGAAGCGATCGCCCCAGTGGTGGTAGGCCTTCAGCAGCACCTCGGTGTCGCTGTGGGAGAAGAACCGGTAGCCGTGCCCGGACAGTTCGCGGCGCAGATCCTCGTAGTTGTAGATGCACCCGTTCCAGGCGATGGCCAGCCCGAGTTCGCTGTCGATCATCGGTTGCCCGCCGGCTTCGGAGAGGTCGATGATCTTCAGTCGGCGGTGGCCGAGAGCCACCCGGCCCGACGACCAGGCTCCTGCGCCGTCCGGGCCGCGCGGGGCCATCGCCTCGGCCATTGCCGAAACTGCCGCAATATCAGGTGCTCGGCCGTCGAGTCGCACCTCGCCGGTGGCTCCACACATCAGTTCGACCCTACCGGGTGGTCGCCCACCCGGCGCGGCCGGGGACCAAACGCCGGGTCGGCTGAGGCGGAGTTCGCGGGACCTTCGGGCTGGCCGGGACCTGCGGAGCGGCTAGGAGGCGCCTTCCAACTGTTCACCCGTTTCATCTACCTGCCGGATGGGCCCGGTAAACCAGTTTTTGACCGATGCGTGCCAGTAGATCCACAGCAGGATGAGTACGGAGCCGACGAGGATCGGCGTGTAGTTGACCGATTTCCACTCGAAGCTGGGATCCCACGGCATGCCCGCGTTGCTGTAGGGGAACAGCGCGATGATCGAGGTGATGATGATCTCGATCACCGCGACCGGCGCCATCCACTTGTGGTGTCCGCGCAGGTTCCAGCTGCCGACCTCGAACGCGTCACCCATCCGCCAGCGCAGATAGATGGGCACGGCGAAGCACAGGTAGAGCCCGACCACGCCGATCGAGACCACCGCGAAGAACGCGACGGGCACGGGTGCGCCGTTGACGTCCACGGGCACCAGGGCGGGCAGCGTGATGGCCGCTGCGAGCACGGCGGTGACGACCACGCCGTTGGCGGGCACCTTGTTCTTGCTCACTTTCGCCCACAGCTGATGCCCCGGGACCGCGCGGTCGCGGCTGAACGCAAACAGCATCCGCGAGGCGCTGGTCTGGCAGGCGGTGGTGCAGAAGAACTGCCCGGCGGCCGAAATCAGCAGCACCGTGCCGACCCACTTGGTGGACAGCGCCTGGTTGAAGATCGTCACCACCGCGCCGCCGGAGGCCGACACCTCGTCGGGGTCCTGGACGGCGAACAAAAACGACAGCAGGACGATCCAGCCGCCGATGGCCGAGTAGAAGATCGACCGCCAGATGCCCTTGGCGGCGCCTTCGGCGGCGCTCTTGGTCTCTTCGGAAAGGTGCGCCGACGCGTCGTAGCCGGTGATCGTGTACTGGGTCAGGATCGCCGCGATCGGCAACACAAAGATGAGCCAGCCCCAACCTTTCTCGCCGCCGAACATGCCGGTGTTGTTGATCGTGGTGGCGAACACCTCGCTGAAGCTGGCGTGCTGCTCGGGGATCAGGAACAGGATCAGCACCACCACGGCCGCGCCGATCACGTGCCACCACACCGAGACGTTGTTGATGATCGCCAGCAGGTGGCTGGAGAAGATGTTGATGGTCGCCGACGCGGCCAGGATGATCACGAACAAGACGAACGTGCGCGTCAGGCTGTAGCCGGCCAGCCAGCTTTCGCTGAACGTGCCGAGCGTGAGGTCGACGAACGTCGCGCAGCCATAGGACACCGACGCCAGGATCGCGATCAACCCGATCAGGTTCAGCCATCCGGTGTAGAAGCCGGCCTTGGGTCCGCCGAGTTTGGCTGCCCACCAATAGATTCCGCCCGACGTCGGGAACGCCGAGACGAGTTCGGACATGCACAGCCCGATGATCAGGATGAATACCGAGACCAGGGGCCAACCCCATGCGATGGCGGCGGGCCCGCCGTTGTTCCAGCCGAGGCCGAACGAGGTGAAGCAGCCCGCCAGGATCGAGATGATCGAGAACGAGATCGCGAAGTTACTGAATCCGGACCACGAACGCTGCAATTCCTGTACGTAGCCGAGCTTGGCGAGATGCTTTTCGTCGTCGGTGAGATGTTCGTGGCCTTCTGGCACAGCGATCTCCTTAACAGAGGTGGGGTGGAACTCGCTTGAAACTCGCATAGGCACAATAGGACGCCAAAGGTCTGTTGTCCTACCTTTGGCGCTGACGTGCGCGTAAATATTTGTCAAAAGTCGTTGACCTCGTATCTCACCGGGTTTATTGTCCAAGTTGTCTGACAACTTGTGCTCGTACAGCCAGCCGGGAGCCGAGGAGGAGCGATGGCGGATAACACGCGCGCAGTCGGTTCGGTCACGTATCGCGAGGCCGAACACGGGTATTTCGAGAAACGGCAGTTGCGCCGTCACGCCGCCTTCTGGTCCCTCTGGGCCCTCGGTGTCGGGGCGGTCATCTCGGGCGACTTCTACGGCTGGAACCTCGGCCTTGACGCGGGCGGCTTCGGCGGCCTGCTGATCGCCGCGGTGGTCATCACGATCATGTACTACGGCCTGTGCTTTTCCATCGCCGAGATGTCACCGGCGTTGCCGCACACCGGCGGTGCTTACTCGTTCTCCCGGTCGGCGATGGGCCCGTGGGGCGGCTTCATCACCGGGCTGGCCGAGAACATGGAATACGTCATCACGCCCGCCGTGGTGGTGGGCGCAATGGGGTTCCTCTCCCATGACATCGTCTACGACCTGACCGGAACCACCGGCTGGTGGAACAGCCCGGTGCTGTGGTGGGCGGTGTACTACATCATCTTCGTCGGGATCAACATCCTCGGCATCGAGATCACCATGCGGTTCACCGTCGCGATCACCGTCGCGGCGCTTGCCGTTCTGGTGTTCTTCTTCCTCTCCGTGCTGTTCAGCGGCAAGTTCGACGCAAGCCTGCTGACCAACATCCCGCCGGAGGAGGGCGGTAACAGCTTCCTGCCCAAGGGCATAGCGGGAATCTTCCCCGCTCTACCGTTCGCGATCTGGTTCTACCTCGCGATCGAGGAACTGCCGCTGGCCGCCGAGGAGTCGCATGATCCGAAGCGCGACATCCCACGCGCGACGATCTGGGGTCTGACCACCCTGATGTTCTTGGGCGTCGGCATCCTGTTCCTGAACACCGGCGTCGGTGGCGGCGCAGCCGAAATCGGCACGTCGGCAACGCCGTTCTTCGACGGATTCAAGGCGGTCTTCGGCGAGGGTGTCGGATCTTCGCTGCTTGGCATCCTCGCGCTGATCGGCCTGATCGCCAGCTTCTTCACGATCATCTACGCCTACGGCCGCAACACCTATTCGCTGTCGCGAGCGGGCTACTTCCCGCAGGTGCTGTCGTTGACTCATGGGACGAGGCACACGCCCTACGTCGCGCTGATTGCAGGCGCCGTGATCGGCTACATCCTCTCGCTGGTGATCTACTTCCTCGGCCAGAGCGAAAGCGCCGTTGCGGGCAAGATCGTCGGCGCGCTGCTGTACATGGCCGTATTCGGCGCCGTCATCTCCTATTTCATGCAGTCGCTGGCGTTCATCGTGTTGCGCCGCAGGCTGCCGCACATCGAACGGCCCTACCGCAGCCCGGTCGGTCAGTGGGGTGCGGCGATAGCCGGCGCGATCGCGTTGGTGGCCCTGGTGTCACTGTTCCTCAACGAGGACTACCGGCCCGGCGTCTACGGGACGGCGGTGTACTTCGTGATCGGGCTGATCTACTTCGCCGTCCGAGGGCGCCACAAGCTGGTGCTCTCACCGGAGGAGGAGTTCGCGATGTCGCACGGTAGGCACGGCGCGAACCTCCAGGAGGAGGGTTACGGAACGGTCTCCGTCGCCGACATTGCGGCAGAAGAAGAGGCGGCGTCGCGGTCATCCGACGACGAGTCGTCCAGCCGTAGGTGATGTGACCGGCGGGGAGGATCGCCGCCCAATCCTCCCCGCTCACCGTGCCTTTCATGTTGTTCACCGCCACCGTGAGGGGGAGTCGTGTCTCTGGTTCTCGGAGTCGACGTCGGCTCACAGAGCATCAAGGCGGTGATTGTCGACCAGGCAGGCGAAGTCGTGTCCTGCGGCTCGGCGCCGCTGACCATGGTGCACGAACACGACGGCTGGGCCGAACAGGATCCCCACGCGTACTGCACCGCTTTGCGTGACGCAGTCCGCGCAGCGACCCGGGATGTGCCGGCAGACCAGGTGGTGGCCATGGGATTGGGCAGTCAGGTCGACGGGGTCGTCGCGTGCGACGCCGTCGGAGCGCCCCTGCGCGCGGCCATCATCTGGTTGGACAAGCGTGCCACCGACGAATGCGAGCAACTGACCGCGAAGGTGGGCGCCGACCTGCTGGCCGAACGGACCGGTCTGGTGGCCGACGCCTCGCACAGCGCGCCGAAGATGATGTGGATCCGCGACCACGAACCGGACGTCTGGCGGCACACCGTCATGCTGGCCCCTGCCGGATCCTTTGTGTTGCACTATCTTTCGCGGAGTTACGCGCAGGACGCCGCGAACGCGTCGTCGACGATGGTCTACGACGTCGGCAAGGGTGACTTCGACGCCGAACTCTGTGACGCCGCGGGACTCGACCCGGCCATGCTGCCGCAGGTCCTGCCGTCCACAGACGTCGTCGGCACACTGCTACCCGACGTCGCGGCTGAGCTCGGACTGCCCGCCAAGTGTGTGCTCGTCGTCGGGACCGGCGACGAGCACGCCGCATCCGTCGGCGCCGGCGCCATCGAGTCGGGCGTGGTGGTCGACGTCACCGGCACCGCGGAACCGGTCACGACGGTGGCCACCGAGCCCCTGCATGATCCGCAGGGCCTGGTGGAAACCCACGGCCACGCGGTCCCGGGAACATGGCTGATCGAAAACCCCGGATTTGTCAGCGGGGGAAGCACTTTGTGGCTGGCCAAGGGACTGCTCGGCATCCCGCAGGGCGACATCTTCGACCGCGCGCGTGGGGCGCCGCCAGGCAGCGACGGCGTGCTTTTCCTGCCTGCGCTGTCGGGGGCGACCGCGCCGCGATGGAACGACACCATGCGGGGCGCATTCCTCGGCCTGGCGATGAATCACACCTCCGCGCATGCGGCGCGTGCGGTATTGGAAGGCTGCGCCTACGCGCTTCGCGACATCGTCGACCGTCTTCGCGCCCTTGGCCTCGGTGACGGCGAGGTCCGCATCGTCGGTGGCGGTGCGCGAGACGATCTGTGGGCCTCCATCAAGGCCAACGTCCTCGGCACGCCGGTGCGCCGGGTCCTGACCGACGAGGCGACCGCCGTCGGGGCGGCGATGATCGCCGGGGTCGGTGCGGGTGTGTTCCGTGATTTCGCAGCGGCTTCTGTTGCGGTGCAACTGGATCCGATCGCCATCGAACCCGACTCCGCCGTGCACCGGGTCTACACCGACGCATACAACCGGTACCTGGCCGCGTTCGACGCCGTCGAATCGGCGCTGGCGCACGGCCCCGACTGCGCGGTTCGGTCGACATGACCGCGGTGCCGGACCCCAACGCGCTTCTCACCGAACTGCGCTCGCGCGGCTACGCCAATCTGCCCGACATCGATATCCGGGTCGGTACTTCGGTTTTGGACGGTGCGGTCGCCGACGCCAGTAGTCGGCAGGGACCGCCTGCGCCGGTGATCGTCAGCGACGGCGGCCCCTACCGCACGCCCGCGGGATCGGTCGTCGACCGGCTGTCCGAGCAGCTCGGCGGCTGCCGCGTCATCCAGCTCGGCGAGGGAACCGTGCGGGCCGACGAAGACACCGTCGAGCGGGCGGTTGCCGAAGTCGGCTCCTCGCAGTTGTTGGTGTCGGTCGGCGCAGGCACGCTCACCGACATCGCCAAGATCACCGCGCAACACACGGGCAGCCGCCACGTCGCGGTGCAAACAGCGTGCAGCATCAACGGTTTCATCGCCGACCGCAGTGTTCTGGTCATTGCGGGCGCCAAACGCACCGTGGTCTCGCGGTGGCCCGACATGCTCGTCGCGGACTCCGACATCCTCGGCTCGGCCCCGCAGCGGCTGAACCTCGCCGGGGTGGGCGACCTGTCCACGGTGCCCAATGCGGTGGCCGAGTGGCAGTTGGCGGCCCGCCTCGGTCACGGACCCGGCTACGATGCGGCGGTCGTCGAACAGGTGCTCGCCGCCATGCCCGCGCTGCCGTCGCTGGCACGGGCGACCCGTGACGCCGAGCCGGACGGGCTGGCCGATCTGGCGCGTCTGCTGGCGGGCAGCGGGCTGTCGATGGGCATCGTCGGGTCGACCGCACCCGCGTCGGGCAGCGAACACGCGGTGTCGCATCTGCTGGAAATGGCCCTGGCGCAACGGCTTGGGCCTGCCGCCCCGCACGGCATGCAGGTCACCGTGGCGACGCGCCTCGCGTTGCGAGTGTGGCAACTCGTCGACCGCGCGATCAGGTCGGGCCCTGTGCAGATCCGGGTGCCCGACGAGGCGGCCAGCCGGGATGCGGTGGCGCTGGCGTTCGCCGAGCTCGGCGCGAAGACGGTCGAGGAGTGTTGGACGGCGTACTCGGCCAAACGAAACTGGCTGCAGGAGCACCGAACCGACGTCGAGGCGTTGGTCAGCGACTGGGATGAGTTCATACGGTCGCTGAGCCTGCCGACGCCGGAACAGTTCGACGACGTCAGCCACGCCAGTGGACTGCCCACGCGCGCCGAGGATCTCGGCTCCGGCTACGACGATCGCCTGTTGACGTGGGCGCTGCGGAACTGTCACCTGCTGCGGGAACGGATTTCGATCGTCGACCTCGCCGACGTGCTCGGCGTCTGGTCGGACGATACGGCGCGGTCGATCGTGGCCGACTCCGAAAACCGATGAAGGAGATTCTCAATGACGTTGTCAAGCGGCCGCAGCAGTAGTTGTGGGCTGGTAGACGGCGTGGTCGCGGAGCATTGCCC
>NZ_PDCP01000070.1 GCF_002553505.1 Mycolicibacterium agri | reverse complement strand
CCCCAAAACCCCACCACAACCCACACCTGTGGATGAAATCACGACTGTGGATAACCACCCGGGCCGCAGCCGAGTTTGTCCGACCCAGATGGCAGGCTGGATGGCCGTTTTGCTCATCGCAGTCACTCACTAGCACCGCGGCGATCCGGATGACATTGCAGTAGCGCGCTACCGCCGTCGTCACGCAATCAGAGAGTGACGATTCCCATGCGGAACGCGACAAGGGCATCGCCATCGTTACGCCACCACGAGATGGAGGACCAAACATGATCAAAACGGCTATCGTAGCCATGATCGCGGCGGGAACCCTGTCAGTACCACTCGCTGGAATAGCCTGGGCCGCACCGGGTTCAGACTCGAGCGAGGCCAGTGACGGGATAGGACAAGTCGGCGTCCCGACGAAACTCGGCACCTTCGCCGGCTCGGGCATCAAGCCGAAGCCGGAGTTACCGCCAGACACACCGACCTTGAACCCCAGCGGCGCCCCCACGCCCCCTGGCAAGGTCTTCATCAGCGAGGCGGCCAAAGCGCCCGGGGCAAACACGCCGGACGCCATGGGACAGTTGGAATCTCAGATCTGGTCCACGTACACGCTCGCGGATGGAACCGTCATTCCAAGCGATCCGGACGAATGGGGGCAACGTTACTCCGGGCCTAGCAATCAAGCCGTTGACGCCTGGATGCGATAAAGGGCGGTCTGCAGTACCCGCAGCGCCGGACAAAGACCCAGTGACATGCGTTGGCTAGCAACGCGATTCGTACCGACCGCGTCCACCTTCCACGCGCGGGCGGTCGACGCACGCTCTAGAACAGCACCCGCACAATGGTTTCGGCCACCGCGGCCGGCTTGTTCGACCCCTCCAACTCGATGGTGTTCTTCACCGTCATGTTGACCGTGGTGTCGTCGACCTTCGACGCGTCCAGCAGTTCGGAGCGCGCCCGGATCCGCCCGCCCGCAGGCACGGCAGCGATGAACCGGACCTTGTTCAGCCCGTAGTTGATTGCCATCTTCGCGTTCTCGACGCGGTAATTGTCCTTCGTCAGCGCCGGGATCATGGACAGCGTCAGGAAGCCGTGCGCAATGGTTGTGCCGTAGGGGCTCTCCTTCTTGGCGCGCTGGACATCGATGTGGATCCACTGGTGATCGCCTGTCGCATCGGCGAACGCGTTGATGCGATCCTGGTCGATCTCCTGCCATTCGCTGACACCGAGTTCCTCTCCGACCGCGGCAACGGCATCGTCGATCGACTTGATCACCTTCATCAGAATGCATCCTCTCGTAGTTCCATGATCGTCAGATCCACACTTTCGACGATCTTCCTTTCGGACGTCAACCGCGGCAGCACGTTCTTCGCGAAAAACCGTGCGGCCGCGACCTTTCCAGCGTAGAAATATCGCTCACTCTCGGACACATCACCATCCATGGCGTTCAGCGCGATCTCCGCATGCACCAGCAACAGCCACCCGATCAGCAGATCACCAACCGCCAGCAGGAACGGCACCGCCTCCAGACCGAGCCGATAGAGCTCGCGCGCATTCTCCTGGGCACTCAGCAGATACCCTGTCAACGCCGCCGTCATCGCCTGCGCATCCGATAGCGCCGTGGCCAAAAGCGCGCGGGCATCGGCCAACTCGGGCCGCGCAGTATCGCTTCCGAGGAACTTCTGGATCTGCGCGACGACGTGCTGCAGCGCAACACCCTTGTCGCGAGCGATCTTGCGGAAGAAGAAGTCCTGCGCCTGAATCGCCGTCGTGCCCTCGTAGAGGCTGTCGATCTTGGCATCGCGGATGTACTGCTCGATCGGATAGTCCTGCAGAAAGCCGGATCCGCCGAACGTCTGCAGCGACTCGGTCAGGCATTGATACGCCCGTTCCGAGCCGACGCCCTTGACGATCGGCAGCAACAGATCGTTGACCCGGTCCGCCAACTCGGCGTCGGCGCCGGTCACGATCGCGGCCACCGACGGATCCTGATGCGCGGCGGTGAACAGGTACAGCGCCCGCAACCCCTCGGCGTAGGCCTGCTGCGTCATCAATGCCCGCCGCACATCCGGGTGGTGAATGATCGTCACGCGCGGCGCCGTCTTGTCCGTCATCTGCGTCATGTCGGCGCCCTGAATCCGCGTCTTCGCATACTCCAGTGCGTTCAGGTAGCCCGTCGACAGCGTTGCAATCGCCTTCGTACCCACCATCATTCGCGCGTACTCGATCACCTTGAACATCTGCACGATGCCCTGGTGAGCGTCCCCGACGAGCCAGCCCACCGCGGGCTTTCCGTGCTGGCCGAACGTGAGTTCGCAAGTGGCCGAGGCTTTCAGGCCCATCTTGTGTTCGAGTCCGGTGACGAACACACCATTGCGGTCGACGGTCTCGCCCGTCTCCGGGTCGAACAGGAACTTCGGTACGAAGAACAGGCTCAGCCCCTTCGTCCCCGGACCGGCACCCTCGGGCCGTGCGAGCACCAGATGCATGATGTTCTCGAACATGTCATCGGTGTCGCCGTTGGTGATGAACCGCTTCACCCCGTCGATGTGCCACGTGCCGTCGGGCTGCTGAACCGCCTTGGTGCGGCCCGCGCCGACGTCGGAGCCGGCATCGGGTTCGGTGAGCACCATCGTCGCTGCCCAGTTCCGTTCGATGGCCAACTGCGCCCAGTGCCGCTGCTGCTCGTTGCCGATGTGGTAGAGGATGTCGGCCATGATCGGACCCGCCATGTAAAGAAACACAGGCGGATTGGCGCCCAGCGGCAACTCGTTGATCGCCCACGCCACCATCACGGGTGCGGGCACCCCGCCGAGCGCCTCGTCCAGGCCGATGCGGAACCACTCCCCCTGCCGCCATGCCTTCAATGACTCCTTGAACGGCTCCGGTATCGACACCGTGTGGGTCTGCGGGTCGAACGTCGGCGGATTCCTGTCGGCGACCGCGAACGACTCGGCGACCGGTCCCTCGGCCAGCCGCACCGCCTCTTCGAGCATCTGGCGTACCGACTCGCCGTCCAAATCGCCGAACTCACCCGTTGCCAACGCCTTCTCGAGCTCCAGCACCTCGAACAGGTTGAACTCGAGATCGCGCACGTTGCTCTTGTAGTGGCCCATCGTCAGCCCCTTCCGCGACTGCGCAGAGCGTAACGCGTCCTACGCGCCGCGGAATCGGGCTTCGCGCCGCTCGACGAACGACTGCACACCCTCGGCGGCGTCGGCGGTGCCGAACAGCTTTTTCACCTCCGGACGCAGCCGCTCGATCGCCGCGGCCTCGCCCTCCCGGCCGGCCAGCTGCGCCGACGCCAGCACCGCCTGGACCCCGAGCGGCGCGGCCCGATCGGCGATGGTGTGCGCGATGCGGCGGGCCGTCGCCTGCGCCTCTGCGGCGTCGGGAACGATCTCCTGCACCAGGCCGATGCGCCTGGCCTCCTCAGCGTCGAACTCGTCGCCGGTCAGCAGCCAGCGCATCGCGTTGCCCCAGCCGGCCTGTTGCGGCAGCCGGATGGTGGCGCCGCCGAAGGGGTAGATCCCCCTGCGCACCTCGAGCTGCGAGAAACGTGTTCCGGTGGCCGCCACGCGGATGTCGGCGGCCAGCAGCAATTCGATGCCCAGCGTCATGCACCAGCCGTGCACCGCTGCGACAACCGGTTTGGTCCACGGCCCGTCGAGCCGCCACGGATCACGCCCGCCGGCGGGAAACTCGAGCCCACCGCTGGCGATGTGGGGTCCGACGTCGACCAGGTCGAGCCCGGCCGTGAAATGGTCCCCATGCGCGAGAAGCACGCCCGCGCGAAGCGATTCGTCGGACTCCAGCAGCCCATAGGCGCGAGACAGGTCGGCGAGCATCGCCAGGTTGAACGCGTTGCGCTTAGAGGGCCGGTTCAGCCCGATGACCAGGACATGGCCATCGCGCTCCAACGTCACCGTTTCCAAAGTCACCTCGGATGCTGTCATGACCTGAGTGAACCGCGATCGCAGGAATTATGCAATACCCCATAATTTAGCCAGCTGAACACAGACCGGAAGGGCCGGGAATAGACGCGCTCTACCCGGGGTTAGTCCCTGTCAACAGCAGAAACCGTGACAGGCATGTTGCGCGAACCAGGACCGCGTTCTATGCTTTTTGTCATAATCGCAAGGAGGCGCCCGATGTGGGTCATAGAGATCAACGTCGCCGGCCATCAGTTCACGCACCGTGTGCCGGAACGTCGTCGACCGCTATTTCGATTCCCCGCCCGCGCAATCGGTTGGCGTCCAGCTGTGCTGCGCAATCTCCCCGCGGCGTGAGCACCCGTCAGGACGCGCCCCAGACGAAGGCAACCAAGGCGCGGTCGAAGCGCGGGTCGACGCGCACCGACATGCTGATGAGTGCCGCCCAGGTGATGCGCGAGCGCGGCGCGGCAGGCGTGACCATCGACGAAGTCCTCGCCCGCAGCGGCGCCCCCCGCGGTTCGGTCTACTACCACTTCCCCGGAGGAAGAAACCAGATCCTGGCCGAGGCGCTGCGCTGGGCCGGTGACGCGATCACCGAAAGCATCGACTCGGCGGTCGATCGCGGCGCGCTCGCGCTGGTGCGCGGCTTCACCAGATTCTGGGAGCGAGCACTGCAAGAGAGCGACTACGGCGCGGGCTGCCCGGTGGTCGCCGCCGCAATCGGGAGCGACGCCGACGAGACACAACTGGCCGCCATCGCCACCGAGATCTTCGAGCGCTGGCGTGACGCTCTGGCGCGGGCCTTTGTCTCCGACGGATTCGATGCCGCCGAGGCACAGTCGCTGGCCGTCACCTGCATCGCGTCCCTGGAAGGGGCGGTAGTGCTGTGCCGTTTGCTTCGCAACGCCGAACCGTTGCGGCAAGTCGTGACGCAGATGGAATTCCTCATCAAGTCACGGGAGTTCATCCGCCGATACGGCGTGCCGACCGTCGACCACTAGGCCTTTTGCCAACGGGCGCAGAGGAATTCGCCGTTGACGCCCGACTCCACCAGCTTCCACTCCGTGCGCTCCGGCATCAGCCGCCCGCCCGTCCCCAGCGTGCACGGCGCGTAGCTGACAATCATCTCGTCGATCAATCCGGCACGAGCGAACTGCGCGGCCACGTCGCCGCCGCCGACCACCCAGACATCCTGGTCACCCGCCGCCTCTACCAGTTTGGGGTGCAAATCGGCCACGTCCCCGTGATAGACGTGCACCGGATGGCCGGCGCGCACGATGCCCGGCCGATGCGTCAACACCCACGTCGGCTGCTTGTACGGCCACTCGCCAGACTCGTTGGCCAGGATCCACTCGTAGGTCGTCGCGCCCATCACCAGCGCGCCCACCGACTCGTTGAAGGCGTCGTATCCGAACGGGCCGTCGGCATCGATGTCGCGGGATATCAACCAGTCCAGGCTGTTTCGGTCGTCGACGATGTAGCCGTCGATGCTGGATGCGGTGTAGTAGATCGTAGCCATGTCAGTTGCTCCTCATCCACGCGAGCGGGTCGCCGTTGTCGGTGCGGACACCGTGGCGCGCCAGCATCATGCGAGCCAGCCCCCTCCGGTGAGCCGAGTAGTTCAACACATGCGCGACGATCCCGTACAGCTGGAATGATTCCGGCGGATCGCACAACGCGTCGATGATGGTGTCACCGAGCCGGCCATCGGCGGTGTACTCGGATACTATTGCGCTCCAACGTCTTCCGAGTTCCTCGTGGTACTCAGCCAGCTGCAGCGCCGTCGTCGTCTCCGGCGAAGTGGCTGCCCTCGACGGGAAGTCGCGGCCTTCGATGGTGGCCAACCAGACCTCCTTCGTCCACACGATCGCCCCGAGCACCGCACCGACGCTGGGTTCCGGTCCGTCCCAATCCAGAATCACTTGGCCCGGCGAAACCTCCTCCAGCCATTGATCTTTCGACAGCTGCGACGCCTTGCCGATCAGGTTTGCGGTGTCGGCGATGTCATGCGCCACCATCAATTGCGAAATGTCGGGCTCCTTCGTGTCACCGTCGCTGTCCAACCACAGCGACTGCGGCGGGTGGAAGTGCAGACCGTTGGGCGCGGGCACGCGGAACGCGACATCTGCGGCCCGCGACGGCGGCACCCCGAACGTGCGGCGAAACGCGCGCGAGAACACCTCCGGCGACGACCAGCCCTCCTCGGCGGCCACCGTCGACACCTGCTCTCCGCCGCGCAACCGCCACGCCGCGCGCTCGAGCATGATCCGGCGCCGCAGCGCCGCCGGCGACTCACCCGTGAGCCTGCGCACCTCACGGGAGAAGTGGAATTCCGACGCGAAGCTGCTGCGCGCCATGTCGCCGACGTCGGTGTTGTCGGAGTCGACGACGGCGTCGAGCAGTTCGCGCAGGCGGTCACGGCGGGACGGATCGGTCACGTTCACCGAGTATGGTCGGCGGCCGCGCAATTGGACATGACAATTCCTGCTGCGGTCGGCTCACCGGGTCGGCTCACTAGACTGCCCTCTTCAGTGAGCGAATTCGACGCCCTGTGCGCCAACGACGGGGAACTGGCCGAGCTGCGTACGTCGATCCGGGAGTTCCTGGACACCGATCGCGCCGCACACGGCTGGACCCCCGCCGTCGACTCCTGGCTGGCGAAATGGGATCCGGACTTCTCTGCGCGGCTGGCCGACGCCGGGTTCGTCGGGCTGACCATCCCCACGGAGTACGGCGGACACGGGCTCGGCTACCTGCATCGCTACGTGGTGACCGAGGAGTTGCTGGCCCACGGCGCACCCGTGGCCGCGCACTGGATCGCCGACCGCCAGGTGGCGCCGGGGCTGTTGGCGTTCGGCACCGAGGAGCAGCGGCATCGGCTGCTGCCGCGGATCGTGGCGGGCAAGCTGTACTCGGCGATCGGGATGAGCGAGCACGGCGCGGGGTCGGATCTGGCCGCCGTGCAGACCCGTGCGAGCGCCACCGACGGCGGCTGGTTGCTCACCGGCACCAAGGTGTGGACCAGCGGCGCGCACGTCGCGCACCAGATCGTCGTGCTGGCGCGGACCAGCCCGCCCGACCCTCAGCACCGCCACGCAGGGTTCAGCCAGTTCATCGTGCCGACCGACTCCGCAGGAATCACGATCAGCCCCATCGAGCTGATGAACGGCGAACACCACTTCAACGAGGTGACCTTCGATGAGGTCTTCGTCAGCGACGACAACGTCCTGGGCCAGATCGGCAACGGTTGGCACCAAGTCACCGCCGAGCTGGGGTTCGAACGCAGTGGTCCAGAACGCATTCTGTCCACCGCGACGCTGATCTTCGCCGCCATCCGCGCGCTCGGCGGACAGGAACCGCGGACGCGAGGAGCGATCGGGATCTTCGACGACCGAACCGCCGCCGAGGTAGGCGATTTGATGGCGCGCATGATCTCGCTGCGTCAGTTGTCGGTGTCGGTGGCGCGCACACTGTCCGGCGGCGGTGACGCCGCCACGCGCGCCGCGTTGGTCAAGGACCTCGGCACCCGCTTCGAGCAGGACACCGTCGAACTCGTGGCCGACCTGATCGACTCGCTCGACGCCCGCTCGCCGCATCTGCCGCCACTGCGCGCGCTGCTGGCCACCGCGCGGCTGCATTCGCCACTGTTCACCCTGCGCGGTGGCACGAACGAAGTGCTGCGCGGCGTGGTCGCCAAGAGCATGGGGGCGGCATGGACGAGTTGACGCAATTGGTCGACGACATCGGCCGCCGCTCCTTCGACGCCCGCCGCCATGGCATGGCCGAGGACTTCGACGAAACCCTCTGGCGCACTCTCGAAGACACCGGATTGAGCCGGCTCAGCAGCAGCGGAGACGCGGGTGCTGCCGAGGTTGCGGTCGTGCTGTCGGGTCTGGCGCGTCATGCCGGTGCGGTTCCGATCGCCGAGACGGACCTGTTGGCGGCGTGGCTGGCCGCTGAGGAGGACGTGCCGGTGCCCGGCACCGGCCCGCTGACCGTTGCGCTCGCCGAGGCCGAGGTTGTGGACCGACGACTCATCGGGACGGCCGCCGATGTGCCGTGGCCAAGATGCGGCACCGTCGTGCTGGCTGCGCGGACGCGAGACGAGCTACATGTCGCGGTGGTCGAGCCGTCGCAGATCACCGACGGCCACAACCTGGCCGGTGAGCCTCGCGGGTCGTTCGCATTCGATGTGGCTGTCGACGGCGCGGCACGGCTGGATCCGACGGTGGCTGACGAGTTGATTCGCCGCGGCGCGTGGGCGCGGTGCGTGCAGATCGTCGGCGCGATGGACGCGGCCGCCGCGTGGACCGTGGCGCATACCCGCGAGCGGCAGCAGTTCGGCAGGCCGCTGGCCGCGTTCCAGGCCGTACAGCATTCCCTGGCCGCGATGGCCGGCGAGATCGAACGGGCCCGCGCCGCAGCGGCATTGGCGATCGCCGCGGCCACCGACCACGGATTCGACAGCGACCAGGCCGATTACGCCGTGACGGTGGCGAAGGTGTCCGTCGGCCGTGCGGTGGAGCCGGTCACGACCATCGCGCATCAACTGCACGGCGCGATCGGCGTCACGCGCGAATATCGGCTGTGGCTGGCCACCATGCGGGCCCGCAGCTGGATCGACGACTTCGGCAGCACCGCGCATTACGCGCGCCGGCTCGGCCGCATGACGCTGGCCGCCGCCGATCCGTGGGATGTCGTCGTCAGCTGTCCAGGACCTGGCTGACGCGGGCTTCAACATCGCCCAGGCCGGTGAGGTCGATGCCGAACCGACCGGTCAACTCCTCGACGACTTGCGCGGCGTTGTCCAGTCGGATCCGCTCGCTTCCGTCTCTGCGATGGATCGCGAGATTACGGCCGCGCAGGTTGAACCGCGCCTCGTCGGTGACGAGCGCGACGGTCAGCCCGTAGACGAAGTGCGAGCCCGGATACGTTGACACATACCAACTTCCGACCCGACGGTCGATCACCGGAAACGGTTTGTCGGTGAACAGGTACAGCGGTTCCCACTTGCCGCGGATCTCGGACTCCAGCACCAGGCGGTCGCCGTGTTCGCGAATCCGGTACGGCTCGTGGCGGGTCTGCTGCACGGTGCCGACCTCCAGCCGGATCGGTGAGGACAGCGTCTGCCCGCCGAACCCGACGTCGACGAGATAGCGGCCTTCGACGCCCGGCACCGTCACCGCCAGCGTCATGTGCGTCTGGGCGGGCAGCTCGTCGCTGTCAGTCATCCACACCACTCGCCCGCCGAGCGGCTCGACGCCAAAACCCAACTGCGTCAACACATGTGTGAACAGTCCGTTGTGCTCGAAGCAGTAGCCGCCGCGAAGGCGGTGAATAAGCTTGTCTTCGAGGGCATCAGGCGTCAGGTCGTAGACGGGGATGCCTATCAACGGGTCGAGGTTCTCGAACGGAATCGAGCGGTTGTGCGCGGCGACGAGTGCCTGCAGAACCTCCAGGGTCGGCTCCGTGGGCCCGGAGTAGGACACGCGTCGGAAGTAGTCGGCGACGGTCATGATGGCGTGATCGTCGCACACCTGACCGAGCGCCAACTATTGATTTGTCACGGCTTGCCGCGCGACGGCGTCTGCGACGCCACTCCGTGCCGAAGCGGGGTGCTGGCTTCCGCGGCCGTCGCCTCCTGGACCGACGATCCGGCCGGCGTCGAGGCCGCGCCTGGCGCGTTCGACTGGTCACCGCCCGACGGCTCCGCGCCCTCGTGCAGCTCCTTGAGGGCGTGCAGCACCTCCAGAACGGGGATGCGGTTGCCGTGCCCGTTTTCGTGGTCGAACAGCTGCCGCAGCGGTCCCTCCTCCAGTGAGCGGATCCGATGCCGCAGGTCGGCGAGGGACAGTTGGTCGTAGTCCGGGATGGGCAGTTCGTTGCTTGCGGCCATACCTATTGGGTGCCCACCGCGCTCCCGCCGAAACACGGCGAGCGTTACGGGCGAGCGGTCAGGGCCGAGCGGTCGAGACCACCATCGGTAGATCGACCAGGGCTGCGCCGTCGACGACGTAGCGGCCGGTGCGATTGGAGAACTGACGTTCCATCGCCGACTTGGCCTGTTCCGGCGCGCGGTCGATGAGCGCGGCCATCGGGGTCAACGCGATGTAGCGCCACAGGAAGTCTGCGGGCGCGGGCAGTGTCAGCCTCACGGTGACCACCGTCGACTCCGCATCGCGTAAGCCGGCCTGCGTGAGCAGGGTGACGACGTCGTACGGGTCGTGCATGGAGAAGACTGCGCTGACGAAGCCGCCTAGGTCGGCGCTGATGTGGTCGACGAGCGCGGTCTCGAGCGCCTCGAAGAACGGCGAAATTCGGCCCGGCGTGTTGATCGCCAACCGGCCCGTCGGCGCCAGCACCCTACGCATTTCGGCGATCGCGGCGACTCTGTCCGGCATGAACATCAACCCCATCTGGCAGAGCGCGACGTCGACGGATGCGTCGGGCAGCGGCAGCGCGGCGGCGTCGCACAACTGCCAGTCGATTCGTGGCCCCTTCGCGGGAACCGATGTGGCGACGTCGATCATGTCGGGGGCGATGTCGATTCCGATGACCGAGCCGGTGTCGCCGACCGCCTCGGCGGCGGCTCGGGTGACATGGCCGGTGCCGCAGGCCACGTCGACGACGCGTTCGCCCGGTTGCAGATCCACGATGCGCAGCAGGCTTTCCGACACCGGTGTCGCGATGAGGGGGACGAAGTCTCGTTGATAGTTCTCGGCAGCGTGGCCGGTGAAGTGACGATAGGTAACGGTGGACATGAGCGGACGCTAGGCCGCCGCGAGCGCGCGAAACATCGGTCAAACGACCCATTTATCGGTGATAGGCGAGGTGGCCCATGCTCACACCAGGTGATGCTGATAGGCGTAGGCGGCCGCCGCCGTGCGGTTGGAAACACCGAGCTTGGCGTAGATGTGTTCGACGTGGCGGGCGACCGTGTGCGGGCTGACGACCAGCAGATCGGCGATCTCGCGGTTGGATCGGCCCGCGGCCAGATGCGCCAGCACCTCGAGCTCACGAGCTGAAAGCGCGCCGCGGTGGGCTGGTTCGTCGGCGAGTCCCGCCACCAACCGCTTCACCCGTTCCAGGTCCGGCGCAGCACCGAGCCTACCGAAAGTCGTTGCTGCGCTGTCGAACTCGATCTGCGCGCCGGCACGATCGCCGAGCGTCGAGCACGCCAGCCCGAGCAGCACCGCGGTGCGCGCCACCTCGTAGGGCACGTTCGCCGCACCCCAGGCACGGGCCGCATCTCGCAACACGGGCAGCGCGGCAATGGCGTCGCCAGAGGCGATCAACACCGCGCCGTCGGCTTGGGCGGCCATGGCACCCAGCAGCGCCGACCCGGATGTCGCCGCAACCGCCGACAGCGCGTCAGCGGTTTCGCGCGCTGCGGCCACATCGCCTGCCGCACGGTGGATTTCGACGGCGGCCGCCAACAACTCCGGCCTCGGCGCCCCACCGCAGTTCTGCACCAGGGCGCGCTGGATGGTTGCGTGGGCGGCCGCGACGTCGCCTCGGGCCAGCTTCAGCAGCGCCAGACCGGGCACCGGGTCGACGCCATATCCGCTCGCGTCGCGGTAACACCGCTCGGCAACATCGAAAGCGCCTCGCAGGCGCTGCATCTCGCCATGCTGATAGTGCGCAAGCCCCAGTGCGGGGTGGGGAGGGTCGGCGAGATGCAGACACGCGTCGAGCGCGCTGTCGAGAGCGGCGGGCCAGTCGCCCTCCACCTGCTGCAGCTGAGAGCGATGCACCAGACACTGCCCGCGGAACGGCACCAGACCCGGCCGTGCGTCGCACCAAGCGCTCAGCGCATTGGTCCATTCGGCGGCGCGCCGGTAATCGAACAGGCCGACACACTCGAGAATCACTGCGCAATAAGCGATTCCGGTCGTGATCGGATTGAGCTCACCGGTCGTCGCCGCCACCATCACCTCGTCGAGCTTGGCCACCCCAGCGACGGGATCACCCAGCGCGATGAGCGCCTGCCCCTGACACAGCGTGCCGAAGCACCGTAGATCCGGGTCGTCGAACCGCCTGCCGACCTCCGTTGCGCTAGCGCCCGTGTCGCGGGCACGTTCCGGGTCGCCCGCCTCGAGCGCGGCCAGGCCCGCGGGGATCAGCAGATAGCCCGACGCACGACACTCGACACCGGCGATCAGCGACTCGCTGCGGGCCAGCCAGCCGTTGGCCCGGGCAGGTTGACCGCCCATCAGCAGAAGCAGGCCCAGCCAGAACGCGTAGCGCGCGGCCTCGTCGGGCCGGTCCGCGGCCAACGCCGCCCGATGCGCCGCCTCCCAGTGCGCGGCGCACTCGTCATCCGCGCCGAGCAGGTACGCGCGGATCGCGGCCGTTTCGCAGTCGGACGCGTCGGCCGACGGCGTCATGCCTCCAGTGTCAGGTGCCCGTCCACTTCGGCGCCCGCTTTTCGGCGAACGCCACCGCACCTTCCCTGGCGTCGTTGCTGCTGAACACCGGCATCAGGATCTTGGTCTGCTCGCGCCACATGCTCTCGGGCGTCCAGCCGCGCGACTCGACGATGATCTTCTTGGTGGCGGCGACGGCCAGCGGACCGTTGGCGGTGATCCGCTCGGCGAGTTCGATGGCGGCCTGCAGCGCCGAACCCGGCTCAGCCAGCACGTTGACCATGCCGAGTGCGTGTGCGCGTTCGGCGGGCAGGTTGTCGCCGGTGAGCGCCAGCTCCATCGCGATGGCGTAGGGGATGCGCTGCGGCAGCCGCAGCAGCCCGCCGCCGCCGGCCACCAGGCCGCGCTTGACCTCGGGAATCCCGAACGCGGACTCCCTCGACGCCACGATCAGGTCGGTGGCCAGCGCCAGCTCGGTGCCACCCGCCAGCGCGTAGCCCTCGACCGCGGCGATCAGCGGTTTCTCGGGCGGACGCTCGGTGAAGCCCATGCCGCGGCCCTCGACGACGACGTTCTCGCCGCGGGCGAACGCCTTGAGGTCCATGCCCGCACAGAATGAGCCGCCCGCACCGGTCAGGATGCCGACCGAGAGGCCCGGGTCGCTGTCGAGCCGGTCCATCGCGTCGGCCAAACCCTGGCTGACCGCGGCGTTCACCGCGTTCTTGGCCTGGGGCCGGTTGATGGTGATGATCAAGATGCGGTCGCGCTGCTCGACGAGGACGACCTCTTCGGTTTTGGCTTCTTCGCTCACGTCGGTGATGCTAGGCGAGGTGCGGTAACGCCATTCCGGCGGCTGGGTACCATGAAACTAGAACATGTTCTAATTGCGTGCGCCTTGCGCGGCGCGAGCGACGAGGGGTGGCCCGTTGACGACAGCCGATATCGAGCCATCGGAACTCACCAAGTGGGATCCGGGTCTCACCGAGCGCGTGATGGGAGTGCTGCGCCCGATCCTCAAGCGGTACTTCCGCGCGGAGGTGCGCGGGCTACAGAACGTGCCGCCCGGCGGCGCCCTTGTGGTGTGCAACCACTCCGGCGGCCTGCTGCCGATGGACGTGCCGATCCTGTCGGCGGAGTTCTACCACGAGCACGGCTACAACCGACCGATCTACACCCTCAGCCACGACATGTTGCTGGTCGGGCCGACGGGTGACTTCTTCCGCAAGATCGGCTACATCAGCGCCAACCACGAGAACGCCGACGAGGCGTTGCGCTCGGGCGGCCTGGTCATCGTGTTCCCCGGAGGCGACTACGACGTCTACCGGCCCACGTTGAGCGCCAACAAGATCGACTTCGGCGGCCGCACCGGCTACGTCAAGGCCGCGCTGAACGCGGGCGTGCCGATCGTGCCCGCGGTGGGCATCGGCGGGCAGGAGACCCAGCTGTACCTGTCGCGCGGCACCTGGCTGGCCGAGCGGCTCGGTCCGATCGCCCGGCTGGTGCGGGCCAAGATCGTGCCGATCTCCTTCGGCTTCCCGTTCGGACTCAGTTTGGTTGTCCCGCCGAACATCCCGCTGCCCAGCAAGATCGTCATGCAGGTACTGCCGCCCATCGACATCGTCGCCGAGTTCGGCGAGAACCCGGACATCGACGAGGTCGACGCCCACGTCCGCTACGTCATGCAGCGCGCGCTTGACGAATTGGCCGCCGAGCGCCGGCTCCCGGTTCTGGGATGAGCACATGCTGCTCGACCGACTGACCGACACGCTCGGCCTGGTGTCGACCATGCGCCGGGCGGGGATGGTCGCGCCGCTGCGGCCCGACAAGTATCTGCGCATCGCCGCCGCCATGCGCCGCGAAAACGTCTCGTCTGTCTCGGGATTCGCGTCGTCTGCGCAACGCTGCCCGGACCGGCCGGGTCTGGTCGACGAGATCGGGACGCTGACGTGGCGTGAAATCGATGAGCGCTGTGACGCGTTCGCGGCCGCGCTGCAGGCGCTGCCGGGCGGTCAGCCGCGGGTGC
Organism: Mycolicibacterium agri; assembly: GCF_002553505.1. Lineage (GTDB taxonomy): Bacteria > Actinomycetota > Actinomycetes > Mycobacteriales > Mycobacteriaceae > Mycobacterium > Mycobacterium agri. The sequence continues at coordinate 14,735 of NZ_PDCP01000070.1, read as the reverse complement.
TCGGTGTCATGTGCCGCAACCACCGGGGCTTCATCGAAGCCGTCGTGGCGGCCAACCGTATCGGCTCGGATCTGCTGCTGTTGAACACCTCGTTCGCCGGTCCCGCGTTGGCCGAGGTGGTCGCCCGCGAGGGCGCCGACACCGTCGTCTACGACGAAGAGTTCACCGAGATCGTCGACCGCGCGCTGGCGGACAAGCCCGACACCACCCGCATCATCGCCTGGACCGACGACCCGTCTTTACACGGTGCTAAGACCGTCGAATCGATGATCGCGGCGCACGCCGGGAAAGAACCCAAGCGCGCCAGCGAGAAACCGCGGACGATCCTGCTGACGTCCGGCACGACCGGAACACCCAAGGGCGCCAAGATGACCGGCGGCGACATCGGCGCGCTGAAGGCCATCCTGGACCGCACACCGTGGCACACCGAGGAAGCGGTCGTGATCGCGGCGCCGATGTTTCACGCGTGGGGCTTCTCGCAGATGATCTTCGCCGCGACGATGGCGTGCACGATCGTGACCCGGCGCAAGTTCGACCCGGAGGCGACGCTGGAGCTGGTCGACCGGCACAAGGCGACCGGGCTCGCGGTGGTTCCGGTGATGTTCGACCGGATTATGGAGTTGCCCGACGGGGTACGAAACCGCTACAGCGGACGGTCCCTGCGGTTCGCCGCCGCGTCGGGTTCGCGGATGCGCCCCGATGTGGTGACGGCGTTCATGGACCAGTTCGGTGACGTCATCTACAACAACTACAACGCCACGGAGGCCGGTTTGATCGCCTCAGCCACGCCCGAAGATCTGCGTGCGGCCCCCGACACCGCGGGCAAGCCTGCGCCGGGCACGCAGATCCGGGTGTTGGACAAGGAGTTTCGTGAGGTTCCCACCGGCGAGGTCGGCCAGATCTTCTGCCGCAGCAGCACGCTGTTCAGGGGATACACCTCCGGCACCTCGAAGGACTTCCAGGACGGCTTCATGGCGTCGGGCGACATGGGCTACGTCGACGAGAACGGCAGGCTGTTCGTCGTCGGCCGCGACGACGAGATGATCGTCTCCGGCGGCGAGAACGTCTACCCGATCGAGGTGGAGAAGACGCTTGCCGCGCACCCGGACGTGGCCGAGGCCGCGGTCATCGGCGTCGACGACGAACAGTACGGTCAGCGGTTGGCGGCGTTCGTCGTCCTGACCGGCGGCGCCTCGGCATCACCGGACACATTGAAGCAGCACGTGCGGGAGAACTTGGCGAATTACAAAGTGCCACGCCAGATCACCGTGGTCGAGGAGTTGCCACGAGGCATCACCGGAAAGATTGTGCGCAAAGAACTGTATGCGATGGTCGAGGACGGGTCCGATGGGTAAACGCAGGCCCCTGCTTCGCGCCGGGCTCGAGTTGGCGAACGCTGCCAACGGGGTGCGGCCGTTCGGGCGTGACGGCTATCCCACCATTCCGGCGTTCTTCCTCGGATGGCCGACCAGCGAGATGGCGCCGCTGTACATGGTGGGCTCGATGCTCGGCGCGCTGTGGCGCTGGGTGCGCGGCGACTATGCCACCCGCGGCGGCCGAATCGCGCTGCTGCTCAAGGTGATCACCTGGGGCCTGCTGTATCTGATTCACCGCCGCAACGTCGAGTCGCAACCGTACTTCGAGGAGCCGCTGCGCGAGGCGCTCGGCGACCGCTACGAGGAGGTCGCCGCCCAGTCCCAGCCGATGCGGCGGCGCAGGCTGACGCACGTGGTGCCGAACGACTTCATCCTTCGGCGCTACGTCGAGAAGACGAACGTGGTGCGGTACGGGCCGCACCCACGGGCCAACTTCGCCGACATCTGGCGTCGACACGACCTGCCGCGCGACGGCAAGGCACCGGTGCTGCTGCAGGTGCCCGGCGGGGCGTGGTCGATCGGCATGCGCCGCCCGCAGGCCTATCCGCTGCTGAGCCACCTCGCTGAACGCGGCTGGGTGTGCGTGTCCATCGACTACCGGGTCAGCCCGCGGCACACGTGGCCCGACCATATCGTCGACGTCAAACGCGCACTGGCCTGGATCAAGGAGCACATCGCCGAGTACGGCGGCGATCCGGATTTCGTCGCAATCACCGGCGGATCGGCAGGCGGGCACCTGGCCGCGCTGGCCGCGCTGACGCCTGACGACCCGCAGTACCAGCCGGGCTTCGAAGACGCCGACACCTCCATCGTCGCGGCGGTGCCGATCTACGGCCGCTACGACTGGTTCACCACGAAGGGCCCCGGCCGGTGGGAGTTCGTGTTCATTCTGCTGCAGCGGTTCGTGGTCAAGAAACGCTTCACCAAACACCTGCAGATCTACCGCGACGCGTCACCGATCACCCGCGTACGGCCCGACGCTCCACCGTTCTTCGTGCTGCACGGCGTCAACGACTCGCTGATTCCCGTGCCCGAAGCGCGCGAGTTCGTCGCCGCCCTGCGCGACGTGTCGAAGGACACCGTCGCCTACGCCGAGATCCCGCACGCCCAGCACGCGTTCGACTTCTTCGGCTCCCCGCGCGGGCACTACACGGCGCAGGCCGTCGAGAAGTTCCTCTCCTGGGTGCACGCTCAGCGTGACCAGAGATAGCTACGGCGCCATCGCCTTTTCGACGGCCGTCAGCTCACCGGAAAGCCCTGCCGCTCGGCGGATTTCGATGAAGGCCTCGACCATCGCGTCGGTGAGCTCGTGCGGGTCTTCCAAGGTCGCGCCGTCGGACAGCACCGAGATGTTCAGCTGATCGACATAGCTCCACACCGTGATGTTCAGCCCGCTGCCCGTCGTCAGCGGGCCGACGGAGTAGATCTCGGTGACCAGTGCGCCGCCGACGCGGCCGTACTGGCGCGGGCCCGGTACGTTCGAGATCGGCAGGTTGAGCACTTTGTTCTGGCCGTCTTTGTCTGCGAGCCAACCGAACAGCCGTTCGGCGGGCGCGGGCGGGAAGTACGCCGACCATCGGCTGATCAGCTCCGGGCCCATCAGGTGGTGCGTCTCCTTGGCCTCGACCGCGGCGTCGTGCACGGCCTGCACCCGCTCTAGCGGATCCGCCAGTTGGATCGGCACCACCATCATCACGCCGGTGAAGCGGTTGCCGGAGATGCGGTCCGGCGAGAAGTCGAAACTGACTGGCACAGAGGCCAACAGCGGGTGGTCGGCGTGACCGTCGTATTTCAGCGAGAGCTGGCGCAGCGCTCCGGCCGAGATGGCGAGCACCATGTCGTTGATGGTGACACTGAGGTGCTTGGCGGTCTGTTTCACATCGGCGAGAGGCAGTGTCGCGGTGGCGAACTTGCGTTGCGCGTCGATGCGATGGTTCATGAACGACGGCGGCGGGGTGAAGGGACGGGTCAACTCGGGGGAGAGCTTCTTGTCGCTCTTGCGCACCCGGTTGATGCCTTGCGCGGTATAGCGCAGCACACCGGGCAGCCGCCCGATCTGGCGCAGGTGGTCGACGAACGCGGTGCGGATCAGCTCGGCGGGCCGCGGCGCTGGACCGGTCGGATAGGAATCGCGGTCGATCGGCGGCTGCATGTCCATCCCCCGCGCCAGCAGGTTGGCGGAGGCGACGCCGTCGGCCAGCGCGTGATGGATCTTGCCGAGTACCGCGATCCGGTCGTCGGCCAGGCCTTCGATGAAGTACATCTCCCACAGCGGCCTGCTGCGGTCGAGCGGGGTGCTGGCGATGCGGCCGACGGCTTCGTCGAGTTGGCGTCGGCCGCCTGGGCGCTCCACGCGGTACGGGCGGACGTGGTACTCGAGGTCGACTTCACAGTTCTCCCGCCACATCGGGTGGTGGAACTTGAACGGGATGTCGACGAGCTGGTAGCAGAACGGCTCGAGCTTGTAGAGCCGGCCGCGGATCACCTCACGGAACTCGTCGATGCCGAAGGAGCGGCCGCCCAGATCGTCGAGTTCGATCACCGCCAGCTTCAGCGTGTGCATGTGCACCGTCGGCGTCTCGGAGTACAGCAGTACCGCGTCCCAGCCGCTGAGCCTCTTCACCCAGATACCTCCTCCCGGAGGCGTCTATATAACCTCTTTGGCGGTGCCCATCGACCGGTTTCGGTGAATGTGGTTGAGGAACAGGCCGATTGCGGTCGCGACCGAGCCGGTGCGGCCGCCGTCGGTCAGGTCGAACCCGTGGCCCGCGCCCGGCAACTCGACGTAGCTGACCACCGAACGGGATACCGGCCGCAGGCGCTCGACGAAGCTGCGCGCCTGCTCGACCGGGATGACCGAGTCGCCGGTGCCGTGGACGACCAAGAACGGCGGGGCGTCGGGGTGAACCTGGGCGATCGGCGAGGCCTTGCGGAAGATCTCCGGGTGGCGGTCGATCTTGCGCTTGACCACCACCGTCTCGAGGAAGTCGACGAACCGCTCACGCTCGGGGGTGGAGCGGTCCTCCCAGTCGTATCGGCCGTAGATACCGACGACGCCGTCGACCGAGGTGTCCGACCCGGGCGCCAGGTGGGCCTGCATGTCCGGGGCGTTGGCGGTGAGCCCGGCCAACGCGGCGAGGTGCCCACCGGCCGAACATCCCGCTATCGCAACGAAATTGCGGTCGCCGCCGAACCGGTCGACGTTGGCGCGCGCCCAGGCGATCGCGGCCTTGACGTCGTCGATGTGCTTGGGCCACCGGTGATGCGGCGCCACCCGGTAGTTCACCGACAGACACACCCAACCCTGTCGGGCCAGGTGCGACATCAGCGCGTAGCCCTGCAGTTGCCTGCCGCCGTGCACCCAGGCGCCGCCCGGCACGAAGATCATCACCGGCGCCGGTTCGACCGGCAGCTCCTTCGGCCGCCAGACGTCCAGCAACTGCGACGGGTGATCGCCGTAGCGGACCGAGGAGCGGTGCAGGCTGCGGCGGTGCTGGCGGATCTGCAGCGCGGGCGCCGACCGCTGCGGCGCTGGCCAGTCGATCGCCAGGTCGGCCGGCGACACGACCCCGCGCAGTGCCGCGTCGATGACCTCGTTGGTGGCCTCCAACTCCCGGCGGCGACGCTCCGCCTGGCGGGGCGTGAACCAACCCCGCGCGGTTGCGGCGACGAAGTCGGGGACGTGCCGGTAGCCCCAGATGCCCATGGCGGTCGCAGCACCAAGGGGCTCAAAGTGTTTCCCCACGATGGGCAGCGACGCCGGCGCGACGCTCATCGCCAGGAGGTAATCGGATGGGCCTGCGCGCAGAAGCCAGCGGGCACAGTCCAGTAGAGATGGCGCGGGTCGCCGGGCTTCCGGCCGTAGCGTCATGGCCGGAGCGTACCCCGCCTGGGAATTCAGAAACGACAACTTCCGCGGGTTGTCTACTATTTGCACGCCGAGTGCGGGATGTGAGCTGGCTCACATCTTCGCGCCTGCCAGAATGCGGGTTAACTTTCTACTGACACGTGTCAACGGCAAAGGACTTCCAACGTGAGCAAGTCAGCGCTAGCGATCACCGACGAACACCAGGATCTCGCCGACGCGGCGATCGGCCAGTTGACGCGGTTGTCCGGCAGGGCGGCGGCGAGAGCCAGCCTGGAAGGCGGCTCGTCGCATCCGGACGACATGTGGAAGGCGGCGACGGATCTGGGCTGGCTGGGGCTGGCGGTCGCCGAGGAGCACGGCGGCTCGGGTTTCGGGCTCGCCGAACTGGCGGTGGTGCTCGAGGCTCAGGGTCGCGAGTTGACGCCGGGCCCTTTCCTGCCGACGGTGTCCGCTGCGGTGGTGATCGACCGGTGTGCATCGGATTCGCTTCGGACGCAATTGCTTCCGTCGTTGTGCGACGGGTCCGCCGTCGGTGCGCTCGGGGTGTCCGGCAGTGTCGTCGTCGGAGCTGACCGTGACGTCACGGGCGAGGTGCCCGCGGTGCTCGGCGCGCCCGATGCCGATGTGCTTGTGCTCATCGCACGCGACGACGTGGTGGTCGTCGACGCAAAAACAGACGGTGTCACGGTGAGCGCGCTGGAGTCTTTGGACACCACGCGCAGTGTCGGGTCGGTGACCCTGCGCGGCGTGACCGTCGCCGAAGACCGGGTACTGCGTGGTGCCGCGCGGCGTGCCCGCACTGCGTGGCGGATCCTGGCGTCGGCGGAGGCGGTCGGCGTGGCCTGGGCCAGCTTGGAGATGGCGGTCGAGTACGCGAAGGTCCGCGAGCAGTTCGGCAGGACCATCGGCACGTTCCAGGCCGTCAAGCACCATGCCGCGAACATGCTCGTCGATGCCGAGCAGACCGCCGCGGCGGTGTGGGACGCCGCCCGTGCGTCCGATCTGGACAGCGCATGGTTCGCCGGCGCTGTGGCGGCATCGCACGCGATTCGCTCGCAAGTGTGCAACGCGGAGAACAACATTCAGCTGCACGGCGGCATCGGCTTCACGTGGGAGCACGACGCCCATCTCTATCTGCGGCGCGCGCGCACGCTCGCGGCGCTCATGGGCGACGGCGGCGACCCGCTGCTGGACGTCGTCGAGGCCAAGCGCAGCGGACAGGCGCACGGCGCGAAGTTCACGCTGCCCCCGGAGGCAGAGGAGTACCGCAAGCAGGCCCGCGAGGCCGCCGAGAAGGTGCGGTCGCTGCCCCAGGACAAACGACGCGACTTCCTCGTCGACTCCGGTTATCTGGTTCCGCACTGGCCCAAGCCGTGGGGGCGGGCCGCCGACGTGCTCGAGCAGTTGGTCATCGAAGAGGAGTTCGCCGACGTCGAGCGCCCCGACATGGGTATCACCGGCTGGGTGGCGTTGACCATCGCCCAAGCGGGGACCGACGACCAACGCGAGCGCTGGGTCGAACCGGTGCTGCGTGGCGAGGTGATGTGGTGCCAGTTGTTCTCCGAACCGAACGCCGGCTCCGATGCCGCCGCGGTGCGCACGGCGGCGAAGAAGGTCGACGGCGGCTGGCGGGTCACCGGGCAGAAGGTGTGGACCAGCCTCGCGCAGCACTGCCAGTGGGGGCTGGCGACGGTGCGCACTGATCCGGAGGCGCCCAAGCACGCCGGCGTCACGATGATGGCGATCGACATGAAAGCCCCCGGGGTAAAGGTGAATCCGCTGCGCGGCCTGACCGGCGACTCGCACTTCAACGAGGTGTTCTTCGACGACGTCTTCGTGCCGGACTCCGACGTCGTCGGCGATGTGAACAAGGGCTGGCTGGTGGCCAGGGCGACGCTGGGCAACGAGCGTATTTCTATCGGCGGCGGGTCAGGCGGGCCAACGGGTTTCGACACCGACGACTTGATCAAGCTGCTCGACAGCGTCCCTGCCGATGTGGCCGCGCACCATGTACTGCGCGCGGGCGAGGTGATCGCCGAGATCCACACGCTGCGCCTGCTGAATCTGCGGCGCGCGAGCCGCGCCATCGCGGGCGCGGAACCGGGCCCTGAGGGCAACGTGACCAAGCTGCTGGTCGCCGAATCCGTCCAGCATCTAACGGAATTGGCCCTCGCGCTGGCGGGCTCCTCAGCTGTCGTCGGCGGTAATCAGAAGCTTCTGCGCGGCTATCTCGGCGGGCGCGCGATGACGATTGCCGGCGGCACGTCGGAGATCACCCGCAATACCATCGCCGAGCGTATCCTAGGCCTCCCCCGCGACCCGCTGTTGAAATAGGGTCGCGGTCGGTATCTCCTCTCCCCCCCAGTCTCGGCGAGCGTGCGTGTCTGCGGGCGACACGCCGTGTGAATCACGAAGTTTGCGCACGCTCGCGCAAGGTGGCGGTGGGTTTCGCCTGACAGTCCGAAGCGTCGCGAGCGTGCGCAAAATTGGATTTTCTATCGCGTGTCGCGCTGCAGACACGCACGCTCGCCGCTAAGGGCGAGGGATTTGGGCCGGCGCGAACACTTCCGTGTCGCCACCGATGGGCAAGGTGACATCCCGAGCGAGTTGTTCGAACGGGGCGCCCAAGCGGATGCGGCTGACCTCGTCGAGCCGTTGATAGTGCGAGTCGTCGAGGCGGACATCCAGCGCAGCCAGATACGAGTCGAGTTGTTCGACGGTGCGCGGCCCGATGATCGGCACGACGCCGGTGGTCGATCTGCGCGCACGTTCGAGAATCCATGCCACCGCGACTTGCGCTGCGGGAACGCCTATTTCAGAGGCGACGGCGAGCACGGCGTCGACGGTCGCGGCCTTTACCGGGTCGTCGGTTTCGGTGTGCACGACGCGATTCCATTCGGTCAGCCGCCCCTTCGACCCCGTCCGGTATTTACCAGTCAGCAGACCGCCGCCGAGCGGTGACCACAACGCCGCACCAAGGCCGAGCGACTCCGCCATCGGCAGGTTCTCCCGGTCGGCGCTGCGTTCGACGAGGCTGTACTCCACCTGAATCCCTGAAATCGGTATGGCACCGCGCAATTCGGCCAACGTCGTCGCGCGGGACGTCATCCACGCCGGGAAGTTCGACAGCCCGGCATACAGGATCTTTCCGGCTCGCGCGAGATCGTCCAAGCCACGTACGATCTCGTCGATCGGCGTCACGAAGTCGGGGAAGTGCACCCACAGCAGGTCGATGTAATCAGTGCGGAGCCTGCGCAGGCTGCCCTCCACCGCCCGGGTCATCGCGCGGCGGCTGTTGCCGGTCTGCAGCACGCCGCTGCCGTCTTTGCCGCCAATGGCGAACTTGGTCGCCACGGTGAAGTCGTCGCGCCTGCCGTCAAGCAGGCGGCCCAGACTCTCCTCGGAGTCGCCGTCCTGATAATTCGCGGCGGTGTCGATGAATGTGCCGCCGGCGTCGGCAAACTTGTCGACGATGCGGGGGATGTCCTCGGATGTAGAGCCGTAGGCCCACCGTGAACCGAATGTGACCGCCCCGAGCGCGAGTGCCGAGACGCGCAGGCCGTTGTTGCGGCCGAAGGTGAAATGCTGCACGTTCGAACAACCGCGCCGCGACGAATTTTATTCGGGGCATCGTGCTCTTGCTCGTCGGGGCCGCCGTGGCCTGCGTGCCCGCGACTTCGATATTCGGGTTCTACCTGCCGCTGCCGGGGGGCTCGCTGTTCGACTGATCCTCCGGCGAGCTCAGGTCGACAACCGTGCACACGTCGGCGAGATCCAGCAGACGCCAACAGGTCGCCGCGATCTCCTTGGCGCGGGCGCCGCCGAGCACCGGCGTCGCCAGGCCGATGAGCTTTTCTTCGAGTTGTTCATCGGTCATCGGGTTGTCCGGGGTGCCGAGATTGTGCGCCACATGGCGCTCAAGGGTGCGGCCGTCCCGCAATGTCAGCACGACGCGCGCGGAGTCCTTGTGCTGTTCGGGGTCGACGTGCACGTGGATGCGTTCGCGGATGGCGACCAGTGCCGGGTCGGCGACCCGCTCGTCGGTGAACTGATCGAGCAACGCGGCGCCGTCGGCGAGGGCGACCGCCAGCACGTGGTAGATGCTGAACTTGCCCTCGAGCCCGGTGCGCGGATCCGCGAGTCCTGTCGTGGTTTTCACGTAGTCGTGCACATAGGCGTCGACGCCGTCGACGTCGTCGGGCGTCAGGCCGTACTGTGAGCGCAGTTCCAGAAGCGCCTGCGCCGGCGGGTGGGTGAGCGAACCGCAGGCGTAGGGCTTGAACCCGTCGCGCGGCAGGTACCACGTCGACCCAAGGCCTTCGAGTGCCCGCGACGGCACGGGATCCGGCGAGAACAGATGCAGGAATCCGCGATGCCCCTCGATTGGCTCGGGGCTGGACGTAAAGCCGTCGCGCGCAAGGAATCCCGAGAGCAGCCCGTCCATGGCGGCCTTGCCCGGGTGCAGCGACTTGCCCATCGACCCGTACACGACTTTCATGCCCGCCGCCTGGGTGGCGCCGGTGCCCATCGCGGCAAGCGTCTGTTCCGGCGACAGGTTGAGCAGACGGGCGGTGGCCGCTGCCGCGCCGATGTGGCCGACCGTGCCGGTCACATGCCACCCGACGTCGTAGTGTCCGGGACCTGCCGCGACGGCGACGCGAGTCTGCACCTCGAATCCGGCGACGAACGCTTCGACAGCGGCCCGTCCGGTGACCGGAACCAGTTCGGCGGCGGCGATGATCGCCGGCCACAGCGGCGCGCTGCCGTGGATGGTGGTGCGCTCGGGGTTGAACGTGTCGTCGAAATCAAGCACGTGCGCGGCTATTCCGTTGGCCAACGCCGCATAACCGATGCCGGTCCGCTGGCGACTGCCGACGATCGGTGCGGTGCGCGACCCGTCGCCTGCGTCGAGCGCAGCGATCCCGGCGCGGACCCGTTCCCCTTCCGCGGTGGCGGAGCCCGCGATGGTGCAGCCCAGCCAATCCACCAGACATCGCACTGCCTGGTGCACGACATCAGCGGGAAGGTCCTCGATGCGCAGCCCGGCCGCGAACCGGGCCAGCGCACAACTTACTGACTGTTCCTCGGTCAATGCCGGCTCCGATCAATTGCGTCTGTATTACGGAAACAATTTCTCTTATACAGATTACTATGGCGCACGACTACGACGACCGCACTTCGGCCGAGACGCGAACCCTGCTGGACTTCGTGTCCGGCACCTCGCCCGACGAAATTCCCGGCGACGTCCTGCACGAGAGCACTCGATGCCTGCTCGACCACGTCGGTTTGGCGATTGCGGGTGCGTCCGAGCCTGCGGCCAGCATCGCCAGGGAGCAGTGCCGTCTGCTGGGTGGCGAACCGCAGGCTACAGCCCTCGGCACGCGGGAGAAGCTGCGGGCCACCGATGCTGCCTTGGTCAATGGAATCGCTTGCCATGCATTGGATTTCGACGACACGCATGTGCCGACCATCTTGCATCCCACCACCCCGCTGTATTCCGCGGGCACGGCGCTTGCCGAATGGAGGGGCAGCCGCGGCATCGACCTGTTGGCCGCGCACGCGTTGGGCTACGAGTTGTCGGCAAGGGTCAGCAACGCGCTGTATCCCGAGCACTACGACGCGGGCTGGCACATGACCGGCACGACGGGTGCGCTGGCGTCGGCGACGGTCGCGATCAGGCTGCTCGGGTTGCAGGGCATCACCGCGGCGCACTGCCTGAGCATCGCGGCGACGCAGGCGTCCGGTCACCGCGAGCAGTTCGGCACCATGACCAAGCCGTTCCACGCCGGGCACGCCGCATCGGCGGGAGTCTGGGCCGGATTGCTGGCCGCGGGCGGATTCACCGGCGCGCCCGACCCGCTGCAGGGCCGCCGCGCGATGTTCGCGGTGATGTCGTCGGCGAGCACGCCCGCCGACCTGGTGGACGGCCTCGGTGAGCGGTGGCAGATCTTCGACAACGGGGTCAAGCCCTACGCGTGCGGTGTCGTGATCCACCCGGCCGTCGACGCCGTCCGTGATCTGGCGGTCCGCAAGGGCTTGACCGCCGACCGCATCGACTCCATCAAGCTTCATGTGCATCCGCTGGTTCGCGAACTGACCGGAAAGACGGATCCGCGAACGGGTTTGGAGGGCAAGTTCTCGGTGACGTTCGCCTGCGCGATCGCGCTGCTTGACGGCAGGGCGGGTGAGAGAGAGTTTTCCGACACGGCCGTGTACCGCGACGACGTGCGCGAGGTGATGGCGAAGATCGAGGTGCTGCCCGACCCGGAGGTGCCGCACACGCAGGCCGGCGCGACGGCGCTGACCACCGACGGCGAGACAGTGAAGACGTGGGTCGATCATGCGCGAGGCACTCCAGGCAACCGGCTGACCGACGACGAGCTGAAAGAGAAATTCCACGGCCTTGCCGACGATGTGATCGGCCATGACCGTGCGGAAAAGCTTGCCGCTGCCGTCTTCTCGATCAAGGACGCAGCCACTGTCGATTCGATGCTCGAGCTCACCACGCCTGACTAGCGCTGACGGCCGCCGCGCCGTCGCAGTCGACCCGGACCACCGTGCCGGTCACCTCGGCGGCGTCCGCAAAGGCCAACCGCGCCACCTGCGAGGCGATTTCGACGCGGCACAGATCCAGCTCCGGTCCGTCGGTGTCGACGTCGACCCCGGGTGACACGGCGTTGACCGCCACGCCGTCGGCGCGAAGCGCCTTGGAAAGCGCCAGGGTCAGCCCCAGCAGCCCGTGCTTGGCCGCCGAGAGATGCACGCGCTCAGGGTCACCCGCAAGAGCGTTGCGGCCCAGGATGTTCACGATCCGCCCGCCCGGAGTCAATGCGGGCAGGCCATGCCGGATGCAGCGGAACGCGCCGTCGAGCGTCACCGAGCGCACCTGGTGCCAGTCGTCCTCGGTGATGGTGTTGACGCGCTGACGCGGCCGATAGGACGCATTGTTGACGAGCACCCGCAGCCTGCCCCGCGCGGCGATGGCTTCGAACATGTGCCGCACCGCCGACGGGTCGGTCACGTTGGCGGTGACCGCGAACGCACATCCGCCGTTGGCGCGGATGCCCGCCGCGACCGCTTCGGCCTGCGGGGTGTGCGCTCGCGTGTTGACGGCCACCGTAAGCCCCTCTGCGGCAAGGCGTTCGGCGATCACCGCGCCCAGGCCGCTGCCTGCGCCGGTGACCAGCGCGATGTCGGGCGTCGCGTCAGCCATCGGCACCCGGCACGGTTTGCGCCAGCAGGTGCGACACGTCGGTCAGCTCGTCGAGCCGCCAGCACGTCGACAGCAGCCGCTCGGTGCGCTCGGCGCCAAGGACCGGGCCGACCAGATCGCGGAACTTGGCGTCCAGCTCGTCGTCGTTCAGTGGTGCCGCAGGCGTTCCGCGGTTTCCGCGCACCTCGGTGGTCAGAGATTGGCCTGAGGCCAAAGCGATTTCGACGTCGGCGTCCTGCTTGCCCAGTGCCGGATCGGCGACCACCTTCACCCGGTCGCGCAGTTCGATGATGTCGGGCCGGGCCAGCACCTGGTGCGACAGCTCTTCCATTCCGACCCGGCGGAACGCCGCCGCAGCGGCCGCGCAGTGGCGCAGGCTGAACTTCGCCTGCATCGGCGTGGTCGGCTCCTTCAAGTCGGTGAAGCGTGCCGCGGGCGGCGAAACCCTGATGTCGATACCGGTGACGTCCCCTGGCGCGATGTCGTCGCGGCTGACCAGTGCGATGACCCCGTCGATCATCGGATGCGTCAGGGAGCCACTGGGATAGAGCTTGTGCCCGTTGTGCATCAGGTTCCACGTCTCGCCCAGACCTGCGCTGATCTTCTCGGGCGCGGGCTCGTCGCTCATCACCGCGAGGTAGCCGAAGTCGCCTTCCAGCGCCTTCGATCCCGAAGTCAGTTGATGCGAGGCGAAGATCGCCGCCAAAACCCCGTCCATGGCCGCTTTGCCCGGATGCATACTCTTCAGGTCGCTGCCCGACATGATGCGCAGCCCGGCCGCCTGCGTTGCCCCCGCCGCGATGGCGTGCTCGACCTCCTTATGGCCCAAGCCCATTACCCGGGCGGCAGCCGCGGCCGAGCCGATGTGGCCCGACGTGCCGGTGACATGCCAACCGGCGTCGTAATGCGTCTGCCCGGCAGCGTGCGCAACACGCGTCTCCGCCTCGAATCCGAGTGCGAAGCTGGCCAGCGCGTCGCGGCCGGTGACGGTACGAGTGTCTGCGACGGCCAGAATCGCCGGCCACACCGAGCAGCTACCGTGCACCGTTGTGCCGGGCGGGTTGTAGACGTCGTCGAGATCGAGCACGTGCGACGCGAACGCGTTGAGGAAGGCGGCGAACGGTGCCGAGGCCCGCATATGGGCCCCGACTACCGTTGCGGCACCGCCACTTTCGCTCGCGGCAACCGCTTCACGTGCCCGCCGGGTGGCGTCATCCGTAGAGCCGCTCACCGTCACCCCGATGTGGTCGACCAACGCGCGGCGCGCGGCGTGCAACACCGGTTCGGGGATTCGGTCGCTGCTGTGCTCGGCGACGAACTCGGCGAGAAGGGCGGATTCGCCGTCAGTGGTCACTGATCCTTCCTCAGGCCGAGCCCCTCGAGCAGGCCACCGACGATATCCGTCTGATCCTTCAGGTACGCCTCGAACTCCTCATCCTGCAGGTTCTGGGTCACCAGGCCGTCGCTCTTGGTCAGGTTCTTCCAGTCCTCGGTCTCGACCATCTTCGAGAGGTAGTCCTGATAGCGCTGCACGGCCTCTTCCGACATGTCCGGGGCGCCCATCACGGCGCGGAACTGCACCGGCACCTTGGATGTGTCGATGCCCTGCTCCGTGGTGGTGCTCACCTCGGGGAAGGTGTCAAGACGCTTATCACCAATGACGGCAATCACTTTGAGCTGGCCGGCCTTGACCTGCTCGGCGACGTCGGACGCGCTGCCGAGCATGATGTTGGCGTCGTTACGCAGCAGCGCGGTGATACGGGAACCGGTGTCCTCGAAGGAGAGGAACTTCCACTTGGCGCCGAGCGTGTCCTGCAACACGAGTCGCGTCAGTGCGTCGTTGGCGGTGCTTGACCCACCGGCCTGGACCAGGGTGTCGGGCGCGGCCTTGGCGGCGTTGATGAAATCGGTGAACGAGTTGTACGGCGAGTTGGCGTTGGTGACGACGACCTGCGGCTCGGTCGCCACCAGGGTGATCGGGGTGAGGTCTGCGAGGCTCACATTCGCGTTCGAGACGGTCATCGGCGTCGCCAACCATGTCGGCGTCACCTGAGCGATCAAGCCATCGTTGCCCTTTCGTTCGACCATGTACGACATCGCACCGATCGAGTCGCCCGCGGGGATGTTGCGGACGGGCCAGTTGGTGTCGATGATCTTGTTCTCGTACATCACCTTGATCATCTGGCGGGTGAAGACGTCACTGCCGCCACCGACGGCGTTGTGCGTCACCACCTCGACGGGGCCCTGCTTGCCTCCGCCTCCGCCGCCACCGCCGCCG
>NZ_PDCP01000006.1 GCF_002553505.1 Mycolicibacterium agri | reverse complement strand
GGGCAATGCTCCGCGACCACGCCGTCTACCAGCCCACAACTACTGCTGCGGCCGCTTGACAACGTCATTGAGAATCTCCTTCGTCATCGGTCAGCAGCTCCAGGCCAGCCGAAGCGCGCGGGTGGTGTCGGCCAGCGGCAGCGCACCGAACGTGGCGATCTCGTAGCGCCGGACCGCGACCAGACCCTCGATCACCGCCTCGCCCAACAACTCTGCTGCCACAGGGGACGTCTCCAGCGCCTTGATCACCGTCTCCTGGTCGGTCTGCAGCATCGGCGGCGGCTGAGCCGCCTTGGCGGGATCCTTGGGGACTTCTGCGGGCAAAGCGAGCTGCTGGTCGATCCCGCGCAGCGCGCTCCCGATGAACGCCACCGCTGCGAGGTACGGGTTGGCGCTGGGGTCGATGAGCTTGCACTCGATGTTCGCGCCGTGCGGAACACCGGGCGTCGCGGCGATGAAACGTGCTGCAGCTTCCCGGTTTTCAAGCCCCCAGCATTGCGCGGCACCCGCCCAGTTTCCTGGTTTCAGCCGCGCGGGCGAGAGCACCGAACCGGCGTAGACGCCGAGCAGGTCGGGCAGCGTCTGCAGCACTCCGGCGATCGCGGATTCGCCGGCCGGGCGCATGCCGTGGGGGCCTTGGCCGCCGGAGAAGAGGGGCCCGTCGTCGTCGGCCAGCGAAAGGTGCAGGTGTGCGCCGTTTCCGGCCTCGCCGTCGAATGGGACGGGCGAGAAGGAGATTCGCAGGCCATGGCGTGCGGCGGCACGGCCGATGAGGATGCGTGCTGCCGCAACCGAGTCGGCGGCGGCGACGGGGGAGGCCGGAGCGAGGGAGACCTCGAGCTGGTCATGGCCGTACTCGGTGTGGATCTGTTCGATGCCGAGCCCGGCGCGTTCGGCGGATTCGGTGAGGTCGACCAGGAACGCCGAGCGGTCCAGCGAGGTGCGCACGCCGTAGGGCGACCAGGCATCCGTCGTCGCATGGCCCGCGTCGGGCGCCAATATCGTGCATTCGAGTTCGGCGCCGACCAGCGCCGTCAAACCCCTTGCACGCAGCGATGTTTCGACACCCTTCAGCAGCGACCGGGTGCACAGGTCCGCCGGTTCGCCGTACTGATCGGTCAGGTCGCCGGGTGCCCAGGCGACGCCGTCGTCGACGATCCGGAGGTCAGCCGGGTCGATGCGGATCCGCAGGTCGCCTTCGACGCCGACGTTGGGAGTGAAGGCGATCCCGTTGTCGACGCAGAACACGCTCCACGACGGTGAAACACCCATGCCGGACCGCGCAAACGCCTCGAGCCTTCGCAGCGGCACGTACTTCGCGCGGGTCACGCCCGCAAGGTCGGTGATCGAGCCGGCGACCAGGGCGACGCCCGCGGCGCGCAGTTCCTCCTCGGTGGATAGCGGCATTCGTCCTCCTCGCACGTCACGAAGTGTGCGCGCCATTTATGTCATAAATGTTTCATAATCTCTAAGATCTGCGCTAGAGGAATCATTCATAAAATTTCGTCTCGTCGGAAGGGGTCGCCATGTGCCGACTGCTGGGAGTCGTGTCCGCCACCCCGGTGTCGGTTGCCCAGGCGGTCGGTGAGCATGTGCTGAAGGACTTCGTCGCGCTGACCAAGATCCACGGCGACGGCTGGGGCCTGGCCCGGGTGGACCGCCCGGGTGACGATCCGCAAGTCGAGGTGTCGGCGGGCAGCGCGCTGGACGATCCGCAGTTCGATGCGGCGATGCGTGCGCACACCTCGACGGCGAGCCTCGTGCACCTTCGCTGGGCGACGACAGGCCTCGCCGTGGCGCCAGAGAATTCCCATCCCTTTCTGGCTGATCGAATTGCTATGGCGCACAACGGGTCTGTCAAACCGATCGAAACGCTGGATGCATTGCTGACCCCTGACGTCGCGACGACGTTGCGCGGGTCCACCGACAGCGAGCGCTACTTCGCGATGATTCGCCAGCATCGTGCGTCGAGCCGGGACCTGGCGGAGGCGGTTCGCCGGGCCGTGTCACGGCTGCGTGAGGTGTTTCCTGATGCGAGCCTCAACGCGGTGATCCTCGGCGAAGACCAACTGATCGCCGTGCATGCCCACGCCCGCAGTCGCCTGCCGGACGAGGACATCGCGGAGATCACCGCGGCGGATCTGCCCGCCGAGCACCTCGAGGACTACTTCGGAATGCGGTGGGCACGGGTCGACGACAAGATCGTGGTGGCCTCGACGGGCTTCGGCGACCTCGACTGGCAACCGCTGGCCGAGGAGAGTGTCACGGCCATTTCGGTCCACGATATGTCCATGACGACGCTGCCGCTGATGACGAACAGACCATGACCGGCGAGACGGTTGCCGAGCGGACGGGGCATGCTTTGCCGACGTTGAGCAAGGCCGAGCGCAGGGTGGGCCGAGCGCTGCTAGCCGACTATCCGAGCGCGGGCCTGGCCAGCGCGGCCCGGTTGGCCGAGCGGGCCGAGGTGAGTCCCCCGACGGTGCTGCGGTTCGCGCAGTCGCTGGGCTACGACGGGTTCACCGACCTCCAGGTCGCGCTGCGGGCCGAGTTGTCGGCCCAGTCCAGCGGCCCGATCACCCGATTGCCGGACGCGCCGCAGGCCGGAAGCCCGCTGGATCGGCTGCTGCAACAGGCGCGTGCGCAGAACGAGCGGGCGCTGGAAACGCTTGCGGCCCTGCCGGCTTCGGCGCTCGAGGCGGCGGTGGCGTTGCTGTCGGACACTCGCAGGTCGGTGTATCTGCACGGCGGACGGTTCTCCCATCTGCTGGCCGAGCACCTGGCCGCCCATCTCGAACAGTTGCGCCCCGGCGTCCGGGTGCTCGCCGACCCGGCAGGCAGCGACATGGGCGCGATGCTGGAGCTGGCGCGCGCCGACGTCGTCGTCCTGTTCGACTACCACCGGTATCAGCGCAGCGCCGCCGAACTGGCCGGCCGGGTGCACCGGGTCGGGGCGACCGTGCTGCTCATCACCGACGACCTCGCGTGCCCGGTGGCGCCGGAGGCCGAGGTGGTGCTCGCCGCGTCCAGCACCGTCGGCACCACGTACCAGAGCATGGCCGCCGGATTTCTGCTCACCGAATTGCTGATTCCGCTGGTCATGGACGCGCTCGGCGAGCCGGCACGCACCCGGATGGCGCTGTGGGAGGAGCAGCGGCGAGCCGAACTGCTGCCTTAGACC
This sequence comes from Mycolicibacterium agri, assembly GCF_002553505.1. GTDB lineage: Bacteria > Actinomycetota > Actinomycetes > Mycobacteriales > Mycobacteriaceae > Mycobacterium > Mycobacterium agri. Next base: position 138,304 of record NZ_PDCP01000006.1, on the reverse strand, counting down.
AGTTACCCTGGAGTAATGGCAGGTGGTACCAAGCGGCTGCCACGTGCCGTGCGCGAGCAGCAGATGCTCGACGCCGCGGTGCAGATGTTCTCGATCAACGGCTATCACGAGACGTCGATGGACGCGATCGCCGCGCAGGCCGAGATCTCCAAGCCGATGCTGTATCTCTACTACGGCTCCAAGGAGGAGTTGTTCGGCGCTTGTCTGAACCGCGAACTGACCCGGTTCGTCGACACCGTGCGCGCCGAGATCGACTTCAGGCAGAGCCCCAAGGACCTGCTGCGCAACGCGGTGCTGGCATTTCTGAACTACATCGACGCCAACCGAGCGTCGTGGATCGTGCTGTACACCCAGGCCACCAGCTCGCAGGCGTTCGCCCACACCGTGCGGGAGGGCCGCGAGCGGATCATCGACCTGGTCGCCCGGCTGCTGCAGTCGGGCACCCGTCACCCCGAGCCCGACACCGACTTCAACATGATGGCGGTGGCGCTGGTGGGCGCCGGTGAGGCGGTGGCCAACAGGGTCAGCACCGGCGACGCCGACGTCGACGAGGCCGCCGAGTTGATGATCAACCTGTTCTGGCGCGGCCTGAAGGGCACGCCGTCGGAGAAGGAGAAGGACGGCAGCTCGCTGAGCCTGCAGCAGAACGCTCAATAACGGGCCTGCGGCTCACACCGCCTTGCCCTCGATGAGGCTGAGCCCTGACGCGGTCGGCACCACCCGCATCAGCCGGAAGCCCGCCCGCTCGTAGAGCTTTCGGAATTCGCCTTCCGTCCGCTCGCGGGCTCCGGCCTGCACCAGCATCTCCAGGTCGGTCCACTTGCCGGCGAATGGCCGGTGGTGTGCGGGAATCACAAACTCCACCAACAACAATGTTGTCACCGCCCTCGGGGACCGCGTCGAGAAACGACCCGCCCGCGGTGCGCACCCGGTCGGCCACACCGTGGCGGCGCAACAGTTCCTGGGCCCCTTCGACGACCTCCGGCAGGTCGTAGAGCAGACCCGACGCACCCGGTGTCGCCTTGACGATCGCGGCGAGCAGCCTGCCGTGCCCGCCGCCGACGTCGACGATCGTCGGATACGGCGCGAAATCGTAGGCGGCGATGATGGGATCGACGGCCATCTCCGACATGTTCGTCATGGCGTCGTTGAAGATCGTGGCGAAGTCAGGACGTTGCTTCAGGAAGTCCCATCCGCTCATGCCGCGCAGTCGGTGCGGTACGGCCTCGCCAGTGCGCACGGCGTCGGCCAGAAGTGTCCAGTGCTCGCGGTGTTCGGGTGCTCCGACGAATTTGGCCATGCCTGCGATGGAATTCGGGTGCTCGGAGCGCAGGGTCTCGGCGAGGGCGTTGAGCGCATAGCGGCCGTCGCGGCGCTGCCGGAAGATGCCTTCGCTGATCAGGGCGCGCATGAGTCGGGCGAGCGCGTCGGGGTCAGCGCCCACACGATCGGCCAATGCGTCGATGCGCAGTGGGCCGTCGGCCAGTGCGTCGGCGATCTTCAGTTGCGCGGCGGCGGCGATGGCCTGGGCGACCCAGGCGCCGAAGATCATCTCCAGCACCGTCGACGACGGGCGTGCGCTGCGTCGATGGATGCGGCTGAGCAGGTACCGGACGCGCTCGACGGCGTCGACGAGTCGTGCGTGCGGAACTTTCCGGGTGCTCACGGCTCGACTCTAGGACGGGAGATGCCCGGCTACCGCATTCTCTACCCATGACCAGTCGTGGTTTGGTCCGGCGCAGTCTGCCAATGCTGCGGACGGTGCGGGGGCCCATTGTGATCTCGCTGATGCTTGGCGTCGCCTCGTCGGCGCTGCCCTATGTTTCAGCAGCCGCGTTCGGGCCGATGGTGCAAGTGATCGCCGATGCAGGGGAAGAGGGCGACCTCAGCAGAGTTTGGGATCATCGAGGTCCGCTCGTCGCGCGCGAGGACGGCCTGCTCAGTGCGCTGGCCGGACCGGTGCCGTTCGGGGTGTTACTCACGACATGGGCTGCCTCGCTGGTGCTGACCCAGATGATGTACTTCGTCAACGCGTGGGTCGGAACCAACGTAGATCGGGTACTTCTCGTCGACATCCGGCAACGCGTACACGACCATCTGCAGTCGCTGTCGCTGGACTTCTTCAGCAAGTCGCGCAGCGGTGAGTTGATACAACGTGTGACGGCCGAACCCGCCGGTTTGCAACGCCTTCTCACGGACTGTCTGCTGCCGCCGCTGATCGACATGGTGGTGTTGATCGTGGCCGTCGGCTACCTGCTGGCCATCTCCTGGCAGATGACTGTCGCCGCGTTGGCGCTCGTACCGATGGCCTTGGTCACGCTGCGATACGCCGGCCGCGGTGTCCAACAGGCGATGCGGCGGGTGATGGACGCCGACCGCGCCATGGCCGCCGAATTGGAGCAGACGGTGAACGGTATCGGCGAGATCCAAATGTTCAACGCGCAGCCGCTGCGCAGCAAGCGGTTCCGCGAGGTGTCGGAACACGCCGCGAAGAGCGCGGCGACCTCGGTGGTATGGATGCAGGCTACGGCGAATGGCTCTCAGGTGTTCGTCGCCCTCAGCACCGTGGTGGTGCTGCTCGTCGGTATCGGTTTCAGTGCGACCTTTGGCCTCACATTCGCCGGCTTGATCGTATTCACCGCCATGGTGCCCATGATGTTCGGTGCGGCACAACGGGTTATGGGCGCCTACACCACCTATAAGTCGCTGTCGCCGAGCGCGGCATCGACCTATGAATTGCTCGATGCCCAGTCGACGGTCCAGGAATCGGCAGATGCCATCGCACTCGGAAATGTGCACGGAAACCTGACATTCGACGATGTGGCGTTCGGCTATGTGCTGGGGCAGACGGTGCTCGACGGGCTGTCGTTTTCGATCGCAGAAGGTGAGACGGTGGCGTTGGTCGGCGGCATCGGATCAGGCAAGTCGACCGTCTTCAACCTGCTGCTGCGGTTCGTGGACGCGCAGCGCGGCCGAATTACGCTGGACGGCAAAGACATTACGCGCGTCACAATTGCGTCACTGCGCGATGGTGTGTGCAAGTTGTCTCAGTTCCCGTTCTTCATCAAGGATACGATCCGCGAGAACATCCGCGTGGCACGCCCAGACGCCGGCGACGCCGAGATTGTGGAAGCCTGCCAACAAGCGCACGTGCACTCGATCATCGTCGATCCGAGGACGATGCCCGCGGGCTACGACACCGTGGTGGACGTACAGGTGCCGTCGGGGGGACAGAAGCGGCTGATCGCGCTGGCGCGCTGCCTGTTGCGTAAACCAGAGGTGTTACTCCTCGACGAGCCCACGGAGAACCTCGACGCAGACCAGCGCGCCAGGCTTGCCGACGTGATCCGCGGCGCACGCGACCGCACCTGCGTCGTCATCAGCCATGACATGGATTTCGTTGCCGCAGTGGCGGATCGGATACTGGTTCTCGAAGATGGGCGCATCGGGCAGGTCGGCGACCATCGCACGCTGATGGCTCAGGGCGGCCTCTACAAAAGGCTGTACGAGGCACAGAACGCCGACACCTAGAGGGTATGCACCGTGCCCTTCAAATGCGGTTCACCCTTGGTCAGATGCCGCAGTGTCAACTCCCAACCGCCGTCGACCCGGTCGACATACAGGCCGGCCCGCGCAGGCAGCACCACCGGCTTGATGAACCGCACCGAATACTTCACGGCAATCGGGCAGTTGACCCTCGATGTTCGCCAAAACCGCTGCAGCGGTGAACATTCCGTGGGCGATGACGGTCGGGAAGCCGAACAGCTTAGCCGCGACCGGGTTGGTGTGGATCGGGTTGTGATCACCGCCGACGGATGCGTAGTGCCGGATCTGGCCTGGCGTGATGCGCAGCACCGCGTTCGGCGGGCCGAGCTTGGGCAGCTTCTCCGGCGGCGGCTTGGGCTCGTCGGACAGGCTGGTGCGCTGCTGGTGCAGGAACGTCGTCACCTGATGCCAGGCCACGTCGTTGCCGACCTTGACGTCGGTGATGATGTCGACCAGCAGCCCCCTGCGGTGCTCGCGCAGGTTCTCCGCGTGCACGGCCGCGCTGACGGTGTCGGTGACCGCGATCGGCCGGTACTGCGTGATGTGGTTCTCGACGTGCACCGCACCCATCGCCGCGAAGGGGAAGTCGAAGCCGGTGACCAGTTCCATCACGGTCGGAAACGTCAGCGTGAACGGGTACGTCAACGGCACCGTGTCGCCGAACCGCAGCCCGGTGACGTTCGCGTAGGCCGCGACGTTGGCGGGGTCGATCGCCAATTCGTCGACGGTCAGCGTGCGGTCGGGAAGCGAATCGCCGCGCGGGATGAACGGCAGCGCTCCGGCCGCCGCACGGACCAGGTTTCGCAAGCCGCTTGGCTGTGACACGGTGCCTCCTACGCCCCGAGCCACGCCTGCCCGCACACCCGAATCGTGTTCGCGGTGACGGCGTTTGAGGCGGGGCTGGCGAAATAGGCGATCGTCTCGGCGACGTCCACCGGCTTGCCGCCCTGGTACAGCGAGTTCAGCCGGCGACCGACTTCCCGGGTGGCCAGCGGGATGGCCTCGGTCATCTTGGTTTCGATGAACCCGGGCGCGACGGCGTTGATCGTGATGCCCCTCTCGGCCAGCTTCGGCGCGAGCGCCTCGGTCAGGCCGATCATCCCGGCCTTGGTGGCCGCGTAGTTCGTCTGGCCGCGGTTGCCCGCGATACCGGCCATCGACGACAGGCCGATCACCCTGCCGTTATCGGCGAGCGTGCCGTTGTCGAACAGGCCCTCGGTAAGGCGCAGCGGCGCAAGCAGATTGACGGCGATCACCGCGTCCCACCGCGCCTCGTCCATGTTGGCCAGCAGCTTGTCGCGGGTGATGCCCGCGTTGTTGACCAGGATGTCGAGCCGGCCGTCGTAGTTGTCGCGGACATGCTCGGTGATGCGCTCGACGGCGTCGTCGGCGGTCACGTCGAGCGTCAGTGCGGTGCCGGCCACCTTGGAGGCGGTGTTGCCCAACGCCTCATGGGCCGCCTCGACGTCGACACAGATCACCTTCGCACCGTCCCGGGCGAACACCTCGGCGATGGTGGCGCCGATCCCTCGCGCCGCGCCGGTGACGAGCGCGGCCTTGCCCTCCAGCGGCTTGTCCCAGTCCGCGGGCGGCGCCGCATCGGCGGGTCCGACGCGGAACACCTGACCGTCGACGTAGGCCGACTTGCCGGACAGGATGAACCGCATCGTCGACTCGAGGCCCGTCGCCGCGGGCTTCGCGTCCGGCGACAGGTACACCAGCGACACCGTGGCGCCTCGGCGCATCTCCTTGGCCAGCGACCGGGTGAAGCCTTCCAGCGCGCGTTGCGCGATCCGCTCGTGCGGGTTGCCAGCCTCCTCCGGAGTCGTGCCGACGACGACGACGCGACCGCACGGCCCGAGGTTGCGCAGCACCGGTGTGAAGAACTCGTAGAGCGCCTTCAACCCGGCCGGTTCGGTGATGCCGGTGGCGTCGAACACCAACCCGCCGAACGAATCCGCCCAACGCCCGCCGATGTTGTTGGACACCACGTCGTAGTCCTCGGCGAGCGCGGTGCGCAACGGTTCGACGACGCGGCCCTCGCCGCCGATCAGCAGCGAACCGGCCAGCGGCGGATCGCCGGGCCGGTAGCGGCGCAGGTTCTCCGGTTGCGGGATGCCAAGCTGCTTGGCGAGGAAGCTTCCCGGCGCCGAATGAACGATCTGTGAGTACAGGTCGGTAGCCATGACATCAAACTTACTCCTGAGTAATAAGGTGCGTAAGATGGCCCCATGGCCAACACATCGAGCAGGCGGGTCGCCATTCTCGGCGGCAACCGAATCCCGTTCGCACGCTCGGACGGCGCGTACGCAAACGCCTCCAACCAGGACATGTTCACCGCCGCGCTGGGCGGCCTGATCGACCGCTTCAATCTGGCCGGGGAGACGCTCGGCGCCGTGATCGGCGGCGCCGTCCTCAAACACAGCCGCGACTTCAACCTGATGCGCGAATGTGTGCTGGGCAGCTCGCTGTCCTCCTACACGCCCGCTTTCGACATCCAACAGGCGTGCGGCACCGGCCTGCAGGCCACCATCGCCGCTGCCGACGGGATCGCCGCGGGCCGCTACGAGGTGGCGGCGGCCGGCGGCGTCGACACCGCCTCCGATGCGCCCATCGCGTTCGGCGACGACCTGCGCCGGGTGCTGCTCGGGCTGCGGCGCGCCAAGTCCAACGTGGACCGGCTCAAGCTGGTGGGCAAGCTGCCCGCGGCGCTGGGCGTGGAGATCCCGGTCAACAGCGAGCCCCGCACCGGCATGTCGATGGGTGAGCACGCCGCCATCACCGCCAAGCAGATGGGCATCAAGCGGGTCGACCAGGACGAGCTGGCCGCCGCCAGCCACAGGAACATGGCCGCCGCATACGACCGCGGCTTCTTCGACGACCTCGTCACCCCGTTCCTCGGGCTGTACCGGGACAACAACCTGCGGCCCGATTCGTCGGCCGAGAAGCTTGCCAAGCTCAAGCCGGTGTTCGGGGTGAAGTCCGGCGACGCCACGATGACCGCGGGCAACTCAACGCCGCTGACCGACGGCGCGTCGGTGGCGCTGCTGGCCACCGAGGAGTGGGCGTCGGCGCACGCCATCGAGCCGCTGGCCTACTTCGTCGACGCCGAGACCGCCGCGGTGGACTACGTCAACGGCAAGGACGGCCTGCTCATGGCGCCCACCTACGCCGTGCCCCGGCTGCTCGCCCGCAACGGGTGCAGCCTGCAGGATTTCGACTTCTACGAGATCCACGAGGCGTTCGCGTCGGTGGTGCTGGCGCACCTGCAGGCCTGGGAGTCCGAGGAGTACTGCAAGGAGCGGCTGGGCCTGGACAAGGCGCTGGGCAGCATCGACCGCTCCAAACTCAACGTCAACGGGTCGTCGCTGGCCGCGGGGCACCCGTTCGCCGCGACCGGCGGGCGGATCGTCGCGCAGTTGGCCAAGCAACTAGCCGAGAAGAAGAAGGAGACCGGCCAGCCGGTGCGCGGCCTGATCTCCATCTGCGCGGCCGGCGGCCAGGGCGTCGCCGCCATCCTCGAGGCGTAGGAGAAATTTCCGACGCGGCTGTAACGGCCCCGCCGCCTCGGTCGATACACCGGATAGCTCCGTGTTGTCGTCTGACCCCCCGACCCGACGGCAACACGGGGCGACTACTTTTGCCTGCGTTTCGCCGCCGGCAGCCGGTGTATTCGGCGCCGAAATTCCCTCTGGTGTGGCGGCCATCACAGGCGTACGATCGTTCGCACGACGGGTTCGGGAGTGACTGATCCGAAGAGTCGGCAAGAGGTGAAAGCCGACCGCGCGAGACTAATGTGACGCGCCTCAAGTGTCCTCCCGAACCCGCCTTTTTGTGCCCGGTGGTGTGGCTAGCCACACCATGAAAGCTCGGGCCACCACCATGGCGCGCGGCGCCGCCGCCGGACGACTATGGTTGCTGTGACCGCAACGATGACTTCCTCTCCCGACTTGTCGGCCGAATCGACTTGGGCCGCAACGCTTCTCACGCCCTTCCGGCGCGAATCCTGGCGAACCTACCTGTACTTCGTGCTGATCAGCGTGCTCGCCGTGGTCGGTGTCGTCTTCCTCTTCGGCGCCGGGCTCGCGTCGGGACTGCTGCTGGTCACACTGGTCGGGATCCCGTTGCTGGCGCTGGTGGTGATGAGCGGGCGCGGATGGAACCATCTGCACCGGTCGCTGGCCCGGCTGACCGGCGCGACGATCGACGCGCCGCCGCGCTTTAAACGACCGGCGGGCCGCCTGCAGACGATCGTCGCCGCGCTCACCGACGTGGTGGGCTGGCGCAGCCTCGGCTACCTGACGCTGCAGGCGGTTCTGATGACGCCGATCGGCTACTGGGTCATCGTCGGGCTGGCGGTGTCCGTGGTGCTGATGGCGTCCCCAGTGATCTGGCTGGCGATGGGGGAGCCGTTTGTCACGCTGGGCCAGCCGGTCGACTCGCTGGGGGCCTACCTGCTGCTCGCCGTCGGCGGCGCCGTCGCGCTGTATGCGATCGGGTGGCTGATGCTCGGGATCAGCCGCGCGCACATCTGGCTGACCCGCACCCTGCTCGGCCCGACCGAACGTGAGCGGCGGGTTGTCGAACTGGAGCGGGCCCGCGCCGGCGTGGTCGACGACTCCGCCGCCACGCTGCAGCGCGTTGAACGCGACCTGCACGACGGTACCCAGGCGCGGCTGATCTCGGTGGCGATGACGCTGGCGCGCGCCGACGAGCATCTGGCGTCGGCCGATGTGGCGCGCGGACGCGAGCTGGTCTCCGACGCGCTGGCCAACACCAAAGACACCCTGACCGAGCTGCGCGATCTGGTGCGCGGAATCCGGCCGCCGGCACTGGATCTCGGCCTCGGCGCGGCGATCGAGACGCTTGCGGCCCGCAACCCGGTCCCGGTCGAGGTGCATGTCGACCTGGTGGTGCGGCCGTCGATCGGGGTGGAGACCATGGCGTACTTCTGCGTGGCCGAACTGCTGACCAACGTGTCGCGGCACGCCAATGCCAGCCAAGCCGTCGTGCGGGTCACCGGAGACGCGAACGAATTGCGGATCACCGTGTCGGACAACGGCTCCGGCGGAGTGCAGATGGGTAAGGGGTCCGGGCTGACGGGTCTGCGGGACCGGTTGGCGATGCTCGACGGCCGGCTGCAGATCCACAGTCCCGAGGGCGGGCCGACCGTCGTCACCGTGGTGGTGCCGCCGGGAGACGGTCAGTGACCCGCATCGCGATCGCCGAGGACAGCGCCATCCTGCGCGACGGCCTGGCGCAGCTGCTTGTCGAGCGCGGTCACGACGTGGTCGCCAAGGTCGGCACCGCCGACGAATTGCTGGACGCGGTAAGCGATCTCACCCCCGACGTCGCCGTCGTCGACATTCGGATGCCGCCGAGCTTCACCGACGAGGGTTTGGTGGCGGCCGTGTCGCTGCGCCGGTCCCATCCAGACGTCGGCGTGCTGGTGTTCTCGCAGTGGGTCGAGACCCGCTACGCCACCGAACTTCTCGCGGGCCGCGCGGAGGGCGTCGGCTATCTGCTCAAGGACCGGGTGACCGACATCGCCGAATTCGACGCGGCGGTGCGGCGCGTCGCGTCAGGCGGCACGGCGCTGGACCCCGAGGTGGTGCGCCAGTTGCTCGGCAGGCAGCGGACTTCGTCGACGCTGGACCGGCTCACCGCACGCGAACGCGAGGTGCTCGCACTGATGGCGGAGGGGCACTCCAACACCGCGCTGGCGCAGCATCTTTCGATCACCGAGCGGGCCGTCGAGAAGCACGTGTCGGCCATCTTCACCAAGCTGGGGTTGGCGCCGTCGCAGGCGCAGCACCGGCGGGTGATGGCGGTGGTCACCTACCTGAACTCCGGGGCCTGAGCTCCGGAGCCAGAACTTTCGAGCGACGCAAAAGGCCCCCGGGGAAGAGTCCCGGGGGCCTTTTGGCGAGGCGGTTCAGAAGGCTAGAAGGCCGCCTCGTCGAGTTCCATGATGTCGTTGTCGATGTTCTCGATCACCTGGCGCGTGCTGGTGAGCAGCGGCAGGAAGTTCTTCGCGAAGAACGACGCCACCGCGACCTTGCCCTCATAGAAGGCGCGGTCGTCACCGCTGGCACCGGCGTCGAGCGCATCGATGGCCACGGCGGCCTGCTTGGCCAGCAGCCAGCCGATCACGAGGTCGCCGACGCTCATCAGGAAGCGCACCGACCCGAGGCCCACCTTGTAGAGCTGGGTCGGATCCTCCTGCGCGGCCATCAGATAGCCGGTCAGCGACGCCGCCATCGCCTGGACGTCCTCCAGCGCGGTGGCCAGCAGCGCACGCTCGGCCTTGAGCCGGCCGTTGCCGGCCTCGTTCTTGACGAACTGCTCGATCTGGCCGGCGACGTGCGCCAGCGCCACACCCTTGTCGCGGACGATCTTGCGGAAGAAGAAGTCCTGCGCCTGGATGGCCGTGGTGCCCTCGTACAGCGAGTCGATCTTGGCGTCGCGGATGTACTGCTCGATCGGGTAGTCCTGCAGGAAGCCGGAGCCACCGTAGGTCTGCAGGCTCTCGGTGAGCTTGGCGTAGGCCTGCTCCGAGCCGACACCCTTGACCACCGGCAGCATCAGGTCGTTGACCCGCTCGGCCAGCTCGGCGTCCACATCGTGAACGGCCTTGGCGACCGCGGCGTCCTGATAGGTGCTGGTGTAGAGGTACAGCGCCCGCAACCCTTCGGCATAGGCCTTCTGGGTCATCAGGCTGCGACGCACATCGGGGTGATGCGTGATGGTCACCCGCGGCGCGGTCTTGTCGGTCATCTGCGTCATGTCTGCGCCCTGCACGCGGTTCTTCGCGTAGTCCAGCGCGTTCAGGTAACCGGTCGAAAGGGTGGCGATCGCCTTGGTGCCGACCATCATTCGGGCCTGCTCGATCACGTCGAACATCTGCGCGATGCCGTCGTGCTTCTCGCCGACCAGCCAGCCCTTGGCGGGCACACCGTGCTGGCCGAACGACAGCTCGCAGGTGGCCGAAACCTTCAGGCCCATCTTGTGCTCGACGTTGGTGACGAACACACCGTTGCGCTCGCCGAGCTCACCGGTCTCGAAGTCGAACAGGAACTTCGGCACGAAGAACAGCGACAGCCCCTTGGTGCCGGGGCCTGCGCCCTCGGGGCGGGCCAGCACCAGGTGGAAGATGTTCTCGAACAGGTCGCCGGAGTCGCCCGAGGTGATGAAGCGCTTGACGCCGTCGATGTGCCAGGAGCCGTCCTCCTGCTTGATGGCCTTGGTGCGGCCGGCGCCGACATCCGAGCCGGCATCGGGCTCGGTCAGCACCATCGTGGAGCCCCACTCGCGCTCTGCGGCGATCTTGGCCCACTTCTTCTGCTCGTCGGTGCCGAGGCGGTACAGGATGTTGGCGAATCCCGCGCCGCCGGCATACATCCACACCGCAGGGTTGGCGCCGAGGATGTGCTCGTGCAGCGCCCACATGAGCGCCTTTGGCATCGGCATGCCGCCGAGCTCTTCGTGCAGGCCGACCTTGTCCCAGCCGGCGTCGAGCACGGCGCGCACCGACTTCTTGAAGCCCTCAGGGAGGGTCACCGAGTGCGTCTCAGGATCAAAGGTGGGCGGGTTGCGGTCGGCGTCGGCGAACGATTCTGCGATCGGGCCTTCGGCCAGCCGAGCCATCTCACCCAGCATTTCGTGGGCGGTTTCCTTGTCCAGGTCGGCGTACTCACCTTCGCCCAGGGCCTTGTCGACGCCGAGTACCTCGAACAGGTTGAATTCCTGATCGCGGACATTGCTCTTGTAGTGGCTCACGATTCCTCCTCGATGAGAACGCCACCTGCGGTTGGGTACTTCGGGCTAAGTTACCCACCAGTAACTGGACCCAATATACCGCTCGGTAACTTCAACACAAAGCGGGCGCGAGCAATTTCCATCAGCTAAGCAACCGGGTGGTTGATTGGGCCCCGGATAACCGGCGAAAACGCTCGTTGACGTCGCGCTTTACCAGTTTGTGATACCCGCCACAGGCCAGTCACACCAACCACTAGGGTGACCTTATGCAACAGCGCATAGTCGTCTGGGGAACGGGCAACATGGGGTCGACGGCCATCCGGTCGGCGCTGGCATTTCCGGGTCTGGGGCTGTCCGGCATCATCACGTCGTCGGAGTCGAAGGTGGGCATGGACGCCGCCGACTTCGTCGGCCTGGACACCCCGACCGGCGTGGTGGCCACCACCGACGTCGACGCCGCGCTGGCCGACTGCGACGCGGTCGCCTACATGGCCTCCGGTGACATCCGGCCCGACGAGGCCGTCGCCGACATCGAGCGGTGCCTGCGCGCGGGCAGGCATGTCGTCACGCCGTCGCTGTACTCGCTCTACGACCCGCGCTCCGCGCCCACGGAGTGGGTCGAGCGGCTGACCGCCGCCGAGGAGGGCGGCGCCACCTTGCTGGTCAGCGGCGTCGACCCGGGGTGGGGCAACGACGCGCTGGCCGTCACCGCGGCCGGCCTGTGCACCCGGATCCGGTCGATCCACTGCCAGGAGATCTTCGACTACTCCACCTACAACCAACCGCACGCGGTGAAGGTGCTGTGCGGCTTCGGCGCTCCCATGGGACCGGACGACCCCGTGCCGATGATGCTGCTGCCGTCGATCCCGACCATGGTGTGGGGCGGCAACGTGCGGCTTATCGGCCGCGGCCTGGGCATGGAGATCGACGAGATCACCGAAGAGGTGGAGCGCCGCCCGCTCGACGAGTCCGTCGACACCGTGATGGGCCGGTTCGAGAAGGGCACCCAGGGCGCCTTCTGGCTGAAGGTGATCGGCAAATCGGGCGGACGCGAGCGCGTCGTCATCGACCACATCACCCGCATCCATCCGTCCTGCGCGCCGGACTGGCCGCAGCCCGACCAGGGCGCGGGCGATCACCGCGTGATCATCGACGGCGATCCCGAACTGAGCATCGTGGTGCGCGCCGACGTGCCCGGTGGGACGCGCGCCGACGGCGGCAACACCACCGCGACGAACCGGCTGCTCGGCGCCATCGGGTGGCTGGCGACGCAGAAGCCCGGCATCTACGACGGGCTCGAGGTGCCGTTGCACCCGCCGCTGCCGCCCGACGTGGAGGCGCAGCGGTGGGCGATCGACTAGCGGGCGACTAACCGCTCGTCGTCTCGGCCTCGGGTTGGGGCTCTGCTCGGGGCTCTTCCGGCTCGGCGTCCGGCAGCTGGCTCACCAGGTACTCGGCGAGGCCACCGATGGTCGGGTAGTCGAACACCGCGGTCGCGTTGATGGTGAACTTCCCGCCGAACTGGCTGTGCAGTCGGTTGCGCAGTTCGATCGCCATCAAGGAGTCGGTGCCGAGGTCCAGGAACCGGCTGGACGCGGCGGGTGGTTGTGCGAGCCGCAGGAAGTTCTGTACCTCGCGCTGCAGGAACTCGGTGACGAAACCCGCGCGCTGCGGCACCGGGATCTCCATCAACTGCTTCAGCAGCTCGCTGTCGCCGGTGGCTTCCCCTGCGGCACTGGGCAACACGAGATCCAGGATCGGCGGCCGCGACGCGCCCAACAGTTTCGCGGCGCGTTGCCAGTTGGCGTTGACCACCGTTGCCTGCCCGGTGCCGTTCGCGACCACCGCGGCCAGTGCGCTCAGTGCCGCCGACGGCTGAAGCGGAATCAGGCCCTGCGCATTGAGATTCGCCTTGGCCGCCTCCGACGAGGCCATGCCGCCCTCGGCCCACGGGCCGAAGTTGATGCCGGTTGCGGGCAACCCGTGCGCGCGTCGGCGGGCAACCAGGCCGTCGAGCAGCGCGTTGGCGGTCGCGTAGTTCGACTGTCCGGGCGACCCGAACACACTGGACACCGACGAGGAGAGCACAAAGAAGTCCAGGTCGGCGTCGGCCAGCAACCTGTCCAAATGGCAGGCGCCGAACGCCTTGGGCCGCAATGTGGTTCGGAACCGTTCCATGCTCTGCTGCGACAGCAGCGCATCGTCGAGCACGCCGGCCAGATGGACCACTCCTGCCAGCCGCGGCAACTCGGCGTGAATCCGCTCCAGCAGCCCGGCCACCGCGGACTCGTCGCCGACGTCGGCGCTGAACACGTGAATGCGGCAGCGGTACTGGTCGGTGATCTCGTCGATCACCTGTTGCGTGTCCGCATCGGGCTCACGCCTGCTCGTCAACACGATGTCACCGGCGCCCAGTTGCGCGAGATGCGACGCCGTGTGCAGGCCGATGGCGCCCAGCCCTCCGGTGATCAGGTAGCTGCGATCGGGTTTGGGCTGCAGCGGTTGCGGCATCTGCAGCACGATCTTGCCGATGTGCCGCGCCTGCTGCATGCGCCGGAACGCCGCCCGCGCTTCGGTCAGCGGGTAGATCTCGGCGGGCAACGGCGTCCACACGCCGGTGGCCAAGCCGTCGGACACTTCGGTCAGCAGGCCGCGGATGCGTTCGGGTTCGCCGAAGGCCACCGTGTCCAGCGCGACGATCTCGTAGGCGATGTCGGGGCGGACCGCCGCCATCTGCTCGTGGGTCCAGATGTCGCGCTTGGCGATCTCAGCGAATCGACCGTTCTGCGCAGTGGCCCGCACGGTCGCCTCGAGGAAGCCCTCGTTGGTCAGGCTGTTGAGCACGACGTCGACGCCGGCGCCGCCGGTGTCGGCAAGGATCTGGTCGGCGAAATCCGTTGTGCGCGAGTCATAGACGTACTGCACGCCCATCTTGCGCAGCGTCGCGCGCTTATAGGTGCTCGCTGTGGCGAAGACGACGGCGCCGTGCTGCTGTGCCATCTGGATCGCGGCCAGCCCGACACCGCCGCTGGCGGCGTGGATGAGCACCCGGTCACCCGGCTTGAGCTGCGCCCAGTCGAACGCGAGGCGCGCCGTCAACGCCGCGGCGGGAATAGTCGCCGCCGCAACGGGATTCAACCTATCGGGCACGGACGCCACCAGCTGGGCGGGCACATTGAACCGGCTGGCGAACGCACCCTGCATGAAGCCGTAGACGCGCTGGCCCACCTCGAGGCCGGTGACGCCGTCACCAAGCTGCGTGACGACGCCTGCGAAGTCTCCCCCGATCGGACCCGGATCGCCCGGATAGAGGCCGAGCACGTTGAGCACATCGCGGAAGTTGAGTCCAGCGGCCTCGACGCGGACCTGGACGTAGCCCTCGCCGGGCGGCGGGACGTCCGCCTCGACGATGCGAAGGTTGTCGATCGCGCCGCGCTCGGTCGGCGCCAGCACGTAGTCGGTCGACCGCGGCACCGTCAGATGACCGCTGCGCGACCACGGCAGCAACCGCGACGCCAACAGCTTGCCTTGCCGCAGCGCCAATTCCGGCTCGTCGACCGGTGTGGCAAGCAGCCGGGTCAGCGTGCGCACGACATCGTCGGAGCCGTCGGAGTCGAGGAGTCTGCAACGCAGCGCAGGCTCCTCGTTGATCGCGGTGCGCGCGAAGCCCCACAGCGCCGACTGCACAGGATCGACCGGCTCACCGGACTCGCACGCCACGGCCCGCTCCGTGACGATCCACAAGCCGCCGGGCAGCTTCAGCTGACCGCCCTGCACGGCGTGCACGGCGCTGAGCAGGTGGGCGATCTCGGCTTCCAGCCGCTCGCCCACGTCAGCAGTGGACTCGTCGGCCGACGGCGCGGCACTGCGCCACACCACACCGGCGAACGGCAGGCCACGGTCGTGTGCCTGGGTCAGCACGTCGCCGAGCGGCTGCGGATCCGCGGATGGATCGAACGGAATGCAGCCGGTCACCGCGGCAGCCAAGGAGTCGTACCCGGCGATCAGCCAGGTGCCGCTGACGGTTTCGACGTCATCGCTGTCAGCAGGCGGCGGCACCTCGTGCCAGCCGACCGTGTACAGCAGCCGGGTGGCGTCCCCGCCGAGCCCGCGCAACAACGCCTCTCGCGGCGCACGCTTGACCGTGAACTCGCGGATTCCGCCCAGCGGCCTGCCGCTGCGATCGATGAAATCGAGGTCGAAGACCTGCGTCTCGCTGTCCAGCGCGCTCTGGTGCCAGCGCGCACGGCAGTAGAACCGCCGCGGCATCTTCTCGCGCAGCGTCACCCGCCCGTACCGCAACGGCAGGAACAGGTCGTTGACGCCCTGCTCGGCGGCCAGCAGCGCGGGGAAAGCGGGGAACGCCACGCCGGTACACAGATCCATCAGGACCGGGTGCATGGGCTCGGCACCGAGGTTCTCGGCGAGTTCGTCGCCGACGGTGATGTCCCCGATCGCCTGACCGTCGCCCAGCCACAACGACTTCAGCGAACCCGACCAGTTCGGCCCCCACGCCAGTTCCATGTCGGCGAAGGTGTCGAACAGCTCCTGCGGACGCAGGCGCTCCATCCGCTCGATCGCCGCATCGACCGGGTCGTCCCCCGCCGAAGCCGGATCGGCAGTGCCCTTCACGACGGTCCCGTCGGTGCCCTTCACCACGGTTCCGTCGGCATTCAGCGACCAGTCGGACTCACGATCGCCGTACGGGCGGCTGTGCACCTGGAAGCGCCACTCATCGCCGGTGTCGGACGGATGCAGGGTCAGCTGCACCTCGCGAGAACTCTTCTCCGGCAGGATGATCGGCTCGTAGAAGAACACATCCTTGACGTGCGCGGGCGTGCCGACAGCGGCCAGCGCCATCGCCGCATAGGTGGCGCCGGGAACGACGACCGTGCCGTAGATGACGTGGTCGGCCAGCCACGGCTGCGATCTGACCGACAGCCTGCTGGTGTACACAGAGTCGCCGGAGGCGAGATCCTTGGCGTTGCCGAGAATCCCGGACACCGCAGGGCCGTCCAGCGCGATGCTGGACGTCTTCGGCCAGAAGCGGCGGCGCTGGAACGGATAGGTCGGCAGCTCGAGCCTGCGGCGCGGACGCCGGTGCAGCCCGGCCCAGTCGGGCCGATGACCGCTGACATAGGCGGCGGCCAGCGCGTCGGCGATCTGCCGTCGATCGTCTACGCCCTTGCGCAGCGACACGATCGCGCGCGGCGCGGCCAGGTGCTCCGGCCACACCTGCACGGCGGCCCCGGTCAGCACCGGCTGCGGGCCGATCTCCATCAGCACGGTGCAGCCCAGCGCCGCCACCGTGCGCACGCTCTCGGCGAACTGCACCGGCTGGCGGGAATGTCGCCGCCAGTACGTGGCATCGATCGGGGCCTGCGTGGTCAGCACCGCGCCGGTGCGGTTACACACCAGCGGCAGCGTCGGCGGCGCGAACTGCAGCTGCGCCGCGAACGACTCGAATTCGTCGAGCACCGGATCCAGCAGTTCGGAGTGGAATGCATGGCTGGTTTCCAGTGGCGTGCAACGGATACCGTCGTCGCTGAACCTCTCGACGATCTGAGCCACGTCCAGGCCCGGACCCGACACCACGGTGTTGGGCCCGTTGTAGGCGGCCACCGACACCCGCGGGTATTCGCTTGCCACCTCCTCGACCTGCTTGGCGTCGGTGAACACCGCGGCCATCTGCCCGCCTTCGGGCAGACTGCCGAACAGCCTGCCGCGTTCGGCGATCAGTCGGGCCCCGTCCTCGAGGCTGAACACCCCGGCCACGCAGGCCGCGGCGTACTGGCCGACGCTGTGCCCGAGCACCACGTCGGGTTCGATGCCCCACGACTGCCACAGCCGGGCCAACCCCATCTCGACGGCGAAGAGCGCGGGTTGCGCAAAGGAGGTGTGCCGCAACGCCTCGCCGGCCTCCCGGTCGACGGCGAACATCACCTCGAGCAGCGGGCGGGCGAGAATACCGTCGACCGCATCGGCGCACCGCTTTACCGTCTCAGCGAAAACCGGTTCGCTGTCGAACAATTCGCGCGCCATCCCGGGATACTGACTGCCCTGGCCGGTGAACAGCCACGCGGTCGTCGGCGCTTCGGTGCACTCGCCCCGCGCGACCCCTGGACGGAGCCGGTTCTCGGCCAACTCGGTCAGCAGTTCCCGTGCGCCCTGCACAGAGTCGACGACCAGGGCGCCACGGTGCTCGAAATGGGAACGACCGACGCCCGCCGTGTAGCACACGTCGGCGATGTCGACTTTCGGATTGGCGTCGAGCCAGTCCGCGTACCGTTGCGCCAGCGCGACCAGCGCCTCAGGGGTACGCGCCGACAGCGGCAGCACGGCTAGCGGCTCCTTGCCATCCGGCTCACCGCCGGCGACATTCGGCTCGGCGCCTGCGTCTTCCGGCGAGTATTCGTCCGCGGTGGCCGACGCCGGGGCCTCCTCCAGCAACACGTGGGCGTTCGTGCCGGTGAAGCCGAACGAACTCACGCCTGCCCGGCGCGGCCTGCCGTTGGACTGCCAGGGCTTGGCCTCGTTGACGACCCGCACCGGCAGCGCGTCCCACGGGATGTGCGGCGACGGGTTCTCGAAGTGCAGGCTCGGCGGCAGCACCTCGCGCTGCATCGACAACACCACCTTGATCAGCCCCGCTGCGCCCGAGGCGGATTCGAGGTGACCGATGTTGGTCTTGACCGAGCCCATCAGCAACGGCCGATCAGGGTCGCGCGACGTGCCGAACGCGGCCGCCGCGGCCTGCACCTCGATTGGATCGCCCAGCGGGGTGCCGGTGCCGTGTGCCTCCAGGTAGTCGACGTCGCCGCCCGACAAGCCGGCGCGCGCAAGCGCGGTGCGGATAAGCCGTTGTTGCGCACCACCGTTAGGGACGGTCAGGCCACTGGAGGCGCCGTCCTGGTTGACGGCGCTGCCCGAGATCACCGCGCACACCCGATCGCCGTCGCGCACTGCGTCGCTCATCCGCTTGAGCACCAGCATGCCGCAGCCCTCACTGCGCACATAGCCGTCGGCGGAGGCGTCGAATGTCTTGCAGCGGCCGACGGGGGACAGCATCCTGGCGCGTGACGCCGCGATCACCGTCACCGGACTCAGCAGCACATTCACACCGCCTGCCAGCGCCATGTCGCAGTCGTCGGAGCGCAGCGCCTGGCACGCCTGGTGCACGGCCACCAACGCCGAACTGCACGCGGTGTCCACCGCCACCGCCGGCCCCTCGAAACCGAGCGCGAATGCCACCCGGCCTGAGATGGCGTTGAGCGCGTTGCCGGTGATGAAGTAGGGCTCGATCTTGTCGACCGACTCCGACGACAGCAGGTGTGCGTACTCGTTGGCGGCCACCCCGGCGAAGATGCCGGTTCGACTGCCGCGCAGGGTCGATGGCGCGTATCCGGCCCTCTCGAGGCCCTCCCAGACCGTCTCAAGCATCAACCGCTGCTGCGGCTCGATCCAGACGGCCTCACGCGGCGAGATGCCGAAGAACTCCGGATCGAAGCCGTCGATTCCGTCCAGGAAGCCGCCGAACCGGGTGTAGGTCTTGCCTGCCGTCTCCGGATCGGGGTCGTAGAACTCGTCGATGTCGAAGCGGTCCTCCGGCACCTCGCGGATGGCGTCGACGCCGCCGGAGAGCAACTCCCAGAAGGCTTCCGGGTTGGGCGCGCCGGGGAAGCGGCACGACACCGCGACGATCGCGATCGGTTCGTTCGCAGGTGTCGCGGTCGTCGACACCGGTGCGGTCGCCGCCTTGGCCGGTTCGAGCAGCCCGAGCACATCGCCGAGCAGGTAGTCGGCCACGTCGGACAGGCGTGGGTAGTCCATCACAAGGGTGATGGGAATCTCGCTGCCCACGCCCTGCTCGATGCGGCGCCGCAGTTCGACGGCCATCAGCGAATCCATGCCGAGGTCGAAAAACCCTGCGTCCTCTCGGATCTCGCTGGCGTCGACACGGGTGACCTCTGCGACCGCGGCACGCAGATAGTCGGTCAGCAGCTTCTTGCGCTGCTGCACCGGGGCGTGCGTGAGGCGCTCCACCAACTCGGTCTTTCCGGACGGCGTGACCACGGCCGCGGCCGTCGGTGACACCTCGCGTTCCAACTCCGCCAAAAATGCCCGCCGTCCGGTCTGCTGGTAGAGCGGAAGGAAGCGGGACCAGTCGATCCGGGCCACCGCTCCCTGCGCGGACGAAGCCGTCACCACGTCGGCCATTCCCGCCAGCGCGTCGTTGGGTGACAGTGTCGCGACGCCGCGCTGCGCCAGCCGCGCTCGGGATTCCGCGTCGGCCATACCCGCCGACCAGGGGCCGAAGTTGACGCTGGTCCCCGGGACGCCACGTTCGCGCAGGTGCCATGCCAGCCCGTCGAGGAAGGCGTTGGCTGCGCCGTACGCCGTCTGCCCGAACCCACCCCACACGGAGGCGATCGACGAAGTGCTGATGAAGAAGTCCAGTTTTAGCTCGGCTGCGACGCTCAAATGCCAAGCACCCCAAACCTTCCCGGCGAAGACACGGTCCACTTCGTCGTCCTCGAGGTTGCTCAGCGGGGTGGTCCCGACCTCGCCCGCGGCATGCACGATGCCCGCCAGCGGCGGCAGGTCGGCCCTCACCAGGGCCAGCAGCCGCTCGACGTCGTGCGCGTCGGCGACGTCGGCGGCGACCACCACGACATCGCAGCCGAACTTCTCGCCGAGGGCATCGATGCGCTGCTGCACGGCGTCGCTCGGCGCGCGCCTGCTGGTCAGCACCAGATGCTTGGCGCCCTGCGCAGCCAGGCGCCCTGCGACCTCAAGGCCGACCGATCCGAGCCCGCCGGTCACCAAATACGTTGCGTCGTCGCGGATCTGCAGCGGAGCGCCGCTCGGCGGAGCGGTCCGCCGCACCAGCCGGGGCACGTACACCGCCTGACCGCGCATCGCGATCTGGTCTTCCCGCGCGGCCGAGTCCGCCTGCCCAGCGATCCGGTCGATGAGCCCCGACCACTCGGCGCCGCTGCCCTCGGCCAGATCGGCCAACCCGCCCCACACCTGCGGAAGCTCAAGCGCCGCAGCGCGACCGAAACCCCACAGGCAACTCTGCTCCGGCGCGACGGTGTCGGCGTCGGTGACACGTTGCGCGCCTCGGGTCAGCAACCAGATCGGGCTCCGTGATTCGGCGGCCGCCGCGGCGCGGAACAGCCGCCGCGTTCCACCGAGGACCTGGTGCTGCATCCGCAGCAGCGACCGCATCGAGGCCGAATCCGCGTCGAGGGCAGCCGCATTCACGATGCGAAGATCCGCGCCGTCAGCCACCGCGGTCCGCAGCGCGGCGGTGAGTTCCTCCTGCTGCGCGTCCGACCTCGGCACCCCGACGACCTGATGCCGCTGACCGCGCGCCGTCAGCACGTCGACCAGGCCCGCGATCGCCTGCTGGTCGTCGGAGACGAGGATCCAGGTCAGGTCGGTTCGCGCGTCGACGGTCCCAGCGGACGACTGCTGCCAGACGAACTCGTAGCGGTCGTCGGCGATCGACTGGCTGCCGCGCTGCCGATTATGTTGTGCGGCAAGCCTGGTCAGCACATCGACGGTCCGGCCGTCGTCGCCGCCGTCGAGCAGCGCCGCGAGTTCGTCGATGCGGCCGTCCTCGAGAAGACGGATGGCCTCGGTGCGCGCACCGTTCGCGGCACCACGTTGCTCGGGACGCTGCCGATTGTCGCGGTACCAGTACTGGCGATGTTCGAACGGATAAGTGGGCAGGTCGAGCCTGCGCCCCTGTCGCTGCCCGAAGGCGCCGAAGTCGGGCGTGTGGCCGAGCACGTACGCCTCGGCGAGCGCCTCAGTGATCTGGCGGTGGTCGGCGGTGTTTCGCCGCAGGGACGCGATCGCCCTGGGTGTAGTGGCCGGATCGGGCCACGCCCGCAGCGCGGCGGCGGTCAGCACCGGTTGCGGGCCGATCTCGACCAGCACTTTGCAGTTGAGGTCGGCGAGTGTGCGCACACTCTTGGCGAACTGCACCGGCTGGCGTGCGTGCCGACGCCAATAGGCACCGTCGAGTTTGACGCTCCTGCCGAGGGCCTCACCGGTGCGGTTGTCTATCAGAATGCGCTGCGGGGCAGCGTATTTGATCTGGTCGGCGGCGGCCTCGAAGTCGTCGAGGATGGGATCGAGCAGCGCGGAGTGGAACGCGTGGCTGGTGTCCAGCCAATCACACCGGACACCGTCGGCGACCAATTGCGCGACCGCGTCTTCCAGGTCGGCGCCGGGCCCCGACAGCACGGTGTTGGCGCCGTTGTAGGCGGCGACCGACAGCGTCGGGAACTGGTCGGTGAGCGCGTCGACCTGTTCGGCGGCGGCGAACACCGCGGCCATCCGACCGCCCGTGGGCAGGCTGCCGAACAGGCGACCGCGCTCGGCCATCAGCCGCGCGCCGTCGGCAAGGCTGACGACCCCCGCGACGCATGCGGCCGTGTACTGGCCGACGCTGTGTCCCAGCACCACGTCGGGCTCGAAGCCCCACGACTGCCACAGCCGCGCCAGCCCCATCTCCACCGCGAACAAGGCGGGCTGCGCGTACGACGTCTGCCGCAGCGTTTCCTCGGCATCGGGGCCGTCGACATCGAAAATGACGTCGAGCAACGGCTTTTCGAGAACGTCGGCAACCGCTGCCGCGCATTCCTTCACCGTATCGGCGAACACCGGCTCGGTGTCGAACAGCTCGCGCGCCATGCCCGGGTACTGGCTGCCCTGGCCGGTGAACAGCCACGCGGTCTTCGGGGCGTCATGCGAATCGCCGCGCACCAGGCCGGGCGCCGGCCGGTCATCGGCGAGCGCGCCGAGCAGTTCGACAGCCGACTCCCGTGAATCGACCACCAGTGCCGCCCTGTGCTCCAGGTGCGCGCGCCCCGTCCCGGCGGTGAAGCACACATCCGCGAGGCCGGCCTCCTGGCGGTCGTTCAACCAGTTGCGGTAGTCGGCGGCGAGCCGCACCAGGGCGGCGGGCGTGCGGGCAGACAACGGCAGGATGTTGAACCGGCGGCGAGCGGGCCGCTCGGGCGGCGCCGGCGGAGCGACCGCGGGTTCCTGCGCAGCAGGGGCCTCTTCGAGGACGACATGCGCGTTGGTTCCGGCGAAGCCGAAGGAGCTGATCCCCGCGATGCGCGCCCTGCCGTTGCGCTCCCACGCGGTGGGATCGCTCACCACCTGCACCCGAAGGCGGTCCCACGGGATGTGCGGCGAGGGGTTCTGGAAGTGCAGGTGCCGCGGCAGCAGCTCGTGCTCGAGCGACAGGATGACCTTCATGACGCCCGCGACACCTGCGGCCGCCTCCAGGTGGCCGATGTTGGTCTTCACCGAGCCCATCAGCAACGGTTGATCGTGTGCGCGCCCGGCGCCGAACACCGCGCCTGCCGCTTGAACCTCGATCGGGTCGCCCAGTGAAGTGCCCGTACCGTGCGCTTCCAGGTAATTGACGTCGGCGGGCGCCACTCCGGCGCGTTGCAGCGCCTCAGCGATAACCCGTTGCTGGGCAACGCCATTCGGCACCGTCAAACCACCGGATGCGCCGTCCTGGTTGATGGCGCTGCCGCGGATGACCGCGCGAATGTGGTCGCCGTCGCCAAGGGCGTCCTCCAACCGCTTGATGACGATCACGCCGCAACCCTCGCCGCGTACGTAGCCATCGGCGGCCGCATCGAACGTCTTGCACTTGCCGTCCGGCGCGAGCATGTGCGCGCTGGAGAACGTGATCATCGTCGCCGGAGTGAGCAGGACGTTCGCTCCACCAGCCAACGCGAGATCGCATTCGCCAAGCCGCAGCGCCTGACAGGCCTGATGGATCGCCACCAGCGACGAACTGCACGCCGTGTCGACGGCGACGGCGGGACCTTGCAGCCCCAACCGATAGCTGATCCGCCCTGCGGCCGCGGCGTTGCTCGTCCCGATCGCCATGTAGGCCTCGATCTCGGGATAGGTCAGTTCGTCGGATGCCATTCCGAGGTAGTCATGTGTGGCCAGCCCGACGAACACGCCGGTGTTGCTGTTGGCCAGCGCGGTTGGAGCTGTGCCCGAATGCTCGACCGCACGCCACGCCGTCTCCAGCAACAGCCGATGCTGGGGATCCATCAATCTGGCTTCGCGTGTGGACATGCCGAAGAACGGCGCGTCGAAGCCGGTCACGTCATCGACGAAACCTGCGCGCCGCGTCACGACTTTGCCCGGTGCGCCTGGCTCCGGATCGAAGAATTCGTCGGCATCCCAACGGTCCTCGGGCACCTCCGAAACTGCGTCGCGTCCGTCGCGAAGCACATTCCAGAACTCGTCGGCATCCGGTGCGCCCGGAAAACGCGCTGCATAGCCGACGATCGCGAACCGAGGCGTGGGCTCGATCAGGTGTGTGTCGGATCCCATGCCATTGTCCCTCCCTGCATCGGCGTCAAAATTACCTGCGCTGCGCTGCGATACCTATAGCGTTGATGAGCGACCCCGACGCACACTATGGCATGTGCACCTGTGCCGCGGGGTCCCGCTCACGGGGTGGTGCCGGCGCTCGGGGGACAGCGTAAGTTGAGCCTTGCCGCATTTGGTGCTGGCACCGACAGCTGGCCGAAGGGGAGGGCGAGGTATTGCGCATTGGCAAGATAACCGTTGGCGCACTTGACAATTGGGCGGTAAAACCTGGCTCGGTCACTTCCTGGCATCCGACGGCGCCCTCCGCCGAGAAGGCGGGACGGGCGCCGGTCAGTTCGGTGCCGATCAGTTATATGCAGCGTCAACACCTTCGCAATTTCTGTGATCGCAACTCTGCGGGACTGAACTTTTCTCGGCAGATCATCGCGAGTTGCGAGGTGGCCGGACAGTGTGACATAGCCGCGATGGATCACGCCGTGAACGCTTACCTGCGGCGACACGACACTTTCCGTAGTTGGTTCGAACCGACCGACGACGGCGATTTCATCCGGCACGCCATCACCGATCCCGCCGATATCGAGTTCGCGCCGGTGAATCACGGCGTCATGACCGCCGACGAGATACGCGCCCACGCGGTGGCGATACCCAGTCCGCTCAAGTGGGGTTGTTTCACGTTCGGAATAGTCCAGAACGAGCACCATTTCACGTTTTTCGCCGCGATGGATCACGTGCACGGCGACGCGACGCTGATCGGCACGACGATGCTGGAAGCCAACGGCATGTATTCGGCGTTGAGCGGAGGCGGTCAGGCGCTCGAACTCCCCGATGCGGGCAGCTTCGACGACTTCTGTGTCCGTGAAGCCTCCTACACCTCCGAGTTGACTCTGGATTCACCCGGGGTACGGGCGTGGCTCGACTTCGCCGCAGAGAATTCCGACGGGTTTCCGGAATTCCCCCTTCCTTTGGGCAATCCGCTGAAATCCACCGGCAGCGACATGACCTCGGAAGCGCTGATGGATGCCGCGCAGACCGGGCGCTTCGAATCGGCGTGCGCCGCTGCGGGTGCCCGTTTCGTCGGCGGCTTGTTCGCCTGCCTTGCGCAGGTCGAGCACGAGTTAACTGGCGCGCTGACGTATTACGGCCTGACGCCGAGGGATTCGCGCACCGCAACGGACAATTTCATGACGCAGGGATGGTTCACCGGATTGATTCCGATCACCGTCCCGATCGGGGCATCTTCTTTCGGGGAAGCCGCATGGTCTGCGCAGGCATCGTTTGATTCCGGTTTGGACATGGCGAGGGTGCCCTACTACCGCGTTTTGGAGTTGGCGCCGTGGTTGAACTGGCCACGACCGAACTTCCCGGTGTCGAATTTCCTGCACGGCGGCGCAGCGCCACTGAACGCAATCCTTGCGGCGGCCGATCTGGGCCTTGCGAACAACATCGGCATCTATCCCGACGGCCGCTACTCGTACCAATTGACCATTTACGTATTCCGGTACGGGGAGGGCACCGTCATGGCGATCCTGCATCCCGACAATCCGGTCGCCCGCAAGTCGGTCACCCGATACATGGAGGCGGTGAAGTCGGTTGCTGCGCGGGTCGCAGACAGCGGCGACTGGAGACGCGTCGCATAGCGACACGGACATGCACGCGAGGGTGAGGACGATATGCGGCGGCTAGCCGATCTTGTGGTGCGGTGGCCCTGGGCGGTGATCGGAGTCTGGGTCGCGATCGCGGTCGCGCTGCCGCTGACGTTTCCCAGCCTGAACGAGATGGCCCAGCGCAATCCGCTGTCCATCCTGCCCGCCGACGCGCCCTCCAGCGTGGCGGCCCGGCACATGACCGACGCCTTCCACGAGGCCGGCTCGGACAACCTTCTCGTCGTCACGTTCATCAACGAAGACGGCCTCAAGCCGCAGGACGAAGCCACCTACCGCAAGGTGGTGGACGCACTGCGCGACGACGCGACCGATGTGGTGATGGTGCAGGACTTCTTCACCACACCGCAGTTGCGTCCCTTTCTGACGAGTGAAGACAAGACGACGTGGGTGTTGCCGGTCGGCCTGGAGGGGGAACTGGGCACGCCGCGTGCCTACGAGTCGTTCAACCGCGTCTCCGACATCATCAACCACTCGTCGGCGGTCGACGGACCACTCAAGACCTACATCACCGGACCGGCGGCAACAGTCGCCGACCTCACCGTCGCGGGTGAGAACGACCGCATGCCGATCGAGATCGCCATCGCGGTGCTCGTGCTGCTCGTTCTGCTGGTGGTCTATCGCAATCCCATCACCATGCTGCTGCCGTTGGCGGCGATCGGAACGTCGCTGGTGACCGCGCAGGCCGTGGTGGCAGGCGTCTCCGACATTTTCGGGCTGGGTGTGTCCAACCAATCCGTCGTATTCCTGTCCGCGATGATCGCCGGGGCAGGCACGGATTACGCCGTGTTCCTCATCAGCCGCTATCACGACTATCTGCGGCAAGGCGCCAGCCTCGACGACGCGGTGCGGCGGGCGTTGATCTCGATCGGCAAGGTGATCACCGCATCCGCCGCGACTGTGGCGGTCACGTTCGTCGGGATCAGCTTCGCCCGGATGGGCGTGTTCTCCACCGTCGGTGTGGCGTGCGCGATCGGGGTCGCGGTGGCCTATCTTGCCGCGGTCACACTTCTTCCTGCGATTCTCGTGTTGGCCGGGCCGCGTGGCTGCATCAAACCGCGGCGCGAACTGACCGCGCGGTTCTGGCGGCGTTCCGGTGCGCGCATCGTGCGCCGGCCGAAGGTGCACCTCGTCGCCAGCGTGCTCGTGCTGGCGCTGCTCGCCGGTTGCGCCAGCCTGGTGCACTTCAACTACGACGATCGCAAGGCGCTCGGACCGTCGGCGCCGAGCTCGATCGGCTACGCCGCGCTGGAGAAGCACTTCCCGATCAGCCAAGCCGTCCCCGAATACATCCTCGTGCAGTCGCCCCGCGATCTGCGCACCCCACAGGCCCTCGCCGACCTCGAGCAGATGGCGCAGCGGGTCAGCCAGCTGCCCGACATCGGGCTGGTCAGCGGCATCACCCGACCCACAGGGGTGGTGCCGCAGGAGTTCCGCGCCACCTTCCAGGCGGGCATCGTCGGCGACCGAATGGCCCAGGGGTCGGCGGTGATCAACGAGAACTCCGACGACCTCAATCGGCTCGCCAACGGGGCGGGCACGTTGGCCGACAGCCTGAGCGACGTGCGCGCCCAGATCAACCGCATCGCGCCGAGCCTGCAGCGTCTCATCGACACGTTCTCGTCGATGCGCAGCGAGATGGGTGGCGACAGGCTGGTCCGCGATGTCGAGACCGCCGCCCAGCTGGTGCAGAGCATCAATCAGCTCGGCAACTCGATGGGCGTGAACTTCGCCGCCGTGAAGGACATGTTCGCGTGGGTGGGCCCGGTGCTGGCAGCGCTCAACGGCAACGCCGTCTGCGACGCCAATCCCTCATGCAGCCAAACCCGCGCCCAGTTCCAGAAACTGGCCGACGCGCGCAACGACGGACGCCTGAACGAGATCAACACCCTGGCCAGCCGGCTGGAGGGGTTCGGGGACCGGCAGAGCCTCAATTCGACGATCAAGCAACTCAACGACGCGCTCAACAACTTCAGTGCCGCGGTGCGGTCCATGGGACTGGACCGGCCGGGCGGCCTCGAGGCGGGCCTGAGCCAGGTCAAGCAGAACGCCAACCGCTTGGCCGACGGCAGCAAGCAGGTCGCGGGCGGCGTGGACCAACTCGTCGGCCAGATCAAGTTGATGGGCGCAGGCCTGGATGAGGCCGCCGCGTTCCTGTTGGCGATGCGCCACGACGCGGCGAACCCGTCGATGGCGGGGTTCAACATTCCGAGCCAGATCCTGCAACTCGACGATTTCAAGAAGGCCGCCAAGATCTTCATCTCGCCGGACGGCCATTCGGCGCGGTACCTGGTGCAGACCACCCGCAACCCGTTCAGCCCCGAGGCGATGGACCAGGTCAACGACATCCTGAACGCCGCCCGCAGCGCCCAGCCGAACACACAATTGGCCGACGCCACGATCACGATGGGCGGATTTCCCGCCGCGCTGCGCGACACCCGCGACTACTACGAACACGACATCGGGTTCATCATCATCGTCACCCTGGTCGTCGTGCTGCTGATCCTGATGGCGCTGCTGCGTTCGCTGATCGCGCCGCTCTATCTGATCGGGTCGGTGGTCTTGTCATACTTCGCCGCGCTCGGCATCGGTGTCTTGACGTTCCAATATCTGCTCGGCCAGCAACTGCATTGGAGCGTGCCGCCGTTGGCGTTCGTGGTGTTGGTCGCGGTCGGCGCCGACTACAACATGCTGTTCGTGTCGCGGATGCGCGACGAAGCGCCGCAGGGCCTGCGGTTGGGTGTCATCCGCACGTTGAGCTCGACGGGCGGTGTGATCACCGCCGCCGGCCTGATCTTCGCGGCGTCGGTGGGCGGTCTGTTGTTCTCCAGCATCGGCATTGTGGTGCAAGGTGGTTTCGTGATCGGGGTGGGAATCTTGTTGGACACCTTCGTGGTGCGCACCATCACGGTGCCCGCCATCGCGGCGCTGATCGGGCGGGCCAACTGGTGGCCGTCCCGCGTCGGTCGCACGACCGGCGGCGCAGAGCGGTGATGCCGGTGAACAACATTCGCACCGAGGGCGAGCAGTCGTCGATTCTGTCGATGCTGCACGGGCGCGCCAGCCTGCGCCCCGACGACGTGGCTTTCACGTTCACCGACTACGGCAAGGATCCGGCGGGCGTGGCCGAAACGCTCACGTGGTCACAGCTGGCCCGGCGAACGACCAACCTGGCGCGCGAGATCGGCTTGCACGGGTCGGTCGGCGACCGTGCGGTGATACTGGCACCGCAGGGCCTGCAGTACATCCTGGCCTTCCTGGCGTCCATGCAGGCCGGGTTCGTCGCGGTGCCGCTTCCGCTGCCGCACCGCGGATCGAGCTACGACCGGGTGGACGCGGTCTTCGCCGACACCGCGCCCTCGGTTGTGCTCACCACCTCGGAGGCCGCCGAAGACGTCGGCGGATATCTGGACCAGTCCGATCTGGGCGCGGTGCCCAAGCTCGTCGACATCGACTTGCTGGGTGACTCGCTGGATCTGGACACCTCACACGCGCCGAGCGTCGCGCCGGTCGAACTGCCGGCCATCGGCTATCTGCAGTACAGCTCGGGCTCGACACGGACGCCGACCGGAGTCATGCTGTCGCACCGCAATCTCACGGTGAATTTCGAGCAGTTGATGCGCAGCTTCTTCGCGGGCTCGCCGCTGCCGACGGACGCCACGGTGGTGTCGTGGCTGCCGTTCTATCACGACATGGGTCTGGTGCTGGGGGTCTGCGCACCGATCCTGTGCGGTCGGCGTGCCGAGTTGATGAGTCCCGTCGCATTCCTGGAACGGCCCGCCCGGTGGATGCGCGCGCTGGCCGAGAACCCGCACGCATGGTCGTCGGCGCCGAACTTCGCATTCGACCTTGCCGCGCGCAAGACCACCGACGACGACCTGGACGGACTCGACCTCGGCGGGGTGCTCGGCATCATCAGCGGCGCCGAACGCGTCGAACCCGCCACGCTGCGACGCTTCGTCGACCGGTTCGCGCACTTCAACTTCCGCGACGACATGATGCGCCCGTCCTACGGCCTGGCCGAGGCGACCGTCTTCGTGACGTCGAGCACATGGTCGGAAATGTCGCCCGCGGTTCACTTCGACACCGCCGAGCTGGGCGAGGGCCGGGCCAAGCCGTGCCAACCGGGCAAAGACACGGCCCTGGTGAAATACTCTGTGCCGCAATCGCCGTCGCTGCGGATCGTGGACAGCGAAACCCGCCGCGAGTGCCCCGCCGATGTAGTCGGCGAGATCTGGGTGCACGGCGATAACGTCGCCGACGGCTACTGGCGCAAACCCCCGGAGGAGCAGAGCCGTTTCGGGGCAGAACTTCTCGATCCGTCTCCGGGCACACCCGAGCGGCCATGGCTGCGGACCGGCGACCTGGGCTTCATCCACGCCGGCGAGTTGTTCATTGTCGGCCGTATCAAGGATCTGCTGATCATCCGCGGCCGCAACCACTATCCCGAAGACATCGAGGCGACGGTCCAGGAGGTCACCCGCGGCCGGGTGGCGGCGATATCGGTTCCGGTGGACAGCACCGAGGAGTTGGTCACCGTCATCGAGGTGAAGATGCGAACGGACGCAGGTTGGCTTGACTCGGTCAAAACCGGTGTCACCGCGGCGATATCCAACACCCACGGCCTCAACGTGTCCGATGTTGTGCTGGTAGCACCCGGCTCGATTCCCACCACGACGAGCGGCAAGATCAGGCGCGCCGCCTGCGCCGAGCAGTACCGCCAGAACCGATTCGATCGGTTGGACGTCTAGGAGTGCCTATGCGCAGACTGTTCGCCTCGATGACCGCAGCCGTAACTGTCGGTGCTGCAGCGTGTTTCGGTGTCGGAACCGCGACCGCCGACGATTCAGGCTGGACGCCGGAGCACGGCTACCAGGACAACAGTGCGCCGCCGCCGCTGGGCACACCCGGCCGAGGGTACGCACTCGGCGGCGCGCACGTGCTTGGCATCCCCTACGACGAATACATCAAACGCACCGGCGCCCAATGGTTTCCGGGGCTGGATCGTCAGATCGTCGACTATCCGGCGGGTCAGGTTCAGGGCCACACCCTGGAACGGCTCTTCCCCGGCGTCGGGCGGCTGGATGACGGCTTTCCCGGATTGGGCATCGACGGCCCCAGCGTCGGCGAGTCGGTCGACGTAGGCGCGCCGAACACGATCCAGGCGATCCGCGAGGGCGGTCCCGGCACGGTGATCGGCCTGTCGGAGGGTGCGATGGTGCTCAACGAGGTGCAGGCGCGGCTCGCGAACGATCCGACCGCGCCGCCGCGGGATCAGTTGAGCTTCGCGATGTATGGCGACCCGGTCGCCAAACATGCGTTCGGCGAGAGTTTCCTGACGCAGATGTTCCCGGTGGGAAGCGTCGTTCCGTCGCTCGACTACCGCATTCCACCGCCGGTGGAAAGCCAGTACGACACCTATCAGTTCGTCTCTGCCTACGACAGCATTGCCGACTGGCCGGACCGGCCGGACAACTGGATGTCGCTGGCCAACGCCGTCGTCGGCCTTGCCACCGGCCACACCGCCGTGGCGTTCACCAACCCCAGCATGGTGCCGCCGCAGAACATCAGGACCACCGTCAACTCCAAGGGCGCGAAGACGACGACGTACCTGATTCCCGAGCAGCACCTCCCGCTGGTGCTGCCCTTCAAGTATCTCGGCGTCGACGAGAACACGCTGAACCGGCTGGATGCCGTGCTCAAGCCGATGGTGGATGCGGGATATTCACGCAACGACGACCCCGCCACCGCGCCGATCACGGTGGATCCGGTGCACGGTTACGACCCCGCGGCCGTCACCGCTCCAGCCACCCAGGCGGCGTTCGGCGGCGGCGCCGATCCGCTGTCGCAACTGCTGGCCGGCTTCCAGTACGTGCTCAACAACCAGGGCGGCGGCTAGAGTCCGGCGACGCCCGCGCCGAGTAGCACGAACCCGACCACCGTCAGCAGGACGGTGACGGCGCGGCGGCGGCGCGTGCGCAGCCAGTCGTGTACGACCGCCAGCGCAGAGCGCGTGCGGCCCGGCGCGACCAGGTAGGCGATCAGCGGGATCTCCACCAGCGCGAACGCCACGACGTTGAACACCACCAGGGCCCCGATCTGGGTGGCCGCGGCCGCACCCGACGCGACGATCAAGGCGAGTACGGCCAGATAGTCGACCGACGGCAGTGCGATGCCGAGGCCCACTGCCCCGGCTGTCCACAGCGAGCGGCCGTCCAGCAGCCGCCGGGTGCGCGTCGCGACCGCTCCGGAGTACCGCTCGACGCGGCCCGCCGGGCTGCGCCCGCGCATCTTCTCCAGCAGGCCGCTGGCCACCACGACAGCATTGAGCAACAGCACCGCCCCCACCACGATCTGCACCCGGGGCAGCGTGAAATGGCCGGACCCCATCGCGGGCCGCAGAACGAACAGCACGACCATGCCGACCGCGATGCCCATCGTGAAGCCTCCGGCGAGGAACGCGGTCAGCTGCAGCAGTGGCCGAGGCCGGTTCACCATCAATACGGTCATGCCGATTCGAAACGGCTCGAGGCTGACCGCGACGGCCATGGCCAGGAGCGTTATCCACATCGAGCGTTGAGGTTACCGCCCCTTTTGCTCACCGCGATTTCTGCACCAGGGTCGCTTGCACCCAGCTGATCACAACCCTGGTGCAGAAGTCGGCGTTGGCGGGCCCTGCACGCCGCGTGGGAGTATGGACACCGATATGAGCGCCACCGATCTGAGCCCATCAACGCTGCGTGAGGCGTTCGGTCACTTCCCTTCCGGAGTCATCGCCATCGCAGCCGAGGTGGACGGCGCCCTGATCGGGCTGGCGGCCAGCACGTTCGTCCCCGTCTCGCTCGATCCGCCGCTGGTGTCGTTCTGCGTGCAGAACGCCTCCGAAACCTGGCCCAAGCTGCGGGACCTGCCCCGGCTGGGCATCAGTGTGCTCGGCGAATCGCATGACGAGGCGGCGCGCACGCTCGCCGCCAAGACCGGCGACCGGTTCGCCGGTCTGTCGACGGTGTCTACTGAAAGCGGTGCCGTGTTCATCGAAGGCACCAGCGTGTGGGTGGAAAGCGCAATCGAACAGCTGGTTCCGGCCGGTGACCACACGATCGTCATATTGCGCGTGGCCGACATCAAAGTCCATCCGGCCGTGCCGCCGATCGTGTTCCACCGCAGCACGTTTCGCCGGTTGGGAGCGTGAGTCTAGGGCCGCGCGGCTAGTTCCTCGCGATAGCCCTGAATCCGCTTCTCGAGTTCGGCGGCGTCATCGAGCCTGCCCTCCTTGCGCGCCAGATCGGCGCGGGCGGAGAGCTCGCGAATCGCGGTACGAATGTCGTTGATGCTGTGCACATGTGACATATCGATGCAACCTTTCGTCATTGATTGGCCGCTCTTAACGAAAGGTTACCCGAGAAGTGGATCAGCTCAACGTGCTTGAAACCGCTACCTAGGCGCGCTCATCGGTGCTGTTTGCTCTTCGCGCAAGCGCTCATCGGTGCTGTTTGCTCTTCGCGCAAGCGCTCATCGGTGCTGTTTGCTCTTCGCGCAAGCGCTCATCGCCGGAACAGCTTGTTGCCCAGCCACACCACCGGGTCGTACTTGCGGTCGACGGCGCGCTCTTTCATCGGGATCAAGGCATTGTCGGTGATCTTGATGTTTTCCGGGCACACCTCGGTGCAGCACTTGGTGATGTTGCAGTAGCCCAGGCCGTTGTCCTCCTGCGCCTGCTCGGGGCGGCGCTCCAGCACGTCGAGCGGATGCATGTCGAGTTCGGCCTGACGCATCAAATAGCGCGGGCCTGCGAATGCCTTCTTGTTCTCCTCGTGATCACGCACCACGTGGCAGGTGTTCTGGCACAGGAAGCACTCGATGCACTTGCGGAACTCCTGCGACCGGTTCACGTCCTCCTGCGCCATCCGGTATTCGCCGGGCTGCAGATCCTTCGGCGGCGTGAATGACGGGATTTCGCGCGCCTTTTCGTAGTTGAACGACACGTCGGTGACGAGGTCGCGGATGACCGGGAAGGTGCGCAGCGGCGTCACGGTGATGGTCTCGTTCTCGCCGAACGTCGACATCCTGGTCATGCACATCAGCCGCGGCCTGCCGTTGATCTCGGCCGAGCACGAGCCGCACTTGCCCGCCTTGCAGTTCCAGCGCACCGCGAGGTCGGGGGTTTGGGTCTGCTGCAGGCGGTGGATGATGTCGAGCACCACCTCGCCCTCGTTGACCTCGACCTTGTAGTCCTGCAGCGCGCCGCCGGCGAGGTCACCCCGCCACACGCGCATGTTCGCCTGGTAGGCCATCACTTGCTCCGTTCGGGATGCTGGGCCAGTTCCTCGTCGGTGAAGTACTTCTCCAGTTCGGACAGCTCGAACAGGTCGAGCAGATCCTGACGCACGGGGATCTGGTCCTGGCGGGTGACGCTGACGTGGGGCACCAGATCGCTTCCGTCGCCTTCGGCGCGGCAGACCAGCAGCGTCTTGCGCCAGCCCGGCTCCATCGACGGATGGTCGTCGCGGGTGTGCCCGCCGCGGCTCTCGGTGCGCTCCAGCGCCGCCTTGGCGATGCACTCGCTGACCAGCAGCATGTTGCGCAGATCGATCGCCAGGTGCCAGCCGGGGTTGAACGCCCGGTCGCCGTCGATGCGGACCCGCTTGTAGCGCTCGCGCAGCTCGGTCAGCTTGTCCAGCGCCTCGGTGATCTCGTCGGCCTTGCGGATGATGCCGACCAGGCTGTTCATCGTGTCCTGCAGGTCGAGCTGCAGGGTGTACGGGTTCTCCGGGGAGTCCCCGTTGGTCGGGGTCTCGAAGGGCAGCAACGCACGCTTGGTGGCCGTCTCGACCGCTTCCTCGGTGACCTTCGGCCGGTCCTTGAGCGCCCGCACGTAGTCGGCCGCGCCGAGCCCGGCGCGCCGCCCGAACACCAGCAGGTCCGACAGCGAGTTGCCGCCCAACCGGTTCGAACCGTGCATGCCGCCCGCGCACTCGCCCGCGGCGAACAGCCCCGGTGTGGTGGCCGCCGCGGTGTCCGGGTCGACCTCGACCCCGCCCATCACGTAGTGGCAGGTCGGGCCGACCTCCATCGGCTCCTTGGTGATGTCGACCTCGGCCAGCTCCTTGAACTGGTGATACATCGACGGCAGCCGGCGCTTGATCTCCTCGGCGGGCAACCGCGACGCGATGTCGAGGAACACCCCGCCGTGCGGGGAGTTGCGGCCGGCCTTCACCTCGGAGTTGATGGCGCGGGCCACCTCGTCACGGGGCAGCAGGTCGGGGGTGCGTCGCGCCGAGTCGTTGTCCTTGAGCCACTGGTCGGCTTCCTCGATGGTCTCGGCGTACTGCCCTTTGAACACCGGCGGGATGTAGTCGAACATGAACCGGGTGCCCTCGGAGTTCTTCAGCACGCCGCCGTCGCCGCGGACACCCTCGGTGACCAGAATGCCCTTCACGCTGGGCGGCCACACCATGCCCGTCGGGTGAAACTGGACGAACTCCATGTTGATCAGCGTCGCCCCGGCCCGCAGCGCCAGCGCGTGCCCGTCGCCGGTGTACTCCCACGAGTTCGACGTCACCTTGTAGGACTTGCCGATGCCGCCGGTGGCCAGCACCACCGCGGGCGCCTGGAACAACACGAAGTTGCCGGTTTCGCGGTAGTAGCCGAACGCGCCCGCGATCCGGTCGCCGTCCTTGATGAGGTCGGTGATCGTGGTCTCGTGGAAGACCCTGATGCGGGCCTCGTAGTCGCCGAACTCGGCATGGTCCTCCTGCTGCAGCGAGACGATCTTCTGCTGCAGGGTGCGGATGATCTCCAGGCCCGTGCGGTCACCGACGTGGGCCAGCCGCGGATAGGTGTGGCCGCCGAAGTTGCGCTGGCTGATCCGGCCGTCCTTGGTGCGGTCGAAGAGCGCGCCGTAGGTCTCCAGCTCCCACACCCGGTCGGGCGCCTCCTTGGCGTGCAGCTCGGCCATCCGCCAGTTGTTGAGGAACTTGCCGCCGCGCATGGTGTCGCGGAAGTGCACCTGCCAGTTGTCTTTGGGGTTGGCGTTGCCCATCGACGCCGCGCAGCCACCCTCGGCCATCACGGTGTGGGCCTTGCCGAACAACGACTTGGTGATGACAGCGACCTTCTGGCCGCGCTCACGCGCCTCGATCACCGCCCGCAGACCGGCGCCGCCGGCCCCGATGACGACCACGTCGTACTCGTGCCGCTCTACTTCAGGCATTAGTCCTCGCTCGAATCTGTACTAGTCGGCCAATCGTCTTGTCAGCCAATGAATCGCAAATCGGAGATGGTGCCGCTGGCGACCAGCATGATGTAGAAGTCGGTCAGCACCAGCGTGCCCAGCGTGATCCACGCCCACAGCATGTGCCGGGTGTTCAGGACGCTGACCTGGCTCCAGAGCCAGTACCGCACAGGGTGTTTCGAGAAGTGCTTGAGCCGACCGCCGACGATGTGCCTGCACGAGTGGCAGGACAACGTGTAGATCCACAGCAGAATGACGTTGCCGGTCAAGATGATGTTGCCGAGACCGAGCCCGAAGCCCGACGGCGACTGGAACGCCACGATGGCGTCGTAGGTGTTCAACAGCGAGATCAGCAGCGCCGCATAGAAGAAGTACCGGTGGCTGTTCTGCACGATCAGCGGCATCCGGGTTTCCCCGGTGTAGCGCGAATGCGGTTCGGCCACAGCGCATGCCGGCGGCGACTGCCACACCGAACGGTAGTAGGCCTTGCGGTAGTAATAGCAGGTGAGCCGGAACAGCAGCAGGAACGGCAGCGTCACGATCGCCAGCGGCACCAGCGGCGGGAACTCCGGCAGCCACACACCGAGATGGCTTGAGCCCGGAACACACGACGCGCTGATGCACGGTGAGTAGAACGGCGTCAGGTAGTGGTACTCCGGCACGTAATACGCGGCCTGCCAGGAGGCCCGCACCAAGCCGTAGATGAGGAAGGCCGCGAAACCGAGATTGGTCCACAGCGACTGCATCCACCACCGGTCGGTGCGCAGTGTGCGCTCTGGGATTCGCGCACGGGTCTCCGAGAAAACGCCGGTGCCCTGACGGTCAGCTGTGGGTGCGCTCACAGTAGCTTTCCAGCCTCTCCAGTGTTGTGCTCCGCAGTGCGACGAAGCCTAATTCAGCCCCTACTGTGACCTCCGACACCCTCGTCATCGACGTCCCGCCAGAAGTCGGTGTCGTATTGCGTGTCGGGGATGGCGATCTTCTCGGTCGACATCGGCTGGAGTGTCACCCCGCGGCTGAGCTCCAGTTCCTGGGCGTCGATATCGAGGCGGTCGATGTCGTTGAGGATGCGTTCGGTGTCGTTGACGATGCGCCGCATGGCCGGGCTGTCGCCGTATTTCGCCGCAAGCGACGTGACGCACCGCCGCAGCCCGCCGATCAGTTCGTGAAGTTCGGCAAATTCGGTTGGACTCGACATCAGACCTCCTTGGGCTGAAGGGTGTCTCGGATCACAGTACGACAACCGAGGCTAGTTACATCACGCGGATGCGGCGTGAGACAGATCACGCCATAGCGCTGCAGCGGCAGGTCGGCAAGGATGTCGGAATGGCGGACAAGCAAGTTCTTTCCAAGCGTGCGGAGGCGTTCCTCGAGTTGCACCGGCCCGGTAATCCGGTGGTGCTGCCGACCGTGTGGGACGCGTGGTCGGCGAAACTGGCGACCGATGCCGGCTTCGCGGCGCTGACGGTGGGCAGCCATCCGTTGGCGGATTCGGTCGGCAAGTCCGACAGCGAGGGCATGACGTTCGACGACGTGGTGACCCGCGTCGCGCAGATCACCGCGGCGGTCGACGTGCCGATTTCGGTCGACATCGAATCCGGGTACGGCGAGGACCCCGCCCGGCTGATCGACGGGCTGCTGGAGGCGGGCGCGGTCGGCCTCAACATCGAAGACACCGTGCACGGCGAAGGCGGCAGGCTGCGGTCGTCGTCCGAGCACGCCGAGTTCGTCGGCGCGCTGCGCTCCGCGGCCGACGCCGCAGGGGTGCACGTGGTGATCAACGGGCGCACCGACCTGTTCCTGCGTAAGGACGGCGATGAGGCCGATCGCGTCGACAGGGCCGTCGCGCGGCTCACCGAGGCGGCGGACGCGGGCGCCGACGTGCTGTACCCGATCGGATTCCACGAACCGGAAGCGTTGCGCCGCATGACATCTGAACTTCCGCGGCCCGTCAACGCGATCGCGTTCCCCGATCGCGACGACCCGGCCTCGTTCGGTCCGCTCGGCGTCGCGCGCATCAGCTTCGGGCCCTTCCTGCAGGCGGCCCTTTCGGCACACGCCAAGGATCTGCTCGCCCGCTGGGCCTAGCATTCCCGGGGTGCCCGCGGACCAACACGACCCCCAACACTGGGTCAACCGGCCGGCGACGGTATTCGCGGCGGGCGCCGCCGCAGTGGTCCTGGTGGTGGTGCTGATCGTCGCGGTGCTGCGCACGGCGGAGGACTCGACCGTCCCGCCGGCACCGCTGGCGCCGCCGACGAGCAGCTCCCCGTCGGCGACCTATACGCCGTCGTCGACGACCACGACGAGCTACCCCACGCCGAGCGTGCAGACCACCGAAGAGAATTTGCCGCCGCCGTCGTCGACGGCCACACCGGAAACGTCTTTCCCGACGAGTCCACCCACGACGACCGAGGAGACACCCGATCCCGGCACCGTCACCGAGACGGCGACGTTGTTGCCACCGCCTTAGCCAGCTTCCGGAAAACGGCGCTCCGCTCACATAGGCTTGGCCGATGAACATCTCGACGCGCATGACAGCTGCCGTTGCCGCCGCAATTGGGATGACGGGCATGAGCGCCGCAACCGCGGGCGCCGAGGCCGCCAACGGTGTGATGGTGCCGCTGACCGCGTTCTACCGGTCCTGCGACTTCACCGTCCTGCAGTTTGTCGCGGCAACCGGATTCGGCTCCGGCCAGTCGACCATCCACAGCAGCGGCAACTCCGTCACCGCGCAGGTGAATTTCGCGATCGGGACCCCGAACACCGCCTATCAGGTGCGGCTGATCCAGGGGCCTCGACCCGGGACGCAGAAATGCATTGCGGGCGATCCGGGGGTGGCCAGCGCGGTGCTGCACACCGACCGCAACGGCACCGGCTCGGTGACCGTCACCGACACCATCGAGCCCTGGGCCAAGAACGCGTGGGTGTTCATGGAGGGGCCGCCGGACCCCGGCCAGATCCGCGGCGAGTTCTACACTTCCGAGATCCTCACGGCCATCAACTAGGCCGACAGGCCCGGAATGCGACGAATCCGGTGGAACCGTCTGGGCTCCACCGGATTCCGAGAGTGTTGGTTATGACCGGTTACTTGGCTTCGATCGCGATCCGCTGGGTTTCATCGCCCTTGTAGGCACCGGCCACCCGAACGGTGAGCACCCCGGCCTCATAGGTCGCCGAGATATCGTCCTTGGTGACATGGGCGGGCAGCCCAAACGACCGACGGAACGAGCCGTAGCGCACCTCGCTCAGGGTGCGGCCGTTGCGCTCCTCCGTCCGCTCGTCGCGACGTTCACCATGAATGACCAACTGGCCATTCTCGATCTCGACATTGACGTCCTTGTTGACGTCTACGCCGGGCAGCTCAACGCGGATGACTGCGTCCTCGCCGTCGCGAAGGATCTCGGCGGCGGGTCGGAAACCCTTGAACCAGTCGTCCGCGGTGGCCGGGGCGAAGAAGTCGCGAACCCAGCGGTCAATGTCGAAAGCCGGTCGATTCCACAACGTCAGGTTGGTCATGGTCTTCACCTCCTCCTCGCTTCGTCGTCACCGGCTCTTCGCCGGTTTTCTACCCCTCTAAACTTGAGTCGACCCCGCTCATATTCCCGGCGGTGTTCCAGGGTGTGGCTACGCCCACAGAGAACGGCTCACACCGGCCGCCGAGCACCGGTGAGAACACCGTGATGGCGGCGTCACACGGCGCGACATCTCGGCAATATCGGCTGCTTAGCCTCGCGCCATGCGCTCAGATTCAGCCCGGGGCGGGCACGTCGTCGTGGTCGGCCACGGCATGGTCGGGCACCGGTTCGTCGAAGCCATGCGGTCCCGCGACAACGAGGGCCGATGGCGCATCACCGTGCTCGCCGAAGAGGCCGACGCCGCCTATGACCGGGTGGGCCTGACCGCCTACACCGAGCACTGGGACCGCAGCAGGCTCGCCCTACCCGGCAACGACTACGCCGGCGACGACCTGGTCCGGCTGCGCCTGGGTGTGCGGGTGACCCATATCGACCGGGCCGACAAGGCCGTCGTCACCGCGCACGGCGAGCGGATCGACTACGACGCGCTGGTGCTGGCGACCGGCTCGTATGCGTTCGTGCCGCCGGTGCCCGGCCACGACCTGCCCGCCTGCCACGTCTATCGCACGCTCGACGACCTCGACGCGATTCGGGCCGACGCCACCGCCGCGTCGGCGGGCAGCGCGCCGGTCGGGGTCGTGATCGGCGGCGGCCTGTTGGGCCTGGAGGCCGCCAACGCGCTGCGCAGCTTCGGCCTGCACGCGCACGTGGTGGAGATGGCGCCCCGGTTGATGGCCCAGCAACTCGACGAGGCGGGCGGCGCGCTGCTCGGGCGGATGATCACCGCGCTCGGCATCGACGTCCACGTCGGGGTCGGCACGTCGGCGATCGCGGCCACGGGGGACGGCACCGTCGCGGTGACGTTGTCCGACGACACCGTCATCGAATCGGGGCTGGTGATCTTCGCGGCTGGGGTACGCCCGCGCGACGAGCTGGCCCGCGACGCCGGACTGGAGATCGCGCCACGCGGCGGGGTGCTGACCGACACATCCTGCGCGACAGAGGATCGCAGCATCTATGCCATCGGCGAGGTGGCCGCCATCGAAGGCCGCTGCTACGGGCTGGTCGGGCCGGGCTACACCAGCGCAGAGGTCGTCGCGGACCGCCTGCTCGGCGGGGCCGCCGAGTTCCCCGAGGCCGACATGTCCACCAAGCTCAAGCTGCTCGGGGTCGACGTCGCGAGTTTCGGTGACGCGCAAGGAGTCACACCGGACTGTCTCGAGGTGGTGGTCAACGACGCCGTCAACCAGACTTACGCCAAGCTGGTGCTCTCCGATGACGCGACGACCCTGTTGGGCGGCATCCTGGTCGGCGACGCGTCGGCGTACGGAATCCTGCGGCCGATGGTCGGCGAACCGCTGCCCGGCGACCCGCTGGCGTTGATCGCCCCGAACGGAACCGACAGCGGCAGTGCCGGTTTGGGTGTGGGCGCACTGCCGCCCGCCGCGCAGATCTGCTCGTGCAACAGCGTCACCAAAGACCAGCTGACCAAAGCCATCGCCGACGGGTGCGCCGACGTGCCCGCACTGAAGCGCTGCACCGCGGCGGGCACCTCGTGCGGCTCGTGTGTGCCGCTGCTCAAGAAGCTGCTGGAGGCCGAAGGCGTCGAACAGTCGAAGGCGCTGTGCGAACACTTCGACCAGTCGCGGGCCGAGTTGTTCGAGATCGTCTCGGCGACCCGCGTCCGCACGTTCTCCGGACTGATCCAGAAGTTCGGACGCGGAAAAGGTTGCGACATATGCAAACCCGTCGTCGCGTCGATCCTGGCGTCGACGAGCTCCGACCACATCCTCGACGGCGAGCAGGCTTCGCTGCAGGACAGCAACGACCACTTCCTGGCCAACATCCAGCGCAACGGCAGCTACTCGGTGGTGCCGCGGGTGCCCGGCGGCGACATCACCCCCGAGCAGCTCATCCTGATCGGGGAGATCGCAAGGGATTTCAACCTTTACACCAAGATCACCGGCGGTCAGCGCATCGACATGTTCGGCGCGCGGGTGGACCAGCTACCCGAAATCTGGCGGCGGTTAGTTGACGGCGGAATGGAGTCCGGCCACGCCTACGGCAAGGCGCTGCGCACCGTGAAGAGCTGCGTCGGCAGCGACTGGTGCCGTTACGGGCAACAGGATTCCGTGCAGATGGCGGTCGACCTCGAGCTGCGCTATCGGGGACTGCGCGCACCGCACAAGATCAAGATGGGAGTGTCCGGCTGCGCCCGCGAATGCGCCGAAGCGCGAAGCAAGGACGTCGGCGTCATTGCCACCGAACACGGCTGGAACCTCTACGTCGGCGGCAACGGCGGCATGACGCCAAGGCACGCGGAGCTGCTGGCCGGCGACCTGGACGGCGAAACCCTGGTCCGCTACATCGACCGCTTCCTCATGTTCTACATCCGCACCGCAGACCGATTGCAGCGCACCGCGTCCTGGCTCGAGGCCCTCGACGGCGGTCTGGACCACGTGCGCGACGTCGTGTGCCGCGACTCCCTAGGCCTGGCGGCGGAGTTCGAAGAGGCGATGGCACGTCACGTCGCCGGCTACGCCTGTGAGTGGAAGGGCGTGCTGGGGGACCCCGACAAGCTGTCGCGGTTCGTGTCGTTCGTCAACGCGCCCGAAGTGCCCGACCCCACCGTCGAATTCACCAAGAGATCGGGCCGCATCGTTCCGATCGGCATGCCCGAGATTCGAAAGGTACATCAGAAGTGACTCTGCTTCACGACATCCAGATCTGGACCGCGGCGTGCGCCTACGACCGGCTGCTGCCCTGCCGCGGCGTCGGGGTGCTGTTGCCCGACGGTGAGCAGGCGGCGTTGTTCCGCCTCGACGACGGCAGCGTGCACGCCGTCGGCAACATCGACCCGTTCTCCGGCGCCGCGGTGTTGTCTCGCGGCATCGTCGGCGACCGCGGCGGGCGCGCCGTCGTGCAGTCGCCGATCAAGAAGCAGGCGTTCGCCCTCGACGACGGCGTCTGCCTGGACGACCCCGCGGTCACGGTGCCGGTGTATGCCACCAGGATCACCGTCGACGGTGTCGTCGAAATCGGCGCCTGACCGTAGCCCGGCGCCTGATCCGTCTCAGGCCGCCGAACGGTACCGCTCGACCGCGCGAAGGTGAGTCAGCGCGCGTCCGGTCTGCCAGCGGTACATCCCAGCGCCCTGGGCATATGACAGATGGCCGCCGAGCGCGCCGCCGACGCTGACCGCCAGCAGGCCGAGCACGCTCAGCCATGTCGCGGTGCGATGGTGCTCACGCCGCCGCGCCCGGTACGACAGCGCGAAGCACGTCACCCCGACGACGTTGCTCGCCGCGTGCACGACGCCGACCCGCCGTTGCCGCTTGGTCAGCAGTGGGAAGTCGGCCCACCCCGCGACCACGGTGGGCGGTGTGGCCAACAGGCCGAGGCCGACCAGCCGGCGGGCGGTGGTCCGGTCACCGAACCCGACGTCGAAGACGAGCGAACTCATCCACGCCCCCAGCGGCAGCATGACGAGCAGGGGGTGCACGGGATGGCCGAGCCACGAGCCGCGCAGCAGCGGTGCCACCCGATCGCCACCGACGAGCCGACTCGCCACCGCGGCGCCGGCGTCGGCCGGGCCGTCGAGCGCCTCGACCGACTCCACACTTTGCAGAACCCGATGAATATTCATCGTTTCGAAGTACCCGCCGGCGGGGTGAATCATGCCGCGAGCGGCACGCGAGCCCGTCGGAATCGGCTGGCGATCAGCTGCGCTGTGCCCGGGTGAGCGCCGAGCGGCGCGGTGACGACGTCGGCGCCGCTGCACTCAAGCCGGTCCTGAAACAAGCCGTCGCACAGCAGATATGACGCCACCACGACCCGGTCGGCGCCACGGCTGCGCAGCCCGGCGACGGCGTCGCTCACCCGAGGGGCGCCGGTGGCGGCGAAGGCCAGTTCGACGCGCGAGCCGATCACCGCCGACAGCCACGTCGCCGTGGTGTGCAGGTCGCCCATCGCCACCGCATCCGACGTGCCCGCCGCGGCTAACAGCACGGAATCAGTGGGCAGCCAACCGCTTTCGACGAGCCGGTCGGCCAGCACCCGCACGATCTGCGGGCTGGGGCCGAGCGGTGGGGTGAGCACGACGTCGGCGCAGCCGCTGGCCGCGACGGCGGCCGGGATGTCGGTGTTGACGTGGTAGCCCCGCGACAGGAACACGGGCACGACGACCGTCGACGCGGTCAGCACCTCGGCAGGCGTCGGCCCCAGCACGTCGACGAAGGCGACCCGCACCTGCTGGTCGAGCAATTCCGACACCCGCAGGGCCAGGTCACCGACCATCGTCACGCCGTTCGGCTTGCGGGTGCCGTGGGCGACCAGCAGATGAGTCATTGCGCCCGCGCCAGCGGTTCGTCGACGGGCAGCCGGTAGCCGCGTTTGACCACGGTCGAGACGATGTTCTTGTCGCCCAACGCCGTTCGCAGCCGCAGCACAGCGGTTTCCACCGCGTGGGTGTCGGTGCCGCTGCCGGGTAGCGCGCGAAGCAAATCGGCCCGGCACACCACGGTGCCCGGCCGGTGGGCCAGCGCGCGGATCGTGGCCATTCCGGCCGGTGACAGCTCCTTGACCACGCCGTCGACCACCACGCAGGTGCCGCGGATCTCGAGCTTGTGGCCGGCGACCTGCAGGGTGCGCGACTGCAGCAGCGGCAACTCGTCGGTGATGTGGCGGGCCAGCGCGCCCAGCCGCATCCGCTCCGGCGCCGAGGTGGGCACGCCGAGCCGGACCAGCGGGCGGGCGGTGACCGGCCCGACGCACATGGCGTGCACGTTGGTGCGCAGCGCCGACAGCAGCCGATCCTCGATGCCCATTTCGGCAGCGCGCATCAACACCGCGGCGACCGCGGGTGCCGAGGTGAAGCTGACGGCGTCGAACTTCTGCTCGGCGATGTCGGCCACCAGCTGGTCGAAGTCGCCGTTGCGGGGCGCGGGATGCCAGCGGTACACCCTGATCGGCACCACGTCGGCGCCCGCCGCGCGGAGGCGGTCGAGGAACTCGGGGAACGGGTCCCAGTCGTCGGTGGCGCCGTGTAGCTGGACGGCGATGCGCCGACCTGCGATGCCGCCTTCGAGCAGGTACTGCAGCAGCTCGCGGGACGACTCCGACTCCGGCGACCACTCCTCGGGCAGGCCCGCCGCCCGCAGCGCGCCGGTGGCCTTCGGTCCGCGGGACACGATCCGGGCGGCGCGCAGCGAGGCGATCAGCTCGTTGGCCAGCCCCCAGCCGTCGGCTGCGGCGACCCAGCCCCGAAAGCCGATGCCGGTGGTCGCGATGACGATGTCGGGCGGCGCGTCGATCAGCCGCTCGGTGTGCATCCGCAGCTCGTGGTCGTCCGGAAGGGGAACCATCTCGATGGCCGCCGCGCTGGTCACAGCCGCCCCGCGTTTGCGCAGCAGCGCGCTCAGCTCGTCGGCGCGGCGGGCGGAGGTCACCGCCACCCGAAACCCGGTGAGCGGTGCCCAGTCGGGCGCACTCATGTCGTCCAGTCTTTGCAGTGTGTGTTTCCGGCCGATTAACCAGCCATTGCCCGGGCATGTCGCCGCAACTGGACCGGTGAAATTCCGCTCACCCGCGGCGACGGCCCGCTGTGAGGTCGGTTCCGTCAGTCCACCCGGTGCGCGTGTACGACGGTGAAGGGCAGATGGACCCGGTCGCCGTCGAGCAGCGGGGCGATGGTTTCGAAGCGGGCCGCCATGTCGCGCATCTGCTCCAGCGTCTCGTGCGCTAATTGCTGTTGCATCTCCTCCGGCAGGTCGTCTGCGCTGCGGAACGCGGAAGTGTTCG
Source organism: Mycolicibacterium agri (assembly GCF_002553505.1). Lineage (GTDB taxonomy): Bacteria > Actinomycetota > Actinomycetes > Mycobacteriales > Mycobacteriaceae > Mycobacterium > Mycobacterium agri. The sequence continues at coordinate 93,341 of NZ_PDCP01000006.1, read as the reverse complement.
CCAAATAGGTTGTCGGGCCGATGAAGTCGATCCGCCACCCGTTCGCGGTGAGCGTGTCGCGCAGGCTGGCCTCCGTGACCGACCTGATGGGCGCCACGATGCCGTTGACGTTGCCATCAGAGAAGCAGTACAGGTGCCATCGGGCGCCGGGCCGGGTGGCCCGGTACAGGCCCGCGGCGTAGGCCTCGCGGCCGTCGTCGTCGAGGCAGTGGTAGAGCCCGCTGTCGACGACGGTGTCGAAGTGGCCGTCGTAACCGGTCAGGTTGGTGGCGTCAGCGACGGCGAACGTCACGGAGACGCCCGCCTGGGCGGCGCGGCTGCGGGCTTGCTCGATCGCGGTGGGCGATCCGTCGAGGCCGGTGACGGAGTGTCCGCGCGAGGCCAGATAGATGGCGTTGTCGCCGAGACCGCAACCGATGTCGAGCACTTCGCCGGAGAAGCCGCCGAGCGCCTCGAGTTCCATCACCCGGGGCTGGGCCTGGCCGATGTCCCACGGCACCCCGTCGGGCTTGGGGCCACCCTCCATCGCCGGTTCGCCGCGGTAGAGCTTGTCGAATGATTCGGGTGTCGGTTGAAATGCCTTGGGCGTGCTCATTTCATCTAACGTACCCGCGCGTCACCACACGTCGCCGTCGCGCCAGTCGCAGGCGATCGCCTCGCTGGTGTCGAGTTCGACGCTGACCGGCAGGACGTACACCGAGCCGTCGTCCTCGGGTGTGCGCTGCATGCCGGAGGGGGCGATCACCGACGTCGGCCCGCGCCACGGCAGCCAGCCACGCGCGGTGTAGATCTGCTTACCGCCAGTCGAGGAGCTGAGCGCGCCGAGTTGGTAGGCGCCGCGCACCACCTGTTCGACGGCGTCCAGAAGGGCGGTGGCCAGCCCTTGGCCGCGCCAGTCCTCGCGCACCGCGACGGCTTCGACGTAGCCGCAGCGCAGCGCCGCGCCACGGTACAGCAGCCGCCGTTGCACCACCGCGGCGTGACCGATCAGCGCGCCGTGGTGACTGATCAGGGCGTGCATCCCGCCGAGGGCATGCTCCCAGTCGGCGTCGCTGAAGTCGCCGCCGAAGGCCTCGATGACCATCCGGCGCGCGTCCTCGCGGGACTCCGCGTCGAGGTCGGAGGTGTGGATCAGGCGGGCGGTGTGAATGCCGCGCACGCGAGAGGCAGTGATATCCGCTGCATGCACACCCTGTGTCTACCAAACTCGGGCCGGTTCAGAAACCGGTCGCAAAAGTCGGGCTCGGTGCCCGGTTCAGTGGCCAGCTCAGAGGCCGTTGTGGAATGGTCGGCGCGGGCGCGACCAATGCAGCCGCACGGTCTGCCCCGGCCGGATCTGAGCGATCCGGTCGATGTCCTCCTCGACGACCACCCCGATGACCGGATAACCGCCGGTGACCGGATGGTCGGGCCCGAGGATGACGGGAAAACCGTTCGGCGGCACCTGAATTGCTCCGCGGGTGGCGCCTTCGCTTGGCAGCTGCCGGTCGCCGTAGCGGTACTCCAGCGGCATGCCGACCAGCCGCATGCCGACCCGGTCGCTGCGGTTGGTGACCTGCCAGTTGGTGCGGACCAACACGTCGGGGTCGGTGAACCAGTCGTCGCGCGGCCCGGGCACCACCGACAGTTCGACGATGTCGTCCTCGATCGCAGCGACCGGCGCCTGGTCGAGTTCGGGAAACTCCTCGGTGTGGTTGCCGATGGGCAGCACGTCGCCCGGTTGCAGCGGTTTCGGGCCGATCGCCGACATCACGTCGAAGCTGCGCGAGCCCAGCACAGGCTCGACGTCGATGCCGCCGCGCACCGCCAAATACGAGCGCAGCCCGGCGTGCGGCGAGCCAAGCGAAATCACCTCACCGTCGTGGGCGTGATGAATGCTGTTGATACCGAACGGAACTCCGTTGACGGCAGGGTCGGTGTCGGCGCCCGTCACCGCGATCGCGATGTCCCCGCCGCGCACCCTGGCGCTGAACCCGCCGAAGGTCACCTCGATGGTGGCGCGGTCGTTCGGGTTGGCCACCAGCCGGTTGGCCAGCGTGTGCGCGCGGCGGTCGGCGGCCCCCGATCGCGACACGCCGAGGTGGGCCATGCCCGCCCGGCCGAGGTCTTCGACGAGCGCCAGCGGGCCGGTGCGCAACACCTCCAATGTCGTCGTCATCGCGTCACCTCCCGGAACTGCACCCACTGACCGGGCAGCAGCAGCGCGGGCGGGTCGCGGTCGACGTCCCACATGCGTGCATCGGTGTGGCCGATCAGTTGCCAACCCCCGGGCGACTCACGGGGATAGACGCCGCTGAACTCGCCGGCTAACCCCACCGCACCCGCGGGCACCTTCGTGCGCGGTTCCGAGCGCCTCGGCACGTTGAGCCGTTCGTCACCGCCGACCAGGTAGGCGAAACCCGGTGAGAAGCCGCCGAAGCCCACCCGCCACGGGGTCTGGGTGTGTGCGGCGATGACTTGCTGGGGGGTTAGCCCGGTCAGCGTGGCGACCTCGTCGAGGTCGGCCCCGTCGTAGACCACGTCGATGACGACATCGATGTGGCCGTCCGCCGGTGACACGGCCTCTCTGATCGCCTCTGGCGCCAACCGCAGCTTGCTGAGGTGTTGCCGGACGACACCCTGATAGCGCGGGCCGTCGAGCTTGACGAGCACCGTGCGAGCAGCGGGAACGATGTCGACGACGCCGGGCAGGGCGGCCTCGCGCACGGCATCGCTCCATGCCAATACCTCCGCGGAGCTGTCGAACTGCAGCAGCAGCGCCTGGTCACCGTAATCGGTGACAGTTCCGATCACCATCGCATCGGTTGTGACAGTCATAACCCAAAGCTACCGCCGAGTAAGGTGCGTCGCCGCTGCTCTGTGAGGGTTGCCAGAGGTGCCTTACCGAAGCCTCAGACGTCGGCTCCGTACGTGGGCTCGCGGCGTTTGATGAAGGCGATGACGCGGTAGGTCACCGGCAGCATGACCACCTCGATGGCGGTCTTGTAGAACCAGCCAAGCGCGGTGTAGACGGCGAAGTCGGCGAAACTGGTGATGCCGATCGCGCCGGCGGCGATGCTGCAGAACACCACCGTGTCGCCCAGCTGGCCGACGAACGTGGAGCCGACCAGCCGCGCCCACAGATGCTTTTCCTTCGTGCGCTCCTTGATCAACACGACCACCCACGCGTTGAGGGTCTGACCGACGATGAACCCCGCCAGGCCCGCGACGATCAGTTGGGTGTAGGCGCCGACGACGTTCTCGAAGTGTTCCTGGTTGGTGTAGAAGTCGGCGGCCGGGAGGTAGACGGTGACCCAGAACGCCAGTGCGGCAAGGGCGTTCATGGCGAAGCCGACGTAGATCACGCGGCGTGCTGCCTTGAATCCATACACCTCGCTGAGCACGTCGCCGATCACATAGGTCAGCGGGAAGACGATGAAGCCGCCGTCGGTGATGATCGGCCCGAACGCGACGCCCTTCGTCGCGGTGACGTTCGAGATGATGATCAGTGCGGTGAACACGGCGGCCAAGACCGGGTAGTAGACGGACCCGACCTGGGCGAACGCCGCGCGCTGCGGTCGCGCGGAAGCCTCCTGCGTCACCCGAGCGCCCTCGTCAACATCGGGGGTAACTGGTCGGCCACCACGGGCAGCGACAGCGGCGACGAGAACGCGATGGCGCCAGCCAAATCCTTGCCGGTGAACACATTTCGCTGCTCGAGCTTGGTGATGACCGGATCGGCGAGCAGCGCACCCTGTTGGTCGTCGCCCTCCGTCGTCCAGATCAGCACGTCGGCCTGGCCGAGCACCGATTCCATTCGGTCGCGGGTGATCACGCTGCCGCCGGTGTCGGGGATCGTGAAGCCCATCTGCGTGAGAAACTCGCTGCGCCAGTCGGGGTTGAGCACGTGCGCCGCATCGCCGGACAGCGTGCCTTCCAGCAGCAGCGCATTCTTGCCGGAGAACTGCGGGTTGTTGTCCGCGACGGCGCTGAACTTGTCCTCGATGCCTTTGACGATCGCGGCCATTTCGTCGTACTTGAACACGGCCTGGCTGATGGCGGCGGCCTGCTTCTTCCACGGCTCGAAGAAGGCGTCCTGGCCGGACTGCGGAATGGTCGGCGCGATCTCCGTCAGCTTGTCGTAGGTCTCCTGGTCGACGCCGGCGTTGGTGGCGACGATCAAATCGGGTTTGAGCGCGGCGATCCGGTCGATCTGGATGCCGCCGCCCAGGTCGAGGACCTCCGGTTGCGCTTGCCCGAGTTTGGGCTGCGCCCACGGCCAGACGCCGAACGGCTGATCGCCGAACCAGTTGGTCACCGCGATCGGAACGATCCCCACGGCCAGCAGGTCATCCTGCCCGGTCAAGCCGGCGCTGACCACCCGCTGCGGCGGGCCGGGCACCTTCGTCTCACCGAAGGCGTGCTTGACGGTGACGGAGCCGTCCCTGGCCACCGCTCCTGGCTCCTCTTTCGAGCATGCGGCGGCGAGGGTAGCGACGGTCGCCGATAGCGCGAGAAACCGTCGGCGCGACCACACTTTGGGCACTGGTGGAGCCTAATACGCACCTGCTCCGGCCCTCTTGAGCCGGCGGGGCTAACTGGAGAGGCCGTGCAGAAGCACCTTGAGCCCGAACTCGAACGCGTCGTCGGCGCGGGCCGGTTTGGGTCCGCCGGTGGCCAGCGCCGCCGCGAGTTCGGCCCCGACGTCGGGGCCGCGCTCCCACGGTTTCACGGGCGCGGCCAGATCCAACGCCGAGCCGAGCACGAAACAGTCCATCAGGGTGATGACGCGCAGCGTGTCGGCGGGGGTGAAACCGGCGCGACGCAGGAGTGCGGCCAGGGCGTTGTACTTCGTGAAGGCATGGCTGCTGTTCACGGCGTGGGCGGTGAGCAGCGGAATCAGCTGCGGGGAGCGGGCGAAGCTGCGGCGGTAGGACCGCAGGATGTCGGCGACGGTGTCGGTCCAGGGCCGGTCGGGGTCGTCGTCGGGCAGTTCGACCTCCGACATCGCCTGCTCGCGCAGCCACTGCGGCCGGCGAAGACGTTTGAAAACGCCGATATGTGGAACAGAGACATCCGACATCCGAACCCAGTTTCGGGCTCATGTCGGAAAGGACCAGATGACCGAGCACAAGAAGTCTGACCAGGCGCGCAGGGGATTGTTCGGCGCCGTCAAGGGCAAGGCGAAGGAAGTCGTCGGGTCGTTGACCAAGAACGATTCGCTGACGGCCGAGGGCCAGATCGAGCAGGAAGAGGCCAAGAAGCGGCAGGAGGCCAGCAGGCTGCAGTCTGTCGCCGACGCGGAAGCCGCGGAGGCCAAGCAGCAGGCCGACGAGGCCCGGCTGGAGGGCGCGCAGGAGCGCAGCGCGGTGACCGCCGAAGCCGGCGCCCGCGAGCAGGAGATCCGCCGCGACCAGGCGGCCCGCGAGCGCGAGGCCGAGCAGGCCGCGGCGCAGGACGCCGCGCGGGGCCAGGCGGCGGCCGAGCAGACGGCGCAGCAGCGGGAAGCGCAGGCGAAAGCCGAGGCGCGCACCGAGGTCGCCGCGGCACAGGTCGAAGTCGCCGAAGCTCTCGACGAACATCAGCAGGCAGGCCGCGAGTCGGCGGCCGCGCGCGCGGAGGCCGAGCGCATCAGGCGGCAGGCCGACGGACTGTCCGATGTTGCCGACGTCCCGCGAGATCGTTAACGAGAGCGAAAGGAGAGCACAGCGATGAAAATCACCGACGTTCCGTTCGCGGTACTGCGCGTGCAATACGAGTTGGCCCGCTTTCCACTCCAGATGATCGAGGACCGGGTCGTAGCCCGGTTGGACTCCGATGCGCCGGCGCGGCTGCTGTATGAGCGCTCGATGGGCAAGCTCGATCTGATGGTCGGCGGTGCGCTGGGCGCTCCGGATCTGGAGCGACGCGGCTCGGCGCTGCTGCAGCGCAGTGATGCACTGGCGCGGGCCGCCACGCTGGATGAGGCCGCCGACCGGGCCGAGGCGCAGGCCGATGAAGAACTCGACGAAGCCCGCGCCGCTGCGGCGCAGGTGCGCGAGGAGGCTCCTGCCGAGAAGGAGGAAGCCGTCAAGCAGGCGCGCGTCGCCGCGGCACATCAGAAAGTCGCGGCCATCAAGGACGCCGAAGAACGCGAGAGGGCCGCCAAGAAGCAGGCCGACAACGTCGCCGCGCAGCGCAAGGAGGCCGTCGAATCGGCCGAACAGCAGCAGAAGGACAGGATCAGGGCGTCCGAGCGCAGCGCCGAGGCCGTCGCGCAGGCGAAGGCGTCTGATGCCGCGGACAAGCGCAGCGACGCGGCGAGCAAGATCGCGCAGGCCGACCGCGCCGAGCAGTTGGCCGACGTGGAAAAGCAACGGCGCCAAAGCGAGTCCGACGATGCCTGACCCCCGCCAGCGCGCGATGGAGGCGGCCTCGTCCGGCGCGAAAGTCGTCGGCCGCGTAGTACGCGTTACCCGCAGCATCGGGGAGCGCGCCGCCGAGCGGATCGGCATCGGGCAGCCGAAAGCCGGGCAGGTGCCTGCGAAGAAAGCTCCGGCCAAGAAGGCGCCCGCCAAAAAGGCACCTGAGAAGAAAGCCGCCGCCAAGAAGGCGCCTGCGAAGAAAGCCGCCGCCAAGAAGGCGCCTGCGAAGAAGGGTGCCGTCAAGGTGGCGCCGATCAAGAACGAAGCAACGAGCAAGACGAGTAAGGCGCCCGTGAAGAAGGCGGCGAAGAAGGCCACCAAGGCAACCAAAGCCTCCAAAGCCGTCAGCGTCGTCAAGGCGCCGAGGAAACAACCGCCCCGCACCGGCCGATGACCGCGACTCAGACGGCTTCCGAAGACAAGCTCAAGCGGGACATCACCGGTCCGCTGCTGTTCCTGTTCATTCTCGGCGACGTCCTGGGCGCGGGCGTGTATGCGTTGATGGGCGTGCTCGCGGAGAAGGTCGGCGGTGCGCTGTGGGCGCCGCTGTTGTTGGCGCTGCTGCTGGCCCTGCTGACCGCGGGCTCCTACGCCGAACTGGTGACCAAGTATCCGAAGGCCGGTGGCGCCGCGGTGTTCGCCGAGCGCGCCTTCAAGCTCCCGATCGTGTCGTTCCTCGTGGGGTTCTGCATGCTGGCCGCCGGCGTAACCAGCGCTGCCGGTTTGGCTTTGGCGTTCTCGGGCGAGTACCTCGCGACGTTCATCGACGTGCCCGCAGTGCCCGCCGCGCTGGTCTTCCTCGCGCTGGTCGCCGCGCTGAACGCCCGCGGCATCAAGGAATCTCTGCGCAGCAACATGGTGATGACCGTCATCGAATTCAGCGGTCTGATGCTCGTCGTCGTCGTGGTGGCGATCATGCTCGGCCGCGGCAGAGGCGACGTGGGACGCGTCGTCGAGTTTCCGACCGACACCGCGCCGGCCATCGCCATTCTCAGCGGCGCCATCATCGCCTACTACTCGTTCGTCGGCTTCGAGACCTCGGCCAATGTCGTGGAGGAGATCCGTCAGCCCAGCAAGGTCTACCCCCGCGCCCTGTTCGGCAGCCTGGCGGCCGCGGGCGCGGTCTACGTGCTGGTCGGGTTGGCCAGCTCAATTGCATTGCCGCCCAGTGAGTTATCGGCGTCGTCCGGCCCGCTGCTGGCGGTGGTGAACGCGGCCGGGGCGGGAATACCGGAGTGGGCGTTCAGTTTGATCGCGTTGATCGCGGTCGCCAACGGCGCTCTGTTGACGATGGTGATGGCCAGCCGGCTGGCCTACGGCATGGCCGAGCAGCGCTTGCTGCCCGCTGTGCTGGGCAGGGTGCTGCCGAACCGGCGCACGCCATGGGTGGCCATCCTCGCGACGACCGCGGTGGCCATGGTGCTCACCACTGTGAGTGGTTTGGCCACGCTCGCCGAAACCGTTGTCTTGCTTCTGCTTTTCGTCTTCATCGCCACCAACCTCGCGGTGTTGGTGCTGCGGCGACAGACCGTCGAGCATGATCACTACCGGGTTTGGACGTTCGTCCCCGTGCTCGGCGTCATCTCGTGCCTCCTGCTGCTCAGCCAGCAGAGCGCGCAGGTGTGGCTGTTCGCGGCCATCCTGCTGGCCGTCGGCGCCGTCCTGTTCGCCGCCGCGCGCTGGTCTGACAGCCGTCGCGCAGCGAAAACCCCGTAATCCCCGACATTTTCAAGATCGCTGGGGTGACCAACCCGACACGTCTACGCGTTTAGCGGCCAACGCCGTTCGGGTAGCCAGACAGTGGTGCACCTCGCGCCGACACTTCAAGTCAACGCTGAGGAAGAAAGACGTATATGACAACCACGACATCGACATTGTTGGCGCAGTTGCGCGCCATCCTTGATCTGACGAATACCGAAATCCAGGTCGCCGAAACGCGATTGGTGCAGGCGCGCACCGAGGCGGTGCGACGTGAACTCTCGCAGAACGCCGAAAACGGCCGCGAACGCGCCGAGGCCATCGAACAGGCGATCCGCGATCTCGGCGGCTACCCCGACGTGATCGGGCCGTTCATCGGCCGTGCGGCCGCGGCGGTCAAGGCGCTCACCGAGCAGGCGCAGCCGTTCGACGAGGCGCTGCTCGGGGATCTGGCGCTCGAGCACCAGCTGCTCGACCGCGCCCGCTACCTGAAGGCGCTCGCGGTCGCCGCCGACAAGAAGGACGTGCAGGCGCTGGCCGAGCGGTTGATCACTGCGCATAGCGCAACCGTTGAGTGGCTGACGACGGTGCTGGCCGAGGACGCTCTCGGTGGCCCTGCCGCGCTGCGACGCACGCCGCTGCAGGCCGCGACCGGTGCGGCCGTGCGGCTGGCGTATGTGCCGATGACGTGGTCGGTGCGCGGACTGGACAAGGCCATCGACACCGTGCGCTCGGGGCCGCCGACGGTCAGCGAGCTGCTGAACCGCAGTGCGCAGGCCCGCGACGTGGCACGCAAGACGCTGACGGCGACGCGGGACGCGGCGCTGGAGACCGCCGAGAAGGTTGTTCGCGGTGAAGGGGCCGACGGCACCGCCGATGCACTGCACACCGTGCGCAGCGCCACCGGCGTGCTCGACGCCGACGAACTGCCGATCGCCGACTACGCCGACCTGAACGTGGGTCAGGCCGTGGCCGCCATCAAGGATCTCGACGACCCGGCCGACATCCGCACGATCATCGCGTACGAAGAGGCGCACAAGAACCGGCAGGGAGTGATCTCTGCAGCTCAGACACGCCTTGCCGACATCGCCAAGGACGTCGTCGGCATCAACTGACCTCCTCTGACGAAGGCCCCGGCGGTAGCTACCGCCGGGGTTTTTCGCATCTGCTTGCGAACGGAAGAATGCGGGGTCAAACTAACGAACGCCTTTTCGCTTTAGGAGCGTTCATCCGTGATCACACTGACGTCTGATGCCGCTGAACCCCTGTCGCGCAGCACGTCGTCGCAGCGCGCGCCGCTGCGGGTCGGACTCGTTCAGCACCGATGGCGCCCCGACGCCGAGGAGCTGGCGCACGCGCTGCGCAGCGGCATCGACCGTGCGGCGGCCGAAGGGGCCCGGATCGTCTTCCTGCCCGAAATCACCCTGCTGCGCTATCCCGCCGACCGCCCCGCCGGACCCAATCCCGGCGCCGCGGCCGAGGACCTGACCGGCGGCCCGACCTTCGCGCTTGCCGCCGATGCCGCCGTCGCCAACGGCATCTACGTGCACGCCTCGCTTTACGAGAAGGCGCCCGCCGAAGACGGTTTGGGCTACAACACCGCGATCCTGGTGTCGCCGGCGGGCGAACTGGTCGGCCGCACCCGCAAGATGCACATTCCGATCTCGGCCGGCTACTACGAAGACACCTACTTCCGCCCGGGTCCCGCCGAGGACGACCCGTACCCGGTGTACGCGCCCGACGGTCTCGACGCCCGCATCGGCATGCCGACGTGCTGGGACGAGTGGTTCGGCGAGGTGGCCCGCTGTTACTCGCTCGGCGGCGCCGAAATCGTGGCCTACCCAACGGCAATCGGTTCGGAGCCGAAGTTCCCGAGCTTCGACACCCAGCCGCTGTGGCAGCAGGTGATCGTGGCCAACGGCATCAGCAACGGCCTGTTCATGGTGGTGCCCAACCGCACCGGTGACGAGGGCGCGCTGTCCTTCTACGGCTCGTCGTTCATCTCCGATCCCTACGGCCGCGTGCTGGTGCAGGTGCCCCGCGACGAGGAGGCGATCCTCGTCGCCGACCTCGATCTCGACCAGCGTCGCGATTGGCTGGCGCTGTTTCCGTTCCTGCTGACCCGCCGGCCCGACAGCTACGCCGCGTTGACCGCCCCCGTCGATCCGGCCCGGCCGTACGGCACAGGCCACGCGCCGACATGCGTCGTCAAGTGATTCGCACGTAGGGTGCCGCTGGTGAGCGCGACGATATTCAAAAACGGTGTGATTTGGACCGGATCGGCCGGCGACACGACCGCGCTGCTGATCGATGACGGGGTGGTGCAGGCGCTCGGCGACGACGCGGTGGCGTTGGCCAAGGATGCCGACGAAATCGATCTCGGCGGCGGCTTTCTGGGACCGTCGTTCGGCGACGGCCACGCGCATCCGCTCTACGGCGGTCTGGAGAAAGCCGGCCCCGAGGTGCGGCCGTGTCAATCTGTCGACGAAATCGTCTCGGCGGTAGCCAAATTCGCTGCCGAGCATCCCGACGACGAGTGGATCATCGGGGCGTCCTACGAAAGCAGTCTGGCACCGGGCGGGCTGTTCGACGCGCGATGGCTGGACGCCGCGGTGCCCGACCGGCCGGTAGTGCTGGGGGCCTGGGACTACCACACGATGTGGTGCAATTCGGTTGCGCTGCAGCGCGCAGGCATCACCGCGGACACGCCCGATCCGGTGCTCGGCGAGATTCCGCGTCGTGACGACGGTTCGGTGCTCGGCACGCTGCGCGAATGGGGCGCGATGGATTTGATGAAGGCCGTCATGCCCGCGCGCGACGAGAACGTCCGGGTCGCGGCGCTGGGTACCGCCGCAGACTACTACCTGGCGCGCGGCGTGACCTGGGTGCAGGACGCCTGGGTCGAACCCGCCGATGTCGACACCTACATCGAGGCGGCGCGCCGCGATGCGCTTCGCATGCGGTTCAACCTCGCGTTCTATGCCGATCCACGCTACTTCGACTCGCAGGTAACGACTTTCGCCGACGCGAGACGCCGCGTCGACGAGGCCGGATCGCCGCTGTTGACGGCGCAGACGGTGAAGTTCTTCGCCGACGGCGTCATCGAGAACGAGACAGGTGCGCTGCTGCAGCCGTACTGCACCGCGCTGCACAACCACGGGATGCAGAACTGGGAGGGTGACTCGCTGGCGGAGGCGGCGCGCCAGGTCGACGAGTTGGGCTTCCAGATCCACATCCACGCGATCGGTGACGCGGCGGTGCGTCAAGCGCTGGACGCGATCGAACATGTCAGGCGACGCAACGGCCCGCGCGACCGCCGACCCGTGATCGCACACGCACAACTGGTCGACGACGCCGACATCGGCAGATTCGCTGCGCTCGGCGTCATTCCGAACATGCAGCCGCTGTGGGCGCAGCTCGACGCGTTGATGACGGTGCTGACGGAGCCGCGGCTCGGCCCCGAACGCACCGCCAAGCAGTACCGCATCCGCAGCCTCGAAGAGTCCGGCGCGCCTTTGGCATTCGGCTCCGACTGGCCGGTGTCGTCGGGTGCACCGCTGGACGGCATCTCGGTGGCTGTGTCGCGGCAGACCGTCGACGGCGAGCCCGACGGCGGTTGGACGCCCGACGAGATACTGCCGATCGAGCCGGCGCTGAGCGCCTACTCGGCGGCCGTGGCCTACCAGGCGTTCGCCGACGCGCAGTGGGGCGAGCTTGTGCGCGGCGCGAGCGCCGATCTGGTCTGGCTGGACCGTGACCCCAGGACCGTTGCAGCGCTGGAACTCCCGGCGCTGAATGTTCGTGCCACGTATCTGCGCGGCAGGCCGGTGTACACCGCCACCAAGTAGAGGAGAGTCGATGTCGTCAACCGCGTCAGTGGATCCCACGGTCCCGCCGCCGTCATCGGAGCAGGAGGGCCAACTCCTTCGAGTCCTCGGCACACCGTCGCTCGTGCTGTTCGGGATGGTGTACATGGTGCCGCTCACCGTGTTCACCACCTACGGCATCGTCACGCAGGTCACCGGCGGGCGGGTGCCGCTGGCGTATGTGGTCACCCTGGCCGCGATGGTATTCACGGCGCGTTCGTATGCCCGCATGTCGACGGCGTATCCTATTGCGGGCTCGGCATATACCTACACGCAGAAATCCTTCGGCGCGCCCATCGGCTTCCTCGCCGGGTGGTCGCTGTTGTTGGACTACCTTCTCCTGCCGATGCTGAACTACCTCGTCATAGGCATCTATCTCAACGCTGCGATCCCCGAAATTCCCCAGTGGGTGATTGTCCTCGTCACGATCTTGATCGTCACGGTGCTCAACATCGTCGGCATCGTCAACGTGGCGCGGGCGAACTTTGTGATCATCGCGGTGCAAGCCATCTTCATCGCGGTATTCATCGCGCTGGCCTGCATCAAGCTGTCCGGGTACGGCACAGTGGATTTCATGGCTCCGCTGCGCGGAGACGGCACCGCCGGTGGCTTCCACCCCGTCCTTGCGGGTGCGGCCATCCTGTGTCTGTCGTTCCTCGGATTCGACGCGGTCTCAACCCTTTCGGAGGAGGCAAAGGATCCGAAACGGACGGTGCCGCGGGCCATCATGATCGCGACCGTCGCGTCCGGGATCATCTTCATCATCCTGTCGTACGTCTCGCAGCTGGTGTTCCCGTCCAATCACTTCGCCGACGTCGACGCCGGATCGCTCGATGTCATGATGACAGCGGGCGGCAAGTTCCTGGACACCTTCTTCACCGCGGCGTATGTGGCGGGCGCGCTGGGTTCTGCCATCACGTCGCAGGCTTCGGTGGCTCGCATCCTGTATGCGATGGGGCGCGACGGCATTTTGCCGCGCAAGATCTTCGGCTATGTCGCGCAGCGGTTCGGCACCCCGGCATACGCGATCCTGGTGGTTTCCGTCATCTCGCTGTTGGCCCTCGTCCTCGGTCTGTCGAGGCTGGCGGAGATCGTGAGTTTCGGTGCGCTGGTGGCGTTTTCGGCGGTGAACTTGACGGTGATCAAGCACTACTTCGTCGAGGCGGGCGAGCGCGGTGGTGCCGGCGTGTTCAACAACGTGGTGCTTCCGGGTATCGGCTTCCTGCTCACCGCCTACCTGTGGTTCAGCCTCTCGAGCGTGACGCTGGTGGTCGGGCTGATCTGGCTGGCCGCCGGATTCATGTGGCTGCTCGCGGTGACTCGCGGATTCCAACGGCCCACACCGGTGCTCGACATCCAGGAGTAGCCGTTATCCCACGGTGAAGTTGCCGAACAGGACGGTGGCCAGGCCGAGCGCGACCACGATGTTGACGACGGTGGCCGAGGCGAACAGCGCGATCGGCCGCCATCCCGCCTCGCGCAGGCCCTTCACCGAGAACTCGAGACCGATCGAGACGAACGCGAAGTTCAAGAACCACGTCCGCAGATCGTTGACCGTCGCGATCTGGGCCTTGCCGTCGGCGACCCACTGCAGATACAGCGTGCCGATGATCGAGGCGGCGATGAAGCCGAGCACGAACTTCGGGAATCGGTCCCAGAACTGGCCCAGCGTTGGACGGGCCTCCTGCGCGCTTCGGCGCTCGACCTTCAACGCAAAGTACGCCGTCAGCGCGATGGCGACCACACCGATTAAGGCGTTCTGCGTGGTCTTGACGATGGTGGCGATCTGCAGCGCGTTCTCTCCGGCGATGGCGCCCGAGGCCGCGACGGCGGCTGTGGTGTCGATGTTGCCGCCGATCCACGCGCCCGCCACCGCGTCGGACAGTCCGAACACGTCGGCCAGCCATGGCAGCAGGAAGATCGATGGCAGCGCGAACGCGATCACCAGCGACGCCGCGTAGGCGAGTTGCTCCTTCTTGGCCTGGACCGCGCCCGCTGCGGCGATCGCGGCGCTCACCCCGCAGATCGACACCGCGGAGGCGAGCAGCGCCCGCAGCTTGTCGTCGAGCCCGAGCCGCCCACCGAGCCACCACGTAAAGCCGAACACGATCGTGATCAGCAGCAGGGCCTGAACGATCGCCGGTGCTGCCGCGGTCACCAGCACCTTGAGATTGATCGACGCGCCGAGCAGCACCAGACCCGTCTTGATGAAGAATTCCGTGCGGAACCCGCGAGCCAGCGCGTCGCGCAGGGCGAGCTTGGTCACGATGACGTTGCCGAGCAGGCCCAAAGCGATGGCGTAGACCGGAAATTCGATCGACTTGGCGACGCCCGCAAGCCGTGTGCCCGCCGCCCACGCCGGCACCTGCGCCTCCAGGAACCGAGTCAGCGCGCCGAGCGCGACAACGACGGCCACGCCTGCGATCGCGTATCCGAGGACGGGTTTGCCTTCGGTGGTTTCGGCCGCGCCGGCCCGCTCGTCGGTCCGCTCGGTCACGGGATCACGCTCCCCGGAATCGCGCCGACAAGCACCAGCGCCAACAACGTCAGGCCGACGATGACCGCGAGCCAGTCCTCATTCATGCGGGCAAACGCTAGGGAGGCGTGCCGCGGTCGGGAAGGGTTGCGATCAGCCAGAATCGAAACGGCGCTACATGCCCGAGACGTGCTTGTTGAGCAGCCGCTGCAGCCACAGCGGGAGCCGGGCGGACAGTGCCGACGCTTTCGTCTGCGCGCCCACCGGGAAGTGCACCTGATGGATGACGCGGCGCAGGAGCGGCGGGTCGACGGCGGCGACGATCGCGTCGGCGACGTCCTGGGCGGTCAACCGAATGCCGAGCGACTCGGTGGTGCCGGTGTGGACGTTCTCGGTCATTGCGGTGTTGACGTACAGCGGCCAGATGGCGATGACGCGGATGCCGTAGCGGCTCCATTCCAGATCGAGCGCCTCGGTGATGCCGCGCACGAAGAACTTCGTGGCGCTGTAGGTGGCGAGTTCGGGCTGCCCGTAGATCGCGGAGGCCGACGCGAGATTGACGGCCACCGAGCCGGGCGTCGACCGCAGGTACGGGAAGGCGGCGTGCAGCCCGTTGACGACGCCTTTGGCGTTGATGTCGATCTCGGCCAGCTGGGCCTCGAGCGCGATGTCCTCGAAGCGCCCGGCTCGCAGGATGCCCGCGTTGTTGATCATCACGTCGAGACGATTGCCGGCCGCATCGGCGAATTCGCCTACCCGCTGCGCCATCTCGCGTGAATCGGTGACGTCGAGATGGCTGACGACGGGTGTCCCGCCGCGCGCGGCGACGTCGTCGGCCAACGACTGCAGGCCCGTCTCGTCGATGTCATAGCCGCCGACGGTGTAACCCTTTGCGGCGTAGGTCAGCGCGGTGGCGCGGCCGATCCCGGCGGCTGCACCGGTGATGAAGACAGCCTTGGCGGTGGGCATGCCTCATCATCGCATCGTGGCCAGGTTCTGCCACAGGCTCTTCAGGCTGTCGGTGCCGCCGAACAGCGTGGTGAAGTGGGTGGAGTCGATGAGCAGGATGTCACCTGCGCGCTGCCCGGTCGGCGGCATCCAGATCAGCGCATTGAATTCGGTGTCACCCGCGTCGGTGAACGGATGAGGCCGGTTGGGGTCGACGCGTTGGCGGCCGAGCACGTGCAGACCGTCGCCCTCGGGAGCGGTGAGCGCGTAGTGCGGCAGGTGGGGGTGGAAGTTGAAAGTGGTGACGTTGTCCAACAGTCGCGGGGTGTCGAGGTCGCGGATCGCCGTCAGCGGCGCGATCTGCTTGGTGCCTTCCACGACGGCGGGGCGCAATCCCCACGTGTTGTGCACGGGCACGCGCAGCGCCTTCATCAGTGAGCGGGTGTACTGCCCGAACCGCTGCTGCCGGGGCACCAGACGGTCGCCATGGTGTTCGTACTCGACCTGCCGTTGCGCGAAGTCGTCGGTGAAGCCGACATCGTGGTGGGGCGCCAGCAGCAGGCAGGTGCCCTCGCGCTTGAGCCACTCGGTGATTGCGTCGACTTCCTCGGGGGAGGCCTCCTGTTCGGAGAGCAGATGGTCGAGGCCGAACACCATGAGCGTGTCGGTGTCGGCCAGGATCCGCTCGTCGATCGGCAGCTTGTAGCCGGCCTGATCGATGCGCTGGAAGACTGCGACGGGCTGGCCGGTGGCTTCCTCGACAAGTTGTTGGAACGCCAGCGTCGACCGATGAAACAGCTCGAGCGTGCCCGCGATCCCCTGCAGGAAGTTGGCGGCGTCGTACTCGGGGGTTTCGTAGGCCGGCCATAAGACGTTGCGGACCTCGGTGATGGTGGAGAAGCGGTTCTCGATCACCGCGGGATCGCGTTGCGACTCCCAGGGATAGCTCCACGTCCAGTAGATGCTGACGCGGCGCCCACCGGTGTGGGGTCGGGGGATATGGCTCTGGTTGTAGGTGCGAGCGCGCATGATGACCTTTCAGTTTCTACAGCGAGGCCAGGTAGCGCATCGCGTTCATCCCGGGAAGAAAGAAATACGCGCCGCCACGCAGTGTCGTGAAAGCCGGAATGCCTTTGTGCACTTTGCGAATAGGGCGTTTGGGAACGGTGAAGTCGAGGGTGCCGTCCTGGGTGCCGCAGATCGGGTCGTGCTCGTTGCCGAGTTCGTGGAAGGCTTTGTCGTTGATCCACACGTTCTGCGCGAATTCGAACTGACGCACGAGGTCGGCGCAGATGATGAAGGCGGCGATGCCGCGGTCGACGCCATCGTCGGGCGCGCCCTCGGGCAGTGCGGGCCCGTAGGTCGCACCCCGGCGGATCATCCTACGACGGTTGATGTAGTGCGCAGTGTCGCGGGGGTTGAGCCTGCGCGCATGCGAACCGAGCGGGCACGCGTACCCGAACGGGTCCATCTCCTTGTAGTTGAAGTCGTTGTTGCGCAACGGGTCCGATCCGAGCACCGGATCGTCTTTGCCCGGCGCCAAGACCAGTGGCGCGCCACTGCGCCACCTGCCCATGAACTTCGCCGCCAGGAGTTCCTGGTCTTCGGCGGTGTCGGCGTGTTGTTTGAGATAGTCGCGGAAGGCCGCGACGTGTTCTTGCAGGCGCCGGTAGGCCATGTAACTGCCATTGCGGGACAACACCGTTGGCTCGGGAAGATTGGCGACCGGACCGTTCTCGTCGGGATAGCCGAGGATGAACTCGCCGGGTTCCAACGCCGCCCCCGAGCCGGGAGTCGGTTCTTCACCGGAACCCTTCATCACCGGCTGGGACAGTCGGTCGCGGAAGCCGAAGTGGTCGTGGGCGTAGTTGAAAGGCGGTGTCGCGTTCAGGTCGAGGTGCGAGATGCTGCGCACTCCGGGCGTTCTGGCCAGCAGCTTGTCGTGCTCGTCGACGGAGCGCCGGCATTGTTCCTCGCTGCGCGAGAACAGGATTGCGATCGCGTGCAGGTCATTTCCTGCGAGGCCGCCGACCCAGTGCTCTGGCGCGCTGGCTCCGGTGTCGCCGAGGATGTCGGCGCGCGAGGCCATGCCGGTTCGGAACTCCTCCGGAAATGTCTGCAGCGATTCGTCGGGGACACCGAGGGCTTTGAGCCCAGTCCAGGTGAACGCCAACGTGACCCAACGGTGGGTGTCGTCCATCGTGTCAACGGCGTCGGCGGCCGACTGCGTCTTGTCGAGCAGTTCAGACAACCACGCCTGCCCGCCCGCGGGCGTCTCGAAGGACAGGAACTCGTAGCGGCCTGTGAGGGCTGGTGTTCTCGTCAGCAGGATGTGCTGGATGTCGTCGAGTTCAAGCACCGGTGCCGGCTCATTGCATCTGGTCGAGCATGTCGGAGAAGGCTGCCTTCAGGCGAAGCGCCTTCTTGATCTCGTCGGCGGTCACATACGGGTATTCGCCGTATTCCAGGAAACTGGGCACCTGGTGGTCACGGACGAACGCGATAAACGCCTCGGGATTTTCCTTCCAATCTTCCGGAAAGCCCTCGAGGTTGGTGAACACCGTGGTGATTCCGGTCTGGCTGAACAACTGAACGGCGTCTTCGGTGTATTTGTCGAAGTCGGTGTCGAAGATGCCTTGGTACTGGAAATGCAAGCCCGAGCCGACGTCGAACAGTACCCACCGCAGATAGTGCAGCCGCAACGGTGCGAGCACATCAGGGCTGGCTTTGATGGCATCTTCGATCTGCTTGCCGTAGGCGCGCACCGCCTCCTCGCGGCCCTCTTTCACCTTGGCGATGATCGAGAACCCGTGGCAGGCCGGTGTCCTTGGGAAGACGGGACCGTATCGTCCCCGCTCGAGTTTGAAGTAGCCCTCCTCGGGGATGGCCATCGCCGCTGGCTTGCTCCAGTCATTTTCATTCGCGGCCATGATCATCCCTTTTTCGGCCCCCATGTGGAGCACGACGTTAGCACCGGGGCAAGTGCATTAATGGCGATTGGCGAAGGGGCAGCGGTGATTTTCGCCGTCTTCAAAACCGTTGCCACGACAGGAAGGAGAGGCTGTCATTACCGCCATATGAATGCAAACTATGCAACGTCTTAAATTGCGGATTTGCCTCGGCCGCCGACGCATGCGCATAGTGTTCGCCGATATCGGCCATGCTCCGAAAGGGGGCCGCGATGTGGACCTCGAGGTGTCTAATGACGATGGGGCTGGCTACGGTAGCGGCTCCGATCGCGATTGTTGTCGGCGCGGCGCCGGCCGCGGCTGACTGTAACTACGCGGGCGGGTCCACGGTCTGTGCGCAGGGCACCGTGCGCGGCGCCGACGGCGTGCCGAGGGCCGCCACACCCGTCGTGCCGTATCCATGCGAATACGACTGGTACTGCGGCACCGAATGGGATCTCGACATCTCCTGGGATCCTGGCCGGCCCGACAGGCCAGATCGCCCCGGCGGGGGCGGAGGCATTGGACCGCGTCGTTGAGAAGCGGCGAACCGTCAACCAAACGATGAAGGAGCCAACATGTTGCTCTCAACACGCCCCGTGATCGCGGGAGTGATCGGCACCGGAGCCGTTGTCGGCGCGCTGCTTTCCGGCGCCGCCGTCGCTTCCGCGCAGCCGCCGGAGCCGCCGCCTTGCACGGCCGCTGAACTGGCGCGGGTGATGTCAGGCGTCACGTTCGAGACGTCGAACTACCTCACCACTCATCCCGAGGTCAACGACTTCTTCACCAGCCTCAAGGGACAACCGAAGGATCAGCTCGGTGAGCAGGTGCGTACCTACCTGGACGCCAATCCGACTGTCCGAAGTGATCTTCAGGCGATCAGGCAGCCGTCGGTCGACTTCCGGAATCGCTGCGGAGTGCCGCCGGAAACACCCTGACGGATCACGAGGCGAGCATCGCGACGCCGAGTCCGACCATCGTCGCCGCGATAATCCCGTCCAGGATGCGCCATGTCATCGGTGTGGCGAACAACCCCGCGAGCCGTCGCGCGCCGAGGCCGAGGCTGAAGAACCAGACCGCGCTTGCGGTGACCGCCCCGACGCCGAACAGCCAGCGGCCGTCCTGGTGTTCGTTGGCCAGGGTGCCCAGCAGCACGACGGTGTCGAGGTAGACGTGCGGGTTGAGGAAAGTCATTGCCGCACAGGTCAACAGAACTCCGGTCAGGCGCGCGGGGGCGTCGTCCGACGGCTTGAGCGACGAGGGACGCCAGGCCCGGCGCGCCGCCAGCAGGCCGTAGCCGAACAGAAACAGCGCGCCGCCGAACTTGGCGATGTGCACTGCGCCCGGGTGCGCGTTGATGAGCGCGCCGACGCCCGCGATGCCGGCGGAGATCAACACGATGTCGCTGACCGTGCACAACGCGATCACCGGCAGCACGTGCTCGCCGCGGATGCCCTGACGCAGCACGAAGGCGTTCTGCGCTCCGATGGCGGCGATCAGCGTGAAGGAGGCGATGAAGCCCACGATCAGCGGCGAGGTCATGCCATCGACGTTAAAAACGAAGCGCTGATCAGTAAAGCTAAAGATGTTGAAGGATCATTAGCCGTTCTTATGTGTAGGACTGCGCATCGACATTCGGAATGGCGAGGTGGTGGTCTAAGGCCGTCGTGGTGGGGTAAATACGGCTCATGAACCGCATTCACTTTGCAACCGTCGCGCTGGTGACGGCGCTCGGCGTGACGTCGTGCAGCACAGCAGAGCAGCCCTCGGGATCTCCCGAGCCCACTTCTGAGCGCCAGGCGACCACGACCACCACGTCGCCCGCCCCGCCTTCGATCGCCGGCTTCGCCGATCTGGTGGAGCGGCTCAGCCCCAGCGTGGCGACCGTACGCCGGGATGGGGGTGTCGGCAGCGCGGTCGTGCTGCGCGACGACGTCGTCGTCACCAACGCGCACGTGGTCGGCAACGCCGGCGAGGTCACTCTGGAATTCGCCGACGGCACCAGCTCGCGCGGAGAGGTGCTGGCCACCGACACCGTGACCGATCTCGCGGTGGTGCGCTCGGAGCGCAAGAACCTGCCGGTGCCCGAGTACCGCGCTGAGCTGCCGAGGGCGGGCGAAATCGCCATCGCCATCGGCAGTCCGCTGGGATTCGAGAATTCGGTGACCGTGGGTGTCGTTTCGGGCCTGCACCGCGATATCCCGGGTGCGGCCGCACAGAGCGCGTCGCTGGTGGATCTGATTCAGACCGACGCGTCCATCTCTCCCGGGAACTCGGGAGGGGCGCTTCTGGATTCGAATGGTCGCGTGATCGGAATCAACGAGGCCTACATCCCGCCCGAAGTGGGCGCGGTGTCGATAGGATTCGCGATCCCGTCGGCCACGGTGCTGGATGTGGCCGAGCAACTGCTGGCCAAGGGGGTGGCCACCCATCCATATCTCGGCCTGTCGCTCAGCCCGGTCACTCCGTCGGTGCGGCGCAGCCTTGGCGTCCGCAGCGAAGAGGGGGCGCTGGTGCTTGCCCTGGACCGGGCCGCACCCGCCGCCGAAGCGGGCGTCCGGCCCGGCGACGTCATCGTCGAGTTCGCCGGTCAGCCCATCAAGTCGGTGGAAGACCTCCTCGCGGCACTCCGTAGGACTGCCCCTGGCTCGCAGCAGCCGCTCGTGCTCGAGCGGGGCGGCCAGCGTCAGGAGGTGACCATCACCGTGGGGTCGCGCACGGGATGACCGGTTAGGCCGGGAAACGGCTTATGCGTCGACGGGCTCCTTGTTGGCTGGGCGGTCAGCATCATCGAGCGCGTTGAGCCGGGCGAGCAGGTCGGCCTGCCGCGCCTCCAGTTCCCGAATCTTGCTGTGCGCCTTTTTCAGTCGCCTGTGCAGGGTGCTCAAAGTCGGTGCTGTAGGTGACATTCGATCCTCCTGTGTGCCTGTCATGCCGTGGCGGCGAGCTCGCGCCGTCGGTCGCCGCGCTGTTTGGCAACCGGGCGCTGCCGCCTTCGGGCGGTGATCCATCAAGTCGTCGGGGACTTCGATGCCGGGATAAGGACGCCGCGAGGCCACGTCGCGCCGCCGACGGACGCCGGCGCGACGCCTCATCTCGACGCTGTGGGTGCTCATGTTCGTGTCCTTTCGTCTTCTATGGTGGTGGCGGCGGCGATGCGCCGGCTTGCCCGGCTCACACAACCGGCACCGGCGCGGTTGTCGGAATGCGACAACGCCTTTGAAGCGGCCCTAGAGCGCCTGGCTCAACCGGTCGATGTCGTGCTCCCACGCAGCCGAACGGATGCGGTCACACACCATCCGAGTGAGCGCGAACACCACCGCCCCTGCGGCACAGACGCCCGCCCAGAGCACGACCGCCGTCGTCACACCGTCCACAGCAGCCTGGACGCTGGCCGGCGGGGGACCGACGACCTCACCGGCATCGTTGACCCAGATGTCGATCGGATCGCCGGGTTTTGCGGTCTCCGGGGCCGAAACCGTCGCCGTCCGCTCCATCCCGTCGACGAACCATCGAGCCTCGACCGGTTTGGTGTCGGTCGGCTCGGCGCCGATACGGGCCGGGGGCCGCTTGTCCGGCTGTCCCTCGGTGATCGTCGCCGTGACGACGTGCCTGCTCTGTGCCTCTGACAGTAGGGCGTCGCGACGCGAGTCGTAGACCGCGGTGCCGAAGGCCGCGGCGAACGGCAGAGCCACCAGCGAAATGATCATCACCAGCGCCAGGACGGCTGCTTCGATCCGGTCGGTTCTTCGTATCAGCCCGTTGCGGTCGAACAACCGACCGAGAACGCCGCCCGGCATACGTAGTTCAAAGGTTTCCATGGCAGGGTCGGTGAGCGCTGTGTCGGCGCTCACCCCGCTGCCGCCTGGCCGTGGTGTCGTCATCACGATCCCCTATCCGCGATGGTCTGTATCGTTTGCGCTGGCGCGCGGGGGACTGTGTCTTCCTGCGCGCGCTCAAGCTCACTTCCGATGATGCGACCGTCAGCTGAGATTGAGCTTGCAGCGAGCCGACAACATGAACAACGCGTTTTGTTGCCTTACCACATCCAGGCTTGCCGTGAAGTGACGCTAATCACTATCGACGGCGGCTTAACATTTCTAATGTGGAGATTGACGGCCAGCAACTTTCCGCCTTCGCCGCCGTGATCGAGCACGGCAGCTTCGACGCGGCGGCGGCGCGCCTGCATGTCACGCCCTCGGCGGTCAGTCAGCGGATCAAGGCGCTGGAGCAAAGTGTCGGTCAAGTCCTGGTCCGTCGGGAGAAGCCCTGTACGGCGACGCCGGCGGGTGCGCCTCTACTCCGGCTCGCCGCGCAGACCGCCCTGCTGGAGGCCGAGACGCTGGCCGAGATGGGCGGCGGCTCGGGCCAGCGGACCCGCATCGCCATCGCGGTCAACGCCGATTCGATGGCGACCTGGTTCACCGCGGTCCTCGGCGACCTCGACGACATGCTGTTCGACATCCGCATCGAGGACCAGGACCACTCGGCGCGGCTATTGCGCGAGGGCACGGTGATGGGAGCCGTCACGACCGAGCGCGCACCGGTGGCCGGGTGTCGAGTCGAACCGCTCGGGACCATGCGCTACGTACCGGTGGCCAGCTCGGACTTCGTCCGGCGCTACCTTCCTGACGGCTTCACCGCGGCTGACGTGGCGGCGGCACCGTCGCTGGCATGGAACCGCGACGACGCGCTGCAGGACCTGCTGGTACGCAAGGTATTCCGACGCGCCGTCACCCGCCCGGTGCACTACGTCCCGACCGCCGAAGGGTTCGCCGCCGCGGTCCACGCCGGGTTGGGATGGGGGATGTTCCCGTCGACCCTGGCCGCCGCGCAGCTCGATGAGGGCTCGTTCGTCCAGATCTCGGACGTCACCCTGGACGTCCCGCTGTTCTGGCAGTGCTGGAAGCTCGACAGCCCTACGGTCGAGCGTGTCACGGCCGCCGTGCGGTCAGCCGCCAAACTTGTACTGTCCTAGCGTCGTTTAGCGCCCTGATCCGCGAGCGTATGGGCTACGTACGTGCATCGGCCGTTTTACATCCATAGGCCATACGCTCGTGGCGCTGCGGGGCGAAAATGCCAGTGCGGCAACGCCGAAAAGGCCGGGCGATCAGCGCGGTATCCCCGGCTACCAGCCCCAGTGCCGCAAGCCCCACGGGTGCCAGCCCGGGAAGTGGGCGGGGCCATATCCTCTGAATCCCCGGAATCCGTGCCCGTGGTGGCCCCATCCTCCTCGGCCGTGCCAGCCCACGGTCTGGACCGTCGGCGCATCGACCGCATGGCTCGCGGCCCAGGTCGGCGTAGGTGTGGCAGCGCTGGCGACGCCGCTGCCCAGCCCCAGGCTGGACAGTCCGACTGCGCCGGCGATCAGGGTGGCTGCGACGCCTCGTTTGATGTTCATTTCGTTACCTCCGCTAAGCGATCCCCCAAGCCGACGGTAGGAGCGCGGACTGGGAATGAGCTGCGAGAACCTGTGGAATCGCGAGCCAAGCGTTGCTTAAACGGGGTACGTAAATTAGGTTCGCGTCTTAAGAGAATCACATTCTGGCGCGGAGGACAGATGGCTGGACGGCTCGAAGGCAAGGTTGCTTTCATCACGGGCGGTGCTCGTGGGCAGGGGCGCGCACATGCGCTGGCGATGGCGAAGGAAGGCGCCGACATCATCGTCATCGACATCTGCCGCAACATCGAATCGAACCCCTACCCGCTCTCCACCCCCGATGACCTGGCGGAAGTCGAGCGGGAGGTCAAGGCGCTCGGCCGGCGGGTGTTCGCAAGGATTGCTGATGTGCGCGAGCGCCACGAACTGCGCGACGCGCTCGAGGCGGGCGTCGCCGATATGGGCAAGCTCGACATCGTGGTGGCCAACGCGGGCATTCTGCCGATGGCGTTCGGCAAGGAGTTCGACCCGATGCACTTCGTCGACGCCACCGACGTCGACCTCCTCGGCGTGATGAACACCGTCGCGGTCTCGCTGCCGCATCTGCCCGACGGCGCTTCGGTCATCATCACCGGTTCGACCGCGGGCATGATCAAGGGCACCAGCGACAACCCGATGATGGGCCCCGGCGGCGCCGGCTACGGCTGGAGCAAGCGCGTGCTGATCGACTACGTCGACCATCTGTGTCTTCAGGTGGCGCCCAAGATGATTCGCGTCAACGCCATGCACCCGACCAACGTCAACACCCACCTGCTGCACAACGACGGCATCTACAGCGTGTTCCGCCCGGACATGACGGCAGAAGGCAAGAAACCGACCCGCGAGGACGCCGAGCCGGCATTCGCCTACTTCAACGCCATGCCGATTCCGTACGTCGAGCCCGAGGACATCGCCAACCTGGCCGTGTTCCTGGCCAGCGAGGAAAGCCGCTACATCACCGGCCAGCACATCCGTGTCGATGCCGGCTCGATGCTCAAGTGGCCCAACGGGCCTGGCCGCTAATGCAATAGCGCAATTCAGGCCGCACTGGTCGCAATGTCCTCGGCCAGCGGCGCAATCGCGGCCAGGATCTGTGCGGTGGTGTCTTCGGACACGTCCGCGGCGCCCAGGCTGGCGGCGAGATGGCCTGCCACGAGGTCAAAGTGGTGCATTGTGATTCCTCGTCCCTGATGCACCTGACGCATGGGTGCTCCGGTGTAGGGCAGCGGCCCGCCGAGGGCGGCGGCGAAGAATTCCACCTGCCTGCCCTTCAGACGCGACATGTTGGTGCCGGCGAAGAACGGTGCGTCATCAACGACTCCTTCGATGAACTCGGAGCCGTCTCGACCGGCTAATCTGTACGCGTGTTTCGCACGGTGTTTGTGATAGCCGCGATGGCGACGGCGGCCGTCGTCACGATGCCGAACGCCGGCGCCGCCCCCGAGACCGACGACGCGGGCTATCTGAACTCGACGGCCCGCTGCGCCCCGCCCGCGACGGCGGTCATGTTCGGAAGCACTGCGGACTCCCGCCTCGCGATCTGCAAGCTGGAAGACGGCACGTTCGAGTACGGGGCGTGCGAATCAGCGACGGTGCCAAGCTGATCGCCCCCGCAAAGGAGACCACGAACGGGTACATCGCCGCCAACGACGGAATCGAGTACCTGGTGACCCCCAAGTCCCTCGTGGTCAGCGAGGGCAACGACGTGCTGCGCGAGGAACCGATGGTTGAGTTCCACGGCCCAGGTGCGTCGGAGTCCGAGGAGACGACGCCGACGTCGCCGACGGAGTTGCCGCCGCCGCTGCCCGCCGAGCGACCGGCCGAACAGCCGGCCGAACCGCCCGCCTAGGTCGCGAACCATCCGTCCGGCGGCCGTCCGGACAACGCCCACGTCAACTGCTGGGCCGCCGAGCGCACCGCGCGCACCAATTCTGTTGCAGGCGTGCGGGATCCCTCGACGCGGTGCGTGACGCTGAACGCCGCACACGGATAACCGGTGTGGTCGAACGCGCACGCGGCCACCGACCGCAGCCCCGGGGTGATGAGCCCGACCTCTTCGGCCCAGCCCTGGTTGCGCTCGGCCTGCAGCACACGCCGCAGCTCCGGCAGCGACGCCGGGCCCTCACCGGTCCGGTTCACGAACGCCCGAGTCGACGGGAACAGCCCGCGCACCTGCGCGGCGGGCAGATGCGCGAGGATCGCACGGCCGCTGGCGGTCAGGTGCGCGGGCATCCGGACGCCGATCCCGGTGACTGTCACCGCCATGTGCATCGCTGTCGGCAGCTCGCGAAGTAGATACAGCGTCTCGGCGCCGTGCAGGATCCCGAGGTGCGATGTCTCGTACACCTGGGCGACCAGCTTCTTGAGGATCGGGCGGGCGCGCAGTTCGAGCGGCCCGTGCCGCAGGTATGCCGAGCCCACCTCGAACGCCGCCACCCCGAGCCCGTAGGCGCGCTGGTCGGCTGCGTACACCACGAACCCGCGCTCGGTGAGCACGTCGAGCAGGTGATATCCCGACGAACGGGGGATCCCGAGATCGCGCATGATCGCGGCGGCTGACACCGGGCCGGGGCGTCCTGCCAGATACAACAGCACGTCCAGAGCCCGCCCGACGGCCGGCGAGGTGCTCGACATTCGCACCTCCTACTGGAGAAGTCTCGGATACGAGACGTTACTCCCCGTCCGGCTCTGGATGTGGTGATCGGTGATCGGGTGTGCTGATGGCATGACTTCGACGACCGAGCCGCGCACCGTCCGCTCGCCGCGCGGGACCACTCTCTCGTGCAAGGGCTGGCAGCAGGAAGCGGCGCTGCGCATGCTGATGAACAACCTCGACCCGGAGGTCGCCGAACACCCGGAGGACCTCGTCGTGTACGGCGGCACCGGTCGGGCGGCCCGCAGTTGGCCCGCGTTCGACGCGATCGTCGCGACGCTGCGGACCCTCGAAGACGACGAGACGCTGCTCGTGCAGTCCGGCAAGCCGGTCGGCGTGTTCCGCACCCACGTCTGGTCGCCCCGCGTGCTGATCGCCAACTCGAACCTCGTCGGCGACTGGGCGAACTGGGAGAAGTTCCGCGAGCTGGAGGCGGCGGGGCTGACCATGTATGGCCAGATGACCGCGGGCTCGTGGATCTACATCGGCACCCAGGGCATCCTGCAGGGCACGTACGAGACGTTCGGTGCCGTTGCGAAGAAACGGTTCGGCGGAACCCTTGCAGGCACGATCACACTGACGGCGGGGCTCGGCGGCATGGGCGGGGCGCAGCCGCTGGCGGTGACAATGAACGAGGGGGTGGCGATCTGCGTCGACTGCGACGAGTCCCGAATCGACCGGCGGATCGAGCACCGCTACCTCGACACCAAGGCAAGCAGCGTCGACGAGGCCCTTGCGCTGGCGGTCGATGCCCGAGATGCCAAGCGGGCGTTGTCGATCGGGCTTGTCGGCAACGCCGCCGAGGTCTTTCCCGAACTGCTCGATCGTGACGCACCGATCGACATCGTCACCGACCAGACATCGGCGCACGACCCGCTGACCTACCTGCCTGTCGGCGTGGCATTCGAGGACATGAAGAAGATGGCCGAGAAGGATCCGGTGTACTTCACCGAACAGTCGCGCTTGTCGATGGCCAGGCACGTGAAGGCGATGGTCGGTTTCATGGACAAGGGCGCGGAGGTCTTCGACTACGGCAACTCGATTCGTGACGAGGCGCGAAAGGCCGGTTACGACAGGGCTTTCGACTTCCCCGGCTTCGTTCCCGCCTACATCCGCCCTCAGTTCGAGGAGGGGCTGGGGCCGTTCCGGTGGGCGGCCCTGTCAGGTGACCCGAAGGACATCGAGGCGACCGACCGCGCGATCCTCGAACTCTTCGGAGACAACGACCACCTGCGGCGCTGGATCACGATGGCCGAGGAGAAGGTCGCCTATCAGGGCCTACCCGCCCGGATCTGCTGGCTGGGATACGGCGAACGGCACAGGGCCGGTCTGAAATTCAACGAGATGGTGGCATCAGGTGAGCTCTCGGCCCCGATCGTCATCGGCCGCGACCACCTCGACTCGGGCTCGGTCGCATCGCCCTACCGGGAGACCGAGGCCATGGCCGACGGATCGGACGCCATCGCCGACTGGCCGCTGCTGAACGCATTGGTGAACACCGCGTCGGGCGCGTCCTGGGTGTCGATCCATCACGGCGGCGGCGTCGGGATGGGACGGTCGATCCACGCGGGCCAGGTGTGTGTGGCCGATGGCACCGAGCTCGCGGCGCAGAAGCTGGAACGGGTGCTGATCAACGACCCGGGGATGGGTGTCATCCGCCACGTCGACGCGGGCTATGAGCACGCCGCCCAGGTGGCCACTGAGCGTGGTGTGCGTATTCCGATGCGAGAGAACGCATGACGACGTTCGACTCGCTATGGGAATCGATCCTTGACGTCGGTCGCGAACCGTCCACCGGTGGCTACCGCCGGTTCGCATGGAACGCCGCGGACCTGACGCTGCGTGAATGGTTCACAGGTGAGGCCGCGAGCCGCGGCATGACCGTCGAGGAGGACCGCAACGGCAACACATGGGCCTGGTGGATGCCAACCGGCTGGAGCGGAGACCCGAAGGGCGCGTTCGTCACCGGAAGCCATCTCGACTCCGTTCCCGACGGCGGCGCCTTCGACGGCCCGCTCGGTGTGGTGTCGGCGTTTCACGCCGTCGATCTGCTCCGCGCCCGCGGTGTGGACCCGGCTGTCCCGATCGCCGTCGTCGCCTTCGCCGACGAGGAAGGAGCGCGATTCGGCGTCGCCTGCGTCGGCTCTCAGCTGAGCACCGGTGCGCTGAACCCGGAGCGCGCGCTCGCGTTGACGGACAACGACGGCACGACGCTGGCCGACGCGCTGCGCGACGCGGGCCGTCGGCCGGAGCACCTCGGCGTCGACGACACACTCACCGATCGCGTCGGCATTTACGTCGAGCTCCACGTCGAACAAGGCAGGGCGCTGGTCGACATGAAACGGCCGGTGGCCGTCGCATCATCGATCTGGCCGCACGGCAGATGGCATCTGACCTTCCGCGGCGAAGCCAACCACGCGGGCACCACCAGGCTCATCGACCGGCGGGATCCCATGTTGCCGTTCGCTTCTGCGGTGCACGCCGCGCGCATCGAGGCCGCGCGGCACGACAGCGTCGCGACGTTCGGCAAGGTCCGGGTCACACCGAACGGGGCCAACGCGATTCCGTCCCGCGTCGACGCATGGCTGGACGCCCGCGCGGCCGACGAGGCCACCCTGACAACGGTCGTCGAGGCGGTCAGGGACGCGGCAGCGCAATACGCCCGCGACGGCCGCATCACGCTGGAGTTCGAAGCCGAATCCGTCACGCCCACGGTCGCGTTCCCGGACGCCCCTCGGCGCAGAGTCCAGGCGGCGCTGTCGCGCCTAGGCGACGTCCCGGTTCTCGCCACCGCCGCGGGCCATGACGCGGGGATCCTGTCGGCCAAGGTGCCGACGGCAATGCTGTTCGTGCGCAACCCCACCGGGATCTCGCATTCACCCGACGAGTACGCCGAGATCTCCGATTGCCGAACCGGCGCCGAGGCGCTGGCCGACGTGATGGCCGACTGGGTGGCGCCATGACTCACAAGACCTTCTGGTGCGAACACGCGTGGTGTGACGGCGACGTCTCGAACGGGGTGCAGATCACCGTCGACGAGGGCCGGATCATCGGTATCGAGCAATCGACGCGACCCGCGGATACCGCGGAAGTGCTTCGCGGGCTGGTCATTCCGGGACTGGCGAATGCGCACTCGCACGCCTTCCACAGAGCGCTGCGGGCGCGCACGCAGCGGGACCGCGGCAGCTTCTGGACGTGGCGAAAGCTGATGTATGAGGCGGCGGGTCAACTGACACCTGACAGCTACCGCGCGCTCGCCACCGCCGTGTACGCCGAGATGGCATTGGCCGGAATCACCGCGGTCGGTGAGTTCCACTACCTGCACCATGACACGGGCGGGCGCCCTTATGCGGACCCCAACGAGATGGGCAAGGCGTTGATCGCCGCGGCAGCCGACGCCGGTGTGCGGCTGACCCTGCTGGACACCTGCTACCTGCGATCCGGCATCAACGGTGCGCCGCTGTGCGAGGGGCCGCAGCAGCGGTTCGGCGACGGCACCGCAGCCCAGTGGGCGCAGCGGGTCGACCAGCTCGTCTCCGACGCCCGATCGGAACAGGTAATCGTCGGGGCGGCAATACATTCCGTTCGCGCAGTGCCGCCCGCCGAGATGGCCGCCGTGGTCGACTGGGCCGACGCCCACGAAGCACCCCTGCACGTGCACTCGTCGGAACAGACGGCCGAGGTCGACGAATGCCTCGCCGTGCACGGCCGCACGCCGACCGCGCTGCTGCGCGACAACGGCGTCCTCGGCCCACGGACCACGGCCGTGCACGCCACCCACCTGTCCGACCAAGACATCGCCGACATGGACGCCACCGCCACCGGCACCTGTTTCTGCCCGACCACCGAGCGCGACCTCGGCGACGGTATCGGCCCCGCGACCGCACTGCTCGCGGGCCGCGGACTGTTCAGCCTCGGCTCCGACAGTCACGCCGTGATCGACATGCTCGAGGAGGCCCGCGCGGTCGAGCTCGACGAGCGGCTGGCCCGGCGTGAACGCGGGATCATCTCTGCGACAACGCTGCTCGATGCCGCGACGAGCGCAGGGCAGCGCGCGCTCGGCTGGACTGACGCGGGTGCGTTGACGGTCGGCGCGCGCGCCGACCTGGTGGCCGTCGACATCGGCTCGATACGGACCGCAGGAGGGGGAGCGACCGTGGAGAACCTGGTGTTCGCGGCGTCCGCGGCCGACGTGACGGACGTGATCGTCGACGGACACCGGGTGGTGGCCGACCGGCAGCACACCGCCGTGCCGGATGTCGGGAAAGCACTCGCATCGGCCATCGAGGGGTGCCGATGAGCGTTGTGTACGACAACATCGGCGAGCTGGTGACCAACGATCCGTCCCACGGCGACGGGTCACCGCTCGGCATCATCGACGACGCCGCCATCGTCGTCGACGGTGATCGCATCGCCTGGATCGGCCCATCGGATCACGCCCCCGCGGTCGACGACAGGGTGGACTGCCGAAAGGCAAGCGTGATACCGGGTTTCGTGGACAGCCACGCCCATCTCATCTTCGCCGGCGACCGGTCTGCCGAGTTCGCCGCACGGATGAGCGGGACGCCGTACGACGGCGGCGGCATCGCGACGACGGTGTCGGCGACCAGGGCGGCGGGCGACGACAAGCTGGCCGACAACCTCGCAAGGCTGGCCGCCGAGCTGTTGCGAAGCGGTGTCACGACATTCGAAACGAAGAGCGGATACGGCCTGACCGTCGCCGACGAACGACGGGCGTTGGAGATCGCGGGCCACGTCACCGATGAGACGACGTTCCTCGGCGCGCACGTCGTCCCCGTCGAATACCGGGACCGCCGCGACGACTACGTCAACCTGGTGGCCGGCGACATGCTCGCGGCGTGTGCGCCGAGGGCAAGGTGGATCGACGTGTTCTGCGATCGCGGCGCGTTCGACATCGACGAGTCGAGGACGATCCTCGAAGCGGGCGCGGATGCTGGCCTCGGCCTGCGGCTGCACGCCTCGCAGCTCGGCCCTGGGCAGGGGATCAAGCTCGCCGTCGAGTTGGGCGCCGCGTCGGTGGACCACTGCACCTTCGCCGACGACAGCGATCTCGAGGCGCTGGCGTCGAGTTCGACCGTCGCCACGCTGCTTCCCGGCGCCGAATTCTGCACCCGCGCACGGTGGCCGGACGGGCGGCGGTTCGTGGCGGCAGGCGTGACGATCGCGCTTGCGACCGATTGCAATCCCGGAACGTCCTACACGACCAGCATGCCGTTCTGCATCGCGCTCGCGGTGCGCGATATGCATTTGACGCCCGCCGAGGCGCTTCGCGCTGCCACCGCGGGCGGGGCGGCGGCCCTGCGGCGCGACGACATCGGCGCCCTCGCTAAGGGGATGCGGGCCGACTTCGTCAGGCTGGACGCGCCCTCCTACATCCACCTCGCTTACCGGCCCGGTGTTCCGATCATCGATACGGTCGTGGTCGGTGGCACCCGAATGAAGGAAAGCAGCAATCAATGAGTGACTCGAAAGTCGTTGTCGGAGTTGGCCCGGTCAGCTTCGACGACGTGGTCGCCGTCGCGCGTCGCGATGCCCAGGTGGTTATCTCCGCCGAAGCCCTCGAGGTCGTTGCTTCCAGCCGCGTTCACATCGAGGCGCTCGCCGAGCAGGCGACGCCTGTGTACGGGGTATCCACCGGGTTCGGTGCGCTGGCCACCCGCCACATCCCGCACGAGAAGCGGGCACAGTTGCAGCGCAGTCTGATTCGGTCACACGCGGCGGGCACAGGCGACGAGGTCGAGCGTGAGGTGATCCGCGCCATGATGCTGTTGCGGCTCTCGACGCTCGCCACCGGCCGCACCGGCGTCCGCACTGAGACCGCGCAGCTTTACGCCGACCTGTTGTCGGCCGGGCTGACGCCGGTCGTCTACGAGTACGGCAGCCTCGGCTGCTCCGGTGACCTCGCCCCGCTTGCGCACGTCGCGCTCGCCGTCATGGGTGAAGGGCACGTCCGCACCGCCGACGGCACTCTGAAGCCGTCGCGGGAGGCGATGGCCGAGCGCGGGCTCGCGCCGGTGACCTTCGCCGAGAAGGAAGGTCTCGCGCTGATCAACGGAACCGACGGGATGCTCGGCCAGCTGGTGCTTGCGCTCACCGACCTGGAGAACCTGTTCAAGCTGGCCGACGTCGCCGCCGCGATGAGCGTCGAGGGCCAACTCGGCACAGACCGCGTCTTCGCCGACGATCTGCAGCGGCTGCGGCCGCATCCCGGCCAGGCCGTCTCCGCCGCCAACATCACCCGCATGCTGGCCGGCTCGCCGATCGTCGCCAGCCACCGAGGGGACGACTGCCCGCGGGTACAAGACGCCTACTCGCTGCGATGCTCACCGCAGGTCGCGGGCGCCGCGCGGGACACCGCCGATCATGCGCGGGCGGTCGCCGAACGTGAATTGGCAAGCGTCATCGACAATCCCGTCATCACCCGCGACGGGCGGGTCGAGTCGAACGGGAACTTCCACGGTGCGCCGGTGGCCTACGTCCTCGACTTCCTCTCGATAGTGGTGGCCGACCTGGCCAGCATCAGCGAACGGCGCACCGACCGCTTCCTCGACGTCGCCCGCAACCACGGTCTGAACCCATTTCTCGCCGACGATCCCGGCGTCGACAGCGGTCAGATGATCACGCAGTACACCCAGGCCGCCATCGTCTCCGAACTCAAACGGCTGGCCGCCCCCGCAAGCGCGGACTCCATCCCTTCGTCGGCCATGCAGGAAGACCACGTGTCGATGGGGTGGTCGGCCGCGCGCAAGCTGCGCCGTGGAATCGACGGGCTGACCCGGGTCCTTGCGATCGAGGTGCTCAACGCCGCACGCGGCATCGAGATGCGGGCGCCGCTGACACCGGCCCCCGGCACCGCGGCCGTCATCACGGCGGTCAGGGAGCACGCCGGGGGACCGGGTGCCGACCGTTATCTCGCGCCGGAGATCGGCGCCGTCGTCGAACTCGCGAGGACCGGCGCGCTGGTGCGGGCCGCGGAAAGCGTGGTGGGTCCGCTGCACTGAGCTGCTAGCCGATCGGCTAGTCTCTACGGCGTGCATATCAGCGACAAACTTTTCATCGACGGGCAGTGGTCGCCGCCGGAGTCCGGCACCGCGCGTGACGTCGTCTCGCCGCACAGCCAGCAGGTGATCGGCACCGTCACCCTGGCCGGGCCTGCGGACGTGGATCGGGCCGTGCACGCCGCGCGGGCGGCGTTCGACGAGGGACCGTGGCCGCGGATGCAGCCGGCCGAGCGCGTCGAGGCGGTCAAGCGGCTGGCCGAGCACTACAACCAGAACCGCGACGCGATGGCGGAACTGATCACCGCCGAGATCGGCGCGCCCATAGCGTTTTCCAAGCGAGCGCAGGTCGGCCTGCCGTCAATGCTGTTCACCGCGTTCACCGATCTTGCGCTGAAATTCGACTGGCAGGAGGCGCGAGCAGGCCTCTACGGCAAGGACATTCGCATCAACAAGCAACCGGTTGGTGTGGTGGCTGCGGTGGTGCCGTGGAACATGCCGCAGTTCCTCACCGTGGGCAAGGTCGTGCCCGCGCTGCTCGCCGGCTGCGCTGTGGTGCTGAAGCCGTCACCGGAGTCGGTGCTCGACGCCCAGCTGCTCGCCGACCTGGTCGCCAAGGCGGACTTGCCGCCAGGCGTCTTCAACGTCGTCCCTGGTGATCGAGATGTCGGCGAGGCCCTGGTGAAACACCCAGGGGTGGACAAGGTTTCGTTCACCGGGTCGACGGCGGCAGGCCGCCAGGTCGCGATGGCCTGCGCCGAGGGGCTCAAGCAGGTGAGCCTGGAGCTGGGCGGAAAGTCGGCGGCGATCGTGCTCGACGACGCCGATCCTTCCTTCGTCGCACCGGCCATCCAGTCGGCGAGCCTGGCCAACAGCGGCCAGGTGTGCAATGCGCTCAGCCGCATCCTCGTACCCGCCCGGCGCCAGGACGAGTTCGTCGACGCGCTGGCCGCCGGAGTGGCGTCGATGTCGGTGGGCGATCCCAGCGATCCCGAGACGCGCCTTGGTCCGCTGGTCGCCGAGCGACAGCAGACCCGGGTCCGCGGCTACATCGAGGAGGGTCAGCGCGAGGGTGCGCGGCTGGTCACCGGCGGCACCGGGATGCCCGACGGGCTCGACACGGGCTGGTATGTGAGGCCGACGTTGTTCGCGGACGCGCACAACGGGATGCGGATCGCCCGCGAAGAGATCTTCGGCCCTGTGCTGACCGTCATCCCCTACGACAGCGAGGACGATGCGGTGCGCATCGCCAACGACTCGGACTACGGCCTGGCGGGTGCGGTGTTCACCCCCGACCTGGACCGCGGCTTCGAGGTCGCGGGCCGGGTCCGGTCGGGGACGTTCGGCGTCAACCAGGGCTACATCATGGATCCCGCTGCGCCGTTCGGCGGCGTGAAGCAGAGCGGCTACGGTCGCGAACTCGGCCGTGAAGGACTCGAGAGTTACCTTGTGAGTCAGTCGGTTTCGAGCACGGCGGCGACGTCGTAGACGCGGCGCAGACCGTCGGCAAAAGCACCGAGGCCATCAGGCTTCTTTGAAGTAGTGGCCGGCCTCGAGGTCGTCGAGCAGGCCGCCGTGCGTGGGCTGCCAGCCGAGAAGCTCGCGGGTGCGCAGGCTCGTCGCCGCGGCGTCGAGCGCGAAGAGAGGACCGATCCAGCCGAAGTGGCCGAATACGTCCTCCGTGGGGATCGACTTGACCGGTAGACCGAGGTGCCTGCCGATGACTTCGGCAATGGTCCGTACCGGAATTCCCTCGTCGTCCATCGGGTGGACGATGGTTCCCGGCGGCGCCGATTCCGTGGCCAACCTAATGGCGCGCGCGGCATCGAGGCGGTGCACCGACGGCCAGCGATTCGTTCCGTCGCCGGGATACCCCGACACACCGGTCTTGCGGGCGATCCCGATCAGATGCGGCACGAATCCGTGGTCACCCTCGCCGTGCACACTCGGCGGCAGCCGCAGCACCGCGGTGCGCACACCGCGGTCGGTGAAAGCCAGCGTTGCGGGCTCGGAGGCCCGCAACGACTCGTTCGGGGCGGGTTGGTCCTCGGTGGCGACGGCCCCTGGCGGCGCGATTCCGAAAATGCCCGCGGCGACCACCAGCGGCCGGTCGGACCCAGCCAGCGCGTCACCCAGGGCTTCGATGGCACGCCGGTCGAATTTGGAGCCAGCGGCGATGTCGAAATCCTCGAAATCGTGACGGAACGCCAGATGGATTGTGCCGTCGGTGGATTCGGCGCCTTGACGCAGGCTGTTGGTGTCTTCAAGGCTGCCGCGGTGCACCTCGGCGCCCGCTTCCGCTATGGCCCGTGCCGACGCCTCGGACCGGGCCAGCCCGACGACCTGGTGGCCTGCCCCGAGCAGCTCGGCGACGACTGCCGATCCGATGAAACCCGACGCGCCGGTGACGAAGATGCGCATTTCCAGACCCTTCCTTGTGATGACAGTGACTGACATGACGGGTAACACGCGATGTCAGTTACTGTCATCCCGTAGGATCCCGCGCATGGGTCGATGGCAGCCGAACGCTCGTGGTCGTCTGGAGGAGGCCGCGCTCGACCTGTACACCGAACGCGGCTTCGACCAGACGACGGTCGCCGAGATCGCCGAACGGGCGGGCCTGACCGAGCGGACGTTCTTCCGCCATTTCGCCGACAAGCGCGAGGTGCTCTTCGGCGGGCAGGACGCACTGCTCGAACTGTTCGTCACCACCATCGCCGAGGCTCCGGACTCGGTGGCGCCACTGGACGCGGTGGCCGCCGCTCTCGAGGCCTCAGCGCCGGTGTTCGCGGACCGCCACCGCCAGGCGCGACGGCGCCAAGCCGTCATCGCGGCCAACCCCGGCTTGCACGAGCGGGAATTGAGCAAGCTCGCGGCGATGGCCTCGGCGATGGCCGATGCTCTGCGCGCCCGCGGTGTCGGCGAGACCGCGGCAAAGCTGATCGCCGAGGCCGGTGTCGCCGTGTTTCGGGTGGCGTTCGAGCGATGGGCCACCGAGGAGCACCCAGATGACCTCGCGCGGTACATTCGCGAGGCGGTCGACGAGTTGAAGGAGATCACTGCGGCCGGCTGACGGATCTGCCTTCGGTCTCGGCCAGCTAACGATTTCGTGTGACCCGGCGTTGGTGCTTCGCCGTACGGGGCGGCCGTGGTGCGCTAGAGACGCGATGTCCAGCTTGAAGTTTCATGGCCTGATGGCAATGGTGGCGGCTGG
The DNA here is from genome assembly GCF_002553505.1 of Mycolicibacterium agri. Lineage (GTDB taxonomy): Bacteria > Actinomycetota > Actinomycetes > Mycobacteriales > Mycobacteriaceae > Mycobacterium > Mycobacterium agri. Next base: position 56,717 of record NZ_PDCP01000006.1, on the reverse strand, counting down.
CGCAGCGGTGGCCGCCGCGCTGCCGTCTGCGGCGGCTGCACCCGCCTCTGACGAAGGCGGTTATGTGAATTCGACGGCACGCTGCCCCGCGCCGAAATCCGTTGTGGTGTTTGGCGCTACGGGCAATTCACGGGTGGCGATCTGCAAGACGCCGGACGGCGATTTCGAGTACCGCGGCGTTCGTGTCAGCGACGGCGCCAAGCTGATCGTGCCCGCCGAGGAGTCCACCGACGGAACCTTCGTCGCCGACAACGGCCCGGTCAGCTATATGGTCACCGCGAAGTCGCTCGTCATCAGCGAGGGCAGCAAGGTGGTGCGCGAGGAAACAATGGTCGACTACCACGGCCCGCAGGCGCCTGCACCTGCCACGCCGACATCCACGACACCGCTTCCGGCTCCGCTGCCTGCCGAACAGGGTGCCGACGACGGTTGAGCGACTTAGCGGCCCAGGTGGAGCGGGCGCGCGAAGGTGTTCTTGTGGCTGCCTGCCACCACGCATACCTTCGCGGCTTCCTGCCAGCGCGCGTAGTGCGGCGCGTTGCGGTGCGCGACGCGGAAGGCATCTTCGTCGGCGTAGATCTCGTAGAGGTAGAAGCGCGTCGGCGTGTCGACATCCTGATGCACGTCGAACGCCAGGCATCCGGGTTCGTCGCGCAAGGACGCGGTCGCGTTGGTTGTGATCGCAGCGATGAACTCGTCGAGCTTGTCGGCGTGCACGTCGAGCGTGACGAACAGCGTGTACATCAGCGCGGCCCTCGCAGCAGCGACTCGACCCCGCATGCCGCCGCGAGGTCGTTGAGCTCTTCGACGGTCCGCGCGGCAAGCGTGACGCTGCCGGAAGCCGCTGCGACGGCGCGGTTTTCCAGTTCACCTGGTACCACGATTTCCTGTCCGGGCGCCGTGCGCGAACGCTTCAGGCTGGAAATCAGTTCGTCCATGCGCTGGACGAAGACCTCTGGCGCCATGATGACCGCGATGTTGATCGCGATCACGAGGTGACCGCATCCGCTGCGTCGATCCGGCACGTACGGGCCGACGACGTCGCTGCCGAAGGCACTTCCGGTCAGGACACCCGACAGCACGTCCATCATGAACGAGATTGCGTAGCCCTTGTGTCCGGCCATCGGCAGGATCAGCCCGTCTATTGCGGCTTGCGGGTCGGTGGTGGGCAGCCCGGACGCGTCGACGGCCCAGCCCTCCGGCAGCCGCTCGCCGCGTTGCCTGGCGGCGTAGACCTTCCCGCGGGCGACCCCGATGTTGGCGATGTCGAGCACGACGGTTCCATGCGCGCCGCCGGGCACGGCGATCGACCACGGGTTCGCGCCGACCATCTTGTCGATGCCGCCCCACGGCGCCATGGCCGGGCTGCCGTTCGTGGTGAGAATGCCCACGCAGCCACGGTCGGCGAGGATGCGGGTCCAGTAGGCCGCCGTGCCGAAGTGATTGCTGTTGCGCACTGCCACCACTCCGACGCCGTACGCATGCGCCGCATCGGCCGCCGCGATGACGGCCTTATGGGTGACGACCTGGCCGATGCCGTCGCGGCCGTCGAGCACCGAAACCGCTGCGAACGACGACAGCGTTTCGGTGTTGTCGACCGAACGCATGACACCGGATCGCAGGCGGGCGACGTACCACGGCAGCCGCAGCATGCCGTGCGACGGATGGCCCCACATATCCGCGGTGACAAGCGATTCGGCGACGAGCCGGGCGTCGGCTTCGGGAACACCGTGCGCCCGTAGGATTTTCAGGCCGTGTACGACGACGTCTTCGGCGGCGAAACGGTGCTCGGTGCTCATCGATACTGGTCGCTCAGTCGTCGCGCCTCCTCGTCGGACACCGGGTTGACCGCCTGTCCCCGCAGCAGAAGGAACAGCTTGGCGGTCTCCTCGATCTCCTCCAGCGCGTCCGCCGCGCTTGTCAGGTCTTTGCCTGCCACGATCGGTCCATGGTTGGCCAGCAGCAGGGCATGGTGCTCGACGGCCACCGATTCCGCTGTGGCAGCGAGGCTTTGGTCGCCGGGGGCGAAATAGGGCAGCAGCGGCAGCCGGCCGACCCGCATCGCGTAGTACGCGGTCAACACGGGAAGCGCATTGCGTGAATCGATGTCCCGCAGACAGGAGACGGCAACCGAATGCGTGCTGTGCGTGTGCACCACGGCGCCTGCGCCGGGTCGGGCGCGGTAGATGGCCAGGTGCAGGAACGCCTCTTTCGTGGGCGGCGGTCCGCCGACGTGCTCGCCTTCCCGCGTGACGCGCGAGAGCGAGTCGGCGCGAAGCCGCTCCAGGCTGACCCCGGTGGGCGTCATGACGATGGTGCCGTCCGCATCGATCGCGCTGAGGTTTCCCGTGCGGCCGAACGTCAGCCCCCGCCGAAAGAACGAGGCGCCCAGTTCGACGATGTCTTCGGCGACGGTCATGACAGCGTCGTGCTGGTCGCCGCCCTCACCAGGAGATCGGGTCGGCCGAAGTTGCCGGATTTCAACAGCAGCGAGATGCCCTGGTCGGCGGCGGTGCACCACGGCACCCCGCGGTCGGCTTCGGCGTCGACGACAACGGATTTCACGCCGAGGGCATCGACGACGGCGCCGGAGGTCTCACCGCCCGCGACCACGACGCGTTGCGCTCCTGCGGCCACCGCGGCCTTGGCCAGCGCCCCCATCGTGGACTCGAGTTCGGCTGCGGTGTGGGGGTCGGCGGGCCCGCGCTCGTCTGCGGGTGCCGACGAGTACACCATCACCGGCTGGTGGCCCAGGTGCTCGAGCAGCCAGGCTCGGGCGGGCTCGAAGAGGTCGGCGGTCTTGTCGACAGCGCGCGGGTCGAGGCGGAACGACGGGAATCGCTCGCGCGCGTGGGCGACTTGGCCCAGTGTGGTCGCCGAGCAGCTGCCCGCAAGAATCAGCGTGGCCCCGGTAGGCGCGGGCCGAGGCTGCTCGGTGCCCGGACGCGCGTCGCCGCCGATGACCCGCGCGAGCGCACCGGCAAGTCCCGCGGCGCCGGTGACGACGGGCATGCCGACGACAGCGCGGGCGATCGTGGTGAGGTCGTCGTCATCGAGGGCGTCGACGACGACGTGGCGGTACCCGTTGCGGGCGGCCTCATCGATGGCATCGGTGATTGCCTTGTCCCCGTTGCCGACTCGCTGCCAGTTCAGCAGCGTCACCGGGTGAGACGACTGGGCCGCCATGAGGCGCGGTAGCGACGAGTCGGTCATCGGGGTCAGCGGATGGTGACGCATCGACGACTCTGACAGCAGCTGGTCGGCCACGAACAGGTGGCCCTGATACACGGTGCGTCCGTGCTCGGGGGTGGCGGGGCAGATCACCGTTGCACGCTCGCCTGCGGCGTCGAGCAGCGCGTCCGTGACGGGGCCGATATTGCCCGCGGCCGTCGAGTCGAACGTCGAACAGTATTTGAAGTAGACGCTGCCGACACCGGCATCCGTCACGAGCCAATCGCGCACGGCCAGCGATGTTTTCACTGCCGCAGCCGCACTCAAGGCGCGGGTTTTCAGCGCCACGACCAGCGCGTCGCAGTCCTCCACCCGCGTCGCGTCGTCGGGCGGGCCGAACAATAGGACGGTCCGCAGGCCCTCGCGCCGGAACGCCGCGGCGACATCGGTTCCTCCGGTGTAGTCGTCGGCGATGCAGCCGATCGCGGGCGCACTCATGACTGCTCCAGACGACGCGCGATCGCCCGTGCGGCGGCCCGAGTGGGCGCCACCACGGGCAGGCCGGTCTTGGCCGCCAACTCGTCGGCGGCCGGACTCAGTGAATACTGCGCGATGCAGACCAAATCGACGGCGGTGCCGACCGATTCCAGTCCGGTGCCCAGTTCGGTCACGAGTGCGGAGAGGTCGCCGCGGTTCGCGGCCTCGGCGGCGCCCGCGCAGAACACCGGCACGACCTCCCCAGGCTGCTGTTCCGAAGCCAACATCTCGGTCAGCCGCGCCGTCGTGTCGGCGGCGGCGCCCTCGAGGGAGGCCAACACCGCCACCCGGCGGGGAGCGGCGCGCACGATGTCGGCCATCATGTCGGTATCCGAGGCGAAAACAGGTGTGGTGAACAGCTTTTGAGCGACGCGCCGAACCTCGCCGTACATCGAGCAGGCGATGATGACCGCGTGGGCGCCGCCGGTGACCCCGTAGCGGACCAGGCTCAGCATTCGGTCGCGCAGTTGCGGACTCAACTCACCGCCGGCCGCATCGGCATCGGGACCGAGCCGATCGTCGATGATATTCCACAGCTGCACACCGGGCAGCTCATCGGACAGGGCCAGACGTAGCGGCGGAATCGACGCGGGGGTGGCGTGCACAGCCGCGACGAGGACGTGCTCCTTCACAGCGCAGTCATTCTCCCGTGTTCTCGTTCTCGTGGCCGAGGCGCCACACTGCTGTGGCGCCCAGGCTAGTGTCGATGTGGGCGCGCATGACATCGGCCGCTGCCTCGCTATCGCCTGCGGCGATGTATTCGACGAGCAGCCGGTGCTCATTGGCTTTTTGGTCGCGGGCCGCCTGAGTTCGTCCGGCCTGCAAGGCCAGCCGGCGATACCGGTCGGCCTTGTCCCACAGTCCTTCCAAAGCGGCGATCAGAAGATCGTTGTGGCTGGCGCGGTAGATCGCGGCGTGCAGATTGCGGTGGGCCACCAGTTGGCCGACCGCCGGTGGCGTGGGCAGCGGTTCCACCGCGGCCAGCGCGGCGCGAATCGCCTGCAGGTCGGTGTTGGTGCGCCGCTGCGCGGCAAGGCCCGCGGCCAAGGGATCCAGCGACTTCCGTAATTCGAGCAGGTCGCGAGCTTCTTCGGCGCGAAGCGGGGTGATGCGGGCGTCGCGGTGGGCATCCAGCTCGACGAGCCCCTCACTCTTGAGGCGTCGCAGTGCCTCGCGCAGCGGTGTGGTGCTGATGCCGATTTGGCTGGCCAGTTCGCGCTGCTGGATCACCGCGCCGGGCTGCAGCTCGCCGGACAGGATCCGATCGCGCACCTGCCGGTAGGCGTAGTCGCTCTTGGTTTCAAAGAGCTCAGCGGGCTGCGACATCATCCGACCTCTCTCGACGTCGTTATAACTTACAGTACCCAGCTCCCTCTCCGCTAGCGTTCGGTCGCGGGCTCGTTTGCCCAGCTGAGAAGCTCTACCTGCATGACGTGGACGTAGTCGTTTGCCTGTCGCCTCGCGGCAAAACTCAACCTTGACGTCATAGGTTATAACCTCCTACTGTGAGCGGGCACACACGAGGCTGAGGTCTCTGCTTCAAGGAGGAAGAGCATGAAGTCAGTCCCCCCGAGCGCCCGGGCAGGCGGCACGCGTCGCTTGGTTCGCATTGCCGCGGTGTTCGGCGCCGTGATCATGGCGCTCACGGCATGCGGATCCGGCGAATCCACCGAACCGGGAGCCGACAACGTCGTCAAGACGGGCGAGGCACCTGACTACTACCCAGCCGACTACCAGGACCTCATCGCCGCATCGCAGAACGAGGGCGGCACGCTGACCATCTACTCCAACACCGACCAGGAAAACTGGGCCCCGATCTTCCGGGATTTCAAGAAGAAGTACCCCTGGGTCGGCGAGATTTCGGCCAACAACCTCGACAGCGACGAGGTGTTCCAGCGTGTGCTCAGCGAACAGGCCACCGCTGGCTCGCCGGCCGACATCGTGGTGTCCAACGCCGCGCAGGCGTGGGCGGATTTCGGGGCGCGCCCGGGAACGCTGATGGAGTACAAGTCACCCGAGGTGGCCAAGCTCCCGGAGCAGGCGACGCTGATGCCGAACGTCTACGCGATGTCGCTCGACCCGATCGCGATCGTCTACAACACCTCACTGATGACGGAGCAACCAACCGGGGTGAAGAGCCTGGCCGACATCGTCAGCAAGGACCCGGACAAGTATCGGGGCAAGATCACGACGCGAGATGTGAACGGCGCGTTCGGTTTCACGGTGTCAAACGGCTTCGTCAGCGCGCGCCCGGACTCCTGGTCGGCGCTGGACAAGGTTCTGCCGATGGCCAAAGCCGAGACCTCCTCGGGCACGCAACTGGAGAAGATCACCTCCGGTGAATACCTCGCCGGCATGTTCATCAGTGCCGCTCCCACCTATCCGAAGGTCGACGACAGCGGCGGGCTGCTCGGCATCTCCTTCTACGACGACGGCACCGTGGTGCTGCCGCGCGGTGTCGGAATCGCTTCCGGGGCACCGCATCCCGCAACCGCGAAGCTGTTCACCGACTTCGTGCTCTCCGATGAAGGGCAGCGGGCGGTCGCCGAGGGCGGCCTGACGTCCTACCGCGACGGCATCGAGGCGACCGACGGCAGGCACACGTACCAGGAATTGGTCGAGTCCGTGGGCGAGGACAACGTCATCGACGTGCAGTACGTCAAGGTGCCCGAGGACAAGGTGAAGGAATTCACCGACCGCTGGGACGGCCTGCTCGGTCGGTGATCCATCGCTGATCTCGAAAAAGATACGAAGGACTGTCTCTGCCATGACGACGACGGTGCAGACGCCAACCGTTTCCGGCCCGGTGTCGGGGGGCTATCCGGCTCCCCGATACCGCAAATTCCTCGGCCTGGGACGGGACCTGTGGCTGCAGTACGCGGTCGTCGTCTTTCTCGCCGTGTTGGTGCTGGCGCCGGTGGTGCCGACGCTGTATCAGTCCCTGCTCGACCGGCCGCTGTACGAGGCCGGCGGCGTGCTCAGCCTGGACAACTATGTGCGGCTGTTCACCGAAGCCGGGTTCGGTGAAGTAGCGCTCAACACGGTGCTGTTCGCGGGATTGACAACGATTCTGACGTTGGTGCTCGCGGTGCCGATGGCGATCGTGGTCGTGCGAACGACGGTGCCGGGCGGGCGAATCCTCTCGGCAGCCATGCAGTGGCCGTTCTTCATCTCCTCGCTGATCCTCGGGTTCGGCTGGATCATGATGTACGGGCCGTCCGGCTTCGTCAGTATCAAAGTCCAGCAGGTCCTCGGCCACCTGCCGTGGAACCTGTACTCGATCCCCGGCATGGCCCTGACAGAAGCGGTGGCGCTCGCCCCCATCGCGTACACCTTCTGCGCCAATGCATTACGGCAGAGCGACGCGTCGCTGGAGGCCGCCGCGCAGGTCTGCGGCGCGGGTCCGCTGCGGGTCATCTTCGCGGTCATCGTGCCGATGCTGCGACCGCCGATCGTCTACAGCTCGATCCTGGTGATCTCGATGTCAGTGGAAACGCTGAGCGTGCCGCTGCTGTACGGACAGCCGGTGAACATCCAGGTCTTCTCGACATTCCTGTTTAAGAACGGCCTGCAGTCGATCAACCCGGATTACGGCGTTCTCGGCGCGGCCTCGGCGATCATCCTGTTTGTCACGATCGGCCTTGTCGCGTTGCAGGCCAAGATGCTCAAGGATGCCCAGCGATTCGTCTCGGTGCGCGGCAAGGCCACCCGCCCGCGTCCGCTGGACCTGGGCTGGCTGAAGTGGATCAGCCTGTGCGCCATCGTCTTCTACGTGGTGATGGGCGCCCTGGTGCCGATCGTAGGGTTGATCATGCGCTCGTTCACGCTCGTGTTCACCCCGCTGCAGTCACCGCTTAAGAGCCTGTCGATGAACAACTACGACAGGGTCTTCACCTATGCGGCCTACGTGCAGTCGATCAAGAACAGTCTGATCGTCGCCGCCCTAGGCGCGCGGCACGTTCGCCAATGTGCGGCTGCAGAACCGGGTGGCGCCGGGCACGCGCGGTGGGCGGACCCGCAACTTCGTCGATAGTGGTCGTGAGACAACGGTTTTCGATGCAGCGACCGCATACCGGGAGGCGAAGGTGCCGATCGTTGTCGTCGCGGGACGCGACTACGGCGGCGGGTCGTCGCGGGACTGGGCCGCCAAGGGGCCTGCGCTGCTCGGCGTGCGGGCCGTCATCGCCCAGTCTTTCGAGCGCATCCACCGCTCCAACCTGGTGGCGATGGGCGTGATCCCGGTCGAGCTGATCGATGCAGGCCCCGACGACGTCGCGCCGACCGGCGCCGAGCAGGTCAGCATCACCGGTCTGGCCGCGCTGAACACCGGCGACACACGGGACCGCGTGACCGTCGAGAGCAACGGGCGGGCCTTCGACGCACGCCTGCGGCTGGACACCCCACGCGAGGCTGACTACATCCGGCACGGCGGCGTCATGCCGTATGTTCTGCGCGCTCTCTACCGAGCCGCGGAGGCGAAACGCTCAACTCGCGGGGCGGCCCGCTGAGATCTGGCATGTTCGGGGTATGACAGCAGCCTCCCGTGAACGCGCCGCGTTGGTCGAGACCATGCGCGCCGCCGGACCCGACGCGCCGACGCTGTGCGGCGACTGGACCACCCGCGACCTGGCCGCGCACCTGGTGATCCGGGAACGCCGACCGGACGCCGGCGCGGGCATTCTGATTCCCGCGCTCGCCGACTACACGGCGCGCAAGCAGAAGCAACTCGCCGACTCCACCGAGTGGCCGGATCTGCTGCAGATGGTCGCCTCGGGCCCGCCGCTGTATTCGCCCTTAAAGCTGCTCGACCCGTTGGTCAACACCATGGAGATGTTCATCCACCACGAGGATGTCCGCCGGGCAGCGCCCGAGTGGGAGCCGCGCGAGCTCGACGACGACCTGATGTCCGCGCTGCGCCGTCAGGTCCGGTTCGCCGCCATGGTGTCGCTCGGGCGCGCCCCGGTGTCGGTGATCCTGCAGGACACCGCGGGCGCGACGTTGGCGTCGGTGGGCAAGGGGCCGCGCTGCGTGATCACCGGGTCACCGGCCGAGATGCTGCTTTTCCTCTCGGGCCGCGACGCCGCCCGCCTCGATTTCGCCGGCGACGACGATGTCGTCGAACAGGTCAAGCGGGCGCGTCGGCAACTCTGAGCCGACGCTCGGCGATTTCGATCCACACAGCTGCGCTCTGTATCGTGGTTCGGTCGTCTGGATCAGGAGCAACGCTGTGACCCTCAATACAATTGCGCTCGAGCTGGTGCCTCCCAACGTGGAGCGCGGGCGCGAGTATGCCGCGGAAGAGGCGCGCAAGGTGGCCCGCATCTCGGCGGAATCGGGTCTCGACGGCCGGATCAAACACGTGATGATCCCCGGGATGATCGCCGAGGACGACGACCGTCCGGTTCCGATGAAGCCCAAGCTCGACGTGCTCGACTACTGGTCGATCATCAAGCCGGAGCTGCCGGGGCTGCGCGGGCTGTGCACCCAGGTCACCGCCTTCATGGATGAGGCCTCGCTGGGCCAGCGGCTGACGACATTGGGCGACGCGGGGTTCGAAGGCATCGTGTTCGTCGGTGTGCCGCGCACGATGAACGACGGCGAGGGGTCCGGCGTCGCGCCCACCGACGCCCTGTCGATCTATGAGGACGTCGTCGCCAACCGCGGCGTCATCCTGATTCCGACGCGCGAAGGCGAACGCGACCGCTTCGACTTCAAGTGCAAGCAGGGCGCCAACTTCGCGATGACCCAGCTGCTGTACTCCGACGCGATCGTCGGCTTCCTCAAGGACTTCGCTGCGACTACCGACCACCGGCCCGAGATTCTGCTGTCGTTCGGCTTCGTCCCGAAGGTCGAGAGCCGCGTCGGGCTGATCGAATGGCTGATCCAGGATCCCGGCAACCCCGCGGTCGCCGAGGAGCAGAAGTTCGTCCGGACGCTGGCGAGCCGAGACCCCGCCGACAAGCGTCAGATGATGGTCGATCTGTACAAGCGGGTCATCGACGGGGTCGCCGATCTCGGCTTCCCGCTGAGCATCCACTTCGAGGCCACCTACGGTGTCTCCGGCGCGGCGTTCGAGACCTTCGCCGAGATGCTCGACTACTGGTCACCCGACCGCTGAATCGGCCGGGCGCCCCTCAGCGTCGGGAAGGATGCGCGGTCGCGGGGGTGTGCCTGCCGTGCAGCAGGTAGCTCAGCCAGCGAAGATCGATTAGCACGTGATCGCCCTTTCTGTTTTTAGGCGGTCTTGGTGAGAAGGGGAAGAAGGCGGCGCCGTTCGCCGATGCGTTCGGCGAAGTGAGCCAGCGCCTCGGGGACGGACTCGGCGGTGGGGAAGGTCTCGCGCTCACCGGACAACCGCAGCGTGCGCTGCACCGGTGCACTGGCGATGACGGCCCACTCGACATCGACGTGATGGCAATCCTCGTCTATGTCGTAGAACCACGAAATGCCTTGCTGCGTAAAGGAAGTCACGCCGCTCAGATCCAACACAAAGGGCTTCTCGTTGATGATGAAGCGTCTCGCGTAGGCGCGGATGCAATCGAGGTTAGTGTCGTTGACGTCGCCGGTGACCGTGACCACGGTTGCCAGCTGACGACACACCGCACGCATCTGCGCGCCGTCGCAGTCGATTGCCTGGTTTCCGTACATGACCTCAAGCTATGCCGCCCACTTAAGGCATTGGGGAGTTGCCAGTAATACTTTGCTAAGAACCGACATCGGCGTCGTCGGCTCAGGGCCTGCGGAACTGCGCGCCCGAGTAGTTCTCCCACGGGCTGTAGTCGGCGATCAACTCTTCCTGCGGTGGTCGCTGGTCCTCGGGCACATGCTGCAGGTTGATCCGGATCCGGTACCAGATCGAGCTCGGGCCCCGCATCCCGTCGACGAGGATGTCGGCGGGCTTCAGTTTCTTAGCGGCCTCTTCATATTTCTTGCGCCAGACCTCCAGCGCGGCCATCGCCTCGTCCTTGGTCTTGGTGCGGGCGATCTCTATCAGCGGCTTCGACGACACCCGGCCCGCGCCGCGGCCCGTTGCCTTCTTGGCGCCCTTCGGCGCCCTCTCCGCAGGCCCGAGCCGCTCGGCGAGCTCGAGCAGCGGCTCCAGGCTGCCGGGCGCGTCGTCCATGCCCTCCCACGGGTCCCCGAGTTCGGCGAAGCGCTGCGGCACCGTCGCGATGGTGAAGGCCTCCGGCCTGCAGTCGGCGAGCTCATCCCAGCGCAGCGGCGTCGATACCCGAGCGTCGGGAGTGGCCCGCACCGAGTACGCCGAGGCCACCGTCCGGTCGAAGGCGTTCTGGTTGAAGTCGACGAACACGCCCTCGCGTTCTTCCTTCCACCACCGCGCGGTGGCCAGATCAGGTGCGCGCCGCTCCACTTCGCGGGCCACCGCCTGGGCCGCCAGCCGGACATGCTTGAAGGGCCAGCGCCGCTGGATGCGCGCATAGATGTGGAAGCCGCGTGATCCTGACGTCTTCGGCCACGCGGTCAGGCCGTGGTCCTCGAGCACCTCGCGGGCGATCAATGCAACGTCGATGATCTGGCGCCAGCCGACACCCGGCATCGGGTCGAGGTCGACCCGCAGCTCGTCGGGATGTGCCAGGTCGTCGGCGCGGACGGGATGCGGGTTGAGGTCGACGCAGCCCATGTTGACCGCCCACACCAGCCCCGCGGCGTCGTGCAGCACCGCCTCCTTGGCCGACGTGCCCGACGCGTAGCGCAGCTCGGCGACGTCGACGAAGTCGGGCCGCTTCTCCGGCGCCCGCTTCTGGAACACGGCCTCCTCGGTGATGCCCTTGACGAACCGCTTGAGGATCATCGGCCGTTCGGCCACCCCGCGCAGCGCCCCCGGCGCGACGGCCAGGTAGTAGTCCATCAGCTCACGCTTGGTGACCCCCAGATCGGGAAACACGACCTTGTCCGGATGGGTGATCGGCACCTGCTGCCCATCCACCTCAAGGTGCTTGACCTTGGAGGAGGATGCGGCCATACCGTCATGGTAGTTACGCAGCGCTTTCGCGCCGCGGTGCGACGGGCGTCACATATGGTGTTCACATGCCGAACCTCACCGATATTCCGCTGGCGGCAGCGGCCAAAGTCCAGCAGACCGTCGGGAAGTCCCTTGGGACGTCCATCGGAAAGTATGTGGAGCGCGGCGCCGCCGAACTGCACTACGCCCGCAAAATGTTTGAAGCCGGCGCGCTGAAGCTGGAGCCGCCGCAGGACATCGTCGCGTTCATCGCCGACATCCGCCGGTGGGGAGAGTTCGGCATGATCCCAGCGCTCAACGCCCGCCGCACCCCCAACCGCACGGCCGTCATCGACGACTTCGGCGAGATCACCTTCAAGGAACTCGACGACGCCGCCCACGCCGTCGCCAACGGTCTGCTGGCGATGGGCATCCGCGGCGGGGACGGGGTGGCGATCCTGGCGCGCAACCACCGCTGGTTCTTGATCGCCGTCTACGGCGCGGCCCGCGTCGGCGCCCGCATCATCCTGTTGAACAGCGAGTTCTCCGGCCCGCAGATCAAAGAGGTGTCCGAACGCGAGGGCGCCAAGGTGATCATCTACGACGACGAGTACACCAAAGCGGTCGCCAAGGCAGAGCCGCCGCAGGGCAAGCTGCGCGCATTGGGCACCAACCCCGACAAGGACGAGCCGTCGGGCAGCACCGACGAGACGCTGGAAGACCTGATCGCGCGCAGCAGTACCAAACCGGCGCCGAAGGCGACCAGGCACTCGTCGATCATCATCCTGACCAGCGGCACCACCGGCACACCGAAGGGCGCCAACCGAAGCACCCCGCCGACCCTCGCGCCGATCGGCGGCATCCTGTCGCACGTGCCGTTCAAGGCCAACGAGGTGACGTCGCTGCCCGCACCGATGTTCCACGCGCTCGGCTTCCTGCACGCCACCATCGCGATGATGCTCGGCTCCACGCTGGTGCTGCGGCGCCGCTTCAAGCCGGCCACCGTGCTGGCCGACATCGAAAAGCACCGCGTCACCGCGATGGTCGTGGTACCCGTCATGCTGTCGCGGATACTCGACCATCTGGAGAAGATGGACAAGAAGCCGGATCTGTCGTCGCTGCGGATCGTGTTCGTGTCCGGCTCGCAGCTGGGCGCCGAACTTGCACAACGCGCGATGAAGGACCTCGGCCCGGTCATCTACAACATGTACGGCTCGACGGAGATCGCGTTCGCCACGATCGCGCGGCCCAGGGATCTGTCCATCAATCCGGCCACCGTCGGACCCGTCGTCAAGGGTGTCAAGGTCAAGATCCTCGACGAGAACGGCAATGAGGTGCCGCGCGGCGAGGTGGGCCGCATCTTCGTCGGCAACACCTTCCCGTTCGAGGGCTACACCGGCGGCGGCCACAAGCAGATCATCGACGGGCTGATGTCGTCGGGCGACGTCGGCTACTTCGACGAGAACGGCCTGCTATACGTCAGCGGCCGCGACGACGAAATGATCGTCTCCGGCGGTGAGAACGTGTTCCCCGCCGAGGTCGAAGACCTCATCAGCGGCCACCCCGAGGTCGTCGAGGCCACCGCGGTCGGCGTCGAGGACAAGGAGTGGGGGCATCGGCTGCGCGCGTTCGTCGTGAAGGCCGAAGGCGCCAGCATCGACGAGGAGGGAATCAAGACCTACGTCAAAGAGAACCTGGCGCGCTACAAGGTGCCGCGTGAGGTGATCTTCCTCGATGAACTGCCGCGCAACCCGACGGGCAAGATCCTCAAGCGCGAGCTTCGTGACATTTCCGTCGGCGGAGCCGACGAGAAAACAACGGTTGAGGGAGCCGACGAGAAAACAACGGCCGGCGGAGAGGGCGAGAAAGCCAAGACGCAGTAACGGTTTTGGCGGCCGTTAGCCGCCGAACCGTGCGGCCGCATAGGGAATCGACAGGCACACCAGCATCAGGGTGAGCAGAAACCAGCCCGCGCCCTGCCATATCGGCCACGTGCCACCAGCACGCCAGACGCGGTAGGCCTTGAACATGGCGCCGACGCCGCCGAGAAACAGAATCGTGGGGACCAGGGCGGCCAACAGCACCGAGCCCCTGTCGACGAGACCGAAGACCGCGAACGCGATGCCGGCCAGCACGATCACGGTGACGCCGTACTTGACGGCTTGCCGGAACGCGGTCGGATCGTGCCAACGCTTCTCAACATCTCTGGCGTTGCTCATGGTTTATCCCGTTCCCTTGACGGGCGTTTCGAAACTCAGTACGGGGGATTCACGTACCAGGCCAGACAACCCGGGTGGTTGCGGCAGGCGATGATCGCGCCGGCGTCGGGAGCAGCCCCGCGCACCCTGGGCTGGCGGGGCGGCAAATTGCAGTTGACCACATACGGGTTCCACGGGATGACACCGTTGACGCACGGCCGCGGCTGTGCAGACGCCCGCGGCGCCGCGTCCTGAACCAGGGCGGGTGCGGCTATCAGAAATGATGCGGCCGCTGCGGCGGCCGTTACCAGGCGCAGGATGCCTCGTCGGAAAGTTCTCATCGCTACCGCCAACAACTTTGAAAAGCTATCTATTTCACAGCATAGCCCCAGACAGCCCTATACAGCCAGCGGCGGAATGGCCGATCTTGGCACCTGAACCGTTTGCGCGCCCGCGGCGCCGGCCATCAGTTCGCCGCGGTCGAAGAAGAACACGAGTTCGGTCGGGGTGATCGCGAACTTGCGGTACTTGGACGGGTCCATGCCATCGGTCTCGATGACCGGCTCGGACATGCCGGTCTCCGCGGCGAGTTCGCGCTGCACGATCGGGAAGATCGCCTCGAGCGGTTTGGCGCCCGGCGCGAAGAGGTCGTCGAATTCGATCGGACGGTTGCGCACCGTGTCGTAGTTGAACGTCTTGTACCAGGTGTCTGGATGCGCTCCACCGAGATCCTGATAGATCTCGAACGACACCGAGCGGGTGGTGTCAGACGACCACAGCGTGACCTTCATGTCGAGTGCGTAGGGCACGTTGCCGAAGCTCGGCGTCTGCGTCGCGTTGAGGAAACCGGTCCGCGTCTGCGCGACGAAGTCGTCGACGGCCGCCTGGTCGGGAAAGTCGACGGGAAATGACATGTCGAGCACGTAATTCGGCTCGGTGTCGTGCACCCGGCACAGCCCTTCGGGTTCGTCGGCGCCGTTGAGTTCGACGCACAGGGTGGCCGCGTGCGCGGTCGCAGGCGCCAGCGGTTGTGCCACAAGCAGACCCATCGCCGCCGAAGCGGCCAGCACGCTACGCATCATGATCGCAGCGTAGCCGCGCTGGCGACGTGTCAGTACTCGATCTGCTCGATCAGCGGCGACGGTTCGTCCATCAGGGTCCAAAACCGGTCGCGGATAGCAGTTGTCACGCGGCCGGGGGTGCCGTCGCCGACCGGCTCACCGTCGAGCGAGACGATCGGCGTTACCCCGCCCGCGGTTGTCACGGCCATCACTTCGTCGGCATCGTAAAGTTCGCGGCTTGTCACATCACGCAGCGTGGCCTCGATGCCCATGTCGTCGGCGATTTCGAACACCGTCTTGCGTGTGATGCCTGGCAGCGCGTTACGTGACGGCGACGCGAGCTTGCCGTCCTTGACGACGACCACGTTGAACCCGGGTCCTTCGGCGACGCAGTTGTCGGCGTCCATCAGGATCGCCGTGCGCGCGCCCCGGTCCTTGGCTTCGAAACTGGCAGCCGTGAGATCGCCCCACTGGTAGTTCTTGATGGTCGGGTCGACGGTGTTGCGCCCGGCGCGGCGCACGTGCCGCGGCACGATCGCGGTCGTGCCGAAGATCTGCTCGTCGGGCGGGAACGCCCACAGGTACGGGATCGCATAGATGTAGACCTGATGGGTGAGTTTCGTCAAATCCTTCTCGCCCTTGCGTTTTCCGTATCCGCGGGTGATCGTCAGGTTGACATAGGACTCTCGCAGCTGCGACATGCTGACGCAGCGCTTGGTGATGTCGGCCAGCTCGGCCTTGGTGTAGCCGGGGTCGAGGCGCAGCTTACGCGCGCCGTCGAGCAGCCGGTCCAGGTGGTCGCCCAGCCGAAAGATGTTGCCGTGCCAGACATGTGCGACGGTATAGGTCAGGTCGGAATGACCGAATCCGGTGTCGAAGATCGAGATCCGCGCCTCCGATGCGGGCACGTACTCGCCCTCGATCCAGGCCGCCCCGCCGGCGAACGGGCTGGAGGTGTCCAATTCGTAGTCGCTGTACTGGATCACCGAGCCGGGTGGCGTGTCCTCCCGGATGGCGCCGGGTTCGACGGCGACGAGGTTGCTTGCGCCCGTATCTGTGAGAGTCATTTAAAGTCCTTTCGTTGCAGCGTAATTGGCACCCGCATCGCCGGCCCGCAGCCGTGACCGCAGGCCTGTGGCCCACCAGCCCGCGGCTACCGCGACCACGCCGAGGAAGACCCACTTGTTGCTGGTGAACTGGGGGAGGAACAGTAGCGCGACGGCGACGGCCAGGAACACCGCCAGTGCGGTGACATACAGCGGCAGCCGCCAGCGGCCGAGGTCGAACGTGCCGGGTTCGGCGGCGGGGATGGTGCCCTTGCGGTAGCCGATCAGCAGTCCGATGGTCTGCAGGATGTAGACGAAGAAGAACAGCAGCGACGCGATGCCGATGATGTAGTTGAACGCCTTCTCGTTGACCAGGGCCGACAACAGCAGCACCGTGGACAGGCAACCGAGCCCGATCACCGCGTAGTTCGGTGTCTTTGTCTTCGTCGAAACGTGCCGCCACACCGCCGAGAACGGCAGCATGTTGTCACGGGCCATCGAATAGGTCAGCCTTGTAGCGACCAGAATATTGGCCAGCAGGCAAGCCAGGATATTCGTCAGGGCGACGGCCACAACGATTCTCGTCATCACCGGACCGGCCTGCTGGTTGATGATCTCCTCGATCGGAGCGGCGGCGTTGGCCTCGACGGCATCAGCGTCGCGGATCGCGAGCACGTAGACGATGTACATCAGCAACTCGATGACGATCGACGTCACCAGCGCGTAGAACATCGTCTTCGGCACTACGTAGCGCGCGTTCTTGGTCTCCTCGGCGACGTCGGCCCCTGACTCCACACCAATCAGGCCGAAGAACGGTCCCAGCGCAGCGGCCAGCCACGCGAGCATGTAGGAATCCTTTTCGCCTGCTTCGCCGCCGGTGAACAGCGCCGAGATCGGCTGGTGGTTCTCCGGCGCCGAGAACGCGATGATCGCGACGAGAGCCGTTGCGCCGACAGTGATCAGCAGCTCGAGGCTGACGCCGATGTTGTTGACCATGGTCGCGAAGCGCACGCCGTAGATGTTGATGAGCACGCACAGGAACACCACGCCGATGGCGACGAGGATCTGCTCGGTCTGGCTCATGCTCCAGCCGAACAACCCGCCCAGATAGCCGGACAGGATGAACCCGACGCCGGTCATGCCGCACACCCAGCCCATCAATGCGATGAAGCCGGTGAACCAGCCGAGGTCGGGGCCGTTGATCCGGCTGATCCACTGATACGAGTAGCCGGCCAACGGCAGCTTGGCCGTCAGGTCCGCGGCGATGAACGCCCAGAGCGAGAAGACGGCGCCTGCGAGCAGCAGCGTCCAGACGAACGGCCCGCCCGCCGTGAAGTATCCGGCGCCGAACCCGGTGAAGACCGCCGTCGTCGCGCTGATCGTGGCGAATCCGATTGCGAAGGAGGCCAGCGTGCCCACGGATCGGTCGAGCCGCTGTGTGTAACCGAGCTCGGCGAGCTTGGCGTCTTCCGGGTTGGCCGCAAGCGGCACTTTCGCATCGGTGGCGGGAACGACGTCGGTCATGGCTCCTCCAGCGCAGAAGGGTCACACGGGTGCTGACAGAAAACCGTGCCTGCGCCGCCTCGCGGAAGTTCCGAAATCTGATTACTGATAAACCCTGTTTATCAGTAATACGTCGCTGGTCGTTCCGTCGCCTGACCTTCGCCGAACCCCCACTCCTCCCGGACATGGCGCACCAGCTCGGCGGCCTCGTGGGACAGGCCGGCCGGATGCCACGCCAGCGCCGTGTAGCTCGGGGGCCGGTCGGTGATCGGGACGTAGACGATGCCCTGCCGGTCGTAGAGCCGGGCGCTGGCTTCGCTGGTGAAGCTGATGCCGAGCCCGCGGGCGATGGTGGTGGTCTCCTCCTCGTAGGTCGCCGCGACCGCCGCGATCGTCGGCGGTTTACCGTCCCGCGCGTCCATCGCCATCCAGTAGTCACGCCATCTACCGGCGGTGCTCGGCGCCACGACAACCGGCTCGTCGAGCAGTTCGGCTGTTGTCAGCTCGGTCCGATGCGCCAGGTGATGGTCACGCGGCAGGCACGCCATCCAGCTCTCGGCGTCGAGGATGAACATCCGGTGCTCGGGCAGATCCACCGGCGGCCGGATGATCGCCACCTCGGTGCTGCCGTCGGCCAGCCCGGCGGTGGGATCGGAGAAGTCGAATTCCTTTGGCTCGACGGTGATCTCGGGATGGGCGGACTCGAAGTGGCGGACCAACCGGAACACCAGGTCGGCACCGGTGCCGATGAGATAGCCCAACCGGATCCGCCGGTACTGCGCCGAGAGCGCGATCAGATCCTCGACCGCGGAGTCGATTCCGCGAAGCGCCTTGCGCACCTTGGGCAGCCACGCGGCACCCAGCTCGGTGAGCGCGACCTCGCGGGTGTTGCGGCGCAACAGCAGAACGCCGAGCTGGTGTTCGAGCTGTTTGATCGCCGTGGACAGCGCAGGTTGGGTGATGTACAGCCGCTCGGCGGCACGCCGGTAGTTCAGTTCCTCGCCGAGGACGGCGAAGTACCGCAGTTGTCGAAGCGTGACGTCCCCGGCCGTCGCAGTACTCCCGTCGTACGGATCGTCCTACGGATCGCGCGGCAGACCCAACAGGCGCTCGGCGATGATGTTGAGCTGCACCTCCGAGGTGCCACCGTAAATCGTGGTCGCGCGGCTGTACAGCAGATGCTCCGCCCACTTGCCGGGCAGGCTCTCCGGGTCACCGATCGCGCCGTCGGTGCCGAAGGTCGACAGCGCCCATTCGGCGTAGCCCTGACCGGTGCGCATGCTCAGCAGCTTGGAGATCGCCGCGGCGGGCATCGGATCACCGCCTGCCAGCGTCAACAGCGTCGAGCGCATGTTCAGGATCTTGGCGGCATGTCCCTCGGCGATCAGCCGGCCGGCCTGGTTCTGGGCGATCTGGTCGAGCTGGCCGTCGCGCACGAACTCGACGAGCCCGTCGAGGCTTGCCATGCCCGGCGGCTCGGTGTTGCCGATCGACACCCGCTCATTGGTCAGGGTGTTGCGGCTGACCTCCCAGCCGCGGTTCACCTCACCCAGCACACAGTCGTCAGGCACGAACACGTCGTCGATGAAGACGGTGTTGAACATCGCGTTGCCGGTCAGTTCCCGCAACGGCTTCACCTCGACGCCTTCGCTGCTCATGTCGAGCAGGAAGTAGGTGATGCCGTTGTGCTTGGGCGCATTCGGATCAGTGCGCGCCAGCAGCGCACCCCACTGCGAGTACTGCGCGGCCGTGGTCCAGATCTTCTGGCCGGTGATGCGCCAACCGCCGTCGACCTTGGTCGCCTTGGTGGACAGGCTGGCCAGATCGGAGCCCGCGCCGGGCTCGGAAAACAGCTGACACCAGATCATTTCGCCGCGGAATGTCGGCGGCAGGAACTTCTGCTTCTGCTCCTCGGTGCCGAACGCGACGATCGACGGGATGATCCACGCTGCGATGCCCATCTGGGGTCGCTTCACCCGGCCGCTGGTGAACTCCTGGGCGATGATGATCTGCTCGATGGGGTCGGACGCGCGCCCCCACGGCCGGGGCAGGTGCGGCTGCACCCAGCCGCCCTCGGCGATCGCGGTGTCGCGCTCGGGGCCACGCGGAATCGCTTTCAGCGCAGCCACTTCCGCGCGGATCTCCTCACGCAGCTTCTCGGTCTCCGGATCGAGATCGATGTTGAGCTTGCGCATCCCCGAAGTGGTCGCGGTGTCGACCACCAGTTGCGGATAGTCGGCCGCGCGACCGAAGCTGGCGACCAGCACCAGCGCGCGGCGGTAATAGATGTTGCAGTCGTGTTCCCAGGTGAACCCGATGCCGCCGTGCACCTGGATGCAGTCCTGCGCACAGCGTTGCGCCGCGGCGGGCGCAAGGGTCGCGGCGACGGCGGCAGCGAACTCGAAAGCGCTTTCGGCCGAGGCGTTTTTGCGTGTCTCGTCGATCGCGCGGGCGGCATCCCAGACCGCCGCGGTCGCGCGTTCGGTGTCGGCGATCATCTCGGCGCACTTGTGCTTGATGGCCTGGAACTGGCCGATCGGCCTGCCGAACTGTTCGCGGATCTTCGCGTACGCCGCGGCGGTGTCGGTGGCCCACCGGGCGACGCCGATCGCTTCCGCCGACAGCAGCGTGCTCATCAGCGCCCTGGCCAACTCGCGGCTCAGGCTGCTCAGCACACGGTCTTCACCGATCTCAACGGCGTTGGCGCGCACATGGGCCAGCGGCCGCAGCGGGTCGATGCTTCGCACCGGCTCGATCTCAAGCTGGTGAGAGTCGAGGACCACCCACTCCTCGCCGCTGTCGATCGCCACCGGCAGCACGAGCACCGAGGCCTGCGCGACCGCGGGCACCGCGCGCACCTCGCCGCGGATGACCAGGCCGTCCCCGTGCCGGGTGGCGGTCAAGCCGGAGTCGATGGCGTATGCGGCGATCACGTCGCCGGAGGCCAGGTCGCGCAGCAGCGACGTTTCGGGATCGTGCGCGGAGATCAGCGCGCTGGCGATCGCGGACGGCACGAACGGGCCGGGCACCGCACCGTAGCCGAATTCGGCGATAACGATCGCGAGTTCGAGGATGCCGAAGCCCTGTCCGCCGACGGCCTCCGAGAGGTGCACGCCCTGCAGGCCCTGCTCGGCCGCGGATTTCCAGTACGGCGGGGGATTGGGAATCGGCGTCTCGAGCGCGTCGTGCAGGACCTCGGACGGTGCCACCCGCGCCACCAGGGACCGAACGGAATCGGCGAGGTCGTTGTGCTCAGGATTGATTGCTATGGGCATGGATGCACCTTCTCGTGGGGCCTTCCCTACGTCTTCCCTAATAACCGGTCGGTTGGGAACGAGATTACTCGGGCGGGTTGACGACGTTGCGCAGGTCCTGCCCGTCGCGCAGGCGCCGGCAGTTGTCGACGGCTTCGCCCAGGTAGCGCCGCATGGTGTCGACGGTGTACCAGCTGACATGCGGTGTCAGCACGACGTTGTCCAGGCCGAGGAGCGGGCTGTCGTCGGGTACCGGCTCGACCGCGAACACGTCGAGGCCAGCGGCGGCGATCTGCCCGCTGCGCAGCGCGTCGACCAGTGCATCCTCGTCGATGATCGGTCCGCGTGAGGTGTTGACGACGACCGCGCCCGGCTTCATCTGCGCGAACGCGTCGGCGTCGAGCAACCCCGAGGTGTCCGCGGTCAGCGGCAGGTGCAGCGAGACGATGTCGCTGGCGGCCAGCAGGTTGGGCAGGGTGCGCCACCCGGAATGGCCGTCGTCTTTGGTGCTGGTGTGCAGGACGTCGGCACCCATCGCGGCGACGATGTTCTCCACACTTCTGGCGATGTTGCCGTAGCCGACCAATCCGACGGTGCAGCCGCCGATGTCGCGCACCGTCTCACCGAGGCTGGGATCGGCAGGCCAGCCCCTGCCCGCCCTGGTGGCCCGGTCCAGCTCGATCAACCGGCGCAGCGCGGCCAGCATCAGCAGCACGGTGCCTTCGGCGACCGAGGCGGCATTGGCGCCGGGCATGTTGGCCACCGCGATGCCCAGGCGGGTGGCGGCCGCGACGTCGATGGTGTTCACCCCTGCGCCGAGTTTGTGCACCAGCCTGCACCTGCCCGCGGCCTCCAGATCGGCGGCCGACAGCGGCCGAAGCACGTGCCAGATCACCTCGGCGTGCGGGAGCTCGCGATAGAAGGTCTCGTCGTCGTCCTCGGCGCAGTACCGGATGTCGAGCCAATCACGCTCGGGCTCAACAAACTTCAGAACACGCTCGCCGGGAACGAAATGGGCCAGAACCCTCAGCGCCACCGCTTCGCGATCCACCTGGCGATCGTATCGGCCTTCTCGCTGCGCGCCCCAGGTGTGGTGAAGTAGTGGTCGGTGTCAATGGAGCACAGGGTCTTGTCCCTGCTGCCCAACGCGTCGTAGATGCGCTTGGCGTCGGACGGGTACACGCCGGTGTCCTGTTCGGCGTTGATCACCAGCGCCGGACAGTCGATGAGGGCCAGATGAGGTTCGGCCCGCGTCTGCGCGTGCCGCAGGCTCCACATCCCGAGCCAGCTGCGCAGCGTGGACGCCGCCGCGATGCCGTGCGCGGACCGGTTGGCCTTGGCGGGCTCGCCGACATAGCACATGTTCGGCGGGCGTTTGGTGGGTTCCTGCGTGGGATCCACCATGCGGGGGTCGGCCCAGGTGCGCAGCACCGTGAACGGTCGATCGGAGTAGCCGGCGGCGCGCACCCGCTTGAATTCCCGCTCCGCCCAATCGGTTATCGCGTTGTTGCGCGCGACCTGCGCCGAGCGGTAGCGCTTGACGAACTCCTCGCTGAACGGCGGTCCGTTCTTGGGGTTGAACAGGTCCAGGTCGGGATCCGTTGCGATGGGGTCGTTTTCGTCAACGACCGACGCGTCCATCCATGCGGTCAGCACGTCCGGTCTGCCCGGGTGCGCCGCGCTGGCCACGTAACCGTCGGCGGGCGGCAGATCCAGCAGTCCGGCGGCCGGACGCATCCCGTCCAGCGGATTGACGTGCGGGGTGACCGCCTGCGCCTGATAGGCCGCCATCAACGAGCCGCCACCGGAATTGCCCAGCAATACCACCGTTTCCACGCCCTGGACCTCGCGGAGCCATCGGACGCCGACGCCGATGTCGACGAGCGCGTGGTCCAGCAGGAAGCTGCTCTCGAAGCCGCGGAAGCGGGTGTTCCAGCCGAGGAAACCGATGCCGCGCGTGGCCATGTAGTCGGCGAGATAGTGCTCGGAGAAGTCGATCTGGTAGTGCGCGGCGATCATCGCCACCTTGGGCTTGCGCCCCACGCCACGGTGATACAGGCCCTGGCATGGATGACCGCCCGACCCGGCTCGCCGCGCGGTCGGAGAGTCCAGTCCGACGAACTCGCGCAGCACTCCGGGGGTGCTCGACGACGGTGTCCTTGTCATGCCGGTCCCGCCTCCTTGTAGTAGAGCGTCCGGTGAAAGACCTTGGCCAGCGTGGTGATGCATGCGGCGTCGTCAACCACGCTCGCCCTGCCATCACCGAAGAAGTGGTGGTAGCAGAACCGATCGAGCATCGAAAGCAACGCCAACGCGGTGAGCTCAGGATCGTCGCCTTCGCAGAAACCGTCGCGTTGGGCGCCCCTGACCGCTCTCGTGATCATCGCCAGCGGCAATGAACAGATCTCATTCCAGTAGTGCGCGAAGTCCTGGTTCACCATTGCCAGTTGAGACACGCTGATGATCTCGGCGAGCCTGCTGCGGTAGGTGTTCCAGTAGGCGGCCGCCGCCTCGTACGACCGCTCCCGGTTAGTGAGGCCAGGCTTACTTGCCTCACGTGCGCGCTCGTTGGCCTCGGCGATGAACTGGCGGGCCCATATGCGCGCCATCGATTCCTTGGAGTCGTAGTAGTTGTAGAACGACGCCGTCGACTTGCCCGCCTCCGTGGCGATGTCTGAAACCGTGGTCGCCAGAAATCCTTTGCGCGCGATGACCGCTCGTGCCGCGGCGTCGATCGCCGCCTGTGTCCGCCGCCCTCGCAAGGTCAGCAACTGTTCGCGCGAACTGACCGTCACGGTACTCCTTCGCCGGGCCTGTACGGTCATTGCTACAACTTGACGCTGATGTTAGATTCAGCTTTCTGTCTCGGCAGCACTTTCGCTCAGTCGGCCGGAGAGTTGATGAAATGATCAAGCCCGACAACCCCAATCCCGAATTCGAGCTCGGCGGCATCAATCATGTGGCGCTGGTGTGCTCGGACATGCAGAAGACCGTCGACTTCTATTCCGGCGTGCTGGGGATGCCGCTGATCAAATCGCTCGACCTGCCGGGAGGCATGGGTCAGCACTTCTTCTTCGACGCCGGCAACGGCGACTGCGTGGCGTTCTTCTGGTTTGCCGACGCGCCGGACCGCGTCCCCGGCATCTCTTCGCCCGCCGCCATTCCCGGCATCGGTGAGATCACCAGTGCGGTCAGCTCGATGAACCATCTCGCGTTCCACGTGCCCGCCGAGAAGTTCGACGAGTACCGACAGCGGCTCAAGGACAAGGGTGTGCGGGTCGGACCGGTACTGAACCACGACGAGAGCGAAGCTCAGGTGTCGCCGACGGTGCATCCCGGCGTCTACGTACGGTCGTTCTACTTCCAGGATCCCGACGGCATCACGCTTGAATTCGCCTGCTGGGTCAAGGAATTCACTGAAGCTGACACGCAGACGAAACCGAAGACGGCGGCCGACCGGCGGCCGCGCGTTCCGGCAGGCTAGTCGAGATACAGCTTCCGGTCGGCGAGTTGGTCGAGCAGTGCGCTGAGCTGATCGACCAGCTGGTCAGCGGTCAGCGTGATCACGCCGGCAAGCCAGCTGCCGATGGTCTGCACCACGCCGCCGACGACGAAATAACTGGTCGCCCGGAGCTTGTCGGTTTCGGGCACCTGCAGGGCGCTCATCGCTTGCTGGGCCGACAGCATCGCCATCAACGCGGTGGCTTCGATGCGCTTGCGCGCCAGCGCCGGATTGGCCAACTGTGAACTGAACAGCAGTCGCCCGATCCGGGGGTCGTCGATGATCGTCGAGACGATGTTGGCCATGGCGGCGCGGGTCTGCTCTTCGGGCCTGGCGGCCGACACCGCGGCCTGAGTGGTGGCGGCGATGTCGGCGATCACCCAGTCGAAAACCGCAACGACGAACTCGTCCTTGTCGGCGAAGCTCTCGTAGAAGTAGCGAGCGGTCAGCCCGGAGCGCTTGCACACGGCACGCACCGTCAACTCGGCGTGGTCAGAATCCGAGCCGAGGATGTCCAAGCCTGCGTTCAGCAGTCGCGACCGGCGTTCGGCCTGGCGGTCGGCTGCCTGCACACCGCGGTAGGGCCGCACGCTCACCATCTTGACAGCGTCTCTCGACCACGGGCAAAATATTTGAAAACATCTGTTATCACTTTTACCGGTAGGTGGAATCAATGGCGATCCTGCAGACCCGCGGCCCACTGCTCCGCCGCCGACCGGACGCCGTCGGCGGCATGTTGGGTGTCGGCCTGCTGGCCGGGGCCGCCAACGTGATCATGCAGTTGTCCCGGCCCGGCGTGGGCTACGGCGTGGTGGAAAGCCGGGTGGAGAGCGGCCGCATCGACCGGCATCCGATCAAGCGGGCGCGCACGACGTTCACCTATCTCGCCGTGGCGGCGCAGGGCACGCCGGAGCAGAAGGCGGCTTTTCGCCGTGCGGTCAACCGCCAGCACGCGCAGGTGTATTCGACCGACGAAAGCCCGGTGTCCTACAACGCATTCGACCCCGAACTTCAGCTGTGGGTCGGCGCCTGCCTGTACAAGGGCGTGCGCGACGTCTACCGGATCTTCGTTGGCGAACCGGACGACGAAGCGGAAGAGCTTCTGATGGAGGAGGGCATCGGGCTCGGCACGATGCTGCAGGTGCCCCGTGAGATGTGGCCCGCCGACCAGGCCGCCTTCGACGGGTTCTGGGAGGAGTCGATGGCCAAGGTGCACATCGACGACAGGGTGCGCGACTTCCTCATGCCGATTGCGATGGGACGTGTGCGCAAGGTCAAGCTGCCCGCGCCACTGCAGCGCCGGCTCGACGACATCAACCTGCTCATCACGACCGGCTTTCTGCCGCAACGCTTCCGCGACGAGATGCGGCTGCCGTGGGATGAGCAAAGGCAACGCCGGTTTGATCGCTTGATGCGGCGCATAAAGTTCGTCAACGACCTGATGCCGAAGTTCGTTCGCGAGTTCCCATTCAACGTGCTACTCAAGGATCTCGACTGGCGGATCCGTACCGGGCGACCCCTGGTTTAGTCATCCCGCGGTGACGCGGTAGACGTCGATCACCTCCGGCAGGCCCTTGAAGGCTTGCGGGCCAACGCTTTCGAACACCACGCCGGAGCCGGCAGCGAGATCGTGCACGGTGCGGGTGCACAGGATCTCGGCGGCACCTGCCATCGAGCACACACGCGCGCCGGTGTGCACCGCCAGCCCGCTCCACTCGTCGCCGCGGTGTTCGCATTCGCCGACGTGCAACCCCGCGCGAATCCGCAGGCCACGAGACGCGAGCGTGGGCACCAGTTCGAGCGCGCAGCGCGCCGCCCGGCTCGGCACGTCGAACAGCGCGAACACCCCGTCGCCGGTGTGGTTGGCCCGTCGACCGCCGTGTTTGGTCAGTAGCGCGTCGACGATGCCGTCGTGGACATCGAGTTGATGACGCCAGTACTCATCGCCCGACGCGCTGAGTTGCTCGGTCGAGCTGACGATGTCGGTGAACAGCACCGTGGCCAGAATGCGTTCATTGGTTGCTGCACAAGGACTTTCACAGAAGTTCAACAACTTCTCGATGAGCAGGTCGACGATGTCGAAGGCGTGATGCTCGCCCGGTGGAAGCGTGAGGAGTTCCGCACCGGGTATGCCGTTCGCGAGCGCCACCGACGCCTCGTAGGGCACCATGTGGTCGCCGGGTCTGGCGGCCACGACGGTGGGCACCGCGACGCGGCCGATCACGTCGCGCACGTCTTCGGCGAGGTAGGCCCGCCACAACAAAGCGGCCATGGCCGGGCTGGCGAGTGAGGACTCCACCCGGCCCCACTGTTCGCGTACGCCGGGAACCTGGGCCGACTCGCCGAACACCAAGTCGGCGAACGCGCCTTCGCCCCAGCGCTCGTCGATCTCGTGCAGGTATTGCTCCACCTGTCGGCCGGTGAATCCCCACGGGAAATCCGGAGCCTGGGTGAAGCGGGCCGCGGTGGCGTACAGGAACAGTGACCGGAGCCTGTCGGCATGCCGGGTCGCCAATGCGAGCGCTGTCATTCCGCCGGTGAAGAGTCCGAGGAGAATCGGTTGTTGCGCGCCCACGGCGTCGATGACGCAGACGAGATCGTTCACCCGGTCATCGAGCGTGGGCGCCCGCAGCACCGGATCGGACAAACCGGTTCCACGGCCGTCGTAGACGGCGACGCGCAACTGTTGGGACAGCCGTTGGACGGCGACGCACCACGGGAATGCGGGGTCGTCGTAGCGGTCGATGCTGCTGAACACGGTGGGCACCCACACCAGCGTCGGCTCGCTGTCGCCGTACACGCGGTAAGCCAGCCTGACATCACCGTTGCGGACATAGCGCACGCGCCCGTCGCCCACCGAATCATGGTGACAGCTGGCACGTCGGCGCGCTGACAGAATGCTCGGGTATAACCGGGCTTATGCGAGCCGACAACGACACCTGGGACATCACGACGAGCGTTGGCGCCACCGCCTTGTTCGTCGCGGCCTCACGCGCGCTGGAGGCCAACAAGCCGGCCCCACTCGTCGTCGACCCGTATGCCGAGACGTTCTGCCGTGCGGTTGGCGGCGAGTGGGCGGACATCCTGGACGGCAAGGCCCCCGACAACAAGCTGATGTCGGAGTTCGGCGAACACTTCGTCAACTACCAGGCGGTGCGGACCAAGTTCTTCGACACTTGTCTCTACGCCGCCGCCGACGCGGGCGTCCGCCAGATCGTGATTCCCGCGGCGGGTTTGGACTCCCGCGCCTACCGGCTCGCCTGGCCCGCAGGCACCGTGGTGTTCGAACTGGATCAACCGCAGGTGCTGCAGTTCAAGCGCGACGTCCTCGACTCCCGGGACGAAACCCCGACCGCCGAACGTCGAGAGGTCGCCGTCGATCTGCGCGAGGACTGGCCGCGGGCGCTGCTTGGAGCCGGCCTCGATCCCGCAGCGCCGTCGGCGTGGCTGGTCGAGGGTCTGCTGATCTACCTTCCCGCCGCCGCGCAGCGCCAGCTTTTTACCGGTATCGACGATCTGTCGGCGCCCCGCAGCCACGTCGCCGTGGAGGAGGCCGGTCCGATGACCGAGGCCGACTTCGAGAAGGCCCGCGAGCAGGAGCGGGCCGAGGGCAACGAGGGCCAGTTCTTCAGCCTGATCTACAACGAGCAACACGCACCCGCCGAGGAATGGTTCGGCAATCGCGGATGGCGAACCGAAGCGGTGTCGTTGCCGGATTACTGCCGGCGCAACGACCGGCCGGTGCCCGGTCCAGACTCTGAAGCAGCGGCGATGTTCAGCGACATCAGGTTGGTCAACGCCGTCAAGACGTGAGCCGGTTCGCTGCGAACATCTTGGCGCCGCGTCAACTGAACATGAAGCCGCGCATGAAGCGCGTCATTCTCCGCAGATAGTCGGGCTGGCTGACGTGCAGGATGTGATTGCCCGGGAACCAGTGAAACGCGCACCGGCCCCAGTGCTCCCACAGCACCTGCGCCTGCTGCGGCGGCGCCAACCGGTCGCCAAGACCGGCGATGATCAGCCGACGGTCCTTCGGCACCATCGGAGAGTAGTTCAGTGGCGAATGGAACATTGCTGCAGCGCTTGATAGTTCACGTTCGGTGCTCGTGATCCTGTCGCCGAGCGCGACCAGCATGTTGGCCGGCCACCACTCTTCGACCAACGCATCGGGCATCACCACCGGAACGTTCGGGATCACCGCCTGGATACGGTCGTCGACACTGGCGATCAACGCCGAGGTGTAGCCGCCCAGCGACATCCCGGTCAGCGCGATTCGGTCGACGCCGGTGAACTCCAGATAATCGATCATTGACCGGAAGTCGTGCACGGCCTGCGTCATGGCCTCGGCGAACCCGGCGAACCCGTTGGCGAACAACCCGTAACCGCTGTACGGCGAATACTTTTCGGCGCGGCGGCCGTGAAACGGCATGGTGTACAACAGCACGTCGTAGCCCGACCGGTAGAAGTACGGCAGCGAGAAGAACATGCCGTTGAGCAGGTAGGCTGATCCCATGAATCCGTGAATCACGCACAAAGTCGGGTGGGGACCGTCGTCGTGGCGCCAATGCTGGGCATGCACAACGTTGTTGCGGGCATACGAGCCGCATTTGTCGCGCATCGCCGGATTGACGGCCGCGAAGCTGCTCTTGAACTTCAGGTTGTGCACGCGGCCGTTGGCCATCCATTCCGCCACCGGATTAGCAGGCCGCGACGAGATTCGCGGCGGCTCCGTCGGCGCCGGAAACGACAGCGCAGGATCCTTGGCGGCGGCCATTTCGGCGTAGAAGCGCAGCGCGTCGCGTTGCGCCGACGCCTTCGGCCGGTCCAGCACCGACATGGCGACCTGCGGCAGCATCGCCGCGCCGACCACCGACGCCAACGCCGTGCGCAAGCCGAGATCGGCCACCGCGGAGGAGTCGACGATCAGCCGCTGCCGGAGCGTCAGGTCGCCGCGTCTCGGCAGGCCTCGCGCGGTCGCGTCGGCGCCGGGAACGTCGGGAACCGGGATGGGCGGGTCGACGGCGTCGTCGGATCCCGGGGAGATGGACACGGGCCGATGGTAGCCACCGCAGAAACGCTACGTCAGGCGGTACACCGTGGTCTGGCCGATCACCGTGCCCGGATAGTGCTTGGCCACCCATTCGGCGATCTCGCGGGTGTGAGTCCCGGTGTGGTTCGGGCCGAAGATCACCTCACCGTGGCCGCCACCTGGAGTGTCCCGGCGCCGTCCCGCCTCTGAATAGTCGTCTCGGCGTCCCGCCTCTGAATAGTCGTCTCGGCGTCCCGCCTCGGAATCGTCGTCTCGGCGTCCCGCCTCGATGTAGTAGGTGATGCGGCCCGCCCGCACGTCGTCGATGAAGGTCTGCAGGGTGGGCACCGGGTCGCCGCTCCATCCGCCGATCGCCATCACCGGTGTGCCCGAGGAGATTTCCAGCGCGGCCGCCGACTGCGACCCGTTGGTCGCCGCCGACCATTCGGTCGTGGTGGCGGCCAACTCCTTGGCGAGTTGCGCGTTGCTGGCCTCGTCACCGGTCCAATCGTGCGGTGGGCCAGCGGTCGACGCCAGCGCGGTCGGAATCGTGCCGTGGTGCGGCGTGGTGGCCGTGGCGATCGCATACGCGACCGTGCCGCAGCCCGCGGCCAGCACGCCGACCGCGACCCCGGCGGCGCCGAGCCGGCGCGCACCAAGCCCCAGCACCGTGACCGCGGCGACGACCGCGACAACGACAAGGCACCGCGTCAGCCATGTCGGCCAGAAGGCGTTGCGGTGCAGCAGTATTGCGGACCAGGCGGCGGTCATGGCGATCATCGCGGCCAGTACCACGCGGCCGTCCCATCGGGCCCGGTCCCGCCATGCCCACGCCGCGCCGATGCCGACCAGGCCCGCAACCGCAGGGGCCATCGCGACCGTGTAATACGGGTGCACCATGCCGTCCATGTAACTGAACACGAGGCCGCTGACCAGCAGCCAACCCGTGAACATGGTCAACGCGGCCTTCTCGCCACGGCCGAGCCGGCTACGCAACAGCAGGTAGACACCGAATGCGGCGGCCAGCAGAGCCGCGGGCAGTAGCCAGGACACCTCGTTGGCCATCTCCGCGGTGAAGAGCCGGTGCGGTCCTGGCATGCCGCCGAGCCTGGACCATGCGTGCGACACCGCCCTTTTGTGGCCCAGTATCCGGCTCATGCCGTTGTAGCCGACCGCCAGTTGCAGCACGGTATTGTCCGTCGAACCGCCGATGTAGGGGCGCTGCGTCGGCGGAATCAGCGCGACCGCGAGCACCCACCATCCCGCGGCGGCGACCAGTGCACCCGCCGCCGCGAGCAGGTGGACGAGCCTGTGACGCCAACTCGTCGGCGCGACAAGCAGATACGTCAGCGCGAAACCGGGCAGCGGAAGAAAGCCCTCGAACATCTTGGTCAGAAACGCCACCCCCATCGCCACACCGGTCAGCGCCAGCCACCGCCAGGATGCCGTCGCGACGGCGCGGGTCAGGCAGTACGCCGCAACGGTCAGCACGAGCGCCAGCAGCGCGTCGGGGTTGTTGAAGCGGAAGATCAGCGCCGCGGCGGGCGTGCCTGCCAGCGCCGCGCCCGCGAGCAGTCCGGCCGCCGTGCCGATGCGGTCGCCGCCGAAGGCCCTGCGCACGGTGGCGTAAAGGACTCCCACCGAGGCCGCACCCATCAAAGCCTGCGGCGCCAGCACCGACCAGGTGTTCATGCCGAACAGGCGGACCGCGAGCCCGGTCACCCACAGCGACGCCGGAGGCTTGTCGACGGTGATGAAGTTGTGCGCATCGAGCGAGCCGAAGAACCAGGCCGACCAGCTTTGTGCGCCCGCCTGCGCCGCGGCGGCGTAGAAGAGGTTGCCGTACCCGCTCGCCGACAGGTTCACCAGGTACAGCGCTGCCGTGGCGATGAGCAGCGCGGCGAGCACGATTCGCGGACGCCTGTCAATGACGGCAGTCATGACGATCACCGTGCCGCGCATTGCTGTCGTGCAGGCTTGGTCGCCGCTGTGAACCGCCTGTGGGTGGCCGGACACTGGCCGGTGCAAGACTGTGTGTCATGTGGAATCCCGACGTCTACCTCAATTTCGCCGATCACCGCGGCCGCCCCTTCTTCGACCTGGTCTCCAGGGTGGCAGCCGACAATCCGCGTCGCGTCGTCGACTTGGGTTGTGGCCCAGGGAATCTCACTGCCGCCCTCGCAGAACGCTGGCCGAACGCGACGATCGAGGCGTGGGACAGCTCACCGGACATGGTGGAGGCGGCCAGGGAAAAAGGCGTCGACGCGCAGGTCGGTGACATTCGGTCCTGGACGCCGAAGCCCGACACCGATGTGGTGGTGAGCAACGCCGCCCTGCAATGGGTGCCCGAACACGCCGAACTGCTGGTCCGCTGGGCGCGTGAGTTGCCTGCGGGGTCGTGGATCGCGGTGCAGATGCCACGGAATTTCCGGGCGCCGTCGCACGTGGCCGTCCGCACGGTGATCCGCCGCGAGCCGTTCGCAAACCAACTGCGCGACGTCCCGTTTCGGGACGGCAAGGTGGTCAGCTCCGCCGAAGAGTACGCGGGCATGCTGACCGACGCCGGATGCCGGGTCGACGCCTGGGAGACGACCTACATCCACGAGTTGACCGGCGAGAACCCGGTGCTGAAGTGGGTCACCGGCACGGCGCTGCGGCCGGTCATCGACCGGTTGTCCGATGAAGCGTGGCATCAGTTTCAGCAGCAACTCATTCCGCTGCTCAACGAGGCCTACCCGATGCGTCCGGACGGTCGCACGTTCTTCCCGTTCCAGCGGGTGTTCATGGTGGCTCAGGTCATCTGAGCGCGGTCAGGTCGGAAGACCGTCACGTTCGGCGTCGGCGCGGTAGCGGTCCACCCACTCGTCGGAGCGTTGATCGGTCTGACGTTCCAGCGCCGTCGGCGGCGCCAGCCGCGGATCCTGGCCGAGGGCTTCCAGCACGGTGCCCACGATCTAGGTGAGGTTGCGCCACAGCACCGGATAGGACACCTCCATCGGAGTGATGCCTTCGACGTCGAACCAAGTGCGCTCATCCAGAAAGCAAGTTATCCAGGAAAGGCGCAAATATTCGTCCAGGCGGTACCGTCATCGACGGGAGGCAGATCGTGACCATGCGGATCGCGGGGGTGGCGGTGCTGCTGGCAGGCGTGGGGCTGATCGCCACGGCGCCGCCGGCCAGCGCCGGCTGTCTGTACGGAGGACCGGTCATCAGCAAGTGCGACGGGCCCGTGCAACCCGACGGCACCTGGCAACGTTGCATCGGAGTCGCCCAGTGGGTGCCCAGCGGGCTGAGCACTCATCTGGTGCCGGTGAAGCACTGCGGGGTGATGGGTCCGAATCAGCAGTCGCTGGACTTCGTGTTCGCCGACCCGCCGACACACATCGATGGCTGAGCTGGCTGAGCCGCGGCTAGTCCAGGCCTTCGGGGGGAACGCCGACCGCCCGCAGGACGTATTCGGGTGGCACATCGAAGGCCAGCGACGTGCGCGGCAGCCGCGTCACCACCTCGTCGGGAATCGGCGTCTTGTAGTTGAGTGAGAGATGGCCGTGGAATTTCGGGTCGATATCGGCGATGTCGGCCTCGATGTGCAAACCCGTGTCGGAGATGTGGGCCTTGACGGCGCCTGTCTGCGCGCCATCCCACCTCTGGTCGATGGTTCGCCCGGCGAGCTTGGGCAGCGAGGACAGCGTCGCGAGCGCGCGCTGCGACGTGAACACCAGCGAGCCGACGTAGCTCGCGATGTCGGTGTTGGCGCGCTTACCGGGAACCGACCCGCTGAACCGCCGCGTCACCGGCACGTATTCGGCGAGGAAGAGCACGCCCTCGGATTCGACTTCGGTGCGCAGCGCGTCGGGCAGCGCACCGATGCGGAGCAGCTTGCGCAGAAACACGGCCATACCTGCACGGTAGCCGCAGCGTGGTAAACGTTGGAGGAATGACAGCGCGGAACGGCCGGCTCGTGGGCCTCTCAGCAGTCGCGTTGACGCTGTATGTCGCGCTGTGGGTGGGTTTCACGCAGCAATGGCAGTGGGTCCATGCGATGGACACGTCGGCGATCTCGGCGTTGCACGAATACGGCAGTGTCCGCCCCGGATGGGTGACGTTCTGGGACGTGCTCTGCACGGTGCTGGGACCGGGCGCGTTCCGGTTGGCGACGCTGGTGTGGATCGTTGTGGCCTTGGTGCGGCGCAACTTCCGCGTCGCGGTGTTTCTCGCGTTGACGGTGGAAGTCAGCGGGCTGGTCACCGAACTGGCCAAGGCCGCCGCGGACCGGCCGCGGCCGTCGGAGGCGCTGGTGTATGCGTGGTCGACGTCGTTTCCGTCCGGGCATGCGCTGGGGTTGATGGTGGCGGTGCTGGCGGTGCTCACCGTCGTGCTGCCCCACGTGGGCGGTGGCGGGCGGATCTGGCTGTGCGTCGCAGGCGCGGCCGTCGTGGTGGTGATCGGGGCGGCACGGGTGATCCTCAACGTGCACAACCCCTCCGACGTGTTGGCGGGATGGGCGCTTGGCTACGTGTGGTTCGTCCTCGTGTGGCTGGTGGCGCCGCCCGTCGCACCCGTCACGGAAGCGGGCGAAACACCGGCAGCGCCCGGTATTTCACGCTGAAATCCGCGCCCGTGCATTCGCTGCCGAGTTCGCCGTCGTGCGCCAGGATGGTGGAGCCGTCGACGACGGAGAACGAGAACTCGGGCACCCGCAGCTCGTGGTAGAGCGGGCTGCGCTCCAACCTGCCGAGCATCAGCGAGGTGATGATCCGCAGCCGGGCGAACCGCCTGCCGGTCTCCAGAATCCGGACGTCGATGAGGCCGTCATCCATCCTGGTGCGTCGTGACGGCGCGAAGCCCGACGGCAGATACGTCGAATTGCCAAGGAAGAACAGCGATGTCTGCAACGTCTTGTTGTCGTAACTGATGCGCACCGGCTCGGCGTGGCGCAGCGTGAGCACCATTGCGTAAAGCGTCGCCAGTGGCTTGCCGATCTTGTGCTCGAGCTTTTCGCGGATCCGCACGAACCTCGGGTACGCACCGATGCTGGCGGTGTTGATGACGATGCGATCGTCGTCCATACACACCAGGTCGACGCATGCCACACTGCCGCGCCGGATCGCCTCGACCGTCTTGGCGACGGTGTCACAGCCGATGTCCTTGGCGAAATGATTGAAGGTGCCGCCGGGAAACACCGCGAGCGGGATGCCGTGCTTGACCGCGATGCCTGCCGCGCACGACACGGTGCCGTCGCCGCCGCCGACGGCCAGCACATCGGCCCGCTGTGCGGCCTCGTCCAGTGCAGCGGCGACGTCGGCGTCGTCGCCGAGTTCGACGATCTCGGCGGCAGGCAGGGCCTCGCGCACCTCGTCGACGACTCGCGATCCGGTGCCACCGCCGGATGCGGGGTTGATCACCAGCACCACACCCTTGCCGTCCGGGCGGGGCGGGGTGTCGACGCGCAGCGGGTCGGCGGCCAGAACCTGCGTCGGCACGATCGGCGGCACGATGCGGGCGCCGAGCACCGCGATGCCGGCTCCGATGCCGAAGCCCGCGAACACGTCGCCGGGATAGTGCGCGCCGACGACGACGCGGGACAGCCCGACCAGCCCACCGAGCAGCGCCAGCCCCAGCCCGAGCGGCGGGTTCTCCAGCCCCACCCCGACCGCGAACGCGGCGGCGCTCGCCGAATGCCCCGACGGCAGCGAGTTCGACGTGGGAAAGCGTCTGCTCTGCCGGTGCAAGGGCACCGTCGCCCGGTTAGGCCGCGGGCGCTTCCAAACGCGCTTGGCGAATTGATTGGTGACCAGGCTGGTGACCCCGAGGCTGACCACGCCGCGGATCGCGCCGCGGACCGTGGACGGGTGGCGGGTAGCCACCAAGCCGGCGGCGACGGCGAACCACAGCTTGGAGTGGTCGGCGGCCCAGCTCAGCCGCGGCATGGTGGCGTCAAGCAGCGGACTCGGCGACTCCGCCACCGCTTCGAAGACTTCGCGGTCGAGCGTGCCGAGGCCCTGACCGATCTGGGTCAGGCCTTGCAGCCCTTGTGGATTTCGACGCAGTGGCATGACGCCAAGGTAGCCGCATCCGGCCGTTGACAACCGTCCCGGCCCTACGCCACCGCTGCGTTGTGCGGATGGTGCACAGCCTGACCAGTTCGACCGACGACTGGGACGACCAACTCGAATCCTTCGAGACCGGCTGGCCGGGTTTCATCGAGGCGCTGCGGGTATATCTGCGGCACTATCCGGGCCGGCCCGCGGCCGCCGTTCACGCCGTCGTGCACCAGCCCGGCGACCAGGCCGACATGTGGCGCACGCTGTCCACCGCGTTGAACCTTGCCGGCGGCAACGTCGGCGAGCGCAGGGAGACGTCGCCCGGATCGCCGCGCCTTGCCGGTGTCATCGAGCGCGTGCATCAGGACGGGCGGTCGCGCGAGGTGATGCTCCGGCTCGACGAGCCCACCGAAGGGGTCGCGGTGGTGGGCACCTGTCAGCCGGGCGGCCAGGCGAGCGGCATCGTGAGCTTGTTCTTCTACGGCGCGGATGCCGCCCAGACGGCGGCCGGCGAGCGGTCCAAGTGGAACGCGTGGCTCGCCGACCTTCTCCGTGCCCCGGCAACGCCCTGATCGTGTGCAACCATGAGCCGGTGCGCCGATGGCTGATCCCGCTGCTGGCTGCGGTGTCGTTCGGGCTGGGTGTGGTGTGCGCGCCGGCCGCCGACGCCGAGTACACGCCGTGGTTCGCGCCGAAGGTCGGCAACGCCACCCAGGTGATATCCGTTGTGGGGCAGGATGGCTCGAAAGCCAAAATCGATGTCTTCCAGCGAACGGCGGCGGGATGGCAACCCATTCGGGTCGGTATTCCCGCATGGGTCGGTGCCAACGGCATGGCCCCGGAAACCCATGACGGCCAACAAAAGACGCCGATGGGCATCTTCACGCTGGACTTCGCGTTCGGCACCGCGCCGAATCCGGGCGGCGGGCTGCAGTACGTGCAGGTGACGCCCGATCACTGGTGGGACGGCGACATGAAGAGCCCGACCTACAACACCATGCAGGTGTGCAAGAAGTCGGAGTGCCCGTTCAACACCGATCCGGCCAGCGGCACCGAGAATCTTCACATTCCGCAGTACGTGCACGCCGTGGTGATGGGCGTCAACAAAGAGCGCGTCCCCGGCAACGGTGGGGCGTTCTTCCTGCACGCCACCGACGGCGGCCCGACCGCGGGATGCGTGGCCATTGACGACGGGACCTTGGTGGAGATCATTCGGTGGCTGCGGCCGGGCGCGCTCATCGCCGTCACGCAATAATGGTCAAATGTTCAGTGCCGCACCGGGTGTCACCTTGAAGTTGGTGATCGACTCGGTGGACATGTTCACCTCGTAGGTACGTTCGTACCCGGTGGCGCAGATCCGCCAGCCGTCCGGTGTGCGTCGATACAGGTCGTGGTAGAAGGCGGCGCCGTAGAGCATGAAGTTGAAGTCGGGCACGATGACGCGGTCCTGCAGGTACCAGGTGCCGGTGGCCTCGTCGCCGTCGACGTCGATCTCGGGGTGGGTGACGCGGTGCTCGGTCAGCACGTTGGCGGGCATCGCGTTTCGCATGAACTCCACCAGCGAGTCGCGGTCGGTGAAATGGTGTTCCTCACCGAGTGAGCTCCCGTAGTCGCCGACGATGTCCTCGGTGAGCGTGTCGGCGAACTCGTCCCAGTGTTTGGTGTCCAGCGCCCGTAGGTAGCGGTACTTGACCCGCTTGATCTCGTCGATATCGCCCATGCGGGGATACTACTGAGCAGGGGTGAGATCCCGGGTCGCAGGACCTTCAAGCAGCTTGCCGTCGGGCGCGAACCGTGAGCCGTGCAGCGGGCACTCCCAGGCCTCGTCCGAGTCGTTCCAGTTAACGATGCCGCCAAGGTGCGGGCAGACCGGTGAAACCCGGTGCTCGACGCCGTCGACGACGGCGCGGCCTTCCAGCCGCCACGGCGGACCGCTGACGACCCCGCCCTCCTCGGGGCTGCGGCTCAGCGTGCGGGTGACCGGCGTGATCCACCCCCTGGCCAGATACAGCCCCACTTCGGCGTTCATCAGCATCGCCTTGGGGATGCCTGACAGCTCGTGGGGACTCCAGCTCGCGAACGCCTCGGCCCAGTCCATCCGGCCGCCCAGTATCCGGCTCGACAGGGCCAGGGCCGCTGCCGTGCCGTTCGTCATGCCCCACTTGTCGAAACCCGTTGCGACGAAGATGTTGTCGTTGCCGGGCAGGATCGGGCCGACATAGGGCAGCTCGTCGATCGGCGAATAGTCTTGCGCCGACCAGTAATGCGTCTGCATGGCGCCGGGGTAGTGCATCTTCGCCCATGCATCGAGCTCCTGCACCGACGACGACGGCGTCTTCGCGTGGCCGACGGGATGGCCCGCACCGCCGACGATCAACCGCTGCCCGTCGGCCGTCGGCGCGTAGCGCACCGAGCGCGTCGGAGAGTCGGTCGAGATGTACATGCCGCTGGTGATGTCGCCTGGCACGCGGTAGGCCATGCAGTACGACCGGTTGGGCTTGAGTCGCGCGAAGAATCCGCCACGGTCCAGAATCGGAATTCCGGTCGCAAGCACGCACTGTTCGGCATAGACGTCGAACTCGTCGGCTTCCGCGGTGCGCACATTCAGCGTCAATCGGCCGTCCTCACCCGAAACCTTCTGCACCCGAACGCCTTCCACGAGGCGTCCGCCGCGCTCGTCGAGTTCGACGATCAAGCTGTCCAAGAACGGCATCGGATCGAACTGCGCCTGCTGCGGCAGGCGCACGCCGCCGTGGAACGGGAACGGCACATCCGCCTCGTCGACCCATTCCGCGTCCAGCCCTGCGGCCTCGCATGCCTCCAGTTCGGCGCGGGCAGACGGCACACCCGACTCCGACTGGGCGTACGTGTAGGCGTCCTCGCGCTGCACCGAGATTCCGCGCGCCTCACAGTGCGAGATCAACCACTGCTGGCCCTCGCGGTTGCCTTCCAGATACTGCGTGGCGCGTTTAGCGCCGTGTTTGGCAACGATTTTCGACAGCTTGGTGCCTTGCAGCAGGCTGATTTTCGCGGTCGTGTTGCCGGTTGCACCCGCGCCTGCGGAGTGCGCTTCGAGCACGAGCACGTTCTTGCCCGCCCTGGCCAGCAACACCGCGGTGACAAGGCCGGTGATGCCTGCGCCGACGACAACGACGTCGGCCTCCCGCTCTGCCTCTAGCAAAGGGCTTGGCGCCGAAGGGTGATTTGCTCTGTCGGCCAGCCACAGTGACGTCATGGCACTGCCAGTACCCTGCATGACGATGCCGAAAACGCAAGCCGTCAAATCGACGGTGCCGTAAGGCCGTTCAAATGGCCTGGGTATGGAGTGTCTGAGCGATATATGCCCTTTTCAACGCTATGGTGTGGCCCGTTATGAGCGACCCTTTGGGGTTGTCGGTCGGGACAACCAATCTGGTCGCGGCGCGTGTCGGAAATCAACCAGTGACGCGCCGCTCGATGCTGACACTCGCCAAATCCGGCGGAACGATCACCGGTTTCGTCGAACGCGTCGGCGACCGTGTGCCGTTGGTAACTGCCGACGGCGCGAGCTACCTGGCTGAACAACTTCTGGTCGAAGCCCTCGACGGGATGGTTGAACTCGGCGGCGGACCCTCGACCGATGTCGCGATCGCGGTTCCCGCGCATTGGAATGCCGCGACGACGTGGGCGCTGCGCAGCGCGCTGGCCACCAGCAAGACGCTGGCGCAGACGGCGCGGCCGGTTCGGGTGGTCTCCGACGCGGTCGCCGCGCTGACGGCCTTGCAGGCCAACCCGGGCATCGCCGCCGACGGTGTGGTGGCACTGCTCGACTTCGGCGGCAGCGGCACCAGCGTCACGCTGGCCGACGCCGCGGCGCAGTTCGAGCCGGTGGGCGAGACCGTGCGGGTGGCCGACTTCTCCGGCGATTTGATCGATCAGGCGTTGCTGACACACGTCCTGGACAACCTCGGCGACAACGCCGATCCCGCGGGCACCACCGCGGTGGAGTCGCTGGCCAAGCTGCGCGACGAATGCCGCCGGGCAAAGGAGCGGCTCTCAGCGGAGACGGCAACGCAGTTGGTGCTCGACCTGCCCGGCTACCGGACCGACATCCGGGTGACCCGCGATGAGCTGGAGGAACTCATCCGCAGGCCGCTCGACGGCGTTACCGCGGCCCTCGATGAATTGACCGAACGCAACGGGATCGCGCCGACAGGCCTGACCGCCGTCGCCATCGTAGGTGGCGGCGCCAGCATTCCGCTTGTCGCACAACGCATTAGCGAACACACTCAACTTCCGCTCGTCACCACGCCGCGCCCGGCTCTCGACGCCGCCGTCGGGCAGCGCTGTTCGCGGCGTTCGGCGCCGACGCCGACGCACCGACCGGGGCCAACGCGGCCACCGCCATGGCAGCCGACGCCCCGACCGGAGCCGCCCCCGCCGCCACCGACGCGACCGTCGCCGGTCCGGTGTACGACGTCCCGCAACCCGACGAGGGCTCGGCGACGTTTCGGGCGTTGGCGTGGTCGCAGGAGGAAGGCGGCGACGACGTCGTCCCGTACACCGGCGAAAACCCCTACGAGCTGCCCGATGCTGATCCGCGACCTGCCGTCGAGTACCTGCCGACCACCGGCAGCATCTACTCCGAACACCGGCCGTGGCACCGCGTCACGGCGCTGGTGGTCGGCGTCGCGGCCGTCATCGCCGTTGTCGCCGTCGGCGGCGTGGCCTACGCGTTGACCAGCGCTTCGGAAGGGACCAAGGCCAGCGAGGAGCCGCGTCCCGAGCCGCCGAAACAGCCCGAGCCCGAACCGCCGAACCAACCCGCACCGGAACCGCCGAAACAACCCGAGCCTGAGCCGCCGCAACCACCGCCGCCTCCGCAGCCGGAGAACCCGGAGCCGCCGCCTCCGCCGCAGAACCCCGAACCGCCGCCGCCACCACCGCCGCCGCCAGAAACGGTGACGGTGACCAGCGAGGTGCCTGCGCCGACGACCACCGAGCCGACCACCACCACGACAACCACCACGACGTCGCCGACCACGACGACGACGTCACCGACGACCACAACCACCACAACCACGACGACGACCACCACTACAACGACGACCACGACGACGCCGTCGATGACCACGACGTACGTCAGGGTCCCGTTCGTGCCGGTGCCGGTGCCCATCCAGGTGCCCAATCAGGGGCCGACCCCTGAGCCGCCGCCGTATCAGCCTCCCTACCAGCCGCCTTACCAGCCGCAGTACCCGTATCAGCCTTCGCCCTGGGGATAGTCGCTGCGCATTTCCGCGGGCCCGGTGTGTCTCGGTGGCAGAATGAACAGATGAGTGGTAACGGCCCGTTCGGATTCGATCCGGACGACTTCGATCGAGTGATCCGCGAGGCAGGCGAGGGGTTGCGCGACGCCTTCGGCAGGCTCTTCGACATGACCGGTGAGCGGGCCGGATGGAGCGTGCTCTTCGATGAGATCTCCCGACGGCAGCGCCGTGAACCGGAGACCACCGGGGAGACCGGGGACGGGGTGTGGGCGATCTACACCGTCGACGACGAGGGCAAGGCCCATGTCGAGGAGGTGTACGCCACCGAACTCGAGGCGCTTCGGGCCAACAAGAACAACACCGATCCGAGGCGCAAGGTGCGCTTCCTGCCGTACGGCATCGCGGTCAGCGTGTTGGACGCCTCGCCGGAGGGCTCGGACGCCCCAGACGCCCCGAGCGACGACGCCTCGACCGACGAGGCCTCCGGCTCCGCCGACGAATAGCTCCCGCCGCCGCCACCCCCCCGAAGGCGACGCCGAGCGCACCGACCTCGCGCAGGGCACCACGAGCGTCCCGATCTCGATCGTCACCAACGGCGAACCGACGACGCTCTACGTGCAGAGCCTGGTCCTGTCGCCCGGCGCCAGCAGCGGCTGGCACGCCCACCCGGGACCCGAACACTCGGTAATCAACGAGGGCACCGTCGAGGTGCAGACCGCAGGGGACTGCCAGAAGGTCTCCTACGCACGGTCCGCGACGACGCGCCCGCGGCCTGCCCCTAGACGTTGCGGGGATGATGGCAGGCCGCGAGATGATCCGGCCGGTGGTCGAGCAGTTCCGGCTCGTCTGACGTGCAGACGTCGGTCGCCCACGGGCAGCGGGTGTGGAAGCGGCAGCCCGACGGCGGATCGATCGGGCTCGGCACGTCGCCCTCGAGCACCAGTCGGTCGCGCGCCGCGTTGGCTTTCGGGTCGGGGATGGGCACCGCCGACAGCAGCGCGTTCGAGTAGGGGTGAATCGGCTTGTCGTACAACTCGTCTGCGCCGGAGTTCTCGACGATCTTGCCGAGATACATGACCGCGATCCGGTCCGACACATGGCGTACGACGCCCAGATCGTGCGCCACGAAGAGGTAGGACAGCCCGAACTCGTCCTGCACGTCCTCGAGCAGGTTGATGATCTGCGCCTGCACCGACACGTCGAGCGCCGAGACGGGTTCGTCGGCGATGATCAGCTTGGGCCGCAAGGCAAGTGCACGGGCGATGCCGATGCGCTGACGCTGCCCGCCGGAGAACTCATGCGGAAAGCGGTTGTAGTGCTCGGCGTTCAGGCCGACCCGGTCCAGCAGGTCCTGTACCCGTCGCTTCAACTCGGCGCCCCTTGCCAGGCCGTGCAGTTCGAGCGGGTCACCGATGATCTGGCCCACGCGCTTGCGCGGGTTCAGCGACGCGAACGGATCCTGGAAGATCATCTGCATCTCGCGGCGCACCGCCCGAAGTTCGCGGCGCGACGCACCGACGAGTTCCTGGCCGACGAACCGCACCGAGCCCGACGTCGGCGTCGTCAACTGCAGGATCGCCCGGCACAGCGTCGACTTGCCACAGCCGGATTCGCCGACGAGA
Organism: Mycolicibacterium agri; assembly: GCF_002553505.1. Classification (GTDB taxonomy): domain Bacteria; phylum Actinomycetota; class Actinomycetes; order Mycobacteriales; family Mycobacteriaceae; genus Mycobacterium; species Mycobacterium agri. The sequence goes on along the minus strand of NZ_PDCP01000006.1, from coordinate 14,541 downwards.
CCCAGTGTTTCGCCCTCGCGCAGGGTGAAGCTGACACCGTCGACGGCCCGTACCCGCGCCACCTCGCGGTCCACCACGACCCCGGCCTTGATCGGGAAATGCTTGACGAGGTCGGTGACCTCCAGCAGCACGTCACCCTTCATGGCGGGCCTTCACCTCGTTGTCGAGCCAGCACCGATCCAGATGTGCGCTGCCCGTGCGTGGTTCCAACGGCGGCAGTTCGGCGCACCTGTCGAAGACGTGTGAGCAGCGCGGCGCGAAGCGGCAACCGGCTGGTGGCGCCAGCAGTGACGGCGGGGCACCGGGGATCTGCGCCAGCCGTGCGGTGCGTGGCTGGTCCAGCCGGGCCAGGGAACCCAGCAGCCCCCAGGTGTAGGGATGCTTTGGCGCGTAAAAGATCTCATCCAGGGTGGCGTCCTCCACAACCTGGCCCGCGTACATCACCAGCACGCGGTCGGCGATCTCGGCGACGACTCCGAGGTCGTGGGTGATGATGATGACCGCCAGGTCGCGTTCGCGGTTGAGGCGGTCGATCAACTGCAGGATCTGCGCCTGAATCGTCACGTCCAGCGCGGTGGTCGGCTCGTCGGCGATCAGCACGTCCGGTTCGAGGGCCAGCGCCATCGCGATCATGACGCGTTGCCGCATGCCGCCGGAGAACTCGTGCGGATAGTGATGCACGCGACGGTCGGGGTTCGGAATGCCCACCGACCGCAACAAATCCACGGCGCGTGACCGTGCCTCCTGCTTCGAGACGTCGCGATGGGCGCGGATCATCTCGGCGATCTGGTCGCCGACGCGGTAGACGGGATTGAGGGCGCTCATCGGGTCCTGGAAGACCATCGCGATCTGCTCGCCGCGCACGTCGCGCAGCTGGTCGTCGGTCAGGCCGTTGATCTCCTTGCCCCGATAGGACACCGAGCCGGAGATCTTCGCGTTGGGCGCGCGGGTGAGCCCGGTCAGCGTTTGGGCGGTAACGCTTTTGCCGCAACCGGATTCGCCGACGATCGCCAGCACCTCGCCGGCGGTCAATTCGAAGGACACCCCGTCGACGGCCTTGACCACACCGTCCTCGGTGGCGAAGCTGACCCGCAGGTCGTCGACGGTGAGAATGGGGTCGCCCTGTGCCGGTGATTCGCTCGCAAGCTTGCTCATGCCGGGGCCGCCTCTCCGAGCCGGATGCGCGGGTCCAGCACCGCATAGAGGATGTCGACGATCGTGTTGAACAGCACGATGAAGAACGCGCCGAACATCGTCACCGCCATCAGAGGCGGCAGATCCAGTGACCGGATGGCTTCGCCCGCATACAGCCCGACACCGTCGAGGTTGTAGACGGTTTCGGTGAGGATCGCGCCGCCGCCGACCACCATCCCGAAGTCCAGCCCGAACATCGTGACGATCGGGATCATCGAGTTGCGCAGCACGTGGCGGATGCGTACCTGGCGTTCGGACAATCCCTTCGCCCGCGCGGTGCGCACGTAGTCCTCGTTCATCGCATCGAGCATGTTGGACCGCAGCACGCGGCTGTACAGACCGACGAACAACACCGCGAGCGTGCACCACGGCAGGATCAAGTGGTAGGCCCATTCGCCCGGACTTTCGGTCAACGGCACATAGCTGCCCGTCGGGAACAGTTCCACCTTGTAGGTGAAGAAGTACAACAGCATCGCCGCGAGCCAGAACACCGGCATCGAAATGCCCACCAGCGAAAGGATTGTCAGTGCGCGGTCGGTGAACTTGCCCGCATGCACGGCGCTCAGATAACCGAACAGGACCGCCAGCGACATCCACAGGATCGCAGCCCCGATGCACAGCGAGAACGTGGCGGGCAATCCCTCCCAGATCTGTTCGAGGACATTGCGATCCTTGGCATACGAGGTCAGCTGCCCGGTGAAGATCTGCTTCATCATCGTCAGGTACTGCACCACCAGCGGCTTGTCCAGCCCGAGGTCGGCGCTGACTCTGGCGATCAGCGCGGGATCGGCGTTCTTGCCTGCGATGCGTGCGGCGGGGTCGGAGTTCGGAATGACGTTGAAGATCAGAAATACGATCACCGAGATCGCGAACAACGCCGCAGCCATCCCGAGCACGCGCCGGGCGACGAACCTGACCATGCTCAGTGCTCCAACCGGATCTTGGCCCGCGGATCCATCGCGTCCCGCAATCCGTCCCCGAAGACGTTCAGCGACAACACCGTTGCGACGATCATCAGACCCGGTACCACGGTGAGGTGTGGTGCGGTGAAGATGACCTGGTAGCCGTCGGAGATCATGGTGCCCCATGATGCGTTGGGCGGTCGCACTCCCGCGCCGAGGAACGACAGCGCCGATTCCAGCAGCATGTTGTTGGCGATGTTGAGGGTGAAGAACACGACGACCGTCGACAGGATATTGGGCAGCAGTTCGTTGAACATGATCCGCAGCGGCCCCATACCTTGGGCAACGGCGGCTTCGATGAATTCCTTCTCGCGCAGCGCGAGGATTTCGCCGCGGATCGGTCTGGCCACGTAGGGCACATAGACCAATCCGATGATCAGGATCGGGATCCAGATCGAGTCGCCCGCGATCTCGATCGGCCCCACTTTCAGGCCGCCGATCGCCAGCGTGGTGCCCAGCGCGATGCCCAACAGCAGCACCGGGAACGCCCAGATGACGTCCATCGCACGGGACAGTACGGAGTCGATCCAGCCGCGGTAGTAGCCCGCCAGCAGCCCGACGATCACGGCCAGCACGGTGGTGACGGTCGCCGCCGCGAGCCCGACGTATATCGACGTCCGGCCGCCGTACAACAAGCGCACCATGACATCTCGGCCGTTCTGGTCGGCGCCGAGCATGAACTGGCCGCGCAGGCCGGGGCCCAGCGGTGTGCCGTCGGGTGCGACGACGTCGACCTGCTGCCCGTCGACCATCACTTTGTCGGTGAGGTGGTTCTCGTTCGGGCCGGTGTGCGCAACGTGCTCGGCCCACAGCGGAGCGGCAAGGCAGGCTAGCGCGATGAGCACGAACACCACTGCGCACGCCAGGGCAAGCTTGTTGCGCCGCAACCGAAGCCACGCCAAATACCACGGGCTGCGGCCCCGGATCTGTGACGCGGGTACTCCCGTCGGAAGCGGTGGCTCGTCGGGAACCTCCACCGCGTCGACCGGCGCCGTCACTTGATCGCGAACGAGGTGTAGTCCTGGTTGAACAGCAGGTGGTGATAGGACTTGTCGAAGTCCATCCGCTCGGACAGGAACGTGCTGAACTGCTCGTTTCCGTACGGCGCCCACACCGCCTCTTCCATGTAGGCCCTATCGAGATCCGCGTACTGGTCTTCCACCCCGCCGTCACCGATCAGCTTGGTCAGCAACTCGTCCTGCTTGGCGTTCAACTCCGGCATGTTGACCCGCGACAGGTTGTTGCCGTTGGTGGGCAGGATGCTCTCGCCGTGCAGCAGTGGCCGGAAGAAGTCGTCCGGATGCGGGAAGTCCTGGAACCAGTCGGCGAAGCCGGTGTCCATGTCGGGAGTGGACTCGTTGCCGACCGTCGTCCAGTAGACATCGCCCGCAATGACTTTCAGTGTGGCGTTGAAGCCCAGCTGGGTGAGCAGATCGTGGTAGTACTCGCCGATCCGCTTGCGGTCGGGTTCGTCATCGGTCCACACCGTGATGTCGCGGTCGGCCGGATTGGCCTCGGCGATCAGCTGTTTCGCCTTGTTGATGTCCGGTCCGGGGTAGAGCTTGAACTCCTTGTAGCCGGGCATGCCGGGCGGCAGGATCTGCTGGGTCGGGTGCAGCCGGCCGCCGAAGATCCGGTTGAGCGCTTCGGGATCGATCGCGTAGTTGATCGCCTGGCGCACCCGCAGGTCGTTGAACGGCGGCTTCTGCGTGTTCATGAAGAAGTAGTAGGTGTTGATCGACTCTTCCAGGCGGAAGCGGTCCGAGTACTTGGACTTCACCTCGGCGAGTCGGTCGGCCACCGGCGGGTCGAGCATGAAGTCGACCTTGTTCTGCTCGACGTCGGTGACCTGCGCGCTGTTGTTCTTGTTCTCGTTGATGACGATCTTGTCGACGTTGGCGTCGGCCACCTCCGTGGCGCCTGCGTCCTTGACGGTTCCGAAGTTCGGGTTGCGCTCCATCGTCATGGTCCGCGGCGCATTGACGTTCGTGATCATGAACGGGCCGCTGGCCGGAGGCGGGTTGTTGGTGGCGTCCTTGTCCAGCGGTGTGCTCGGCGGCACCGGCGCGGCGAACATCAGCCCGAGAACGTTCTCGAAGGTGCCGTTGGGCTCCTTCAACGTGATCGTGATGTCGCCAGTGTTGTCGTCGGTCGTGATGCCGCTGATGTTCTGCGCCGAGCCGTCGGCGTACTCGGTGGCGCCGGCGATGTTGTCGAAGAACACCGAACCGCCGGAATCGGTCTTGAAGAGCCGCTGAATGCCGTATGCGAAATCGGAGGCCTTGATCGGGGTGTCGTCCGAATACTTCATGTTCGGGCGAAGTTTGAGCTTGTAGACCCTGCCGTCCGGCGAGATCTCCGGCATCGCCTCGGCCAGCGCAGGCACGACTTCAGTGCCCTCTTTTCCTTTGGCGTGTTTGTACGTCAGCAGCGGCGTGTAGACGTTCCATAGAATCTCCCAGCCCTCGACGGTGTAGGAGAGCTGCGGATCGACGTAGTCGGGAAACGACGTCAAGGCGATGTTGATCTCGCCGCCGCCGCCACCACCGCCGCCACCCTGGCTGTCCTTGCTGCCGCATGCGGCCACCCCGAACGCCGCAAGTGCGACGACGCAGGTCATCACCAGGATCTTGCGCAGTGAATTCATCGTGCTCCCTCTGGCAGGCGGTCCGGACACCCCATACACCTACGCCAATTCGTCGGCGTTGGTTGGAGGTTCGGGTAAATCTCGCTAATGCACCTTCTGCCACAAGCAATGACCCTGCAACTCGACGGTGAACAGCAGAGGCAGCACCTCGAGGTGCAGCAACTGCCCCGGCTCGCCGGTCGACACCTCGGGAGAGGTTCGCTCGCCCGCGGCGGTGTTGTCGAGCTGCGCGGCGCTGCACTGAGCATCGGGCGATTGCGGAATTGCAACCCATGCGCCCGAATCGATCTCACGATTAGGCTGACCTTCACCGTGCAGCGTTAGCTGGGGGCCGTAGGTGAACCAGCGATCGCTCTTCGGGTACGGCGAATCGAATGTTTGCCAACGATATTCACTGCCGCGTTGATTTCGGCATTCCAGAAATGTCATCAAATCCGGCAGCTGGGTGAGCGCGCCTGCGGCGGCTTCCGGGCACGGCGCGCCTGGCTGCGGGACCGCTGGATCGGCCGCGGCGCCGGGACACGCGACGAGCGCGGCGATCCCGGCAGCCACGCCCACCGGAACCGCCACGCGACCAATGCGAAGTCGACGCATCACACCTTGCTCAGATCAGTGCGCATCGTCACCACCTGATAATCGCCCCAAGTCGACATATTCCAGTACAGGTACTGTCTTTCGGACTCGTCGACCTTCGACGTCGACGACCAGGGATGGATCATCGGCGCGTACAGCCCGGGCATTTTCGACGACGAAACCAGAACCGTGGGCGTGCTCCACGGGCCCTCCGGCCGATCGGCCTTGCGCATCACGATGTTGTTGTTCTGGTCCTGGTACAGCATGATGTACTGCTTCTCGTATTCGTTGTACTGCACCGACATTTCGCCGGCAGTCGGGTATGTGGTGCGCTTGATCAGGCCGAAGAAGTAGCTAGTCGTGGTGCCCGGCAGGACGGGCTTGGCGGCCGACGGCTTGTTCGCGACCCATGCCGTCCCGTTCCAGTACTCGTATTTGGTCTGGTCGAGGATCTGGTCCTGCTTGACCCGCGACAGATACACCGTGCCGCCGCGACCCGACGGCGTGCCGTACGCATACACCCAACCGGCGTCGGCGTCCGCCGAGCCCGCGGGAGGCGCGACGAAGGCGAACTGCTGGAAGTTCTCGTTGCCCGCCACGTAGGGCATCGTGGAGCGGCCGACAGCGGCGGGTCGGACGCTTTCCCGCGCCACATGCCAGGTTTCGCCGTTGTCGTCGGAGAACGCGATGGCCGAGTAGTTGGTTGTCCACCGGCCCGGGGTGTCCCAGGACCGCACCGACATGATGCTGGCGTACTGCCGCGAACCGTACTGGTTCGGGTACGGCGCCGAAATCGCCGATGTCGGAATGATGGTGATGTCCTGGCCGACCGCGTACCGCTCGTTGGCGACCACCTGCTTGAAGATGTAGCGCTGCAGCTCGCTGTTGTAAACCAAAGGTGCACCGGCGAAATCGTCGACAGGATGCCCGTCGCGCACGTAGATGCCGTTTGACAGCATCGCATCCGAGCTTCGCAACAGCGTGTTGTTGCGCCACACTCCGGTCCGGACCGGGGTGGTGTTGTAGAACGTGTCGCCGAACAGGATCAGCACCTGATTCTGCTCGTCAATGCCGTTGTCCCACATGATTCCGAGGTCGGTTCCGCCGATGCCGAACCGACTCTGCGTGTTGTTGAGGCCCCCTGGGCCGGTGAGCTTGGTGATGATCGCGGTGTTCGGGCTGACCGCCACCGGGTTCACCGAGTAGTCGGTCGCCGGGTCGTATGGCGTGACAACGGCTCCCGTCGGTTGGCTTTCCGCGATCGTCAGCGCGGCGACGGTCGGGGTGCGTACCGTGCTGCTGCTACCGACGGTCAAGGCGGCCTGCTCTCGCCGCACACCCAGCGCCAACAGGGCCAGCGCGATCGGGGTCCCGATCGGTCCGGCTGGCGTGTTGGACGCCAGTGCGCCGAGACCGAGAGCCGAAACAATGGTGCTCAAAAGCCGAGGTACCGGCGGCTTTTCGGGTGCGGGGGCGGAGGCCGCCGTCAGCACCGGCAGGTACTCCTGCATCGCGGTGTTGACACTCAACGTCTGGAATGTGCTGCGCTCCACCGTTTCAGCGGCAGGTGCCACGGCCGTCTCAACCGATTCTGCGACAACCTGTGCGGTGGTGCGCTGCTCGGTGCGCGCCGGGTGTGAGGGTTGGGCAGCAGGCAGGTGGCGCACGAACCGTTCGACCGGATTGTCGGTCGGCACCGCCGCCGACTTCTTTTGCGCCGGCCTTACTTTCACCACCTCCGGAGCTGTCACCGCCTCCGGCGCTTGCGCCACCTCCGGTTGTGCCTCGTCGAGTTGTGCACCCTCGGCCGGTGCCGCGTCGTCCGTGGCCGCCTGTTTCGGCTCGACCGGGGCGGCCGCCTTCTGCGGCTTGAACTTCTTACTGGTGAGCGCCCCGCCGGTGGCCACCGCGACGCCCCGCTCGGCGGCACGTGTCAACGACGACATCACGTCCTTCGCCTTCGACCCGAGCTTCGGCCGTGACGGCGCCGATGCACCCGGGGGCGGGTCGGCCGTCGTCGTGGTCTTCGGCGCCTCGGCCGTGCCGGTGTCGGCGGCGCCGGTACCCGAATCGGCGTTGGAGTCCGGCGAGGAAGCCGACTCGCTCGACGAGGTGTTGCTGTCGGTCGGGCCGGCCCAGGCCACCCCGTGTCCCGTCGCGACCGCTGCGCCGACTCCCAGCGCTACAGCTAATCCCCCGACGCGTCCGATGTAGGCAGATGCACCCATGTTCTCCCCTGATGACGATGCATCCCCGACTTGGGAGGAGTGTCCCACCCCCGGTACGCGGTGCGCGGAGTTTTCAGGACTTTCCCAAACATGTCAGCAATCGCTTAACTTCCCTAAGATTGGTGCAGGAGGTCGGGGGACGATCCAAGGGAGGCCTTCGATGCTGAGCACAATTCGTCGCCTGGCAATCGTCGGCGCGATGACACTCGCACCACTTGCATTCGCAACGATCCTGACGCCGGGAGTTAGCGGTGCGGTCGAGTGTGGGTACGGAACCGTCTATGACGCGCCGTCCAACAGCTGCGTCGCCGCTCCGCCCCCGCCGCCGCCACCGCCGCCACCTCCGGCCTGGAACGGTGACATCACGCCGTACTTCGGCGTGGGCGTGTGCGTGCCGATACCCGTTCCGTTCGGCCCGTCGATCTGCGCTGGCATCTGACCCCGGCAGCGGGTCAGGCCGGCGAGAAGCGCACCGGCATCGACCGGATGCCGTTCATCAGGTTCGACCGCACGCGTTCGACGGGGCCTGCGAGCTCGAGGCCCTTCATCCGCGACAGCACCTCGGGAATGATCGCGGCGGCCTCCACCCTGGCCAGATTGGCGCCGAGGCAGTAATGGGTTCCGCCGCCGCCGAACGCCAGATGCGGGTTGGGGGTGCGGCCGATGTCGAAGCGGTCGGGGTCGGCGAAGCGCGTCTCGTCGCGGTTGGCCGACGGATAGAACATCGCTGCGCGGTCACCGGCCTGCACGGGTATGCCGCGCAGCTCGGTGTCTCGCGTCGCCGTGCGCACGAACACCGTGACGGGGCTGGTGAAGCGCAGCATCTCCTCGACGGCGGTCGGCAGCAGCGACGGGTCGGCGGCCAGCCGCGCCTGCTCGGCCGGATGCTCCAGCAAGGCCAGGATGCCCGCGGCCACCAGGTTGCGTGTGGTGTCGCCGCCGGCGTTGATCAGCAGCAGGAAGAACATGTTGAACTCGAGGTCGGTGAGGTGTTCACCGTCGACCTCGGCATGCAGCAGCGAGGTGGCGATGTCGTCGCCCGGATCGGCGCGCTTGCGCGCGGCCAGTTCGGTGCCGTAGGCGAACATCTGCATCTGCGCGTCGACCGCGGTCTCCTGCTGCCCGACCGAGCCGGTGTTCATGATCTCGGTCAGCTCGTAGAGCCGACGGCCGTCGCCGAGCGGGATGCCCATCAGTTCGGCGATCACGTAGGACGGCAGCGCCCCGGCGACGTCGTCGACGAAATCGCATTCGCCCTGCGCGGCCATGGCGTCGACGATCTGCCGCGCCATCTCCGCGACGCGGCCGTTGAGCCGAGCCACCTGCCGAGGCGTGAAACCTTTGCTGATCAGCGAGCGCAGCTTGGTGTGCCGCGGCGGGTCCATTGTCAGCATCATCAGCTCGAGCTGGTAGGCGTCCTCGGGCCGAGGAATCTCGAAGAACACCCCGGTGGCCTGCGACGACCACGTCGCGCTGTCCCTCGACACGGCAAGGATCTCGTCGTATCCGGTCAGCGCCAGAAAGCCGGGACCGTCCTGGTGCGGGTGCCACGCGACCGGGGCGCGCCGGCGCAGTGCACGGAACGCGTCGAAGGGCATGCCGGATGCGTATACGTCCGGGTCGGTGAGGTCGACGCCGCCGATCGCGATGGCATCTTCTGCCACGTCGGAGAGTGTGCCCGACACATCGAACCGGCCGGGTGAAAACTGCCGGCTCGGTTTAGGCACGCGGCCGGTTCGACGTGTGACGCAGGTTACTCCGCGAATTCGCCGATTGAGCCGTCGGCGCGCTTGTGAGCTGCGAAAATGTGACCCTTTCTTGACTTGCTCGCCATCCGCCGAAGATTAAGGGTTTATTGAGGGAGGCTGAACATCGGCTTCTTTGCTCGTATGGTGCTACTCGATGGGGAGGCACAGCGTCGCTCGCCGCCGGCGGATGCCGTCGGTCGTACCAGCCGCAGTGGTCGCTCCCTACGCACTTCTGCTCGCGGCGGGCGGCGACGTTTCACCTCCGGCGCCGGTCGCTGAAGCCGACTCCGCGGATACCGCTGACACCGCCGACACCGTCGTCGACGGCCCGGCGCAACGCAGCATCCAGATCGTCGCCTCCGGTCCGACGGGCTACTCCACCCCAGCGGCGGCCCTTCCGGCCGACGGCGGCGCCGTCACAGCGCAGTTCGCGTCGGCGTCGCGCTACCGCGTCTACAACCGCGAGGCCGAACGCATCCTGCCCGTCGGGAAGGTGTCGGAGAAGGGCCTGCAGGTCAAGACGATCCTGGTGGCGCGCAGCATCAGCGCACTGTTTCCCGAGATCCAGAACATCGGCGGGGTGCGGCCCGACTCGCTGCGCTGGCACCCCAACGGCTTGGCGCTTGACGTGATGATCCCGAACCCGACGTCGGCGGCGGGCATCGAACTCGGCAACCGGATCGTCGCGTTCGCGCTGGAGAACGCCCAGCGCTTCGCGCTGCAGGACTGCATCTGGCGCGGTGTCTACTACACGCCCGGCGGCGCGAAGCCCGGCGGCTACGGCCACTACGACCACGTCCACATCACCACGCGCGGCGGCGGATACCCGACCGGCGACGAGGTCTACCTCCGCTGAGCCTGCCACGCCCGGGCGGCCATGAGCTCGGGCACCAGGACCTCCGTCAGGAGACGGACGACATCGTCGGAGTCGCCGGGGTAGCGCAGGTTGTACTGGGTGCCGGGCACCACGCCGCCGACGCCGATGACGGTGGAGCCGCGCTCGCCGGTCCACTCGGCCAGCTGTGCCTCCCACTTCGATCCGGCGAAGACGAGCAGCCGGTAGTCGAGCGTCTTCGTCAGGTACACGTCCACATGGCTCCAGTCGCCCGTCTCGCACCCGACCGCCGGCAGCCGCGGACCCTCGCGCAGCATCAGGGCGCCCTGCTGTGCCGAGCACAACCGGTCCGCCGGCGCCGCGAGGTAGACGCCCGACGGGCCGAGCAGCGGCTCGGAAACCTCCAGTCGCCAATCGCTTTCGGTGTCGAGGAGGTAGGCGCTGGCATCGGCGGCCAGCGCAACGGCCGATGCCAGGCGCTCTGTGCCGGTGCGCGTCAGATGGCATTCGAGTGCCAACAGCAGTGCCAGCGTGTGCTGGTAGCTGCGGCAGGCGACACCACCGACCTCGGTCTCGGCGGCCAGGTCGACAACGGCGTCGCAGCGCTGGGTGATGGGCGAGCCCGGCGTGTTGGTGAGCGCGACCGTGTGCGCCGATGCGGGCAGCCGGTCGAGGGCGTCGAGGGTTTCGGCCGAGCCGCCGCTGGCCGACGTGGCGACGACCAGCGTCGCGTCACCCCAGTCAGGCAGAAGCGGTGAGGAAGCCAGCTCCGATGCGGCGACCACGCCCCGGGCGCGCATGCGGGCCGCCGCCACACCGCCGGCATACGCCGACGATCCCATCCCGAGAAGCACCACCCGCTCGATGTTCGGCGGCACGACGTCGTCCCACGGGTTCGCGGCGGCCAACCCCGATGCGAGCCGCTGCAGAACCTCGGGCTTGCGGTACAGGTCGGCGGCGAAACCGTCCGGCTTCACGTCGGGATCCCTTCGCCGAGAAGAGCGGGTAGCGCCGCGTCGGGCACATACATCCACCGCGGCAGATGACTTGCCGCATAGATGATCTCGCGCAGCACCTGTTGGGTGCGAAACGGCGCGACCGCGTCTGGGTCGTACAGCCCGGCGTGCCCCAGCTGACCGATGCGGGCGGTGTATGCGTCGAGGAACGCCGCGCGCACCTGTGTGTCGACCTCGGCCAGCGCCTGCGGGTCGAGCGCGGTGTACTTGCGCGCCACGACCGCGGCGTGGCTCAGCGACTGCACCATGCCCGCGACATCGAGGGCCGCGGGGATCGGCAGAATTCTCTCCCGCGCCTGCAGCACCGGGTTGCCGTCGAAGTCGGTCACCACGAAACGGCCGTCGGCGCGCAGGATTTGGCCGACGTGCAGGTCGCCGTGGCCTTCGATGACGGGGCTGCCCCCCAGCTCGCCAAGCCGGTCCAACACCTTCGCGACCTCGCCCCGGCGGGCACGGGCAACGCGCACAGCATGTGAATCCTCAAGGCTACAAACGGATTCCAAGGTGTTCAGCGCCGCATCGCGCCACCGCTGGGCGTCGGACATCGTGGCGACGGTGGCGGTGCTCGCCAAGGCGGCGTGCAGCTCGGCAACCAGGGCGGCGACGTCGCGGGCGGCGTCGATCGCCGGGCCGGGTCTGCGGTCACGGGCGGCGTCGGTGATCAGCTGCACCGCCCACGTCCATCCGTCCACAGCGCCTGGCAGGTATTGGTCGACGCTGGCGACAAGGGTTTCCGCGCCGTCGGGCTGCCGCCACGTGACCAGCCCCCACGGCTGGGGGATGCCGCCGAACCCGGCGTCACGCAGCACCGCGATGCGACGCGGAGCCGGGTGCGGGCCGTCCTGCAGATGGGTCGCCCATTTGACCACCGCGGCGTCGCCGACGATCACCGACTCATTGGTCTGGTCGACCCCGATGCTGCGTTCTCCCACCGCGATTCGGTGCGTCCACGAGCGGATCGTGAAGCTGCCCCGCGTCGTCGTTCCGGTCGCTTCGGCCAGCAGTCGCAGCAGCGCCTCCGCGACACCTTCTCCCGACCGCGCGCGCCGCCATTGCCCGTCGGCGGTGCGCAGCATGGGCAGCGCGGCGCGCCCGTCGGAGTGGGCGACGACCGCAAGGCGCATGCCGTCGTCGAGGTCGAGCGCGTCGAGCGGATCAGGCAACCGAGGCCCGATGTTGCACACCGACCCGTTCGATGACGTCGGCGCCGACCCGCAGTCCGTCACGGGCGCGGATCGCCGCGCCGATGGCCGAAAGCCGGGCGCGCAGCGAGGTGTCGGCGAGCAGGCGGTCGACCGCGCCGGTCAGTTCCTCGTCGGCGAACTTGTAGGTGTCGAGCCGCACGCCGAAGCCGAGTTCGTCGATGCGCTGGGCGTTTTCGTACTGATCCCAGAACAGCGGCAGTACGATCAACGGCTTGCCGAAATGCAGTGTCTCGGTGACGGTGTTGTTGCCGCCGTGGGATATCACCAGGTCCACCTGCGGGATGACCTTGGTCTGCGGCAACATCTGGGCGCCGACCATGTTGTCGCCCAACGTGATTCGGTCGGCCTGCGGCCCCTTGCTGACGATGTAGCGGTGCCTGGTGGTGGCCAACACGTCGATCAGGCGCTGCATGAGCTCGACGTCGGCGCCGCCGAGTGACCCCAGCGACAGGTACACCAGGGCGCTGTCGTCGGGCCGATTCGCGACCTCGGCGGGCACTTCGTACTCCTCGTCGGTTTCGCGCACGCTGGAATCCAAACGGGTCCAGCTGTCGTCGAGCGGCCGGGCATCGACGTAGTCGGCCTCGGCCGGGTAGACGTAGAGGTTGGCCGCCGTGTTGTGCGGCATGAACTCCAGGTCGCGCAGCGGTTCGGCGCCCTGGGCCTGCACCCACTCGTTGAAATCGGACCACATCGCGCGGTGCGTGCGGTCGAATTCGGCGCGGAAGGCGTCCCATTGGCTGCGGTCGGCGCTGGGCAGTCCGGAGAACGGCGGCGGAATGTTCGGGCCCGTGATCTCCAGCGGGCTGCACGACACGATCCGCACGAACGGCGCGCCGGACGTCACCAGAGCGGGGAAGAGCACGACGTTGTCCTCGACGATCACGTCGGGACGGTGCGTGGCGATGATCTCGCGCAGCCGGGGCTCGCAGTATTTGGCCCCGTCGATGAGCGCCTGATAGGTCGGCTGGATGAACGACTCCAACTGCTCGATCGTCGGCTTGCGGAATTCCGGTGCGGTCTCGGCGATGAACTGCGTCCAGAACGCCCCGGCGTCCTCCTCGCCCGCATCGGCGGCAGGCTCGGCCAGATCGACCAGCTCCTCGATGAAACCGAACGGCGCCAGCTTGCCTGCCCACGAGCTTTCCGCCGCGAACACGATGGTGTGCCCGCGGTCGCGCAGGATGGCGGCCAGCCCGATGCACTGGTTCGTCGGACCGTAGGCCGATTCCGGCCAGAACATGATGGTCAGTGGTGTCGCCACGGGTCGGAGAATACTGCCGGACGGCGCGGCGCGTGGCTCAGGGCCGAAATGTCACACCGCCGTCGACGGCGATGGTTTGAGCGGTGATGAAGCTGCCGTCGTCGGACAGCAGCAGGGCGCCCAGCGCCGCGACGTCACCGGGTCTGCCGAACCGAGACTTGATCATCTGCCGCGCGCGGGCCTGGTCGACGATCCCGTCGGGCATCGGGTTCTCGTCGAACTTGTAGTGCCAGATAAGTCCGGGCGCAATGGCGTTGGCGCGGATGCCCTTTGGGCCGTATTTGCGTGCGATGTGGCGCATCAGAGCCAACTCCGCGGCCTTGCTCATCTGGTAGGACACCCGCGTGCCGGCGCCGTTGTAGGCGTCGATCGACGCGGTGAACACGATGGACCCGCCGCCGCTGTCGATCATCGCGGGTATCGCGTGTTTGGCGCAGATGACAAAGCCCCTGGTGTTGACGCGCATGACTTCGTCGAAGGTCTCCAACGGCAGGTCCACGACTCCGCCGGGCAGATACGCGTCGTCGGCGTTGGTGAAGTTGACGTGCATGCCGTCGAGGCGGCCGAAAGCGTCGACGGCCGCACTGACGATGCCGATGACGGAGTCTTCGTCGGTGCCGTCGAGCGGTTGTCCGCGCACCCGCTCGCCGGACGGGTCGAGGTCGGCGGCCACCCGCGTGGCCAACTCGGCGTCGAGATCGCCGATCACCAGCCGTGCGCCCTCGTCGGCGTAGCGGCGGGCCAGGCCGTTGCCGATGCCGCCCAGCCCCGCCACGATCACGACCTTGTTCTCTAGGAGCCTGCTGAATTAGTGGCTTTGGGGGCGGGGTGCCTCAAAGCGCTCTGTGGCGCGTGTGTTCAGTCAGACC